>JBAYRF010000003.1:0-151189 GCA_041676785.1 Acidithiobacillus sp. | reverse complement strand
CGCCGGATGTATATCGGCGGAATGATGCTCTTCGTGCTGGGTTCCATCGCCTGCGCGGTGGCGCCATCCTATGTGTTTTTAATCGGTGCGAGAAGCCTACAAGGTATTGGCGCTGCTGCCGCGTTACCCAACTCGCTGGCTATTCTGCGAAACGCTTTTCCCGACGCTCGGCTACGCGCGCGGGCCATCGGCTGGTGGGCGGGAGTGTCGGGGCTTGCAGTGGTCGCGGGACCAACTCTGGGGGGATTTCTGGTCGGAGCCTTTGGTTGGCGTTCCGTGTTCTGGATCAACGTGCCGGTAGGGGTTCTGGGTCTTTGGCTAACCCTCGGATTTGTGACAGAGTCCTCCCATCCGCAAGGAGGAAAGCTAGATATTTGGGGACAGGTTCTTACTGCTTCCGCACTGGCTAGCCTTATTTTCGCCGTCATTGAAGGGCAACCCCTCGGCTGGGGGAATATGCTGGTTATTGCCGCATTCGTGTGGGCGGGAATGAGCGGTGTGGCCCTGTGGCTGGTGGAACGACGTCATACCCATCCTATGCTGGATTTTCGATTTTTCCGACGGCCAGTATTTAGTGCAGCCAATACGGCTTCCGGTCTCATGAATTTTGGGGTATTCGCGACCCTGTTCGCGTTCAGCTTATACCTGCTGCATATCCAACAATTGTCGCCCGAACAGGTGGGTCTACGCCTGACCGTGATGTTTGCGCCATTCGCCCTGAGCTTGCCCTTTGGTGGCCGCATCACCGGGCATTTTGGTAGTCGTTACCCCGCCGCGATCGGGTTGGGCGCTACGGGCGCGGGGATGCTGCTGCTCTCTTTGGTTCCGCGACTTGCAAACGATGCACTGATGTTCTCTGCGTTATTCATCATCGGTCTAGGCTTGGCCGCAGCGACGCCTGCTCTGGTTGCTGCCGCTATTGGTGCCCTGCCCTCGGAAAGGTCGGGAGCCGCCGCAGCCTTCAATAACACCAGCCGTCAGGCTGGCGGCGCTTTGGGCGTGGCCCTATTAGGGGGATTAGTCGGGGTTGGGACGTCCATCTCCAGCGACGGCGTTATGGCCGCCATTCTGGGCAGTGCCGCTGCGCTGTTACTGGGTGCCTTTATTTCCTGGCAATTTATACGACATAGCGACTGAGGGGGTGAATGTACCGTCCAAAAGTGGCGAGCATTTGCTCGTGTCCGGGTATAGCATCATTTCAGAGTTCATATTTGAGAGGTTTTCATGCTGAAAAAACCGCATCAATGGCAGTTAGATCGTGTCACCACCCCGTTGGGGGTCATGCTGCTGGTTAGCGACACACAGAACATCTTGCGGGCACTGGACTGGGCAGACCACGAGAACCGCATGCTGGATCGACTCCGTTTGCTTTACGGCTCCGACGGGGTAACGCTGACATCAGGGACTGCTCCGCAGCCGGTTCGCAACAGTCTGGAAGCCTACTGGGCGGGTGATTTCAACGCCGTCTCCACCATTCCCGTTAAATTTGCAGGCACCGAGTTTCAGCAGGCGGCTTGGACCTGGTTGCGCAGCATCCCTGCCGGAGAAACCCGCAGCTACCAAGAACAGGCGAGGGGCATGGCGCGGGCATCGGCGGTGCGTGCCGTGGGCCGTGCCAATGGCGCGAATCCCATTGGTATTGTCATTCCTTGCCATCGCGTCATCGGCGCCGATGGCACTTTGACCGGCTATGCCGGCGGACTAGAGCGCAAACGCTGGCTGTTACGGCACGAGGGTGGTGACTTTTAGGACCGCACCCACTCCGCAGATCACGGACGAAAATGGCGTGTGCCGAGGAAGGGCTGCGCCCATAAAAGCGAAGGGCCCCGCCGAAACTCGGCGAGGCCCCATCACTTCATCAACGAGATGAATTACTTCATCATCGCCTTTTTGAACATGCGCTCTACCTTTTCATTGGCTTCTTCAGCCTTCTGATTGGCGGAGTTGGCGGTGCTCATCGCCTGGTCAGCGGTGCTCTGTGCGGCATTGGCCTTGCTCAGCGCATCGGTGGCGGTGCTCTGTGCGGCATTAGCCTTAGCAAGAGCCTCGTTGGCGGTGGACTGCGCGGCGTCAGCCTTGGCAGCAACCTTGTCGAGGTCAGAGGTGGTTGCACAACCGGCTAAGCCCAAGGGCAAAATCAGCGCAGTTACTTTCAAAGCGGTGGTGAACTTGCTCATAGCAGTCTCCTTTGTTGGGTTGAAAACGAGCAGATGAATAATAGCTAAAAAAAAAACAATATACCAGCATCATATCTTGCACATCATCGACTTCTACAACTACATTGATAAGCCCTCTGACGCAAAGATTAAGAGACACTTTGAATGCTCAAAACACCATACTAACCCTATATTTTATATAATATAAAATTATCACTTTGATTATCTTGATATTTTTTGTAACATACCGTACCAGTGGGCAATTATTGATTAAAATTAATACCAGCCGGCCAACGCTGGAAATAGAGATCTATCATGGTCCAACTCAGAGCGGGAGATAGCAATGATAAAAAAGATATCTGCAGGGTTGAGCGTTGCCCTGATGACCTTGGCTTTACCCAATGCACTGGCTTGGAGTGCCTTGAACATGCCCAGCGTGTTTTTGAGCACATTCAGCCGGGAAACAAACTTCAATGACAACACGCCCACATCCCCCGGGGAAGCTCGCTCCCAGAAATCCACTCAGCACGATAGCAACTTACTAATTAACAATAATATATTCCATTTGCAGCGCGTAACTGCCTACAACGCCGTATCCAGCCAGACGAATAACAACCCGGGTATTTCCGCTTGCGGGCCCACCCGCCCGGATCAAATCGCGCTGTCGCAAGACTTGTTCATGCGGAAAAATGGCGGCAATCGCTGCGGTGAAAAAATCGATATCATTCTCAGTTCTGGAAAAATCATTCGCGGTGTGGTTTGGGACACCATGAATCCGCGCTATCACATGGCTGCAGATATACTTATGTTCAACGCGCATCAAGCCATGAGCTTTGGCGTCAAAACGGCCCACCTGCGCTTTGTGAATACCCAAACGCCCACTACCAGCGACGTCTGAGATCTCCCGGACAAATCTTTTAATTATCCTCAGTCGAGGCCAGCCGCCATCATCGCCTCAACGTCCACGACTTTTTTGGGGACCTCACCAGAAAGAATATCCGGTCCCGTTGCGGTAACCAATACATCATCTTCAATGCGTATACCAATGCCTCGCCAACGCTCAGGCACCGATAGATTATCGGGGGAGAAATACAGGCCAGGTTCGACGGTCAGCACCATGCCGGGCTCCAGAAGCCGCCAAGATTGATCGACCTGACGATAATGTCCCACATCATGCACATCCATGCCCAGCCAATGGCCAGTACGGTGCATATAGAAAGACTTGTAACTGCCCTGTTCGATGACGGCATCGCGGCTACCATTGAGAATTTTCAAATTCAGTAAACCATCCACCAGAACTTTGACTGCTTCGTCGTGATAATCCGCTACAGAACGTCCGACCTGTACCGCCGCAATACCTGCTTCTTGGCTAGCTAGCACAATTTCGTAGATTTCCCGTTGCGCGGCCGAGAATACGCCATTAACGGGAAAAGTACGGGTAATATCTCCCGCATAACCCGCCACTTCCGCACCCGCATCAATCAGTACCAGATCACCATCCTGCAACTCACTATTATTTTCGGTGTAATGCAGGATACAACCATTAACACCGCCGCCTACAATGCTGGGGTAAGCCACACTTGGGGAACCTAAGCGATGAAATACATGTTCTATTTCGGCGGACAACTCGTATTCCATCATTCCCGGTTGACACTGACGCATAGCATGTCGATGTCCGGCACCGCTGATGCCAACGGCGGCGCGCATCATTTCTATTTCATCGGCGTCTTTGAAGAGACGCATTTCGTGAATCAAATCCCCCACATCGACGACTTCTTGGGGATAACGAATGCCCAAACGTACTTTACTTTTTACCAGGTTACGCCAGTGCATGACCCGGGCATCAAAATCATTGCTCTGCCCCATGGGATAAAATAACAGTTCCCGGTTTTCCAGAAAGGTGGGCAAAATCTCATTAAGATCATGGATAGAGAGGCAACGATCTACCTGACAAAGCGCCAACGCACCATCCAGTCCTGCCCGGCGTCCCTCCCAGGTTTCCCGCGCAGGATCGCGGGGACGACAAAACAAAATCTGTTCGCCCTCTGGATGTCCCGGAACCAGTACCAGCAAAGCCTCAGGCTCAGCAAATCCGGTCAGATAGAGAAAATCGCTGTCACCGCGAAAGGGATACTGGACATCACTGTTACGACTTTTGGGAACTGCGGTGGGGATAATGGCCACGCCAGAAGCGTGCATTTTCTGCATAAGGCGCTGACGACGCGCAGGATAATCGGGTTTGGGTAAACGCAATCGGGACATAATGAGACCTCCTGAATGGCTCAGTGTCTCACAAAATCCGGGTACCATAAAAACTTAGTCCATTTTTAATTCGCCGCCAAGGCAGGTCGTCGCACAAATAGTACAGCGACCTGCCGACGGAGTTACTGCATGGCCGCTTCTACCTGCTTGGCGAAAGCCGGGTCCGTCTGGGTTTGCTTGAGCATGCTGGAGTATTGCTCTGCCGATAAATGGTTGGCTGAGAGAATGCCGTCCACTTTTTGCATATAAGATTTCTTGATCGCTTCTTTTTTTGTTGCGCTCAGACTTTTCTGCGTCACTTCGGCGTGCACCTGGTCATTCAAGGGTCTGATCTGCCGAACCGCATTGGCAAAGCTCTTAATTTGCGCGGGACTTTGCTGGACCATCGCCACCTTGAGTAATCCGGGGGAGACTACTGCAGCATCGGCAGCAACGGCCACGCCACTACCCATCGCCAAAAATCCGAGACTCAACCATACAACACGCCGCTTGACCGAATACATGGAAGCTTTTTGCATGAATTTTTCCTCTCATAAAGGGTCACGAATCTTTAATAATCGTGACATATATCAGTAAATTACGTCATCATTGACGGCCACTGCATGGACACCCTAACCGCTCTCTATAGAGATTGCAAGCCATCGACCGAATGAGGATTCAGTCCTCCAGAAAAGCGGCATCTATAGCGTCACCGAGCCGGGCTGCAGAATAAAGCTGGAAAGCGCCAATATGGCTCAGAGCGTCTCCACGCGGCAAAATAGCCCCTTTAAACCCCAGCTTGACGGCTTCTCGGACACGCCCTTGGGCATCAGCTACTGGTCGTACTTCACCAGCCAGACCGAGTTCACCAAATACTACCCGTCGTCCAGAGAGGGGTTTGTTCCGAAAACTGCTCAGTAAGGCCAAAGCTACCGCCAAGTCTGCCGCTGGTTCATTCACCCGAATGCCCCCGGCGATATTGACAAAAACATCCTGATCAAAAAATAGGCTTCCACCATGGCGGTGCAAAATCGCCAATAGCAAAGAAAGACGGTTGGGATCCAGCCCAATCGCTACACGACGCGGATTTGCCAAAGGGCTGGGGGTCACCAGCGCCTGCACTTCTACCAAAAGCGGACGGGTGCCTTCCTGAGTGGCCAAAACCACACTACCGGCGACGGGTCTTTCGTGTTGGGAGAGAAAAAGCTGAGAAGGATTGGCCACTTCCGTGAGTCCCAACTCCTGCATCTGAAACACGCCCAACTCATTGGCAGCACCAAAACGATTTTTTATAGCCCGCACAATACGATAAGGACTACCCGCCTCACCTTCAAAATACAGCACCGTATCGACCATGTGTTCCAGCACCCTAGGACCGGCGATGGCGCCTTCTTTGGTGACGTGGCCCACCAACCAGACCGTGGTAGCCGTGGCCTTCGCAAAGCGCACTAAGCGCGCCGCGCATTCCCGCACCTGCGCTACGGAACCGGGGGCAGACTGTAGGGTATCGGTGTAGACCGTCTGTATGGAGTCGATCAGCACCAGCGCGGGTTTTTCCGCCTGCAGGAGTAGCTCGATGGCCTCCAGATGATTTTCTGCCACTACCCGCACCGGACTTTGCGCAAGCCCCAAACGTTGCGCTCGTAACGCTACTTGGGCTGCCGATTCTTCTCCGGTTACATACAGCACTTTGCGACTCTGGCTCAGATAATGTGCCATCTGCAATAGCAACGTTGATTTACCGATACCGGGTTCACCGCCGAGCAGAATCGCCGCACCGGGCACTTGGCCACCGCCCAAGACTCGGTCCAACTCTGTAAGTCCGGTGCTACTGCGCCCCACAGCTTCCGTGGGCACGGCATGCAAAAATTGCGGAGGGCTGCTGGTGGCGAACGTCGTCTGACGCTTGCCACCAGATTTTTCGGCAAGCTGCTCAACAAAACTATTCCAAGCGCCACAATCCGGGCAGCGACCCAGCCATTTATTACTACTGCTGCCGCATTCCTGACAGACAAACAGCGTTTTATCCCGACTCATGGCAGTAAACGTCGTGGAACCCGCATTTGCATGCGGCAACTGAGATCGTAAGGAATGGTATCGATACGGGCTGCCAAAGATTCGACGGCAGGACCACCAGCACCCATCAGAATAACGGGATCGCCAATATCGGCTTGGAGGTCAGTGAGATCCACAAACAGCATATCCATACTGACTCGAGCCAGAGTGCGGGTCATTTGTCCGGCAACCGTCACGTCTGCGCCAGACCCCAAGTGACGCGGATAACCATCTCCATAGCCAGCAGCGACGACACCCACGCGACAAGCCTTCGGCGCTTGCCAAGTGGCGCCATAACCCAGCCAATCGCCAGCTTGCAGATGTCTGGTGGCCACAATTTCGCTCTGCCACGACAACACGGGCTGTAAACCAATCTCCGCGCCATGCTTCCCCGCAAAAGGCGATAATCCATAGAGCATCAGGCCAGGACGGACCCAGTAGTAATGGGTAGCAGGCAAAGCCAGTACGCCTCCCGAGTTCGCCAAACTGTGCTGACCCAAAGTGTCTTTACCAAAACGCGAGATCAGCTCTGCAAAACGTGTCGTTTGTTGCTGGTTGAAGGCATCCTCTGGTGTATCTGCGCGGGCGAGGTGGCTCATCAGCCCCAATGTCTGCCAGTGTGGATACTTGTGCAAAGCCGCGAACACTGCGGGCAGGCATTCCGGCGCAAAGCCCAAACGATGCATCCCCGTATCGACTTTAACAAAAACCTGTACCGGCAAATCGGCAGCATGGGTTTCGAGCCAGCGCAACTGGCGATCTTCATGAATTACCTGCAGGTAGCCCCGGACACTAGCCAGTCTCGCTTCATCTGCTGAAAAAGGACCACCCAGTAGACAGATAGGCTGCCTCACACCTAACTCATGCAAAGTTTCGGCTTCCTCTAAAGAAGCCACCGCAAAGGCATCCACCCCTGCCGCTGCTAGAACTGGCGCGCAAAGACGGATATTGTGGCCATAGGCATTTGCTTTCACCGCCGCCATAATTAGTGATCGGGGCGCATGCCGGCGTGCGCTGGCAAGATTGTGGCGCAGCGCGGGGGCAGAGATTTCAGCGATAATAGGACGAGTCATGTATGCCATGATAACCCAAACAACCGTAAAAACCTGCCTAGGGAAAGCGGCTATTTTACGCTGCTGCTAGCGCCCGAAATCGCCGCTGGGCGGGGCATAATTTTCGAAACGCGTGTATTCTCCAAAAAAGCTCATGCGCACCATCCCGATGGGTCCGTTGCGCTGCTTGCCTATAATCACCTCGGCAATGCCTTTGACTTCTTCGTTATCCTTATTGTAAACCTCATCCCGATAGAGAAAGAGGATTAAATCCGCATCCTGCTCAATAGCACCCGACTCGCGCAAGTCCGACATCATGGGACGCTTTTCGGTACGGTTTTCGAGACTGCGGTTGAGCTGCGACAGAGCAATCACTGGAATCGACAATTCCTTGGCCAAGGCCTTCAGAGAACGGCTGATTTCCGAGATTTCTGCGACCCGATTGTCCCCGCGTCCAGGTACCTGCATGAGCTGCAGGTAATCCACCACGATCAGGTCCAACCCCTGCTCCCGTTTGAGCCGACGTGCTCGGGAACGCAAATCCGCCGGGGACAATGCGGCAGAATCATCGGCAAACAGCAGCGCATTCCCGAGTTCGCCGATAGCATGGGCGATGCGCGGCCAGTCGTCGTTACCCAACGTGCCATTACGCAAACGATGTTGATCTACCCGCCCCCGCGAGGATAGGGCACGTAGAACGATTTCTTCGGTCGGCATTTCCATACTGAACACCGCAACTGACTTGCCTTCGACACAAGCTACATGCTCGGCAATATTCATGGCGAAGGACGTCTTCCCCATACTGGGACGTCCCGCCACAATCACCAGTTGTCCCGGATGCAATCCCGAGGTTTTTTCATCCAGATCCGTAAAACCGGTGGCCAACCCCGTCACGCCTTTTTTCTCTCGAGCGATAGCTTCAATCCGGTCAATAACGCTCGGCAGGGCATCTTTCAACTGTTTGAAGCCTTCGCCACCCCGCTGTTGCCCTTCTGCCAACTGAAAGACCTTACTTTCGGCTTCATCGAGGAGCATCCGCGCTTCCCGGCCTTCGGGTCGGTAGGCCAGTTCTGCGATCTCCCGACCGACTCGGATCAGTGCGCGCAGAATAGCCCGCTCCCGGACAATACGCGCATAGGCCAGCACATTGGCTGCAGAAGGTGTTTCCGTAGCCAGAAGAACCAGATACTGGACACCACCGGCATCGGCTAACTGTTCGTGGTCCTGTAACCATTCGGAAACAGTCACCGCATCTACTGCTCGACCAGCACCCAGCATATTCGTCATCGCTTGGAAGATCAGGCGATGACGCCGCTCATAAAAATCTTCTGCCGCTACGGCTTCGACAACCTGATCCGCCGACTCGGGGTCCATGAGCAGGGCCCCGATAACCGATTGCTCCGCTTCAATAGAATGCGGCGGAGCTTTCACCCCGCCGTCATAATCATCAGAAACGGACAAAGCCGCCACTCCGCCGCGTTCTGAAATCAGGCGCGTTCAACAAAAACCATGACATCAATTTCGACTTCGGGATGCAGATGTACGCGCGCAGGAAACTCACCGATGCGCTTGATAGGTCCATCGACCAAACGAATTTCGGTGTGCGCTACTTCATGACCTTGGGTTTTAAGCGCGCTGCTGATGTCGTGCAGGCCTACAGAACCAAAAAGACGACCATCTTCGCCGGCTTGCAAAGCAATTTTGACCACCGCATTCGCCAGTGCCGCTGCGCGTTGCTGCGCGGCCTGCAAACGCTCCATTTCGACGGCCTCTAGGGCTGCCTTGCGCTCGGCGAAATCTTCGAGATTGCGCTGATTGGCGACGACCGCCTTCCCCTGCGGCACCAGAAAATTCCGTCCATATCCGGGTTTTACTTCGACCACATCACCCAAACGGCCCAATTTGTTGATTCGTTCCAGCAAAATCACTTTCATTGTTCATTCCTCCCAAAAATTCGATGCAAAGCGCTCCTCACGAACGCGAACCCAGCAATCTCTGACGCAAGTGGAATACCCGGTCCAGAACACCTAGCACACTAATCACCAGCAAAAGCTGCGACAGTAAAATCAGACCGATATAAAAAGCTACCAGCGCCAGCATCGGCCAACTTTTTGCCGCAAACCACAAATGCACAAAACTCAAACCCTGCAACAAGTACCAAGCACCCACCACCAGCGCAAGATTTTGTACCGGCCAAGCCCAACCGCCATGCAGCAGGCTAATACCCACCAAGGTTGCAATGAGCACCCAAATCAACCAGTCGGGTAACTGCAGAGTCCCAAACAGTCGCAGCGGGGTCTGCGCCCCTTGATAACGCTCGTACCAGCGACTGGCCAGCAGTGCGGCCAAAGTCCAGAGCAAAATCAGTCCGGCAGACATAATGCCTGGTAGCAAAGGCGACATCCGCAGGACTGCCGCAATTTGAGACTTACTGATCTCACTGCGAACCGGGCCAAGCATGAGTTGCATTTGTGTCTGCCAGAAAGCGGGACCCGCACCCAGTGGAACCACCCACAGCGCGAGCACCAAGGTGACCAATGACAGGGCGATGATAACCCACACCACACCGCTCCACTGAGTATCCCAGTGAAGCCCTTCGCCGAGTAACCGGCCCGGCAACCAAGCCACCAGCGCAAAAACCACCCCAAACCAAGGGTTCAATGTAAACAAAGCACTGGCGATGCCCGCGATAACGAGCACCTCTACACTTTCTTTACGGCCCGCCTGTACAGTCACTAGCGCGATCAGCGCCATACAATTCAGGAGTAGCGGGGCAGCCAGAAAAGGGACCAGCCCCGCAATGCTAAACAGTACAGCAATACTGATGCTGGCTTGCCAGCGTCCGCTGAGAAACCAGCGCAGGACTCCGCCTTGTGTCTGCGCCGTCACTGCTCCGTCAGTGCCTTAACGCACGACGTAGGGCAATAATGCCAGGAACCGTGCGCGCTTAATGGCTGTGGTCAACTGCCGTTGATAAAGATTGCTGGTGCCGGTAATGCGGCTGGGAACAATTTTTCCCGTCTCGCCTACATAAGCCTGCAGGGTTTTCAGATCTTTGTAATCAATTTCCTTAACGCCTTCTGCCTTGAAACGACAAAACTTGCGACGGCGGGTAAAATTACCGCCACCACGCTTGTCGCCATCACTATCCCGATCTCTGTCCCGATTAAATGCCATGATTTCTGCTCCTAAGCTCAGACCGTCTCGACGGCTTCATTGTCGCTGTGAATGGTTTCGGATTCGCTCTCGTCTTCCGCACGGTCTTCCACCCGCTCACGACGATCATTCTCGTCGCGCGCCAAGAAAGAGGCGTCCGTCACCGCAGCATCACGCGCCAGAATCAGATGTCGCAGAACGGCATCATTAAAACGAAAAGCATCTTCCACTTCAGCCAACGCCGAAGCACTGCACTGCACATTCATCAGGACATAATGGGCTTTATGCGCTTTTTTGATGGGGTAGGCCAACTGCCGACGGCCCCAGTCTTCCAGCCGGTGAAAACAACCACCATCGCCCTCGATCATGCCGCGATAACGCTCAATCATCTGCGGAACCTGCTCACTCTGATCAGGATGGACCAGAAACACAATTTCATAATGACGCAAAAGTTGCTCCTTGTGGTTCACTACGGAGTCCGGACGCCTATCGTCCGAACAAGGAGTAAAAAGGTGAGGGCGTATTCTAATACGCGACGCGGGAAAAACAAGAGCTTAACTTGGCAATTCCGCGATTTTCCGCCGATAGTGCGCGCGTTCCTCATTCGACAGCGGTAGTCCGGCCTGACCTTGCAGGGTTTGCAGCGACTGACAATCTGGCAAAAACGCCTGATTTTGCAGGTGGCGGATGGCGGACCCTGCACCCTCCGGATCATTACAAATCAGAAGGAGATCC
Source organism: Acidithiobacillus sp. (assembly GCA_041676785.1). Classification (GTDB taxonomy): domain Bacteria; phylum Pseudomonadota; class Gammaproteobacteria; order Acidithiobacillales; family Acidithiobacillaceae; genus Acidithiobacillus. Next base: position 139,794 of record JBAYRF010000003.1, on the reverse strand, counting down.
GCACCCGCCGCCCGCGCGGCATCTACGCGTGCGGGCATATCTCCAGCTCCCTGAGCCCCTGCCATACTCAGGTCGTCACTCACAATCACGCCTTTGAACCTCATGTCTTGGCGCAAAATATCGTGCAACCATCGACGGGAGAATCCTGCTGGCTGTTCTGCATCGACCTGTGAATACAGACAATGTGCGGGCATGATCGCTGGAATGTCCGCCGCTATCAATTTCTGGAAAGGCTGTAGATCCTCCTGAATGGCCAGAAGTGGTCGATCGTCGCGCGGTAAGTCTCGATGAGAATCTGCTGCAACTGCGCCATGACCCGGGAAATGCTTGGCGACACTCCGCAACCCCGAATCCGACAAGCCCTGCCAAAGATGGACAGCCAATGCGCCCACCCATTCGGGATTGCGATGAATGGCTCGATCGCCTATCACCTCAGAAACACCCCGATCCAGATCCACACAGGGCGTAAAATCAAGATCCAGACCAATCTCCCGGAGCTCGGTACCAAGTAATCGACCCCAGTCATACGCCAGAGACAAGGTGGCCTGTAGACCACTGCGGTCGGCCATTTGACCGAGCCGCGCCATGGGTGGAAAACGTGTCACCCCATCTTTGAGACGCTGTACCCGGCCACCCTCCTGATCTATGCCGATGAGCAAGGGCGGTGAACGCAACTCATGCAACTCCGCACAAAGGTGCTGTACCTGCTCTGCGCTGTGACAATTTCGGGCGAAAAGAATCACGCCACCCACGGCAGGCTGCTGCAACATTTCCCGTTCAGCAGCCGTAGGCTGCAATCCGGCAATGTCTACCATCATGGGGCCGCGCGCTAAGGGCAACATCAGCTCGACTTTTCTGGATGATCGGCCATTTTCGCCTCGGCACGGGCTTTAGCCTCCTCCCTGTTCACCTCTTCGTTCTGCACCAACTCCATATCCGGCGACATGGAAATCGGCAGTTCAATCCGAGGTGGCTGGCTGGGAATGCCGTGGACGTGTACCGGCACGATCATCATGCTAAAACCATCGTGCTGCAGACGGTCCTGAACGATAAAGCTCACCTCATCATGCAGTAAACTATGGAATGGTCCCCGTGCCCGATTATCAATCACCCGTCCCGCAAAAAAGATACTTTGCGGAAAATAGCGAATGGCGACATCGGCCAGCTCTTCCATGGCCAGAATGCGGTCTGTCGAATAGGTCGCAAACCAGGTAGAAGCCATCCCTTCATTCCGACAAAAAGCCATGTACTGATTCGCTTCCGCCTCTACATAAACCTTCAGGTCTTCAAGGGCTTTCAGACCCTTAAACTCGCCTTGTCCGACGATTCCGGCCAGCAGAAAAACGTAGTTTTTGACGAAGCCGCCCACCATGCGATGCGCCGTCAACAAGGTGTGTAGCCCAAGTCCGTCAAAACGACTGACAAAAAATACGGCCGTGGCACCGCGCGGATCAAGCGGCAAATTAGGACCCGGCTCCAAGTGCTCTGGCACCACGTCGAGCATAGTTTCATCCAACTCTGCGGTGATTTTGCTGATGCTTTTATAATGCCGATAAATCAGATAGCCGAGGATAACCACAACCAGTGTTACCAGCAGGGTAAACCAGCCACCCGCGTCGAACTTTTCAAAAATGGTAATGGCGAGAATCGAGGCCGTGACCATAAAACCGAGCACGCTGATGGTCAGACGACCCTTCCAGCGCGGTTCCTGATGACGTTGACTGAACCAGTGGCGACTGAGGCCAGCCATAGTCAGCGTGAAGGTAATAAACACGTTGATACTATAGAGCACTACTAGAATACTGACGTGTCCACCGGTGGCCAGGAGGATACCTACGGCGGCAAAGCCAATCAGCAGTACACCATTACGCGACACAAAACGATCTGATAAATAGGAAAAACGCTCCGGCAACCAGCGATCCACCGCCATATTAGCCATGACTATTGGTGCCGTGATAATACCGGTGTTCGCCGCAATAAAGAGCAGTAAACCCTCTGTTATCAAGGTAATTAACGTTGCCCAAGGACCAAATTGAATACCACCGAAGGTCCAGTTATGGGTAATCGCCCCATACAGTACGGCGTTTAGTGTCTGTCCCGCCTGATAATGCACATGATACATGAGATAAAGAAAAATCAGACTTCCCGCCACCAAGGACAAGGAAGTAGCCAGAAGCGTCATGGTGCGCTGCCCCGTCTGGATACGCGGTTCGCGCATAATATGCACGCCGTTGGCTACGGCTTCCAGACCGGTGTAAGTACCGCCCCCCAGACTGAAAGCGCGCATTATGAGCGCGGCGATGAATATCCAACCATACGTTTGATTGTCATGCTCCACGCCCGTCACGGTATTAGTAGCGATGGTGGGCATATCGCCAATGTGACTGAGTAATCCCCAGCCCAGCATGATGATGTGCGTGATCACAAAAGCCATGAAAATCGGCAAAAGAATTTTGATAGATTCCTTCATACCACGCAGATTGATGAATATCAGGAACAGCAAAATAGCCACATCCATCAAAATGCGTTCACTATACCAAGAGGCGGGCATACTGCTGAGTAAGGTTTCAGTCCCCGAAGCTACGGATATCGCGGCGGTCAGAATATAGTCCACAATCAGCGCCGCACCACTCACCAGACCCGCCTTGGGACCCAATAGGGTGGAGGCCGTATGGTATCCCCCTCCGCCATCGGGGAATAAGGCAATTACCTGTTTGTAACCTGCCGAAATAATAAACACCGAAGCAGGAATGCCGATAGCTAGGAATACCGCCAAATATTCGTGCCCCTTCAGCGCATAATAAATTTCTGGAGGACCATAGGCCGATGAAGAAAGCGCGTCTGACCCGAGTCCCACCCAGGCCAAAAAAGCCGCCAGCGAGAGGCTTTCAAAGAGCTTGGGATTGAATACGTTGACTGCACGACGAAATCGGGGCAAGCGAATCCAAGCCATTACAACCTCCTTGACGGGGGAAAATACTCGGGAAACTGTAATCCCAAAAAAACAGGAAGATAGGGGGTAGTGTCCGCAAAAAGCGTACACATTGCATCCGGACACATCCGGACACAACCCGCAGAAACTGGCAAACCCAGGCTTTCGGTATCTGCAGTGCCGTGGATGTAAATAAAGCGGCGAAAAGTATCTTGCAAACCACCACGATTAAGACCCAATTCGCTACCAGAAAGCCAAAGAATCCGACCGAGTATCCAGTCTTGGCGCCCCAGTGCGACAGAAGTCGCTGCGGTTGGGTAACAATCTCCGTTCCAGCGTCGGCCACGCAAGATGGCCGTGCTCGGCAGGCCAGCTCCGATTCGGGCGCGGACCACATGCCAGCCACGCGGTGTACAGCCGCTGTCACGCAATTCTCCCAGCCCCTTGCGGGCGGTTGAAATCGCATAATCTGTTACGGACTCCAGTTTCCGCATGACGTGCAGGCGCTGAGCGGAGACATCCACCCATAACCACTGTTCGGGGGGATTATTGTTCAAAAAGTGCGATGGATTCGACATGGGCCGTATGGGGAAACATGTTGACGACGCCAGCCGCTTTTAGGGTATAGCCGCGTTCATGCACCAAATAGTCCGCATCGCGAGCTAGGGTTGCCGGATTGCAGGACACATAAACCAAGCGGCGCACGCCGGGAGTGAGACTACGCAGCACTTCAAGGGCACCACTACGCGGCGGATCAATGAGCATTTTATCGATAGGACCAGACATCGCAAAATCCGTCATTTGTGACTGGGTTAGGTCCGCCACTTGGTAATGCGCCAGTCCAGCCAGTCCATTGGCCTCGGCATTTTCTTGGGCCAAGGAAACCAGGCGCGCATCCCCCTCTATCCCGAGCACCTGGGCGCCGAGGCGCGCAATGGGAAGCGTAAAATTACCCAGTCCGCAAAAAAGGTCGAGAATATGTTCACCGGGCTGTGGTTGCAGCAGCGCCATGGCGCGCCGCACCATAACTTGATTAACCGTTTGATTCACCTGAGTGAACACTAGAGGATCAAAACGCAGACGTAACTGATACTCCGTCAGGTCGTAGTACAAGGGCTCGGGCTGCGGCGGCTCTAGGGGATGTACCGTATCAGGGCCACGTGGCTGCAGCCAGATCTGCAGCGCATGGTGCTTACCAAAAGCACGCAACAACTGGAGATCGCTGTCCGCCAAGGGTCGCATGTGGCGAAACACCAGCGCCACCGCAGCAGGCGTAGCCGCCACTTCGATTTGCGGAAAATCCTGAGGGGACTGCATATTGCCGATCAACGCCCGCAAATCCTGAATGCGCTGACCAACACGCGGGTCTAGGGTCAGACACTGGGTCATATCCACCACATAGTTACTGTTGCGCTCCCGAAATCCCACCATAGCGCCCCGGGTTTTGGGGGTACGCACCGAAAGACGCGCCTTACTGCGATAGCCGAGGCTCGGACCGAAAATCGGGGGCAATATCCGCTGTGGTCGTACCTTACCGATACGCCAGAGATTGTCTTCTAGCTGCCGCTGCTTGATGGCCACCTGCGCGGCAGGCTCCAGATGCTGCAAGCTGCAACCTCCACAGACACCGAAATGCGTGCAGGGAGGCATTACGCGTAGCGGTGAACTCTTGATAACACTGAGCATTTCCCCGCGTTCAAAAGTCTTGTGGTCTTGGGTTCGCCGAGCCATAACTCGTTCACCGGGTAACGCACCGTCAACAAATAATACCTTACCCGCTACCCGAGCGATGCCACGCCCATCCGCATCTAGGCTTTCGATAAAAACCGCTTCGGGCGCCGCGTCGCGGATGAGTTTAGGACGCGACATGCAAATTCTCCGGCCACAAATCCAAGAACTCACGAAGATGCGCCTGATCCCGACTTTGCAAATAGCTCCGTAACTGATCTTGCCGCAACGCGTAAGCAGTTTTATCGAGATGCCCGCGACTGAGCTCAAAGCGCAGATGCACAAGCGCCGTATTCAGCACATCGACTTCACAATAATGGCGAATCGCTTCCCTTTCACCCTGTTGGTAATGGTTCCAGACCTCAGCGCCACTCATACCGAGTTTGCCCGGCAATCCCAGCAAGAGCGCCATATCCTGCAAACGCGCCACATTACGAGCCTGGTAAGCGGAAAGGAGGTCCATAAGATCGAGGTGTCGTTCGTGGTAACGGCTGGTGTAGTTATTCCAGCGGTAACTTTGATCATTCTGTCCCTGCTCCCAGTAGCGGCTGGCCGGTATACCGTACAACAAGGCCCGATAATGCAAAACCGGCAGATCAAATGCAGCGCCATTCCAAGATACCAACTGCGGCGCATGACGTTGGATCATTTGGAAAAAAGCACTGATTAGCGTGCTTTCCTCATCTTCAGACTTGCCAAAACTACTGAGCTTAACCTGATCACCCTGCCACCAAAGCGCTGAAATGGCCACCACACGGTGCAGATAAGGGCGTAAAAAATCCGTTGCTCCTTGCGTTTCAATGCGTCGCTGATGCTGAAGCAGTTCAGCCACATCCGCATTATCCGCAAGATCAATACCATAAAGACGTCGCCCGCCGTCAATATCGGGGACCGTCTCAATATCGAAAACCAGAATATTTTGCAAGGGGCGTGTTATTTCTTTTGCCACTGATTACTGGGAGACTGAAACCAGTATCCGGCGGGCGCTTTGCTGATCCAGGTTTGTGCAAAAGTCTGCTGAATTTGCCCTTCCCATTCGGGATGCCCATTCGCATTGGCAATCTGCTGATACAGATTCTGCAACGCACGGTTATTACTGCTGACCAGCCCGCTTAAAGCGGCGCGCTGCTGTAGAGGGACTGCCGCCGCATCATGAATTGCCACTAACCCATTGGCGGTCCAACCCACAGCACCACTGACAAAATAGGGACGCATCTGGGTGGCGATCGCCTCTAACTGAGCACGAGCCGCCTGAACACCGGGACTCATAGCATTCAGATCAGCAGCGGCCTTCGCCGTAGTGCTGACAGCGGAAAAAGCCGTCGCCAGCAAATAGCCCGCCACATGCGTGGGCGTGATGCGCTCAAAGGCACTGGGAGCAGCCGATGCCGTCGGTCCAGACACTGCAGAATTGGAATGAGTCGGCGCTGCGGGCACTACCGCCGCCCCGCTGTCTGCCGCCTTGTATACTTCTCCAACCACCTGATCGGCCAAGCGCTTGGCAGCGGCGGCAGGAAAGTAAATATTCACCGTAACGCAGGCGGAAAGCGCCAAAAGGAGCCCGACTGTAATCACGGCTCGCCAGCTTCGAGTGTTCAGCCAATTCTGCTTCGTCATCTGCGTTACTCTCCTGTTTTTACTTGGGCACCCGTTTGCATGGCGATTTTCAGTCTTGCCAGCAACTCCTCCCAATCTACGCGGCGATTGTACCCCACTATATCCACCCTGGGCAGCCCTTGCCCCTGCAAAATCAAAAATCCGCCATTCTCTGGTTTCACCCCCGACAACTCAGCCACCCCATTCTTGAGATCGATCCCCAGGCCCAGATGGGCATAATTAAAGGTTTTGTACAGGCGCAGGAACATGCCTTGGAAAAACCCGCTGATACCATCACCACCGCCCAGCTTAGTGATACTCTGGACCGCTTGATAACTGATTTTTTGAGAGACGTCGGGAGTCTTCACCGTCGCAAAACGGGCCTGGAAAGTTTCTGGAGACCAGTTCAACAAATACAAATGATGCACCTCGCCCTGAAGAACGCCGCTGATATAACCGAAATGAAAGGCGTCCGTAAGCGGTTTGAGTTGCAAATCATGGACCGTCATATTGGCGCGCAACAGTGGCATCACGCCCAAAAAGTGGTCAACCTTCAAATCATTGACCTGCACCCTGCCACCAAAAATTTCCGCACTGAGATTACCACTGGTACGAATATTTCCCGCATGATAGGTCAGGTCAGGAATATCCGCCGCAATGGTTCCCGTAAAAGGCGGCCAGTGCATAGCCTGCGTCAACCTGGTCATACTGAGTCCCTGCAAACTGCCTCGCATCGTAAAGCCAGAATCTGCACCCGCCCAACGCCCCGTAAGATGCTGAAGTTTGAGAGTTCCACCCAGTACCTTCACACCCAGTGCGTGCTGCAACGCAAAACCACCCGGATGCATGACTAGCTGAGCCGCAACGGGGCCTAGCGGAATACGATACAAGTTAGCGCGTCGCCAGCTTAATGAAGCGCTGGATGATTTCATCTGCTGGCGCCAACTCCCGATGCTGTTGACTCCTTTCACGGTCAACGGTTTCGCGTCAAAATTGGCATCCTGCAAATTCCACTGCAACGCTTGCAGTCCATTCGCACCAGCTACGGAAAAACGCAGATGACCCGTAACCTGAGCTTGAGTAGCCAGTCCCGTCGCCGGCAAGAGCGGCTTAACCCAGATGCTATACAGTGGCCCCATCGCCACTTGCACATCTTGCAATCGCCACGCCAACGGTCTGGATGTCGTGGGCCAAATCAAGCCAAACCGTCCTTGCCCAAGGTCTGGCCAATGGATACGCCCATCATCCAACTGCCAGCTTGTTGCGGTCTGCTGCCAATGGCTGCTGGCCTCAATGGCGGTATCTGGGGCTGCCCAATACCAAGGACTCCAAAGCACACCCCCCTTGGTCCAGCGTAATTGGATATGGCCCCGCCAACGACCCAAATACTGACCATCTCCCTGTAATTGGGCCGCCACATTTTGTGCCGCCTGTAATCCATCGGGGCTGCTGAATGCGCCCTGCGTCAGCGTGGCCAGAAAATGAGCCGTATCCGCCTGCGTCCAGTCAGCGCCTTGCGCGTCTACTTGCCAGTCGGAATCGCCCGCACTCTGCCAATTGGCTGGCAGCAGACGCCAGGCCTGCACCCATCCGCCAAGAGGCAGATTGCCGTGCGCACGCAACTGCCATTGTCCAGTAGGCGCGCTACGCATCTGAACAGCAGCCCTCCCGAATTGCGCGCCGGTGATACGCACGCCGATCGCGCCCGTGCCCCCCACGCGCAGCAGGCTCAACCCCCCAGCACCGCGCAGCGCCCCCCAAGGCGTACCCACCAGCGCCATCTGCAAATGCTGACAAGACCACCCTTGCTGCGTCTGCACAAGGCAATGAATTTGCGCCTGTTTCCAGATCTGCTTTTTTCCCGCCTGCAAAGCTCCGGCTTGCAGGCGCATGGCATCATTTCCCCGATCTGCAGTCTGGAGCCGCATCTGTAGATGCTGGATTTGCCAATTCGGACCCGTGACCCGCAACGCTGAAATATCCAGAGATTGCGCCAACGCAGGAGCAGAAAAACCACCCACCAAAGCCATCAGCAAAACCTCAAAGAGCTTTGCGCTCAGCAGGCTACCGATTCGATCAAACCCAGTCATCTGCCACATTTCGTTCAATTAGGCCGGAAAAACGCCCGTTGACAGATAACGATCCCCCCGGTCGCAAATAATCGCGACCAAAACTCCGTGCTCTAGCTCCTGAGCTATCCGTACCGCAGCTGCCAAAGCCCCACCTGAAGAAATCCCCGCCAACACCCCCTCATCGCGAGCAAGGCGTCGGGTCATGTCTTCAGCTTCTTCCTGCGTGACATCCACCACTTGATTCACCGCTTCAGGATGATAAATCTGTGGCAGATAGGCCTCCGGCCAGCGCCGGATACCGGGAATTTTCGCGCCAGCGGCTGGCTGTACCCCAACAATCTGGATGTTCGGCAAGACTTCCCGCAAATAACGCGATGTGCCCATGATGGTACCGGTAGTGCCCATAGCAGAAACAAAATGGGTGATCGTGCCTCGGGTATCTCGCCAGATTTCTGGCCCCGTACTCAGATAATGCGCCTCGGGATTATCGGGATTGGAAAACTGATCGAGCATATAGCCTTCACCTGCTGCGACCATTTCCCGAGCGAGATCAATGGAACCTTCAATACTGCGGTCGGCAGGCGTGAGAATAACTTCTGCACCGTAGGCACGCATGACTTGGCGCCGCTCGATACTCATGTTTTCCGGCATAATCAGCGTCATCGCCAAACCGCGCATGGAGGCTGCCATCGCTAACGCGATGCCGGTATTACCGCTGGTCGGCTCAATGAGACGCGTGTCAGGGGTGATAGTGCCTCGTTCCAGTGCCCGCCGGATCATGTTCACGGCGGGTCGATCCTTGACCGAACCTGCGGGATTGTTTCCCTCCAGCTTACCAAAAATGCGCACACCATCGTGGGGCGCTAAGCGCCGCAGTTCGCACAAAGGGGTATTACCGACCCAATTTTCCAGACCACCCATCTGCCTTCTCCTCAAAATCGTTTGATCTATTATCCAGCATCATAGACCGAAGCCATAAAGCAGGGCTATTCTGATCATGGAGTGATTCGCAAGAGCTACTGATGACTGATCAACATAAAGAAGATCGCGAAAAAAATACGGGCTGGCTCCGTGCCGGCGTGTTGGGTGCCAATGATGGATTATTGTCTACGGCCGGACTGTTAAGTGGCGTCATTGCTGGACAAGCCTCTCATGACCAAATTCTTTTGGCGGGTATTGCGGCACTACTTTCGGGGGCGCTTTCTATGGCAGCCGGAGAATATGTATCGGTGAGCTCCCAGCGCGACAGTCAAAAAGCACAACTCCATCAAGAAGCACAAGAAATCCGAAAAAATCCCGAGCTAGAGCAACTGGAACTCTGTCGCATTTATATGGATCGGGGATTGGATGAAGTTCTGGCACGGCAGGTTTCCGCACAACTGATGCGGCACGATGCGCTGGCTGCCCATGCCCGCGAGGAACTCGGACTCACCGAAGTAGCCAAGGCACGTCCTCTGCAGGCCGCCACGGCCTCCGCCATTTCTTTTAGCTGTGGTGCTTTACCACCCCTGTTAATCGGTGCTTTTGTGCCGCATTCTTTAGCACTCGCAACGTTGTTTATTGTCACGCTGATTCTATTGACTGCACTAGGGGCCATTTCTGCAAAAATTGGTGGGAGCAACTGCATAAAGGGGGCTCTCCGCGTATTATTTTGGGGCGCTGTGGCGCTGGGATTCACCGCCATCATCGGCCACATTCTCGGACAAGCCATTCACTAACACTTCGCGCATCTGGAGGTATTTCTATGACGACAGCAGATCGTCTACCCACTTGGCACCTCTACACTGATGCTAACGCTCTCAGTGCGCGACTGGCAGAGGCCATAACGCGCATCGCACAGGAAGCCATTACCGCCCGTGGCGCTTTTCATCTGGTAGTTGCGGGAGGGAATACGCCGCGCGCCGCTTATGCCCTTTTGCCGAAATGGGGCGGAAACTGGCAGAGCTGGCATATTTATCACGGTGATGAACGCTGCCTTCCCCCCACCGATGCAGAACGTAACAGCCGCATGCTGGAAGAAAGCTGGTTATCCAAAGTAGCCATCCCCCATAGCCAGATACATACCATCCCCGCCGAAATCGGCGCGGATGAGGCAGCCCGCGAATACGCGGCGATTTTACCTCAGCAACGCTTTGATCTCGTACTCTTGGGTTTAGGAGAAGACGGGCATACGGCCAGTCTGTTTCCCGATCATGACTGGGGTCAAAATCCTCAGGGACCGGCCACCATTGCCGTTCATGATGCCGCCAAAGCGCCTCCACAACGCGTGAGCCTGAGCGCATGGCGGCTGCGCCATACCCGCAAACTCTTTTTTCTGGCCACCGGTAAGGGAAAGCGCGCGGCCATCAGCGCTTGGTTACGTGGCGATCCACTACCTGCTGCCGCCGTCGGTGGTGAGGAAGCAGACGTTTGGCTGGATTTCGCGGCTTGGCCGGAGACTTTACCCGAACCCTGCCTGTGAACCGGAAAAGTCACGACGCAGACTATCCCTGCTCGGCTGCGCTGGCCTGCGATTGTTTAACCATAGAGAGTGCCGTACCCACCAAGGCGCCAATATTGCCGAGATCCGCTGGAATCACCAGACTGGTGCTACTTTTGGCGAGATTCCCCCATTTTTCGATGTAATCCTTGGCGAGCTGCATCTGCAAGGCTTCAAATCCGCCCGGCTCGCGCGCGGCCTTGCCAATCACCTCAATCGCCTGTGCCGTGGCTTCGGCCACGAGCTGAATGGCCTTCGCTTCGCCCTCGGCACGCAATACTTCCGCCTGCTTGCGCCCATCCGCTACGTTGATTTCCTGCTGGCGTTGTCCCTCGGAGGTATTGATTTGTTGCTGTCTCTGTCCCTCGGATTTAGCGATCAATGCCCGTTTTTCCCGTTCAGCGGTAATCTGCAATTCCATGGCACGGATAATTTCCTGAGGCGGAGTAATATCCTTGATTTCGTAGCGCAACACCTTAACACCCCAGTTCAGAGCGGCCTCATCCACCGAAGCCGCCACCGCCGTATTCAACAATTGCCGGGAAGACAGGGCGTTATCCAAATGCAGCTTACCGATTTCCGAACGCATGGTGGTTTGCGCCAACTGAACCACCGCATTAAAGGGATTACTGGAACCGTAAGCGGCTTTCACCGAGTCCGTAATCTGCAGATATAAAATACCATCCACCGTCATCGTCGTGTTGTCTAAAGAAATACAAACCTGCGCTGGCACCTCCATGGGGACTTCGCGCATATCAAAACGAAATGCAATCCGATCCAGAAAGGGGATAATGAAATTGAGTCCCGGTTCCAGTACGGCATGGTATTTACCGAGGCGCTCGACCACCCAGGCTCTTTGCTGGGGCACCACACGGATGGTCGTCCGTAAAATCAGAAAAGCCGCGACAATAACAATCAGGATGGCGATGAGGGAGGACATAAGGATTCCTTGTCTGGGGTTTGACGGGGTAGTACCCCTAAATGTAGTAGGTTATCGGTCTTGCTGATGATTACCGCACGGTCCCCCGGAGCGGGACACGGCCCATCATCCACCACGGCCATCCATTCAGCACCCCGGTAACGCACGGTATACTGTTCATTTTTATCCGGCCCTGCCACCACATCCACGCTCTGCCCCAAGTCAAAATCCGCCAAATCCTGGGTTTGCGCGGCCAGACGATGACGAAACCACATCCCGGCAGGTAACAGGACCAGACAATAGCCAAGAAACACCCAATGCAAGACCGTACCGGGCAACAGCAAACCGGTTGCAGCCGTAAACAATGCGGCAAGGGCTACGGCTGCCAGATAAAACGTCCCCGTGAATAATTCTGATATTCCGGCTACAAAGGCAATAATAACGTAGACATACAACATAATGGGCTCCTCAAACACCCTCTTCCTGCTGTTTCTGCAGAAAAATCGCGGCCAATGGCGGCAAAGTCAACGCCATGGAACAAGGCAACCCCATCCAACTGCGGGTTTCGGCGGGCTTGGGTTGATTGCCGGCATTACTACCGTGGTAGGCGGCCGCATCACTATTGAAAATCTCGCGGTAATTTCCCGGCTCCGGCACGCCCAAACGATAGTTCTGCCGCAAAACGGGCGTAAAATTAAATACGGCCAATACAAATCGCCCTTCCCGATCCCTGCGCAAAAAACTCAGCACGGACTGGTCCGCATCATGGCAATCAATCCACGAAAAGCCCTCTTGTTGAAAATCCAGTGCATGCAGTGCCGGTATATCGCGGTACATATGGGCGAGATCCCGACTCAAACGCTGGATACCCTGATGCCAATCCGTCTGCAGTAAATCCCAATCCAGCGCCTGACTACAGTTCCACTCCCGGCCCTGCGCAAATTCATTACCCATAAAATTGAGTTTCTTGCCCGGATGCGCATGCTGATAACTCAACAACAGGCGAAGATTGGCAAAACGCTGCCAGACATCCCCCGGCATTTTGTCCAGCAACGAGTGCTTGCCGTGTACGACTTCGTCGTGAGAAAGGGGCAGGACAAAATTCTCGGAGTAAGCATAAAGCTGGCTAAAGGTCAGGCTATCCTGATGAAAACGACGGTACACCGGATTCTGCTGCATGTAAGAAAGGGTGTCATTCATCCAACCCATGTTCCATTTCATAGAAAAACCCAACCCCCCAACATAAGTGGGTCGAGACACCATCGGCCAGGAAGTCGACTCTTCAGCGATGGTCAAAATGCCGGGATAACGTTCATTCAAAACCACATTCATTTCTCTTAAAAACTCAATGGCTTCCAGATTTTCGCGGCCACCATGACGATTCGGAATCCATTCCCCCGCTTCGCGGGAGTAATCCCGATAAAGCAGAGAGGCCACGGCATCTACCCGCAAGCCGTCAATATGAAAACTATCGGCCCAATAACACGCATTGGCCAGCAAAAACCCGCGCACTTCGTTGCGGCCAAAATTGAATATGTAAGTCCCCCAATCGCGGTGCTCACCTTCGCGTGGGTCCGCATACTCGTAGAGCGGCGTACCATCAAAGCGCGCCAGACCCCAATCATCCTTAGGGAAATGCCCCGGTACCCAGTCCAGCAGCACGCCAATCCCGGCTTGATGAAAGCGATCGACAAAAGCTCGAAAGTCATCTGGGTTACCAAAACGACTGGTGGGGGCGAAGTATCCACTAACCTGATAACCCCAAGATTCATCTAGGGGATGCTCCATCACTGGCATCAATTCAATGTGGGTGTAATGCATCTCCTGCACGTAATGCAGCAGGCGTTCAGCGAGAACGGGATAAGACAAAAAACCGCCCGCTTCGTCGCGCTGCCAAGAACCCAGATGCACCTCGTAAATATTCATCGGTGCATGCTGCCAATCGCTCTGGGACCGGGCTTGCATCCAGACCTGATCAGACCAAACATGATGATCGGCGACTACCCGGGCGGCGGTGCTGGGCCGAAGTTCAAAAGCATTCGCGTAGGGATCTGTTTTGACAAAAACCGCCCCGGAATCCCGATGACGGATCTCGAATTTATAGATTTCTCCCGTCCCTAGGTTTGGGATAAAAAGCTCCCAGAGACCGCTCTGTCCACGCACCCGCATGGGGTGGCAGCGCCCATCCCAACCGTTAAAATCACCCACTACACTGACGCGCTCGGCATTAGGTGCCCAAACAACAAACAGCAACCCATCCACACCTTCATGATGACGCTGATGGGCACCCAGATGCAGGTAGGCTTCATACAATCGCCCCTCTCCAAAAAGATACACTTCCAGATCACCTAGAACCGGACTGAACACGTAGGGATCATAACTTTCGTGCGTGCCGAAATGATCCTGCCAACGCAAGCGATAGGGGATCGGTAGCCGTTCTCCCTCATGCACAAATATCCCGTCGGGGTGCTGTAGATTCATGGCAACCCAACCTTGCGGGGTCTGTATTTCTGCGGTCGAAGCACCGGGCAGGAATGCTCGTTGCACGAAATGCCGATCACCGGATACGCCTTTGTGGTGCTGACCTAGCCAAGCAAAGGGATCATGATGATGTGCCGCGCAAATGGCCGCTTCACCATCATCCGGCAACACCTGGTGGTTTTTTTTCGGTACGGTCATCGCCGCAATCTCCTAGTGATATTATTCACGCAGCGTCCTGCACACTGTAGTGTTTACCAGAACTGAGGTTGTCTTCTTATTGAGCATAACACAAGCCTACAAAAGGCCATTGCCTCTTATTGACCGCTTGCCGCAGCCAGTCAAGTTCAGTACCTTAAAAGCATGGGCACCGGCAATCCTATCTATACTATTGTGTAGACAAAGCACCAGCACCCAGATAAGGAGAGGATCATGTCGGAAGAAGGCAGTCTCGGAACCAGCAATTCTCCGCGTTTCGTTAGTAATCTCACCAAAAACACCTTGGCTTTAGTGTTGGCCGGAGGGCGGGGCAGCCGTCTCGGGCCATTGACCGACTGGCGTGCCAAACCGGCAGTTCCCTTCGGTGGCAAATTTCGCATCATCGACTTTTGCCTCTCCAACTGCCTCAACTCCGGCATTCGCCGTATCGGAGTGCTTACCCAATACAAGGCCCACAGTCTCATTCGTCACATACAGCTCGGCTGGGGGTTTTTGCGCGGCGAATTTAGCGAATTCATAGAAATTCTGCCCGCACAGCAGCGTATGAACACCGGCTGGTATAAGGGTACGGCCGACGCCATTTTCCAGAATATCGACATTCTCCGCGCCCACCGACCTCGCTATGTGATTGTTCTCGCGGGCGACCATATTTACAAAATGGACTACGGACAGATGCTCGCCGAGCACGTTCAGAGTCAAGCCGACATGAGCGTGGCCTGTATTGAAGTCCCCCTTGAAGAAGCCAAAGGTTTTGGGGTGATGACGGTCAATCACGAAGACCGAATCACCGGCTTTACAGAAAAGCCCAGCGAACCCACGCCCACGCCCAACAACCCCGAACGGGCACTGGCGAGCATGGGTATTTATGTATTCAACACGGACTTTCTCTACGAACAACTAATCCGCGATGCCGACAGTCGCGACTCCACCCATGATTTCGGTAATGATTTAATCCCTTATATGGTTTCTCGCTACCGCGTAATGGCCCATCGCTTCCGCAACAGTTGCATTTCCAGCAATGAAGGCAAAAACAGTCGCTGCTACTGGCGTGACGTAGGCACTGTAGATGCCTATTGGTCGGCAAATATTGATCTGGTGCATGTCACACCCGATTTGGATTTGTACGATAGCCGCTGGCCAATCTGGACTTATCAGGAGCAGTTACCGCCCGCAAAATTCGTTTTCGACGATGAGGGGCGTCGCGGCATGGCTCTCGACAGTATCGTCTCCGGCGGTTGCATTATCAGCGGTGCTACTGTCCGTCGTTCCCTGCTGTTTTCCAACGTTCGTGTCAACGATGGTCATACGCTCATTGAAGATTCCGTCATTTTACCCAACGTCCGCATGGGCGAAGGCGCGCGCCTGCGCAAAGTGGTGGTCGACAAAGGCACCATCATCCCCGATGGACTCGTGGTGGGTGAAGATCCCGTTGAAGATTCTCGCCGTTTTTATCGCACCCCCAATGGGGTAACCCTCATCACGCCGGAGTTACTCGGTCAGCAATTACACTTTGTGAGGTAATCTTATGCCCCCGGCGCGCGCGCTTCATGTGATTTTCTGCTGGCACATGCACCAGCCTGACTACCGCAACGCCGATGGCCACTATGCCTTGCCGTGGACCTATTTGCATGCCTGCAAAGATTACTCGGACATGATCGCGCATTACGAAGAAAACCCTCTGGCGCGTGGCGTCTTTAACTGCGTGCCAATTCTGGTGGAGCAAATTGAGGATTACACCGCGCAGTTCCAAAGCCAAGATTTTCGTGATCCACTGCTCATGGCCCTCGCCACACCAGACCTGAAGACCCTGAGCAACGAAAAGCGTCATTTTTTACTGGAGCAGTGTTTTCGCCTTGATCCAGAGCACATGCTTAATCCTTTTCCCGATTATCGCCGTCTGCACGATATTTACCTGCTCATGCGTGAGGACGTGACGGAAATTTCCGACTATCTCTCCATACAGTTCATGGCCGACCTGCTCGTTTGGTATCACTTGGCCTGGACGGGCGAAACCGTGCGCCGCAGCAGCCCCCTTATTCAAGGGTTGATGGCCAAGGGACGTGGTTTTACTCCCGATGATCGCCAGCAACTCCTGCATTTTCTCGGCGAACTGATCGGCGGATTGATTCCCCGTTATCGTGCACTGGCCGAAGCAGGGCGCATCGAAATATCCACCACCCCGTACTATCATCCAATTAGCCCACTGCTGCTGGATTTTGCCGCAGCGCGCGAAGCGGTACCTGATGCACCCCTGCCCGAATCATCCGCGTATCCCGGTGGGGCAGAGCGCGCGCAATGGCATATCACTCGGGCACAGGCGAGTCATCCCTCGCGCTTCGGGATCGCCGCACAGGGTATGTGGCCAGCAGAAGGGGGAGTATCTGCCGCTTTTGTGGAGATGCTGGGGGCAGCAGGCGTCACCTGGACCGCTTCCGGAGAAGGCGTGCTCACCCACAGCCTTCTGCGCAGTGATGACGATAGCGCGCCGCGCGGTCGAGCGGAGTATTTGTACAAGCCCTATTGCCTGAACGGGCAAGGCCCCGCCCTGTTTTTTCGGGATGATGCTCTATCAGACACCATTGGCTTCGACTATAAAAACTGGTTCGGCCACGATGCAGTCACCGATTTCATGCACAAGCTGGAGGCCATCTGGCGGCAAACCGAACAACAAGATCATCCGGTGGTCAGTATCATTCTTGATGGAGAAAATGCTTGGGAATACTATCCCTACAATGGTTATTATTTCCTCTCCGAACTCTACAAAGCCTTGTCAAATCATCCGCATATTCAAATGTGTACCTTTAGCGACTATGTTCGAGATCACCCGGAATCCATAAAAAGCATCCCGGATTTGGCTGCCGGAAGCTGGGTTTATGGCAATTTCAGCACCTGGATTGGTGACGCCGCCAAAAACCGCGCTTGGGATCTCCTCTGTGCCGCCAAACGCGACGTCGATCAGCACTTCTCGGCGCTCACCAGCGCTCAACAGGTCGCATTAACTGAACAACTCGGCCGCTGCGAAGGCTCGGACTGGTTCTGGTGGTTTGGTGATTACAATCCTTCCGATTCCGTTCGCGATTTCGATCATTTGTTTCGCACCAATTTACGCAAACTTTATGCTTTAATGGATGTTTCCGCTCCGGCATCGCTCAATGAACCCATCAGCTACGGCGGTGGGGCAACCGAAGCCGGGGGTACCATGCGCCGCACCCACACGGAAGGATACTGAATGACTCATCGCACCCCCCTCCTCCTGGGCGTCCACGCCCATCAGCCGGTTGGCAATTTTCCTCATGTCATTGACGATGCGGTCCTCCGTTGCTACCACCCCTTTCTGGAGGCCATGCATCGCTTTCCAGAGTTTCCTTTTGCGATTCATATCAGTGGCTGGCTGCTGGCCTATATGGTGCGGGAACATCCCAAAACCATTCTGTTACTGCAGAACATGGTCACTCGCCATCAGGCGGAACTGGTCGGTGCTGGCGATACGGAGCCTGTACTCGCCGCGATCCCCCATGCGGATCGCATTACCCAAATACAGGCCATGTCCGACCGGCTGGACAAACACTTTGGGCAACGTCCCGTAGGTGCCTGGCTCACTGAACGCGTCTGGGACCCCAGTGTGGTCCCGGCCCTGCAGGAAGCGGGCGTAAAGTACGTTATGGTCGACGATTATCACTTCCTCTGTGCCGGAGCAGCAAGCAACCAGCTCGGCAGCTTCCACCGCACCGAAGAGAACGGACAATCCATTGATGTATTTCCAATTTCTGAAGCATTGCGCTATCGCTTACCCTTCTCGGAGGCGGCGACTGCGGTTTCTTACATCGAAGATCTCTCGCTACACAATCCCGGCAGTGCTGGCATTTATTTTGACGATATCGAAAAATTTGGGGTCTGGCCGGAAACTTATAGCTGGGTGTATGAAAAAGGCTGGCTGGAACAGTTTCTGCGCGGTGTCTTGGCTTCTCCCCATATTCAACCGCTACGCTTCAAGGATTATCTCCATCAGCATCGGCCACAGGGAATTATCTACCTACCCACTGTATCTTATAGCGAAATGAATGAATGGACCCTCGCCCCAGATGCCGCACGCACTTACGCCGCCTTTCTGGAGCAGGAAAAAGCAGCGGGTCGCATTGAAGAACGCAAATCACTGATACGCGGAGGCATCTGGAAAAACTTCATGACTCGCTATCCAGAATCCAACTGGATGCAAAAACGCATGCTGCAGTTATCCAAACGTTTTCATGCCTTACCCAAGCGCCAGCAAAGCAAAGCCATGCGCGAAGACCTGCATGAATCCCAAGCTAATGATGCCTACTGGCACGGCCTCTTTGGAGGTATCTACTTACCGCATCTACGCCGCGCCGTGTATAACGCGATCGTTCGCCTAGAAGCGCAACTCGACCAAATTCAGCCCCGCCCCGCCCTGCAGAGTCACGATGTCGATCTCGACGGCTACGACGAACTCTTCTATCACAACAACAGCCAGCAACTTATCATTCGTCCGACACCCTATGCCGCTGTTGCAGAGTGGGACTGCTATGCGCTTAAGCACAATTTGGGCGATACCTTAGCTCGGCGCGACGAAGCCTATTATGACAAAATCCGACATGGGCACAGCGCACCCGAGGCCCCCAGCGAAGGAATCGCCTCCGCCCATGATCGGATCAGCTTCAAGACGGAAATCACCACAGAAGATCTCGCCGCCGATCTCAGTCCTTGCCAGAGCTTTCAGGAATGGCTGGACGCAGACCCCATCCATTATCAAGATAGTCATATCCGTCACGAAATCCCTCATTTTAGCGGCGGTGTCGGCGATGCTTGGGCCGTCAGTAAGGAATATCAGCTGACGGAAAGCCGTCTGAGGGTCCAATATCGATTGGAGTCCGCCCACGCGGATAATGATACGCACGCGTTCCACAGCCGCCTGTTTCTCGCCATGCCGAGTTGTGATGGACCGGCTGGACAGTTTTTCGCCGATGCGGTTTCCCAAGGCGGCTTCGGGATGCCGATTCACGGAGAAGATACGACCCAGATTACCCTAGAAGATGCCGTCTTAGGGGGTAAAATCATACTGAGTTGCAATCCCCCTATGCGCTGGGAAAGTATGCCGCATCTGACGGTTTCACAATCCGAGGCGGGCTTTGAAAAAATTATGCAGGCTCTGAAGCTGGATTTGTTCTGGTCGGTGCAAGCGGGCAAAGCCCAAAATATCGAAATCCAGGTGGAGGTCCTTGCCCATGACTGAAGCTCTGACTATCGGCATTGATGTGGGGGGCACCAATCTGCGTTTTGGCGTTTTTCGCGGTAATGAATATCTGAGCGCCCTGCGCAACGAAGTAGATCTGCGAGAAAAATGTGCGGCGGCCCCAGATGCCGAAAGTGCCGCACAACTATTTACGGGACTGCTGGAAGAAGGTATTGCCCAGCTTCGCCATCAATTTCCCGAAGTCACTCGCGTGGGTGTGGCCGTGCCGGGTTTTGTGAATGCCCAAGGGGTATTACTCCAATCCCCCAATATTCCACAACTGATTAACTTTGACCTCCAAAGCACTCTCCAAAAAGCCTGCCAACTCCCTGTAGTCATCGAAAATGATGCCAACGCCGCCGGTTATGGTGAATTCTGGGAAGAAAAGCAAGAAAGCCCCGAACTTCGTGACCTTCTTTATGTGGGCCTCGGAACCGGCGTTGGTGGCGGCTGGATTCATGACTGTCATCCCTGGCGAGGAGAGCACGGTACCGCCATGGAAATCGGACATCTCATCGTTGTTCCCGGCGGGCGACGCTGCGGTTGTGGCAATCAAGGATGCTTGGAACAATATGCGTCCGCACGGGGCGTTCAATCGAGTTATGTGGAACTCACGGGCACCGCGCCTGACACTGCCGTCATTGCCCAAATGGCCACAGAGGGTCACGCTGAAGCGCGCAAAACCTTCCAGATAGCAGGGGATTACCTAGGACAAGCCTTGGCACACATTCTCAAAGTCGCCGATGTGCGCGTCGTCCGTATTGGTGGTGGTATGAGCGCTGCTTGGGACTGTTTTGCGCCCGCACTGCTGGAACGGCTAGATGCGGATCTTATTCCGGCGTTGCGTGGCCAGATTGAGGTCAAACGGGGTAATGGTGATGATTTAGCGGGCATGCGCGGTGCCGCCTTGCTGGCCGATCAGGAACTGCTGACCCATTGATGCGTATTGGCGTTTTTGATTCAGGTATCGGCGGCCTCAGCACGCTGCTCGCTTGCCTTCGCTATCTCCCTGATGCCCACTTTATTTTTTATGGCGACAGTGCGTACAGCCCCTATGGAGATAAGACGCCAACGACTGTGCAACGTCGGACGGAAGCCGCCTACACTTGGTTTGTACGCGCGGGTGTTGATGCTGTGGTACTCGCCTGTAATACCGCCACCAGCGCTGCCGTTGCGCCCTTGAGAGCCCTTGCCGATGTACCCATCATCGGCATCGAACCAGCTATCAAAAAAGCCCTGAACGAACATCCGGAGGGCGAAATTCTCTTGTTGGCCACCGCCATGACCGTCGCTGGCGAAAAACTCCACGTCTTACTGAATCGACTGGAGGGTGGCGCAAGCAAAGTCCGTCCCATCGCCTGCGCTGGTCTTGCAGAGATCATCGAATCCCAAGCCTGCAACTGGGAGGATCAAGTTCGGCACTATCTACAAGTCACCGTTCTGCCCCATTGCGGGCGCAATACCCAAGCCATCGTTTTAGGGTGTACGCATTACTGCTGGATCCATGATCCTATCGCTGAAGTGCTGGGAACACATCTTGCCCTAGTGGACGGTAACGATGGTGTAGCCCGCCAACTCTGCCGCAGTCTGGATATTTCGCTTGCGACCCAATCGCCCCCAGAGTTGCCGGAGCGGGCATTTATCTCCCTCTATTTCACGGCGGAGCAAGCCGAAAAAACACGGATTGCCCACCAACTCCTTGCTAGTCAGGGCGTGCTGATTCAGTCGAGCTGAACCCCATGATCGGTGAGCTTTGCGCCATATTTTTTAGCCTGAGCCTCACCTTGCGCATACGCTAAATTTGCCAATTCTTCGGCATGCTTGGCTTTGACCACGGCCACATCATACTTACCCGCTTTATCTGCCGCTTCCGCTTCTTTAAAGATTTTCGGTGTAGATAGCCACAAATAATGGACTGCAGAGGTTTTTGCCATAGCCGTTTTTGCTGCCGTAATAGCCTGTTGGGCGTCGGCCGCCGTCACCGTCGCCGCTGTCGCAAAGCCAGCCATCGCCAGTGCGCCGACAGTCACCATCGTCATAAACACGCGTTTCATCTCTACACCTCCTTATAAAGGTTTGTGTTTGAGTTTTTTGCCAAGCAGGATTTGTTCCTTACATAAAAGGTATTCATATACAATATATTATAATATATCATCACCCTATATTTTTTGAGAATGGCCCATTCGGAACAGCACGCCCCTAGGCGATGCGGACCATACCGGCCGATACTGGACGACACGGGGCTCAGACCAGCAGCGGAACCGTTAAAGCTAGGGCGTGAATCAGCACGCCCACCAGACCGCCCACCACCGTTCCATTAACGCGAATATATTGCAGATCGGTACCAACGCCTTCTTCCAGCAAGCGCACCATGTCTTTTTCCGGCCAATCGCGTATGGTTTTTTCGATATGCTGGGCCAGACCATCTCGCAAAGCCGGTGCCAGACGACGTGCACTCTCTTCCAGATACAAATTGAGGGCGTCGCGCAAAACCGCCTGCTCCGCCAAAAAATAACCTAGTTGTTGGGCCAATTGTTGCACCTGATGCTGCAAGCGCGAATCGGGTCGTTGCAGATCTTTTTCGAGCCAAGTCCGTAGATCGCGAAGTAAACCATCCGCATATTCCTGAACCGCAGGA
Source organism: Acidithiobacillus sp. (assembly GCA_041676785.1). Lineage (GTDB taxonomy): Bacteria > Pseudomonadota > Gammaproteobacteria > Acidithiobacillales > Acidithiobacillaceae > Acidithiobacillus. Next base: position 117,482 of record JBAYRF010000003.1, on the reverse strand, counting down.
TGGTTGATCAATCCTTGCTGCCAGCGCTGGATACGCGCCTGAAAATCCGTATCTGTTTGCAGTCGGAGAACGGCCTCCTGCATCCAGTGATCAAAAGCCAAGCGACGCGGATGCTCAGGATCATCCTCAATTTCCTGCAATAGCTGATGTGCAGCCTTGACCAGATTACGCGCCAGATTATCGCTCAGCGTTGCCGGGTCCATAACAGCACCCATCCACGCGAACAGCGTCGGATAAGCGCGTTTAAGAATGGCGCCAATCTGATCCGCCAGCAGACTCTGGGTATCTTCACCATCCAGCCAGCGTCGCAATCGATGTAAACCATCGTCGAGCAGCGACTGATGGCGATGATCTTCAGTCAACAATCCCAGAATACTCCCTGCCCAGCGAGCACCATCTATGCGCTGTAACTGCCGACCCAGAGCCGCCCGCAACGAGGTTCGCAATTCCTGATCATTACTGAGGGCCAGCGCCTTTTGCAAAAGTACCAACAATTGCTTGGCCAATAAATCGCTGCTGTGACCGTCGCTTAACCATTGCGCCAACCAAGTTGCGGGATCGGCTCGTCGCAACAGGCGCACAATGGCCTCGCTTTTTAGGAAATGATCGCGAATAAAAGCCGAAAGACGTGTCGCGAGTCGCTCTTTGTTGCGCGGCAGAATAGCCGTGTGCGGAATCGGTAACCCCAGAGGATGACGAAATAACGCCACCACCGCGAACCAGTCCGCCAACCCGCCCACCATCGCGGCCTCCGAAAAGGCACCCCACCAGGCCCACATCCCGGAAAATCCCTGACTGGCTGACACCAAAAATAATCCTAGGGCGGCTACCAACAGAAAGAGCGCCCAGCGCCGCATAATGCGTAACTTCTGGGTACGGTCAGGCAGCTTAGCGTTCGAAAATCCCAGCGGAGGCGTATCGTTTTTCGGCGTCATGTGACGAGTTTAGCACAGGTCCAGTCGGGCTCCAGAAGATCACCATCGCTGAAACTTGCGACATCCTCGATCGAAGCCGTATCATTGACTTACAAAAAATTTTACCGAGGATATCCCGACATGCGTTTGATTTTAGCCATTTTTTTACCATTTCTGGTGTTTTTTACCATTGGTCGGCCCCTTGCTGGAATCCTCTGTCTCATTTTACAAGTCACGTTGATCGGCTGGATACCTGCAGCTATTTGGGCGGTTTATGCGTTAAGCCAGTACAAGACCGATAAAAAAATTGAAAAAGCCCTGGGACGGTAACCCTTACACTTTAATGAAACTACAGCATCCGCAAGCCATCGTGGCGCTTGGAAGTAGATGCGCTGTGAATCCGTAAAATTTACGATGATAAAACTGAAATCCTCTTGCGTTAATATCCTGATAACGCTATCCTTGCCAGCTTTTCCGGGCAGTAACGGTGAAACCCTTGTTGGAGGTTTGTGATGTACGCGGTCATTGAAAATGGTGGCAAGCAGTATCGGGTGGCAGTGGGCGATAAGCTCCGACTCGAAAAAATGGAAGTAGAGCCCGGTGCAGAACTCGCTCTGGACCGTGTACTGATGGTCGGCGTTGGTAGTGATGTGCGAGTCGGTCAACCTCTGGTAGCGGGCGCAGCAGTCAAAGCAACGGTATTGAGCCAAGGACGTGCAGCCAAGGTGCACATCTTCAAGATGCGTCGACGCAAGCATTACCGCAAACAGCAAGGTCATCGCCAATATTTCACCGAAGTACGCATCACTGGCATTGAAGCCTAAGGAGCACAGATATGGCACATAAGAAGGCTGGCGGTTCCTCCCGTAACGGTCGCGATTCCCAATCCAAGCGTCTGGGCGTTAAACGTTACGCCGGCCAGGAAGTGATCGCAGGTAACATTATCATTCGTCAGCGCGGCACCCAGTTCTATCCGGGAGCCAACGTCGGTATCGGCAAGGATCATACCCTGTTCGCCACTGCCGAAGGTGTCGTCAAGTTTGAGCGTAAAGGTCCGCGTCAGGTACGCACCGTTAGCGTCGTATCAGCGGCCTGAACCGGCCTCTGCACAGAGGGACCCCGCCCCGTTTTTGCGGGAGCGGGGTTTTTTATGAAGTTTATTGACGAAGTACGCATCCATGTCGCCTCCGGTACGGGTGGGCACGGCTCCCTCAGTTTTCGGCGGGAAAAATTCATCCCTTTTGGCGGTCCCGATGGGGGGGATGGCGGGCGCGGTGGCAGCATTTTTCTGGTCGCGCAAGCCAGCCTCAACACCCTTATAGACTTTCGTTACCAACGTCGCTATCGCGCCGAAACCGGCCACGGTGGTGCCGGTCGGCAAATGACGGGGCGTGCCGGACTGGATAAAGAAATTCACGTCCCCGTCGGCACCTTGGTTTATGACGACGACACCCGGGAACTACTGGGTGACCTACGAGCTGATGGTGAGCGCCTATTGGTCGCCCAAGGAGGCCGTGGCGGGCACGGCAACCTCTACTTCAAGTCCAGCATCAATCGTGCGCCTCGCCAATTTGAAAAGGGCACCCCCGGAGAAGAACGCAATCTCCGCTTGGAATTGCGGGTTCTCGCAGACGTTGGTCTGCTCGGCTTACCCAATGCTGGCAAAAGCACCCTGATTCGAGCCGTCAGTGCCGCGCGCCCCAAAGTGGCCGACTATCCTTTCACGACACTATATCCCAACCTCGGGGTCGTTCGGGTAGCAGCCCACGAATCTTTTGTGCTTGCCGATATCCCCGGACTGATTCCTGGTGCTTCAGAAGGCGCAGGACTGGGCACCCGCTTTCTCAAGCATCTGAGCCGTACCCGTCTGCTACTGCATATGGTCGATATGGCACCCTTAGATGAAAGCCAACCCGCAGAGAACATCCGGGCTCTCGAAGAAGAACTGGGCGCTTACAGTCCGGCGCTTGCTGCACGCCCTCGCTGGTTGGTAGTGAACAAATCCGATCTATTCAGCACCGAAGAAGCAGAAGCGCGTTTCCAAGAAATTCGTCAAGAGCTGGCTTGGGAAGGCCCGGCTTTTCTGATATCGGCCGCAACTGGCGCAGGCTGCAGCGCCCTCGTGCATAGCGTATGGTTAGCTCTTCCCGACCTGCCGCCCGCTCCCGATCCAATACAATCTGAAGAATGGGGCGACAGCGAGGACGAAGCCTATCTGGAAGAATGGGAGGGAGATGACCTGAGCGCGGACTGGGATGAGGGCGAAGAATGACCCGCGATCTCAAAGGCGCTCAGCGCTGGGTTATCAAAATCGGCAGTAGTCTTCTCACCAACAACGGCCAAGGACTAGATCTTACCGCCATTGAAGCTTGGGTTAGACAACTACTGGTACTGCGCCGTCACGGCCTTGAACTGGTGTTAGTTTCCTCAGGAGCGGTGGCTGCTGGCATGGAGCGTCTCGGCTGGCAAACCCGACCGACCGCTCTCCATCAACTCCAGGCTGCGGCCAGCGTCGGGCAAGCCGCCTTGATTCAGATTTATCAAGACTTTCTTCATCAAGGCAGTGTGCACGGTAGCCAAGTATTACTCACCCACGAAGATCTTGAAGAGCGCCATCGCTATCTCAATGCACGCGCAACGCTGCGTACCCTCTTGGAGCTCGGTGTTATTCCCATCATCAACGAGAACGACGCCATTGCCAGTGCTGAGATTCGCTTCGGTGACAATGACACCTTAGCCGCCATGGTGACAAACCTCCTCGAGGCCGATCTTTTGGTCATTCTGACGGATCAGGCTGGTCTTTACGATCAAGATCCACGCCGTGCGGTAGGTGCGCGCTTGCTGCCAGAGGTCGAAGCCGGTGATCCTGACTTATTGCGGATGGCGGGGGGTGCGGGAACCGCTATCGGCAGTGGCGGCATGATTACTAAGGTACGCGCCGCCAGCCGCGCCGCCCAATCCGGTGCCGCCACCATCGTGGCACCCGGTAGTACCGAAAACATTCTACTGCGCTTGTGGAGCGGCGAAACCCTAGGCACCTATTTTCGACCCACCGTGGCCAAACTGGCGGCGCGCAAGCGCTGGTTAGCGGGTCAATTGCATCCTACAGGAACACTCCATCTGGATGCGGGTGCCGCCAAGGTGTTGCGCGAAAATGGCAGCAGTTTACTACCGGTAGGAATTACCGCCGCAGAAGGCAACTTTGAGCGCGGCGACCTGTTGCGCTGCGTGGACCCAGAGGGGCAGGAGGTTGCTCGGGGGCTGGTGAATTTTGCCTATCAAGATGTATTGCTGCGGTTAGGAAAAAGTAGCAAAGCACTTGCAGAAATCTTCGGTGATGTGGATGAGATTGAGATCATTCACCGCGACAATCTCGTTCTAAGCCACTGAATTTATTAATTCATCTAATTCTTCAGGGAGCACACGCCGGACTCCTGCATACCGAGGCAGGTTCCATAAAGATACAAGCTATGATCGCTGATGAAAAAACCTCTATCAATCGCAATTTGTTTTTGCCGAGCCTCCAGCGCGTCATCAAAAAACTCCAAGACCTTACCACAAGCAGTGCACACCATATGATCATGGTGGCCAGTCTCGTTCATTTCAAAAACCGCCTTGTCGCCTTCGAAATGATGGCGTCGCACCAGACCAGCCATTTCGAACTGGGTCAACACTCGATAAACCGTGGCCAACCCCACTTCTTCACCCGCATCTAGTAATTGCCGATACACCTCTTCAGCAGTGAGATGTCGTGTATCACTGTCCTCAAAAATGCGCAAAATCTTCAGGCGCGGAAGAGTGGCTTTGAGGCCAGCCCGCTTCAATTCGTCACTATTTAGTTTTTCGTGGTTCATTCGTTCGTAGCAATGCCTATGCTTAATGGTTTAGGATAGTTGTACCTGATGCTTAAGACAAGGACTATGATTAGCCTCCGCCTGATATCTCTCGTTATTTTTTGTGCCCTCTCTCTCGGTGCCTGCAGTATTTATCGGGTCGCCGTACAACAGGGTAACGTCGTCACCAGTAAAGAACTTGCTGATCTGCATCCGGGTATGGACGCATCGCAGGTACGCACTATTCTCGGCACTCCGCTACTGAAAGATCCCTGGCATCCCCATCAGTGGACTTATTCTTATAGCTACAAACCGGCCTATAGCGGCACCGAAGTACGCAAAGTGATCGTCCTCTTCAACAAAGACGACAAACTCATTGGCGTGCAAGGCGATGTCAAAGGAACCACCCAGACGCCTGTAGCGGCGGCTGGTTCCTAAGCCGATCCCGAGGACTGATTACGGTCCTCGGCAGGTAGCGCGGCGGGCGGGCCATAAACAACGCGTGCGCGCTGGGCAAAACGCTGCACCATGGTTTCCGCCGCCTGCTTGAAGATAGGCTCCAGAAAGGCACCCATCAATCGGGAAGCAAATTCAAAACGCATATCCAGCGTGACTCTGGTGCCTTTGGGGTCGTGTTCAAGCTGCCATAGCCCTTCCAGAAAACGGAATGGGCCATTCACTAGCCGAACCTCCGCGAGCTTGGGACGTTGATAACGATTTTTGGTCGTGAATGATTTGCCAAATGCACCATGGGAAATAGTAATTTCTGCAACGACTTCTTCACCCTTGTCCTGAATGACCCGGGTTCTACCGCACCAAGGAAGAAACTGAGGGTAGGCTCGAATATCTTCAATCAGCGCCATCACCTGCCCCGCACTGTAGGGTAATACCGCACTTTTACAAATATGATGCATGGACCCCTCTCAATAACGACGTTGGCCCAGTGCCCGCGCCTGTACCCAGCGGTCAAGCTGAGCCAAACACCACTCCGGCAAGCGCCGCCAGTAGGGACGTCGTCGCCAAGGCTCTGGATCAATTTTCCGTGACCTTGCAAACTCGCGGACAAATAACCCACGCAACAACAAGGAAACTAGCGGCAGACGTAATTCCAGATTGAGTTCATGGTTAAACCACAGACTCAGAAAATCGAAATTTGCCGAGCCCACCGAAACCCAGGAGCGATCTACCAACACATATTTCGCATGCAGGAAAGCATTCTGATATTCATAGATATGCACCCCTTTACGCATCAGTTTTTGATAATACGCCTGAATCCCAAATCGCAAAAGCGGATGATCCGTAATACGTCCGGCCAGCAGCAGTCGCACCTCAACACCGCGTTCAACCGCCCGATAAATAGCACTCAGGACAATCGGATCGGGGTTAAAATAGGGTGTAGCGATCCAAATACTGTGCCGAGCACTGCGTATCGCGGCAAGCAAACGTCGCCGGATCGTAAAACTGGCGGGTGGCGTTGCCTCCAGAAAACGACCGTCACCGGCGACAATCGGGGGCGACGCAGAGCGCTGAGCATCTCTGGCGGTCAAAGCAGGGGACTTTTCTGGACGATGCCGAAAAAAGATTTCCCGTCCTCGCTGCACCAAAGTACCCCGACAAGCAAACAACAAATCCCGATAAGCGGGATTTCCAGGCTCGTCATTTAACCACTCTTGATCAATGGCAAAACCACCTACCGCCACCCACTGACCATCCACCACCACTAGGCGGCGATGGGTACGCCGCAAGCGTTTTTCCAATCCCTTCAACTGCAGACGATGATAGTAGTGAAAATGCGCACCAGCCTGCTGCAGCGCCCTAATCCATGCCTCTGGAAAAGCGCGGCTACCCAGCGCATCAAGGGTCACGTAAACTTGCACTCCGACTGTAGCCTTTTCGCACAGGATATCCAGAATCCGCAATGGCCAAAGCCCTTCCAGAAAAATATAATTTTCTAGGAGGATTTCTTGAGTAGCTTCTTGTAAACGCAATTCCAGCCACTCAGCGATGGCAGACATTTCACTCAGCAGCGCCCATTCGGTGATGGGCGCTCTTTGCCAAGTCTTACGACGCAACAAATGCGCGGACAAGAGCTTAGACTCCAATATTATCCTCCCGAATATTGGCTTCACACCATCCACAAGAAACTAGGCAAAGTCAATCGGCTTTCTGCTGATGCCGCTTTTCCCGTACAATGAACTTCTGACCAATAAGGGAGTTGCGGGATGAGCAGTACCATCGCCCTCAATCGCGAGGCGAAACACGATTATTTCATTGAAGAGCGCTTTGAAGCGGGCATCGTTCTCCAGGGTTGGGAAGTCAAATCCATCCGTGCGGGCCGCCTGAATCTCAAAGACAGCTACGTCATCGTTAAGGAGGGTGAACTTTGGCTGCTGGGTGCCCATATCAGCCCATTACTCACTGCCAGCACCCACATCAACCCGGACCCCACGCGAACCCGCAAACTGCTCATGCATCGCGAACAAATCAATCGCATGATCGGCAGTGTCGAGCGCAAAGGTTTTACCGTTGTGCCATTAGCCATGTACTGGAAGCAGGGCCGTGCCAAAGCCGAGATTGCCCTCGTAAAGGGCAAACAGGAGCATGACAAGCGCGCCACTATCAAAGATCGTGAGTGGCAGCGCGACAAAGCCCGGATCATGAAAGGCGGAGCACGCGACGCTTAGATGCTCAACGATGAGGAATCATGGAACTGAAAATGGGACAAAGGATGTATCAACCATGAACGTAAGCATCAGGCAATGGGCGGTACGCTATTCCGTAGTGATTTTCGCACTCCTCGGCCTAAGCTGTGGGCAGGCGCTCGCCGGTCAATCCGCTATGGATCACGATCATTATTACTGGACAGCGTTAGCGCATGCTCACTATATCGAAGCCGGACGAAGTGGACCGATTATCTATGACTTCATGGACCCGAACTGTCCGTATTGTCATCGGCTTTATCAACGCCTACAGAAGCCCATTCAAGAAGGTAAGCTGCGGGTACGCTTTATCGTCGTGGGCGTATTAACGCCAAGCAGCCGACCCAAGGCCGCCACCATTCTGAGCGCAACACATCCTCTGGTCGCACTCCAGAAAAACGAAGCTGGCTTTTCGATGACCGCGCGAGGTCCTGAAGGTGGGATTACGCCAGCGACGGCGTCCGTGATCGCCAGCGTGAGAAATGCGCTGGACTTCAACACCTCCCGTTTATCAGGAAAAGAATCGGAACTACTGGGCTTAGGGGGCGTCGGAGTCCCGTTTCTAGTCTGGCGCAGTGGAGCCAAGCTACATTATGTTTACGGCCCACCGAGTGAATCGCAATGGAAAATGCTGCTGCAAGCGTCATGACTAAAGCGCGTTTATCCTCGGTTCTTGCCGGGCTGGTCGTTCTGGCCACACTTGTTGCCCTCGGACTCGTTCTATGGCTGCAATTCGCGCGCGGTGAACCGCCCTGCAGTTTGTGCGTGTATCAACGATTGGCAGACCTCGCGGTGCTGATCATTGTCCTTATGGGTTTTTTCTGGACGGGTGGTACGCGTCGAGGTTTATGGCTATTGGCTGCACTCTATGCGCTGGCCGGTGCGGGTCTGGCGGGATGGCAGTGGCATCTAACGACGGTAAGCGTCATGCAAACTGAATCTTGTGCCGCAGTGCAAATCTTTACGCCTGACCGCGCCTTGGGTAATTTCGGCAAAGATTTCGCTTCAACCCTGTCAGGTAGCGGCTCCTGCGCCCTCGCTGGGGCGCATACCCTCGCAGGTTGGCCAATAACCCACTGGAGTGTAGCTTTTTTTTCAGGCTGCGCGATCTTGCTGATTATTGCTCAGAAAATGCTCGCTCCGCGCAAAAGTTAGCGGGACATACGGCATGTTGTCATCGCTGTGGCCATTGCCAATCCTGGCGTAGTGCCTGCAATACCGCCAACGCGCGTTGCGTATCAATCCCCAAGGCATTGATGTGACCCATTTTGCGACCAGCGCGGGCTGCCTTTTTACCATACAAATGCAACTTGAGCTGCGGGTGCTGAAACAACTGCTGCCAATGCGGGGCTTCCTTTTCCCACAAATCACCCAGCAAGTTCATCATCACCACCGGGCTGATGAGACGCGTATCGCCTAAGGGCAAGCCGCAAAGCGTCCGTACTTGCTGATCAAACTGACTGTGCACACAAGCATCAATCGTATAATGACCGCTATTGTGTGGCCGGGGCGCTATTTCATTAACGAAAAGCGTGCCATCCTGAGCAAGGAAAAATTCGACGGCAAGAACGCCTACATAGTCCAGCGCTTCGGCGATGCGCGCCGCGCTGCTCCGCACCGCGTTTTGCAAATGCTCGGTAATTTGTGCAGGAGCAATACTCAGATCCAAAACCCCTTGATGATGAATATTTTCTGCCACGGGATAAAATACCATCATACCATCGGCTGCCCGGGCAATGACTATAGACAGTTCTTGCTGCAAATCGATTCGCGCTTCCAGAACAGCCTCGGCTTCCTGCAATGCGGACCAAGCTGCCTCCAGGCCTTCAGCGTTCTCCACAGCGACCTGACCCTTACCGTCATATCCAAATCGCGTGGTTTTTAGAATCGCCGGGAAACACATCGAAAATTGAGCACTTACTACATCTTGCGCCTGCTTAATAGAAGCAAAAGGTACTACGTTCAGCCCGATATCCTGGAGAAACGCTTTCTCCTGCGCGCGATCCTGAGCAATCGCTACGGCGTGCGGACTAGGACGCATGGGCCGCTTTGCCTCGACATAGACCATAGCCGCCGCTGGCACGTTCTCAAATTCAGTGGTCACCGCTGCGCAATGATTGGTCAATGCGGCAAGCGCTTCTTGGTCGTCGTAGGCTGCACAAAGATGCCGATCTGCTACAGCGGCCGCCGGACATTCTTGGTCCGGGTCGAGCACCCAAACCGCGTAGCCCATACGCCGGGCCGCCAGAGCAAACATCTGACCCAGTTGTCCACCCCCGAGAATCCCCAGAGTGGCCCCCGGCAAAATCATTGCCCAAGATCCGGCAAGGTCATAGCCTGTACCGCCGCCTCTTGGCGAGCGCGAAAAGCTTGCAAACGCTCGGCAAGAACAGGATCTGTCAGCGCCAGAATCGCCGCTGCAAACAACCCCGCATTGGCAGCACCCGCCGCACCAATAGCGAAGGTCGCCACCGGCACCCCCTTGGGCATTTGCACAATGGACAGCAGGGAATCCATGCCATTCAGGTGTCGCGACGGTACCGGAACACCCAAAACCGGAACCAGAGTTTTGGCTGCCAACATGCCGGGCAAATGCGCAGCCCCCCCCGCACCAGCAATAATGCAGCGCAGACCACGTGCTTCGGCGGTAGCGGCATAGTCAAAGAGCAGATCTGGAGTGCGATGTGCCGACACCACTCGCCGCTCATGGGAAATACCCAATGCCTGTAGCTGTTCCACAGCGGCAGACATAATCTCCCAGTCACTTTGGCTACCCATCACCACCCCGACCAAGGGATGCTCCATACCTCTTCTCCTTACTAGGCCAATACATCAAACCGGTTATAATGCCTGTCATGGAAGAAGCTCTCAAGATCAATCAGCGTCCAATTCGTAGTTTTGTGCTGCGGCAGGGTCGCATTACCTCCGCACAAAGCCGCATTGTGCGTGAAATGCTCCCCGCCTTACGCATAGACACGCAGAGTCCTTGGCAGGACCCCTGGCAAGGACTGCGCCCACTGACTCTGGAAATCGGTTTTGGTAACGGCGAACATCTGGCCGCGCTGGCGGCGCATCAGCCGGAACACGGGTATATTGGGGCGGAAGTGCATACTCCGGGGGTAGGTTCTCTCTTACTGCAAATGCAAAGCGGCGGAATGGATCATATCCGCATCGTCCATGATGACGTCGTGGCATGGCTGAAGACCCTCCCTGACGCGCTGTTTCAAAGAATCATCATTCAGTTTCCTGACCCCTGGCCTAAAGTCCGACAACAAAAGCGTCGCCTGATTCAATCTGAATTTGCAACGCTGCTCGTGCGTTTACTGCAGCCCGGCGGTGAACTGCAACTGGCCACCGACTGGGCGGACTACGCGGCTCAAATGCTGACGATCCTCAACCACACACCCGGTCTACACAATACTGACCCTGCCCTGGGCTATGCACCGCGTCCTGATAATCGCATTTTGACCCGTTTCGAGCGACGCGGCCAACGCCTCGGTCATGCCGTTTACGATCTGGTTTATCAGCGACTACCATGAGTACCTCGCATTCTGATTGCCTGCATTGCTCCATGCGCGAACGCAGTATTTTTGCCGGACTGAGCAATGAAGATCTCTGCCAACTCGGTATGGACGTGCATGACATTCATATTCGCACCGGCACGGTCATTTATCATGAGGGTGATACGGCAAGCTATGCCTACACCCTTCGCCAAGGCGGAATCAAGCTGGTTAAAAACCTCGCTAACGGACACGCCCAGATTGTTCGCTTACTCCGCCACGGTGATTTATTCGGCTTTGAGGGCTTGCGCAATGACCGCCACCGTCATACGGCCATTGCCCTGAGCGATACAGATCTTTGCCGGCTGGAGTTGCACGCGCTCGATCAGCTGTCCCAGCGCTTGCCCGCAGTTCGGGAAGCTATTTTTGCGCGCTGGCAGCAGGCGCTTCAGGACGCGGAAGACCGTATTGTGGAGCTGGGTTCCAAAAAAGCCGATGCACGACTCGCGACTTTTCTGGTGCAATGGTGCAGTGCTTATCCCGCACAGCGAGAGGCACCTTTTCCCCTGACTCGACAAGATCTCGGAGAATTTCTTGGACTTTCCACCGAACATGTCAGCCGAATCATGGCAGAATTCAAACGTCAGGGCTTACTACATGAACACAAAAACCAGTTGGAAGTGCGTGATCCCCGGAAGTTACTGACCTATGCATGTGGCGAAGGCAACGCTTGCTGATTAAACAATCCGTTCATTAATACATTACTAATATAGTCTACTTTGATATTTCTCAATGCAGCCTGATCTCCTGAGCATTATGGTGGTGACATAACCCGCGCAAAAATTTTGGCGGGATGCGCGCGCGAAGGAGTTATCCCATGGTATTTAGACAACTTTTTGATTCCGAAAGCAGCACTTTTACCTACATTCTCGGCGATCCCACATGGCACGAAGCCATCGTCATTGATCCTGTACTGGAACATATCCAGCCGATAATAGAAATCCTCAAGTCCGAATCCATGCGGCTTACACATATTTTGGATACGCATGTGCATGCCGATCATGTGACGGGTGCTGGCGCATTGCGGACCCAGACCGGTGCGCAGGTCGTCATGAGTCGGGAGGCTGGCGCACCTTGTGCAAATATTCTCGTAGACGACGAAGATTTTATCGTTTTGGGTGATGATGTTATTCGAGTCATCCGCACACCCGGACACACACCCGGATGTACCAGTTACCGCTGGCATGATCGGGTATTCACCGGCGATGCGCTGTTGATTGGCGGCTGTGGTCGTACCGACTTCCAGGGCGGCGATGCTGGCATACTCTATCAAAGCATCACCCAGAAACTGTTTACGTTACCTGACGAAACCCTCGTTTATCCGGGACACGACTACAAAGGGCGCCAGGTCAGTTGCATCGGTGAGGAAAAGCGCATGAACCCGCGCTTTGCCGATAAAAGTGAGAGCGAATTCATTCAACTCATGGCCAATCTCAACTTAGCCGAACCCAAGAAAATCCATGTGGCAGTGCCTGCAAATCAACGCTGCGGCACTTTAGCAGTCGCCTAGCCGCTCCTTTTTAATCCCCATTTGAGGAGAAATTTCGATATGAACCCCGTAGCCAGTGAACAATCAACAGAGCGTCGGAGCGCAACGACATTGCAGCCGGAGCGCAGAGTCCGTCATCAGCACGACCAAGAGGTTTTTCATACCCTGCTCCGCTACCACGACCAGATTCATCGGGAACTGCATCCGTTACCGAACGGTATACGCTCCCTGACGACCTCAGAAAATCCTGAAATTGTCCGTCTCCTGCACGATCATGTACCCGCCATGCATCATCGGCTCGAAGAAAACTTCGGGCTACGCCACTGGGATCCCGCTTTTCCGGAAATTTTTGCACAACGCGACAAAGTCCATATGGAAGTCACCCTACTGCCCAATGGCGTGCTCGTCGAGGAGGTCAGCGAAGATCCCAATGTGGTCACCCTGATTCAAGGTCATGGGGCCATTGTCAGCCTCTTCGTTCAGCGCGGCTTTGCTCAGGCTCAGGAAGTCAGTCCATTACCTGACAATTATCAGAGGGTGCTCCGTGCTTGATATCGGTGCCGAAGCTTCAGCAAATACGATATACTTTACAAAGATGCGACAGTCCGGGATCTCCGTCAGACTTGTAAGGAAAGAATCATGAGCAAGATTACCATTATCGGCGCAGGCTTCGGGGGGCTTACCGCTGTTCGTCAAATACGACGCAAAATGCCCGATGCCGAAATCACCCTGATCGCGCCTAAGGCCGAGTTCGTCTACTACCCGAGCCTGATCTGGATTCCCACAGGACTCCGTCAGGGGGAGCAATTGCGCGTTCCGCTGGAATCCTTTTTCCGGCGTAAGCAGGTAGCATTCCATGCAGGCCGGGTTACGAGTCTGCGTGATGGAGGACGCACGGTCATCACCGATCAGGGTGAGGTACAGAATGACGTGCTGATTATTGCCAGCGGTGGCCGGGCACTCCGTAAACTCCCGGGCATTGAACACAGTCTCGCTATTTGTGATGGTATTGAAGCCGCCGAGAACATCCGAGATCGTTTGGCGCTGATGAATCAAGGCACTATCGCTTTTGGCTTTGCGGGTAACCCTCAGGAACCTACGGCGGTTCGTGGTGGACCGATTTTTGAACTGCTCTTCGGCATAGATGCGTATCTGCGTAAAATTGGCAAACGCGAGCGTATCCAGTTGGTTTTCTTTAACCCCATGACTGAACCCGGCAATCGTCTCGGACCCAAAGCCGTCGCCGGGCTGCTTGCCGAAATGGAAAAGCGAGAAATCCGTACCCATCTCGGGCACAAAATTACCGGTTTTTCTAGCGACAAGGTGATGACCGAAGGTGGAGACATCTCTGCCGACCTCATCTTGTTCATGCCGGGAATGACTGGTCCAGACTGGGCCGAGAAAAGTGATCTCCCTCTTTCTGCGGGAGGCTTCATTCAGGCCGACCCGTATTGCCAAGTGCCCGCCCATCCTGGCGTGTTTGTCGTAGGCGATGCTGGTTCTTATGCAGAAAGCCCCGATTGGCTCCCCAAACAGGGACATACGGCAGATCTACAGGCAGAAGCAGCCGTAAACAACGCCCTACGCTACCTACAGAGCCAACCAGCGGACAAGGCCTTTCGTGCGGAACTGGTTTGCATCGTTGATGCTCTGGATAGCGGAATTATGGTCTATCGCAGCCCGCAACAGGCCAGCGTCTTAGCCAATCCGCTATGGCATGCTGCCAAAGTAGCCTTTGAATGGCGGTATCTGCTGCATTATCGCTAACCGGCGAGGCGGCGACGAAGGAGTCACTCTGATTCCTCGCCCCCCGCACCATAATGTCGGCCCTTCCAAGCGCCGCCGCGATGCAGGTAATAGCGTCGAGCGGAATCCAAGGTCATCAAGATGTAAAACAGAGCAGCGACTGGCAAACTCAAAACCCAGAGGCGGTTTTGTTGATACAGGCGAACGCTGGGCGCGTAGGCCAGCAGCATCAAACTACCAGTCAGGGCTGTCAGCAATACGGTTATCCAATTTTTTGTCCACAATCCCATCAATAAAAGCAGAACCGGGAGCGCATACAAAAAAAGCATCCCCAAAGTAGCCTGCAATAACTGCCAAAGACTGAATTGCAATTGCACATAGGCGGAACGCGCGACCATGCGCCAAATTTCATGCAGATAACGATAATCGCGTAGACTATAACTTTCCGTACCCAAGCCTAACCATATTGCACCGTAAGGTTTGAGGAGGGCGGCCAAGGTACAGTCGTCAATTAACGCCGCGCGCATGGCCGCAAACCCTCCCGCTGCTTCCAGAGTTTCCCGATTCACTAACATGCAGCCGCCCGCCGCTGCCGCCAAATGCCGACGCATGCTATTTACCCAAGGGAAAGGATAAAGCATCTGAAAAAAGAAAATGAACGGGGGAATCAGCAGTCGCTCCCAGAAGCTGCGGCAGGAAAGCATCACCATTAACGACACCAGCACGCGATGACCCTCTTGCTGATGGGCGACCAAACGGCGCAGCACATCTGGACCGTGAACAATATCTCCGTCGGTAAACCATAGAAGTGACGCCGCATCGGCGGCTTGCACGCCCTGATGCATCGCCCAGACTTTACCTGCCCAGCCCGCAGGAAGAGCCTGGCCCGACAATACCCGCAGGCGCCCTGCAACGCCAAGATCAGCGGCCGCAGCATGTGCAACATCCGCTGTCCCATCATCACTCTGGTCATCCACCACAATGACTTGCAAAAAACCCGGATAATCCTGACGCAACAGCGCCTGTACACAAGAAGTGATCCCTTCAGACTCGTTACGCGCGGGAACGACGGCAGTTACTGCGGGCCAGCGCCTATCCGACCCAGATTCCGTCGTAATCGCGTTTTCTTCTGGCCTACCATTGGCGGGCAGACGTTGATCACAACGCCAAAAAGCGCCACGCCCAAAAAACAGCAGCAGCCAAGCCAACCATCCTATTGCGGATAAAACATTCAGTAACAAAAGCTCGTTCTACCTATATTTTCCAATGCCCTTCGGGTGAGGCGGCAGCGCCCGGATCATCAACACCCCGACGCAAACATTCCTGCTTGATGGCGAGGCGCAAGTCATTCTGGGAATCTGCCGCACGCAGGGCATCCTCGTAATCAACCAATCCATCTATGAACAACCGCAAAAGACTCTGGTCAAAGGTCTGCATGCCCACATCATTCGTACGCGCCATGGCGTCCTTGAGCAAGCCGACTTCTCCCTTGTAGATCAGGTCAGCCACAGCTGGCGTATTGATCAGCACCTCCATAGCGGCAATTCGCCCCGACTGCCCCTTAATGGGTAGCAGGCGTTGCGACACCACAGCGCGCAAATTCAACGACAAGTCCATCAATAATTGCTTCTTACGATCTTCCGGGAAAAAATTGATAATGCGCTCAATCGCCTGATTCGAATTGTTGGCATGCAGGGTGGACATACACAAATGTCCTGTTTCTGCGTAGGCCATGGCGTGATCCATGGTATCCCGACTCCGCACTTCTCCAATCAGGATAACATCTG
This sequence comes from Acidithiobacillus sp., assembly GCA_041676785.1. Lineage (GTDB taxonomy): Bacteria > Pseudomonadota > Gammaproteobacteria > Acidithiobacillales > Acidithiobacillaceae > Acidithiobacillus. The sequence goes on along the minus strand of JBAYRF010000003.1, from coordinate 101,454 downwards.
GGGCCTCACGCAAAGCATTTTCCAGAGCGCGCTCATAAGTCAGCGTATCAATGCCGACCTCTCTCTGGTTGACAATAGATTTTTGGTTTTTATGGATAAATTCAATGGGATCTTCAATAGTCAGAATGTGACCAGCCGCATTTTGATTGCGGTATTGAATCATGGAAGCCAAAGAAGTGCTTTTACCTGACCCCGTCGCCCCCACAAAAAGCACCAGCCCTCGGGAGGTCATCGCCAACTCTTTGAGGATGGGTGGCAGGTTTAATTGCTCCAGAGTCGGTATCTGGGTTTTGATGGCCCGCAGAACAAAACTCAATTCACCTCGCTGGTAGAAACCATTGACGCGAAAACGTCCAATTCCCGGTGCGGAAATGGCCATATTGATTTCTTTCTCGTGCTGAAATTCTTGCAGACGCTCCATACCCAGAATTTCTTTCGCCAGCCCCAAAACTTGACCTGGTTTTAGAGATTCAGCGCCCAGATTTACTGCGCGTCCGTCGATTTTCATGACGGGCGGAGAACCAACCGTCAGATACAAATCAGAACCATTTTTTTCGACCATCAGTGCCAGTAAATCATCCAAAACAGACATAGTTTATCCTCAAGCCACATTCATAAAACTATCTTTATTCTGAACTCGGCGCAGGGCCTCCTCGCGGGTGATTTTGTGCGCGCGCACGAGGTCCGCCAGGCATTGATCGAGGGTTTGCATCCCGTGATTCTGACCCGTTTGAATCACCGAATACATTTGCGCCACTTTATTTTCGCGAATCAAATTGCGAATAGCCGGATTTGCAATCATGATCTCATGCGCAGGCACACGTCCCTTACCATCCGCCGTTTTAAGCAAGGTTTGGGAAATCACCGCGCGCAGCGATTCGGAAAGCATCGAACGGACCATATCTTTTTCACCGCCCGGGAAAGAATCCACAATACGATCTATGGTCTTTGGAGCGGAACTGGTATGAAGGGTGGCAAAAACGACATGACCGGTTTCTGCTGCGGTCAAAGCCAAACGCATGGTTTCCAAATCGCGCAACTCGCCTACTAGAATAACATCGGGATCCTCACGGAGCGCTGAGCGTAGAGCATTCTCGAAAGAATGCGTACTTGCACCCACCTCACGCTGATTGATCAGGGATTTTTTAGAGGTATGCAAAAACTCGATGGGATCTTCGATAGTAATGATATGGTCAGGACGATGTGCATTGATATGATCTACCATGGCCGCTAAAGTTGTGGACTTTCCAGAGCCAGTCGGCCCAGTCACCAGCACCAGCCCTCGCGGTACACTGATAATGTCCGTAAAAGACTTGGGCGCATTCAGATCCTCAAGACTCAGCACTTTGGCCGGGATGGTTCGGAAAGCAGCCGCAGGCCCCCGATCCTGATTGAAAGCATTCACCCGAAAGCGGGCAATACCCGGAAGTTCGTAGGCAAAGTCAATTTCTAAATTTTCCTCATACCATTTGCGTTGGGCGTCATTCATGATGTCATAAATCATGCCGTGCACCGCTTTACTATCCAGCGACTCTACATTGAGTGGGCGAATGTCACCATTGATACGCAACATAGGCGCCAAACCCGAGGATATATGCGTATCCGAAGCATTATTCTTCACCGCGAAGGTGAGCAGTTCAGAAATATCCATCCAAACATCTCCCGAAGGTATCATGGCGGCCACCATTTGGGGCCGGAGGCTAATGAAGGGTACTATAGTCGACCTTGGCTTTTTCGCCCATGTTTTTGGAATCGCATGCCTCTCGCTGAAAATATCGCCCGGATAAAATCCACCACAAGTCGGCATCCACCACAATGCCTGCTAGCGGTAAGTAAGCATGTTTCGGTGACAACGCTGCGTGAAGGGTATGCGCTCGGATTGCGGCACTTTGGTGAAAACTACTTGCAGGAAGCCTTGTCCAAGCAATCCGCATTACAAGATCTCCAAGACATCTGCTGGCATTTCATCGGCAGCATCCAGCGCAATAAAACCCGCGAAATTGCGCAACACTTTAATTGGGTGGAAAGCGTCGATAAGTTGCTCATCGCGCAAAGACTGAATGCAGCGCGCAGCGCTTCTGGCGATAAACTCAATATACTCATCGAGGTCGCTATTAGTGGTGAAGAGAGCAAAGGGGGATGTCTGCCAGAGCAACTCGCTGAGTTAGCCTCCGCCATCCAACAATTACCTAACCTACAACTGCGTGGATTAATGGCTCTGGTATCTCCCGATGCCGATCAAGCATCCCACAACTTCCGCAAAATGGCAGCGCTATTCCGCGAGTTGCAAGCCAGCGGGAACTATCCCTTTCTGGATACCCTCTCTATGGGCACCTCAAACGATTATCTTATCGCCTTGCAATACGGTGCCACTGAAATCCGTCTGGGCACCACACTGTTTGGTGCCCGCCATCAGGAGCCTTCATGATCCATCAAAATATTGTGTTTATCGGTGCCGGCAATATGGCGCGTGCCATTATCGCCGGACTACGCCAAAAAGGCGTCCCTGGCCAACAAATCCAGGTCCACGCTCCCAGCACGCCGCGCCGTGACGCTTTGGCGGAAGCCTTCGGTGTACGTAGCCGGCCCGCCAAGGCTGAAAAGCTGGCCGCCGATAGCATCGTCATTTACGCCGCAAAACCCAAACAAATAGAGGCCATCCTCGCCGAATGGCAAGCCCACTTTCGTGCAGCACAGGTGTTATTTCTTTCGGTTGCCGCTGGCATCTCCAGTCACCAATTGACTACCGCATTGGGCGACGCCGCCGCCGTATTGCGCGCCATGCCTAACACGCCTGCTCAGGTAGGAGCCGGTGCAACAGCCCTCTTTGCCAGCCCCGCCGTAACCGCAACCCAAAGCGCCATCGCCGAGTCGGTATTTTCTAGTGTTGGCCAAGTTTACTGGCTCAAAGACGAATCACTCATGGACGCAGTGACAGCCTTATCGGGGAGTGGCCCGGCTTATGTTCTTTTATTTCTCGAAGCACTCGAAGATGCGGCCGTACTGCAAGGCCTTGATCGGAATACAGCCCGAGGCTTAGCCCTACAAACAGTACTCGGTACAGCGCAAATGGCCGTGGCTAGTCCGCAGAGTCCCAATGAACTTCGACATCAGGTGACGAGTCCAGGCGGAACCACGGCTGCGGGCTTGGCAGTCTGGGAAGAACAATTAAGAGCTCTGACACAACGCGCCATCACCGCAGCCGCCGATCGTAGCCGCGCTCTCGGTCAAACGAAAAAAGTTTGACCGATGAACGAACTCAGCATAGCCGCCGCGCGTCTTACCGACCTCGTACTAACCTTACTATTTTGGGCCATTCTGATTCGCGCCGTGTTGTCTTGGGTACAACCGGACCCGCGCAACCCTATTGTTCAATTTCTGGACCGGATTACCGGGCCGATCCTATATCCTCTGCAAAGGATCATCCCGCCTCTGGGTGGCCTGGACCTCAGTCCTCTCGTCGCCCTGCTCCTTATTGAGCTGCTCAAAGGACTACTGGTCAATGCGATCCTTAATCTCGGCGGTTGATCCCATGCCTAGCTTTCCGAAATCTCTCACACCCAGTCGCCCCTCTGTCTGAACCTGGAAGCCACCATGACCGATATCACTTCGTCTACCACTCTGGATACTATCCTCGAAATTTATGCCCGTCCTTTTAATGACTTGATCTTTGAAGCACAGCGTGTTCATCGCCAACATTTCGACCCCAATACCATTCAGTGTTCCACTCTGCTTTCCATCAAAACTGGTGGTTGCCCCGAAGATTGCGGCTACTGCTCCCAGAGCGTTCACCACCAGACCAGTCTGCCCTCTGCAGCTTTGATGGATATTGAACAAGTGCGGATAGCCGCTGCTGCTGCCAAGGCTAATGGCGCACAACGCCTATGCATGGGCGCCGCCTGGCGCTCACCTCACGACAAAGATCTCGACAAGGTCGCCGCCATGATCCGCGTCGTCAAAGAGCACGGATTGGAGAGCTGTGTCACCCTCGGTATGCTTAAGTCTGGACAAGCAGAACGTCTGCAGGCAGCCGGGTTGGATTATTACAACCACAATCTGGATACCTCCCCCGAGTTTTATGGACAGGTCATCCATACGCGCAGTTATCAAGATCGTCTAGATACTCTGGAAGCAGTCCGCGATGCTGGCATCAAAATTTGTAGCGGAGGCATTCTCGGCATGGGTGAATCCCGTCGTGATCGTGCGCGCATGCTCCAAGTTCTGGCGCAGCTCCCTCAGGCTCCCGAAAGTATCCCCATTAACGCATTAGTACCTATTCCCGGCACGCCCCTAGAATCCACAGCGCCCATTGATGGTCTGGAGTTCGTGCGAACCATAGCCGTTGCCCGCATCGTTTTTCCCAAAGCTTATGTACGGTTATCGGCAGGACGGGAGACGATGAGTGACGAACTGCAAGCGCTGGCTTTTTTAGCGGGCGCCAATAGTATTTTTCTGGGGGATCGTTTACTTACGACCGAAAATGCCAGCACCGATCACGATCAGCAATTGTTCGATAAGCTGGGATTACGCGGCGGGTAGATGAATCCATGCGTTTAAGGCATGGAAGGGTCGGTTTTATCGGCCGACCCGTTTGCAAAGCTCACCTCAATCAGGAGTGATCTCCGAAAGACAAAGGGATGGAGTAATTAATCATCACCTCGTCCTCTCCTGGATCGTTGTTTTTGATATACGCATTCGATATATGCGCAATTTTCAGGCCCAAGCGGGACTGGTTGGCAAATTGATAGGCCAAGCTGAGCTCTAAACGAAACTGAAAAGTTCCATAAAGTTCTTTGCCTCGCCCCGGATTATAACCACCCATCGCCAGCACCGGTGTCAGCACCCAATGATTCCAAGCTATGTCCGAGTAAAAACCCGTATAGCCCATAAAACCGCCGTAAGTATTGGCGACCATACCGTACAGTGCGCCCACCCCGAACAATTTGGATGCGGTCTGGTATTCCACATTGAGTTCGGGAAGTGTGCTGTTATTCATGCCCGGCCCCGGACTCACCCCGGCAGCGTTAAAAGCACCAAGACCAATATTGAGGTAGGCGGGTCCACCCTGGATGACATGTAACCCCTCACTATCTGCTTGTGCAGGAAGCGACGTGAACATCACACACACCGCACTACCCAATAATCCTACCCACATACTCCGCTGGTATTTCATGACCACTCCCTCAAAATTTCTATGGCCTATCTTGCCGACACGATCGGTTTGCGCTATGGTGTTAACCGAACGGTCAGTATGCGACTTTGTTGCGGTTATGTCAAAAACTTACCACAACAACCTCCGTACTTACTACTCAAATTGAGCCCGCCATAGCTCAGCGTGAATGTACTCCATGTCATCGTCTTGGTTAGCTTTTATGGCCGACTGCTGAAATTGCAACAAAGGATAGTTATGCGCTGGCTCAAACGCCTTCTAGTGCTGTTCATCATTTTTATTGTCGCCTTTGCGGCTTATGCCTATTTTCAAATTGCTGATTACTATCCAAACACGGACGATGCTTATATTCACGCCCACGTCGTCAATATTGCTCCCCGGGTTACAGGGCACATCGTCGCCATTTATGTGCATGACAATCAAGTCGTGCAAGCTGGGCAACCTCTGGTCAAAATAGATCCCGAGGCCTATCAGTATGACGTACAAAAAGCCCAAGCCGAGCTCGCACAAGCCGAACGCCAAACCGCAGCCATACAAGCGAATATTTCGGCAGCACAGGCCAATATTGGCGCCGACCAGATCAACTACCAAAACGCCCAGCGGAATGCTCAACGCGCCGCTGCTCTTGCAGCGCAAAAATATCTTTCCGCCCAAGAAGCTGACAATCGCATGACTACCGCCAAAAGCGCCGCTGCACGGGTGCAGGCTGAACAGGCCAACCTTGCGGCAGCTCGCGCCCAGCAAAGTCTGAATGCCGCAAGAATTGCCGGGGCTAAAGCCGCTCTGGGTACTGCTGAGATGTATTTATCAGAAACCACATTATATGCCCCCATCACCGGGGTGGTCAGCAAAGTCGATAAAATCCATGTGGGCGACGTGGTCAGCGTCAATCAAAACCTGTTTCCGCTGATTGGTAACAGCGCGTATTGGATAGAAGCCAATTATAAAGAAACCGATCTGAATCGAGTACACCCCGGCCAGCCTGCAGATATTACAGTGGATATGTATCCCAACCATAAATTCAAAGGCAAAGTTATCAGTCTCAGTGGCGGTGCGGGTAACGCGTTTTCCTTGCTTCCACCAGAAAATGCCACTGGAAACTGGGTGAAGGTGACGCAGCGTGTGCCGGTGCGAATACTCATTGGCAATCTCAATCCCAAGCTCCCTCTACGTATAGGTACCAGCGCCTCAGTAACTATTGATACCGGCGGTGCCCCGAGCTGGGTCAAGGCCTTGAAGCCTATTTTGTGATGGAATTTCAAGATAACCCACTGAAAAAATGTAAAGATTAACTTTTTTGCGGTAACAAGGGCTGATTCCAACGCGTGAGCACTGTTGCACGGCTGCGCGCACTGCGCGCGCGTAGCAGGCTGCCTTTGCGATGAATGTGTACCGTATGCATGCCCATCCAGCGTGCTGGGCGCAGATTAACCAGCGTGTCATCAAAAAACACACAACGCCAAGCGGGCACTTTCAGTAGTCGTAATACCTGGCGATAAGCATGCACATGCGGCTTTCCTTGGTAACCGGCTGTTTCCATATCAAAAACATCTTGAACCAAGGCACTCACGCCGAGCTTGTCCAGTACTCGCCAGGCATGACTGGCAACACTGTTGGTAAACACGAAAACCGGTCCGGGCAAATTCGCCAACCATCGGCGCAATTCGGGGTTTTCCGGCACGTCCGCAGAAAGGATCGGAGGATGGATTTCCTCCAAAAAAATGGAGGGATTCACACGATGATGCCGCATAAGACCGGCAAGAGTGGTTCCATAACGCCGCCAGTAGTGACGACGCAACAAATCAGCCGCCGCCAGATCCAAATCCAATTCACGCATCAAATAGGCGTTGATGTGCTCATGCATCCACGGGAAACAGTAGCGGTCCGCATCATAGAGGGTATTGTCCAGATCAAAGAGAAATACCGGTAATGGACGCCGCTTCCAAGCAAGGTGCTGGCGATAAGCAACGCGCTGGGTTTGCCGCCAAACGGTACCGGCACGCCGCTTCAACGGGATCTTCACGAATTGCCGGAAATCAGTGTACCAACACCTGCGTCCGTAAAAATTTCTAGCAAAAGCGCGTGCGCCACTCTACCGTCAATAATGTGGGCTGCCTGCACCCCCGCTACCACGGCATCCAAGCAACATTGAATTTTTGGGAGCATCCCGCCATAAATGCGGCCATCGGCAATCATCTGTGCGACCTGATTCGCTTCAAGCCGGGTTTGCAAGGTACCGTCCTGATCGAGAACGCCGGCCACATTAGTCATCAAAATCAGTTTTTCGGCATTTAGCGTCGCAGCCAAGGCACCGGCCACAAGATCCGCATTAATATTGTAGGATTCTCCGAGGGAGCCTACGCCGATGGGCGCGACCACCGGAATAAAATCGCTCTGGTCTAGGCAGCGGATCACCTCGGGGTCCACCCAGGCCACCTCACCCACCTGCCCCAGATCAACACCATCCCGACGCAAAGGGCGAGCGCGTAACAGACCTCCGTCCTTCCCGGTGAGCCCCACCGCTTTCCCGCCCGCACGATTAATGCCTTGCACGATCTCTTTGTTGACCCGCCCGCCCAGAACCATCTCCACCACTTCCATGGTCGCTGCATCGGTCACCCGCATACCATCCACGAAATGCGTAGCTACGCCAAGACGTTCCAGCATGGCGCCAATTTGCGGCCCGCCGCCGTGGACCACAACCGGGTTCATCCCGACTTGCTTCATAAGGGTAACATCGGAGGCAAACTGCTCCTGTAGTCGCGCTTCCGTCATCGCATTACCGCCATACTTGATGACAATCGTACGTCCGTGAAAACGCTGCATATAGGGCAACGCTTCAACAAGAACTCGGGCTTGCAGTTGTGGGCTCTGTTCCATAACAGTCTCGTCCATCTCAAAAAAATCAGGGATTTTAGGGTACCAGCCCGCGCAGGAGAATTTCTACTATACCCGCATCATATCCACTCGGATCATCCGCAAAAGTGATCGGCGGGTAGTGACGCAATATGTCTCTAGACTGAAAGAAAAATACATTGGCACCCAACAGCAGCGTAGCCACCAATGCAGGATCAAAGTCTGGTCGCAACTCACCTCTGGATTGCCCGGATTTAAGCACATCTACCAGAGCAGAAAACATATCGGCAAATCCCTGCTCGGCAAACTCTTGCGCGCGAGGGGCTCCTTTTTCCAAAATTTCCCGCCAGACCAGTCTTACTAACTCCGGACGATTCAGCAACACTTGCAGATGACTCCGGGCAAAATGCCGCAACACATCAACAACCGACCCGTGCGCATTCACGGCTTCATTCAATACCGCCCGTAAATTATGACTGGCTGCTCGCAGTACCGCGAGATAAAGTGTGTCTTTATTTGGAAAGTAGTGATAGATATTGGCTTTACTGATTCCGGCTTCGCAAGCAATAGCGTTCATGGATACAGCATCAAATGCTTTGTCGGAAAAGAGCTTTCCCGCCGCCGTCAGAATACGTTGTCGTCCATCTCCTTCTGCTACCGGCAGTGCATCACCCATGACCTTTCCTCAAACATTCTCTTTTACATTCTTAAGGCGGCTTGTAAACTGCCCCTTGCAAAGAACCCGACCAATCGGTCAACATTCGGCAAGTGTAGCACTGTTAAAGATCATTGTCCCTTTACAGCCAAATACCAGCGGTTATTCTTGACCCGATGATTATGTCCAGCACCCGATATAGGAAACTTGCCATGTTCAGTCACACCCCCAGTCAGGGCGATTTATCATTCTCACTGTTATTACGCGCGCTGCGCGGCATTACACTTTGGCAGCCTATTCTGGTGTACGTGATCGCCGTGTTTATCGGCATGGCCGGATTGGAGTTTTTTGTGCAGTGGCCGGGAGGATGGCCTGGAGCCGCCCTTGGCGTGACCATACTTATGATCAGTTTTGGGGTCGGTTATCTGGGATCAGGCGGCGTATTACTGCATGAAGCCCGAGGTGATCCCCTCCCTGGCATCTTCCACAGTCTGTATTTTGGTCTCAAGGCGTTACCTCGTCTGATCGGATTACTCATCATTGAAAGTCTTTTGTTATTGGGTATTTTTGTTGTGGAGCTACTCGGCTTTCTAGCCTGCAAAATTCCAGGACTGGGCGCCCTGCTTTTCGTGCCAATATTTCCTGCAGCCATGCTGGTCAATGCGGTGGTCTTCGTTCTCGCCATTATTGTTTTCAATCTTTCCGGTCCAGCACTCTGGCACGGTGAATCAGTGAGTAATTCATTGCGACATACCCTGAGTATCGCTCGGAATAAACCGGGCTCCATTTTGTTGATGATGTTATTACTGGGCGCATTGTCCGCAGGCATGGCAGTCATCATTGCTATTATCTTGTATACCGGATATAGCATGGCCTTATCTGCAGCCGCTCCCGTGTTGGCTAGTGAGTTGAGTCGCAGCGTCGACATGTTTTGGCAAATGCTCGGCGCATTGTCAGATAATCCATTACTAACGAATCCAACCGTCAACTCCTCGCTTCATGTCAGCACATCGCTTTATAACGCCGGACTGAGTATGGGGATCGGGATCGCTACGGCGCTGGTTTTCATTATTCCCAATGTGGTGTTTTTACTGGGAATGGCCAATATTTATATTGAAGCCCTTGAACTGGTTGCTCCTGAGGATGTCTAAAGTGTTTATGAAAAAATGGTTACACCAGTGGGAAATTGAAAAAAATCGCTGCCAGAGCTGCGGTATGCCCATGCAATTTGATCCGCAGGGTGGCGGAACCCAGGCAGATGGCAGCCATAACCCCCTCTACTGCAGTTATTGTTATGCCGAGGGCGCTTTCAAAGAGCCGGAACTCACTCTGGATGCGATGCAACAACGCGTCCGGCAATTAATGCGCAAACGCAATGCGCCTTGGTATATTCGGGCTTATATGGCGCACCGCGTACCTACTCTGCAACGTTGGCGTGCCTGTAAGCGCTAACACCGTCCTGCATAAAAAAAGCCCCCGAGCTGAATAAGCGCGGGGGCCTTCATTCAATCATCCCATTAAATCGCGCTACGGGGACGACGACCGCGACGCGGCTTCAATTCTTGCATTAAGGCATCGCCCTGAGATTCCAGTTCCTTGAGAGCGTGACTATTATCACCCACACGATTACGAACCTCTGCAACAGCAGCAACAATCTGGGCAGGTTCCCAATCCGGAACCAACCGAGAAATACGATCCATTAGCGAACGACGTTGCGCTTCGCGCTCGCGTTTAGCTCGGGGATTCTCCTGAAGACTCTTCTTTTGCTGCTCAATTTTCGCTAACTGTTCACGCAGACGCATTTCAGTCTGACGTTGCTTCTCTTCCAAATCCGCAAGACGCTCTTCCGCGCTACGGCGATGACGCTTTTTAGTCTGGGCTTCCATACTCGCTCACTCCTGAATATTGGGTTAATATGGTGAAGAAATCACCAACGAAATAATTATGTCAGCATACTTTTGTTTTGGCAAATACAAATGCGTCAGCAAATATATGTGCAGAATCCAGTCCTGCTTGTTGCAAAGCGTCTGATAAGGAAAAAACCATATCCGGATGGCCGCAAATATAAGCATCAAATTCACTAGTATTCGGAAAATCTTTTATAACTTGCGTTGTCACATAGCCGGTAGGGCCAGACCAGGCCGCATCAGGCTGTGAAACCATCTTGGTCAGACTAAAATGCGGATACCGAGACTGCCAATCGCGCAATAAATCTTCATAATAGAAATCTTCTGCATGGCGCGCACCCCAATAAAAATGAATAGGACGAATCGAACCTTGTGCAAAAAGAGATTCCAGCATCCCCTTGATGGGTGCGAAACCGGTTCCGGTGGCCACCATCAGCAAGGGACGGGTAGATTCTTGACGAATAAAAAAAGTGCCCAAGGGGCCTTCAAAACGGAGAATATCTTTTTCTTTCATCGCACCAAAAACATGGCCGGTAAAAGCACCTCCTGGCACTTTCTTGATATGCAACTCCAGTAAAGCGTCATCGTTAGGCGTATTGGCTAGGGAAAAACCTCGCCGCGCACCGTCCTTAAGGAGAATGTCGATATATTGGCCTGGCAAAAACTGTAAGCGTTCAGTACTGGGTATTTTCAGAAAAATAGCGCGCACATCGGGGGCCAGATCGACGATTTTATCCACCCGAGAGGGCAACGTTTTAATCTGGATATCTTTAGTGGCGCCAATCTCGCGCACTTCTATAGTAAGGTCCGACAGTGGTAATGCCTGACAGAAGAGCGCGAGGCCTTCTGCTTTTTCTGCCTCCGTCAGCACTTTTTCTTCAATGTCTCCATAGTCCACCGAACCACTTAAAATACGTCCCTTACAGGTGGCGCAAGTACCATTACGGCAACTATAGGGAATATTAAAGCCATGACGTAAAGCGGCTTCGAGGATGGTTTCATCGCTGTCGCAATCCATTTCGTGACCACTCGGTTCAATAATCAGGCGATAAGGCATTGTTTGCCCCTCTAAAAAAGGTAGATGCGCATATTCTAACAGAACCACAGGCGAATGACTGCCCGCGTTAGCCGTTCAACGATATTCCCGATTGAGGTCGAACCGATTGACTATTTTACAAAATAATTCTGCCGTTTGGCAGGCATCATATAAGGCCGAGTGCGCCTTCTCATGGTCCCAGGGTAAACCTGCCGCCATTGCTGCTTTAGCAAGAACAGTTTCACCATAGGCGAGACCAGCGAGACTCACCGTATCAAAGGTGCTGAACAAATGAAACGGATTATTTTTTACACCTGTCCGCTTTTCTGCTGCCTTAATAAAAGACAAATCAAAAGCCGCGTTGTGGCCCACCAAAATGGCACGGCGACACTGCGCCGCTTTAACCGCACTGCGTACCGGCCGAAAAATACCCAGCAAAGCTTCTTCTTCAGAAACTGCCCCTCGGAGAGGCTGAAAAGGATCTATTCCCGTAAAAGCGAGCGCTGCAGGATCGAGCACTGCTCCCGGAAATGGCCTTACATGGAAATGATGGGTTGCCACTGGTTTTAGCAATCCTACCTCACCACCAATAATCACTGCGGCCACTTCCAATAGCGCATTGCGCTCCGCATCAAAACCCGCCGTTTCTACATCAATTACTACCGGCAAAAAGCCGCGAAAACGTCCAGACAATGCGGCCATAAAAACTACTCCTCAACACGTTGGGGAAATACTAGGGCGCGAGGCGCCGCCAGCAAAACCGCTGTAGAAACACTGAGCGTCACTGAAGCAGTCAGCATCAACATGACCACCAATTGCATGGAAACAGCTGCCAGCGGTGCCATACCCGCCAAGATCATTCCTGCTGTAATACCGGGAATATGAATCATACCGACACTTTTCAGGCTGTCGATAGTGGGAATCAGCGAACTGCGCACAACAATACCGTATAAACTCCGCATCGCTTGGCGATGATTGGCACCTAAAGCGAGCATGGCCAAGAGCATTTCCTCGCGCTGATCGACCTCACTGCGCAGTCGGTTCAGCGCCAAGGATACCGCGTTCATGGCATTTCCAATAATCATTCCGCCAATAGGCACTAAGGACTCCCCACGCCAAAATACCAGGCCCGAAAATAACATCCAAGCGAGGGTAACTGTCGCGGCGACGCTAATACTAATCACTCCAATCCAATAGGCATGAGGAATACCGGCACCACGTTTACGATTAAAGCGCCCAGCCATTAAAATCATGGCAACCAGAAAAACTACCAGCAGTATTGGCTCGTGCTGACGAAACAGCCAGCCGAGCACAAAGCCCATGATGCCCAACTGCACAGTCGCACGCGCCGCTGACCAAAGTAGATCCTTGCCGACGCCGAGCTTTTGCCAAGCGGATAAGGCCCAGGCACTGCCGAGCAACCCCAGAACTCCAGTCAGCGCCCAGGGCGAGAAACTGCTAAACATATCTGGTGCGGCATTATGCATTTTTAGAGCACACTCCACTGATCAGCTACAAAACCTTCCAAAGGTGAAAATCGCTTTTTATAGTCCATTTTAGGACTCCCCGCGACCCAATAGCCTAGGTAAAGATGCGGCAAGCCTAATTGGCGCGTCCATTCGATCTGACTAAGAATCGCAAAAGTACCCAGACCACGCCTATTCAGCTCGGGATGATAGAAGGTGTATACAGCCGACACCCCACTATCCACCGTATCGACAAGGGCAACGGCCAGAGGCTCATCGTCTTTTTCAAAGACCAGGAGATGGGCGTCTACGCCTCCAGCCTCGACGATCATTTCGTCATATAAGCGATCCGCCTCTGCGTCCATGCCGCCTCCCGGATGCCGAGCACGCTGATAATTTCTAAAAAGCCGCGCATGATCAGCATACCAGCGTGGAGCTTCGACCCGCATCTGCAGATCTTGATTTCGTGCAAACGTTCGCTTTTGTCCACGGTCAGGCTGAAAATCATTTACCGGAATACGCACCGAAATACAGGCGTCACATTGGGGACACATCGGTCGATAGGCAACGGGGCCATTGCGGCGAAAGCCTTTTTGCAGAAGCTGGTTATACTCCGCACCACCGACTACTTCACGAGGATCACTGAGCACCAGCAATTCTTCCTGTCCAGTCAGATAGGGACAAGTTTGCAGGGCTGACAAATAAAAAGTCATTCCTAAAACAAGCCCCCCCAAGGCAAGGTAATTTTCCAGGGTGCTGCTGGCGCGCGCTTCTTTAATACCGTGAGCCTTTGCAAAAACTCCGCGCGGGAGATTTCGCAGGCGCCCATGTTCTGCAAATGAGGCGTGAGAAATTGCGTATCAATTAATGCAAAGCCCCAGTCCTCTAGGTGACGGGCCAGCAATACCAAAGCGAGTTTGGATGCGTCGGGCTCCCGACTAAACATGGACTCTCCAAAAAACAGGGCACCCAAAGCAACACCGTACAGTCCACCCACCAGTTTTTTGTCTAAGTAGATTTCTATGGAATGCGCATAGCCCGCAACAAAAAGATCAAGATAAGCCGCTTGGACTTCTGCGGTAATCCAGGTACCCCCCTGTCCAAAGCGAGGGGCTGCGCAGGCGCTCACCACTCCGGCAAAATCCCTATCCATAGCCACTTTCCAGCCCAATCTTCTGGCAGCTTTGCGCAGACTGTGGCTAATATGAATTTTTTGGGGTTCCAGAACACCACGCGGATCGGGAGACCACCAGAGAATGGGATCGCCTTCGCCGAACCAAGGAAAGATTCCTTGAGCGTAAGCTTGCAGCAGGCGGGAGCGAGATAAATCTCCACCCACCGCGATGAGATTACTGTCGGCTTGCTCAGGATCGGGGAAGGGGTTGTGCGGATCATGATTACCCAGAAGAACGGGACGCACCGCTTCAGGTCGCAATGCGAATTACTCCCGACCCTGAACCCATGAAAACTTACTCCCAAATTGCTAGTAACAGATGGTTAAGTATAACTGTAATTTTTCTGCAGTGCCTGCAAGGCTTCCACGCGCGCTTCCAGACTCGGGTGCGTCGCGAAAAGACCTTGCCAGCTTCCGGAAATATAGGCCGTAGCCATGGGGTCTCGCACGGCGTCATGAACCACATGCAGGGCTACTGCACGTTGATGCAACTTTTGCAGAGCAGAAATCATCGCCGCAGCACCCACCTGTTCTGCGGCGAAGCGATCTGCCGCAAACTCCCTCCTCCGCGAAAACCAAGTAATAGGAATCAGGGCCAAGAAAGACAAACCCACCTGCAACACCATCGACACGGCAAAAGCCACCATCGGTCGGTCATCAAACTGACGCGCGGCCAGCATGGACAACCAAAACACAAAAGTATTCATCAATCCCTGGAGTAAGGTGGTACTGACCATATCTCCATTGTATACATGGCCCATTTCATGGGCGAGAACCGCTTTCACTTCTTGCTCGTTCAACAGATTAACCAAGCCACTACTGACCGCCACCATGCTATGATTACGCCCCGGACCCGTCGCAAAAGCATTAGGATCATCATTCCAATACACCCAGACTTCCGGCATCCGGATACCGAGCCGGGTGGACAACTGCGCTACCGAGTCAAACACCAAGTGCTCTTTGGCGGACTGGGGCTGTTCAATACGCTGCATCTGCATTCCCGCCCGCGCCAAATGCTTAGACATCAACAACGAAGCAAAGGCACCCCCGAAACCAAGTACCAAGGCCCAGAGCAGATCACTAAAATGCACAACCCCCCGCAGGTCAACACCAAAGGCGGGTAAAATCAGATTCACCAACAGTGAAAAGGTGATCGAAAGGGTAACGAAAATCAGCAAATTCGTCCCCACCAGCAACGCTATGCTCTTAAATGATTTCATGACATTCACGCTCCATCAGAATATCGGTATCACTAACGTGACGCTGTCCAAATTATGGTTTTTCGCGCCGCGAATTTTGTCTTATATTTTTATGACAATTGTGAGGATATTAACATCAATATAAACACGCCGGAAGAGAGAGATAGCGCTGCTTGACCGTAGCCAACGTATTCGGTTCAAAGGGTATTTCGCCGAGACAAGGAGCTGGCATCCGCTCCAACAAAGTCTCTAATGTTCCCGCTGCAACATCGGACTGCAAGTGATTAGCCACCCAACCGACTAACTCCAAACCGCGTGCGCGTATAGCTTCAACGCTCAGCAGGGCATGATTGATCGCGCCCAGACGCAGGCCCACGACTAGCAGAACGGAAAACTGCAAATCCATAGCGAGATCGGCAAAACTCCAATTCGCACCCAATGGCACAAGAAATCCCCCCGCGCCTTCGACAATCACCACATCCATACCTACCGAATGCTGGGTAATAAATTGTTGGGTTTTACAACGATCAACCGTCACCCGCGCTTGCGCTGCTGCCCAGTGCGGGGCCAGCGGGGGATCAAAGGCATAAAGACAGGTTTCTGCGAAGGAGCGGGGCGGCAGGGATGCCTCCCGGAGAATTTCCACGTCACTCCAGTAGCCAGTTTTCCCGACCCCGGAGACAATCGGTTTAAGCGCAGCTACCCGCCATTTTTCCTGCGCGCAACGCTGGGCAAGCGCTGCGGTTACCGTCGTCTTTCCGACACCGGTATCGGTTCCGGTGACAAACAGTCCTCGTGCAGGAGGGCGGTCTATCCCCAAGAGATCACCGTGATCTTTCATGAACGACGCCGGATCTGATGAAGAGGGATAGCCACTGTACCATCCTCCCGATGCTCGGCGCGTGGCCCTGCACCCCAAGCATGTCCGTAAACCACTTCATAAGTAGCGGGCAACAAGCCTTCTCGACGAAAGGATTCATAAGCATCACGCAAGGCCTGGAGGCGACGCGGCGTGAGCAGCCCCCGCGATCTCCCGGCGGTAGCATTGGTAGCGCCAATAGCCCGGAGATCGCGGAGCAGCGCATCCACAGACGCATAGGTCAGTTGATAACGCTCCACATCCAGCACGGGCATCTCGTAGCCCTGACGTACCAAAGCATCCCCGATGTCATGCATGTCGATAAACTGGCTGACATGCGGATGATCATCCATCGTCGCAAAGGCCTGACGTAACTCGGTGAGCGTATCGGGGCCAAGCGTACTAAACATCAGCAAACCACCGGGACGTAACACCCGCGCAAACTCGCGCAGCACTTGATCGAGATCATTACACCACTGAATCGACATATTGGCATACAGCAGGTCTACGGCGGCGTGCGTCAAGGGCAGATGTTCAGCGTCGCCCTGGCAAAAATATTGACGCTGGCGCCAACCCTTGCGGCGCCGGGCTTGTTGCAGCATGCCCGCCGCCAGATCCAGCGCCAGCACACGCGCCTTGGGATACCGTCGGTTCAGACGACGACTTTGCAGCCCCGTACCGCTCCCCAGATCCAGCACCCATTGCGGCTCCAATTTTACCAAATCAAGACGCTCGATGAGTTGAGCGCCTACCTGATCTTGTAAGATAGCGCTCGCCTCGTAACTCGCGGAAGCCTGCTCAAAAGAACGACGAACGGCTTGCTTTTCCATATGAAAATTCGTGGGCTCGGTGCGTATCACAACCAGACCTCCGTCAAAGCATCCCAACAGGCTTCTGGCTGAGAAAGAAAAGGGGCGTGTCCAGCTTGTTTTAGCAAAGTCAGGCGACTACCGGGAACCTGTTCATGCATATAACGGCTGGCAGCAGGTGGCACCACACGATCCTGGCATCCATGCAAAATCTGCAATGGAACGGCCACATTGGGCAACGAATCTCGCAAGTCCACGTCGCGAAGCAGCGTCAGCCCTTCGGCCAAACAAAGCGGATCTGGCGATGGCCAGTCCGCAATCTCTCCGAGGGCGCGGCGTCCTAGCGGGTCACTCAACATCTGCAAGGCCAGAAAACGCTTGCGGGTACCCTGGGGGTCTACTCGTAAGCGTTGGGCGAAATCATTCAGTGTATCTTCAGGGATACCTGCTGACCAATCCGGACGTTGCCGAAAAGCTGGAGAACTGGAGATCAGTACCAGCCCCTTGAGAAGCTCTGGATGAAGGAGCACCAAACCCAGCGCTAAGAGCCCGCCCAAAGACCAGCCGAGAAGGATCGGTGCGGCTTCTTCGCGCCTCAGCATCTCGGTAAGTTGCTGCAAACTCTCTTTCCAGCCCAATTCACCGGGCCTACAAGGCGTTTGCCCATGACCCGGCAGATCGTAAGTAATACAAGTGAATCGACGCTCAAGCAAAACACGCCAACTGGCAAAAACCCGGCTTTCCATGCCCCAACCGTGCAACATGACCAGCACCGGCCCCTGCCCGCTGACTTGCCGTACCCAGCTCATAAAATCTCCTGGAGCGCGGTGCCCAGCCTAGTCACGTCCTCAGGACGATGCGCAGCACTGAGCGTAATCCGCAAGCGGGCACTGCCCTTGGGTACCGTGGGTGGACGAACCGCCGGACAATACAAACCGGCGTCACGGAGTTGCGCGCTCACTCGCAGGGCTGATTGCGCATCGCCAAGCAGAATGCCCTGAATCGGGGTTTTGCTGGCAAGCCAAGGCGCATCGGGCACCTGCTTGCGAAGTGCATCACCGTGCGCAATCAGCAGGGTCCGGCGGGCATCTCCAGAACGAACCAAATCTAGGGCCGCTAACGCTGCGGCAGCGAGTGCTGGCGGCAAGGCCGTATGATAGATAAAGCTGCGCGCTTGATTACGCAAAAGATCGATCAGCGCCTGACTACCCGCCACAAAAGCACCGTAAACACCAAAAGCCTTGCCCAAGGTGCCCATAATGACGTCGACCTCATGTAAATCGCGTTGGTAATGGGCTGCGGTGCCTCGACCTTCAGCACCAAGAACACCCAAAGCATGCGCTTCGTCCAAAATGATTCGGGCTGAATATTGTTTTGCAAGCGCTAGTAGTTCTGGTAGTGGGGCGACATCGCCGTCCATACTGAAAACCCCATCCGTGATAATCCAAGCCTGTCCGCGCTCGCCACGCGTCAGCAAGGTGCGCAGATGATCCAGATCTCCATGACGATAGCGATATAGACGGGCACCAGATAAGCGCACACCATCCACAAGAGAGGCATGGTTCAGACGATCGGCAAAAACCCGATCGCCGCGCCCGACCAAGGTCGAAATGGTCCCGAGATTGGCGAGATACCCACTCCCAAAAAGGAGCACCGCTTCGGTGCGCAGCCAAGCTGCCAAGGCGCTTGCCAGCGCTTGATGTACCGGGCGCTCGCCACCCAGCAGCGGTGCCGCACCGGCTCCTACGCCACTGCGTTCAATTTCGTGCATGGCCGCTGTCCGCAACGCAGGTTCTGCACTCAGCCCAAGATAATCATTACTCGCGAACGATAGAAGTGCCCGCCCGGTAGGGTCTGTAAAATCTGGCTGACCGCACCCCCAAGTAGGCTGCAAAGGCTGCAATTCTCGCCAAAGATCCTGCTCGCGAAGCTCCGCCAGCCTATCGTGCCAACTTCCTTCCTGTTTCATCTGCATAGCTTCTTATAGGGAGGGGTCAACACCTTGTCAATGTCAGTCCAGAGCGAGAGAATCAACGTTAACCCCTCATCGGGGTAAACCACCCTCCCTGCGAAAGGTTGAATTCCCTCTTGCCAAGCCCCCTTCTCCAGCGCGTTTATCAAACCGGCCGATGGTTTGGTCACTGGTTGTTTCCCGAACATTGCCGGAGTTGCGGTGCTGCCGGGGCGGCACTTTGTGCAGCTTGCCTGAGCGATTGGCCACGATTGCCCGCCGCCCATTGCGGATATTGTGCCCTGCCTTTGCATAGCAATGGGGATTGTCCGGTCTGCTCGGTCGAGGCGCCAAACTTTGATCACGTTTATACGCCCTTCATTTACGGTGCACCCCTTAACAACGCTATCGTCGCCTGGAAATTTCATCAGCGTCTCGACTGGACAAAGCCCTTAGCTCAAGCCTGGGCAGACAGTTGGGGTACACAAGCACCGTCCTCACCGCATTGCCTCATACCCGTCCCCCTGCATCGCAAACGCCTGCGTGAGCGTGGCTACAATCAATCGCTGCTGCTGGCTCGCCACTGGGGTAAACGCTGGCATATCCCCGTGCGCGCATCCCTTCTGCAGCGCTGCCGGGATACGCGCCACCAAACGGGGCTCAGTGCTGCAGCGCGTCGGGACAATCTGGAATCCGCCTTCGTGGTTCATGGCAACCTTCCGGCGCACGTCGCCATCGTTGATGATGTGATGACCACGGGCACAACCGCCACTCAGATTGCGGGAACCCTCCGCGCAGCGGGTGTGCAACGTATTGATATTTGGGTATTAGCCCGCGCCCTTCGAGAACCATCCGATGCCTGAACCGCTTTTACACGTCATCCTCTATGAACCGGAAATCCCCCCTAATACCGGCAACATTATTCGTCTCTGCGCCAATACCGGAGCCCGCCTGCATCTCGTAGAGCCGCTGGGATTTGCTTGGGAGGATCGCCGTCTTCGCCGCGCCGGATTGGACTACCACGAATTTGCCGAGGTTCTCCATCATCGCGATTGGGTACATTGTCGGGCGACGCTCGCCGATACAAGAATTTTTGCTTTCAGCACCAAAGGCAGTACACTTTTTCACAACGCTGTTTTTCAGGCGGGCGACGCCCTGCTTTTCGGCCCGGAAACCCGTGGGTTACCCCAGAACCTTCTGGAAGCGCTCCCCAACGAACAAGTATTACGCCTGCCGATGTGCTCCGGCCAACGTAGCCTGAATCTCTCCAATGCTTGTGCGGTGGGTGTTTTTGAAGCCTGGCGCCAACTCGGCTATCGGGGGGGTGCTTAAATCCGGTGTCTTCGCACCCGAGATTCTGGCCCCTCCCAAAAAATCTTTTAGACGAGCTACGTCTATGGGCATTGCTGATCTTGGGGTAATCCTCGCCCGCGTAGTGGGTAACAGCGACCTAGATGGCTACTTAGCCACTGCTCCCGGCGCACTGTACGCCGCCGTTGCCTTCAGTATGGCCGCGCATGGTAATGTGCTTTTTGTTCTCGGCGCCCATCGCATTCGCTTGTTAATGATGTTGCTGATCATGCCGCCTTTAGCGCAAATTATTTCAACGTCCAAAATCAGACTAAATCTCTTCCCAAGCATCCGACCGGACGGTATCTTATGGTAAACTAATGTTCGAGATACTGGGATACAAAAAAGGGGAACGCATGGCGGGTACACGTATCGCTCCGCTTCGCCTCGATGGCGGAGATGCAGAACAAAAGCGAGAGGAAATTCGCAAAGTCTTTCATGAAACCTTCACACTTTATGAATCCCTGTTTGATCATTTGCAGGAGCCAGCGGCTTGGCTGGAGAAAGCCATTGCTTTAAGGCATCCGCTGATTTTTTATTTTGGTCATACGGCGACTTTCTATGTCAACAAACTACAGGTCGCTGGGCTGATTCGCGAACGTCTGGACCCGCGTTTGGAGTCCGTATTCGCCGTCGGTGTGGACGAAATGTCCTGGGATGACCTCGATGAAACCCATTATGACTGGCCGACTCCGGAAACCGTCCGCGCCTATCGTCAAAGGGTTCGGCAACTGGTGGATCATCTGATTTCACAATTACCTCTGACCCTGCCTATTACTTGGGATTCTCCGTGGTGGGTGATTCTGATGGGTATTGAGCATGAAAATATTCACCTCGAAACCAGTTCGGTACTCATACGACAACTCCCGCTTTCCCGAGTCGCGCCGCAAATCGTTTTTTCACCATGGACGCTGGACCATCTCGCACCCACAAATTGCCTAGTACCCGTACCTGGAGGCATGGTGCGCCTCGGTAAGAATCGCGACGACGCGCAACAATACGGTTGGGACAATGAATACGGTCAGCATCTGGCAGAACTGCAGAGCTTTTCGGCATCCCGATTTTTGGTGAGCAACCAAGAATTTTTGGAATTTGTTGAAGATAATGGCTACCAAAACGCAGATTGGTGGAGTACGGAAGGAGAAGGATGGCGGCGTTTTAGCCGTGCCGAGCACCCGACGTTCTGGGTCCCGCATCCAGAAGGATGGCGATTGCGCCTCATCGCTGCAGAAATATCCATGCCTTGGAGTTGGCCGGTGGAAGTCAACGCGCTTGAAGCCGAAGCATTCTGTAACTGGAAATCCGCGCAGACCGGACAGACCTTACGCTTACCCAGCGAAGATGAATGGCGACATTTGCGCGATCGCAGCGGCCTTGCCGACAGTGATACGTGGGGAGATCAGGTACCTGCCAATATCGGATTGGTCCAAGGCTGCTCTCCTTGCCCGGTGGACCAGTTTCCCCAAGGTGACTTTTACGATCTGATTGGCAACGTTTGGCAGTGGACGACAACGCCTATTTATCCCTTGGCTGGCTTTGAAGTACACCCGGTTTACGACGATTTCACGGTACCCACTTTCGACCAGCAACATGCTTTGATTAAAGGGGGCTCCTTCATCAGCCTCGGCAATGAGATGCAGCGAGAGGCCCGTTATGCTTTCCGCCGTCATTTTTTTCAGCATGCTGGATTCCGCTATGTCGCTTCACCCAACGTCTTACCGGAAGTACCTGTTTACGAAAGTGACGCGCTCGTCTCCCAATATGCCGAGTTTCACTATGGCCGCAGCTATTATGGCGTTGCCAACTTTGCCGCCGAGGTGGCGCGCATGGCCCTTACAGCAATGGCCGGGAAACCTTTGAATCGCGCTTTGGATATTGGTTGCGCGGTTGGGCGCAGCAGTTTTGAGTTAGCCCGCCATTGCCCCGATGTGACCGGATTGGATTTTTCTGCACGTTTCATCAGCGTGGGCGTGCAGTTACGCGAACGCGGACATTTTTCTTATGCCTTAACCGAAGAAGGCCACATTCAAAGCTATCAAACGGCGGATCTGGCGGCACTGGAGCTTGCAGAAACTGCCGGACGGGTGCATTTTTTTCAGGCAGATGCTTGCAATCTCAAGCCCATTTACCGTGATTATGATCTGGTCATCGCGGCCAATCTCATTGATCGGCTTCATCATCCCCGCAAATTTTTGACGGATATTACCGAGCGAATCCGGCCCGGCGGTTTGTTGGTCATCACCTCTCCTTACACTTGGCTGGAAGAATATACGGCGCCGAGTGAGTGGTTAGGCGGATTCAAACGTGACGGAGAAAACCTCAGCACTCTGGATGCTTTGATTGAAATTTTATCCGACAGTTTCCGACTGCAACCCGGAAGTCCGCTGGACCTCCCCTTTGTTATCCGCGAAACAGCCCGCAAGTATCAACATAGCATCGCGCAGGTCAGCATTTGGGAACGCATATGAGCAACCATCACGAAAGTAGCGATTTTGATACGGTCATTCCGCGTCTAGGCACCGGTTCCCTGAAGTGGGATGGCGCGGAACAGCGTTTTGGCGGAGCCGTTTTACCGATGTGGGTGGCCGACATGGATTTCGCCGTGCCGGACGTCATTATCCAAGATCTGCAAAAACGTCTGGAGCATCCTATTTTTGGTTATCCTCATGATGCTCCGACCATGCTGCAGGCCGCCGACGCATGGATGCTCTCTCGTCATGGCTGGCGTCCGGCGTCAGGGGCAACGGGGACTATCAGCGGGGTGGTGCCCGCACTGTTTGCAGCAGTGCGCGCCTTCACGCAACCCCATGATCCGGTCATTGTCATGCCCCCTATTTATCCGCCCTTCATGACAGCCGTGCAGAAAAATGACCGGGAACTTTTGCTCGTTCCTCTGCAAAAGGATACGGATAACGCCTACCGCATCGACTGGACAAGCCTCGAACAAGCTCTACAGCGCGCAAAGCTCTTACTACTGTGCTCGCCACACAATCCGGTAGGTCGAACTTGGACACCAGAGGAGCTCCAGCGGCTGGCGCGCCTCTGCGAAGCAGCAGGCTGCATCGTGGTCAGCGATGAAATTCATGCGGATCTCAGCTTCACTAAGCACACCCCCTATCCGTCTATATCACTCCGTTCCGTTCTCCTCACCTCCGCCGGAAAAAGTTTTAATATTGCCGGAATCGGGGGCGGTATCGCCATCGTTCCTGATCCCGATTTGCGACAGATTTTTCGTGACGAGCTCTACCGCAGTCAAATTCATCAAACCAATAGTTGCGCCCTGAATGCCATGACCAGCGCCTGGCAAAAAGGTGCGGCCTGGCAAAGCGCACTGCGCGAATACCTGATCGGCAATGCCCAGTTTATCGCTGACTTTTTGGCGGATGAGCTGCCAGCCCTGCGTTATCGTCTACCCGAATTCGGGTATTTGGCCTGGCTGGATGTCAGCAATTATGACGACGACACCCAGATTGCCCAGAAACTGCTTCATGCCGGACTCGGACTGAATCTGGGACCGAGCTTTGGTCCTGGCGGCGAGGGTTTTGTCCGCCTGAACTTTGCCGCCCCTCGCGCCACTCTCGAAGAAGGGCTGGATAGATTACGCCACGCTTTACAGGATCACTCAGCGCCCTGAAGCGTCGCTGTGGTCATGGGTTTGCCGCTCGACCACCTCCACCAGATGCAGGATTTTCTGTAACGCGCCGCGCTGCTCCTGCACCAAACGAAAGGCCTTTTGTCCCATCTCTGCGACTGCTTCGGGGTGTATTAACCATTGCTGCAACTGATTTTTCAGTGCCTCACCATCAGCCACCTGTACTGCCGCATCAGCCGCCAACATATCGTGGCTGATCGCCCGGAAATTCTCCATGTGCGGACCAAAGCTGATGGGGCAGGATAGCGCGGCCGCCTCCAATGGATTGTGACCGCCGCTGGGCACAAAACTCCCACCGATAGTCACCATATTCGCCACCGCATAAAAATCCATAACCTCACCCAGCGTATCCACCAGCAGCACGGAACGCTCTCGACAGTCTTCTGTTTTTGATCGCAAAGCGCAGTGCATGTGACGCGCCTGTAGGCGTGCTTGCACTTCTGCCCGCCGCGAAGGATGGCGAGGGATCAGCACCAGCAGTACATCCGACCACTGCACCTGCAGTTGCTCCAGAACCGTCAGCGCCATTTCTTCCTCCCCGGCGTGGGTAGAAGCAAACACCCAGATTGGCCGCATTCCTAGGCGTTCTCGCCATAAGAGGCCTTTAGCACGCGCATCGACCGGATCGGGAAGATCATATTTGAGGTTACCCGTGACCGTGATCTGCTCCGCGCCCAAACTCTGAAACGCCACCGCGTCTTCGGAACTCTGAGCAGCGATAGCGGCCATGCGCGCCAGTGCCGGTTGAAAAAGATAGGGAAAGCGTCCGTAGCCTCGCAAAGATCGCGGCGACAAACGCGCATTCACCAACAATAGGGGCACTGCGGCGCGGGAAGCAGCATGACAAAGATTGGGCCAGATTTCCGTTTCCATAATGAGGCCAAGGCGAGGCTGTTGCCGCACCAAAAAACGCTTTACAGCACTCGGTAAATCGTAGGGCATATAATGCTGGCGCACTGCTGAACCGAGGCGCTGCGCAACAATCGCCGAACCGGTGGGGGTGGTGGTGGTCATCAGAATCGGCACTCCGGGATAACGCGCTTGCAAGGCATGCACCAAAGGTATGGCGGCTATGGTCTCCCCCACACTCACGGCATGAATCCAGATAGGATGATCCTGATGCGGAACCCCCCAACCGAAACGCTCCCGCCAGCGCTCCCGATACAGCGGCCGCCGCCAAGCCCGCCATAAGGTAAACAGCAGAATGGCGGGGCTCAGCAACGTAAGCAGCACTGCGTAAATTCGACGATTGATCATTCGCGACGCAACAAACGGTCCGTCAACCAGTCCAGACGATACCAAGGACGAAAACTTTGCAGCACGGCCTTCCGGTCATAGTCTCGTTCTACCCAACGTCGCAAGGTGAGATCCGGTTCTGCTTGCACCGCCCGCCGATAGCAAATAAAAAACCAATCCAACACCCCGGTATTGGCATGGCGGATGTGTCCGAAAGGCCACAGACGTAACTGACGCTGCGCTTCTGCAATGGGCACTTTCAGCACCAAATGCACGTAAAGCACACTCACGAATCCCGCTCGGTCGGCACCCGATTTACAGTGCAGCAAAAAAGGATGCGGTAGATGCTCCAGAAAATCCATACCCGCCAATAACTTATCGCGTTCCGGCAGATCCCGAGAGCCAAAACCCTGAAGCACCATATGCTCTATTCCTATGGCATCACAGGTTTCCTGCTCCAGACGATAATGCGGCTCGCTCGGAGCTGGCGCCCGCAGATTGAGCACCGCACGCAAACCATAGCGTTCCTGCCAGTGCCGTAATTGTGCCGGAGACGGTTGCGCCGATCGAAATGCGCCGGGAGCGATTATATGAAAATTCGCATAAAACCATTCTCTGAAAATGCCGTGATCCGTCCAGAACTGGTGGCGGCGGAAGCGACGCCGCTCGTCAGGTCGGAGCAACACAGGGTCATTCATGATGAAGCTCCAGCAGTGACGACAACGCGGCCCAGACCTGTACGGGTTCCAGCGCCTGCTGGCAGAGTATCCGGCCATTTTGTGCTTCAGGCAATGGGCAACGATCCTTCCCGCAGGGTGCACAAGCTTCAGGGCTCTGTAGAGTGATCTGCTGGTCCAACCTCGATGAAAATTGTTCAGCGTCCGTCGGCCCATACAAGGTCACTCCGTTCAATCCCAGAGCCGCCATCAGGTAAGAAAGTCCAGTATCCATTCCTATGAAAGCTCTAGCGCGGACGCTTAATGCCGCCAACTCCATTAGACTACTCGCCGGAAGTGCAATGACATTGCCCACTTGCACCGCTATACGCGCTGCCCGCTCTGCTTCCCGAACATTACCTGCCGGGAGCACCAGATGCACACCGAAAGCTTGCAGCTTTTCAGCCAGTTTGACCCAGTACGCTTCGTACCATTCCTTGTTTTCTCGCGTAGTACCATGGAAACCCATCACAAAAGGCGACTTCACGATAGCATTCCAAGGCGCATCCAAGGTATCTGCCCGCAGTTGCCTGGCGGCAGATTGCAGACCGTAGTCCGGAAGCGTGTCCGGCATGGGATAATCCAGCGCCTGAGCAAATAACTGCCGGTTACGCTGAATAGCGTTTTGATCCCAAGACACCCCAAAACAGCGCTGATAAAGCCGAGTGGCACCTGGCTCGCGGGCGCTAGCGGCATTAAATCCCATCAGCGGGGCTCCGGCGAGCCTTCCCAGCAAGGCGCTTTTGTACAAACCTTGAGCATCCAGCACCTGATCGTAATGCGCCTCACGCAGTGTGCGGCGCAAAGCGCGCAACGCTTCGGGCAGGGCCGTCCAGCGTTTTTTATAACCGCGCAAGCCAAAGGGGATGGTCTGCCTAACCGCTGGGTGCAAATGCGCCAACGGTGCAAATGCCGGTTCCAGCAACCAGTGCAATTCCACATCCGGTCGATAGCGTTGCATATCCGAGATTGCTGGCAGCGTATGCAGCACGTCGCCCATAGAGCTGAGGCGGAGCAATAGGAGTTTCATTATCCATCACCCTCTCGAAGCTGACGTTCACGGGCCATGGCATACTTCATAAATGCACCCAGCGCTGTCGTCCACGCGATAGCCGCCCCCTCCACGCCGTCTAGTATGCCC
Source organism: Acidithiobacillus sp. (assembly GCA_041676785.1). Classification (GTDB taxonomy): domain Bacteria; phylum Pseudomonadota; class Gammaproteobacteria; order Acidithiobacillales; family Acidithiobacillaceae; genus Acidithiobacillus. Next base: position 74,277 of record JBAYRF010000003.1, on the reverse strand, counting down.
AAGCGCAACACATAACTGCGCAAGAATGCACCCAAGGCATGATTCATAGGTGTCCATATCGAAACTGGTCGCTTCCGCGCATACACCTTCTCGGCATTGAGCTCAGCATAGCGCTGCAGTTTGGGTAACATTTCGCTCACGGAAGCAAAAGGATAATGGTCAATAGATACCCTTCGAATACGAGCCACCCTGCCGACACACTGCCAAGACTCATGCACGACGACACTCGGATCGTAACGCCCCAATCGGCGATCAAACAAGCGAATTACCCAGTCATTGCGCCACTCACTGTAGCGCACAGCCTTGCTGCCGATGTAATTTTGGCGTCGAAGCGCAAAGGCATCGGCTTGGCCCGCCTGAATTGCTGCGCGAATTGCTCCTTCTGCTGTAGGCCGCAGTAACTCATCCGTATCCAGCATAAGAATCCACTCGTGGGTCGCCGCCATCACTGCAAACTGGCGTTGCGCAGCAAATCCTAACCATTCTTGTAATAACACGCGTGCTCCAAATGCTTGAGCAATCGCTACCGTCTGATCATTGGAACCACAATCTACTACGAGAATTTCATCCGCAAGATATTGGATAGACTTCAGCGAATTATAGAGATATCGCTCACTATTCTTACTGATATAAACAACTGACAACGGTTCCTTAGTCATCACCAAGCCTTGGACATTTGTTGGGTAACCCCCAACTCTGAGGACGCCCCAACATATGCCAAAGCCATACCTTGGCGTACATCTCTACTTTGTAGCGTAGACGAGGAATTAAGAACAACGTCAAAATCACTCCAAGACCATTAATAAGCAGATTGATGCTGCTAGAAAAATAATAGAAGGCCGAGAGCATCAACCAAGGTGTTTTACCTTCCACTTTTTGGGCATAGAGAAGGCGGGAACGATGAAATTCGATACGCGATGCAGCACGGAAGCGATTAGCAGTGCCTCCCAACTCATGCACCACTACGGCTTCTGGACATAGCATCACCTCAAAACCCAAATTATGGGCACGGTAGCACCACTCCGTTTCTTCTAGGTAAAAAAAGAAATCTTCATCCATCAAACCCAAACGCGGCAAGGCCGAACGCCGCAGAAGAAGCGCCGCACCAATCAGCGTCGGCACCGAGACTGGCTCCAGCACTTCCGCAAGTCGCCCAATTTGTCCTTGCGGCAAAAAAAACTTCTGTAGAAATCGCGGAATAAGGTCTCGCCAAACATTGGGAAAGGGGGCCACCACATTTTGCGGGCGTAAATCCTGATCGACCAATCGCGCACCAATTAAAGCCGCGTTGGAAAACTGTTTTGCACACCGAATCAAACTCTGAGAGGCCCCCAGTTGCAGGCAGGCATCGTTGTTCAAGATCAGCACCAAGTCCTGATCCAATTCATGGATACCTTGATTGACGGCTCTTGCGAAACCCATATTACAGGTATTGGCTACAACGCGAATCTCTGGAAAATCACTTTGCACTCGTATAATTGAATCGTCATGACTTCCATTATCGACTACAGCAATATTAGACGCTGCGATCCCATCGGCAACGCACGAAGCAATACAACTGGAAATACATGAAGATCCATTATAATTGACAATAACAACAGCGATTTTCATACACGACTTCTAAATGGAATCATAGGTATGGCAATAACCAGTGCCAGACCGATTGCATTGTCATAGCCCCAATTTAGCGTGTTATAAATTCCTCCAAACCAAAAAACCATTAAATACATAAGCACAAACCAACCCTGCGGATACTTCCTAGATTTCCAGCTTTCCAATGTAGCAGCAAGCATCATCCACAACAAGAAAATTAAGCCGGGAAGCCCTAGCACCGCCGCCTCACTCAAATAACTATTTGCAGCAGAAGTATTGATAATTTGCGGAGTCTTAGTGACTTTATTTTCATTTTGAAGATGGCGCATCTCTAAAGCAAAATTACCAGTACCAACACCCAAAAGAGGGTGCTCGACAAACATCCTCCACCCTGCCTCCATAGTGGCCAACCTGATTCCAAGACTGGTTGTAGTGCTATTTTGATGAGCGATGAACTGCTCGACATTGGAAATGCCTAATTCAACACGGGACTGCACCACCGGAGAAATTGCCAAAGCCCCCAACCCAATGCATAAAGCCGCCAATGCCCAATATTTCCAGCGCCCACAATATAACATCCAAATGGCTACGGGCATTAGTACGATAAAAGCCAATTGACCTGAACGAGCGGGAGTAATAATAAGCTGAACAAAAAATAGCAACCCCAATAGTACCGCAAGCCATTTTGGAATCGCCCACGATTTTTGAAAATCCCACAATAACCAAAGCAATGCCTGAATTAATACAAGAGAAAGAAATATGTGATCACTAAATCCTGTATACGGTAGGTTATCCGTATTCATCCATGGTAAAGTTTTCCAAGTCATCATAAAAGCTAGCAGCGCATTCAAGGCTATTCCAGCCAAAAATAGCCTGATGAGCAGCTTAACCCATCGCTCCTGCCATGGAAGCGTTGCACCCATGAACGCAAAAATACCATATCCGGCAGCCTCCGCAACTTTCATCCCGGAGTACATATCAGAAGTCCACACTAGCCCCAAAAAGGTCCAAGCAATCAGGAGCGCATAAGGCAAAGTCCACGGCCTTGTGCGCAGCACCCGCCAGTTTCGCCAATGACCACTCAAAAAATAGCCCAACAACAACAGGCCTAGAGATATACCCGTAGCAGCCGTACTCAGCGGCGATAAAAATAGAGGTAAAGCATACAGCGTAAACATTAACGCATCGGGAATCCGGATTTTATTCATACGCACCATACCATCCTGATTCTCATAAATATAATTTTTCATTCTATTTTATTAATATTTTTAGGTTTATTCTTTAAGCTCCTTTGGCCGCACACTATACCGCGACATAGCAGCCAAGCACCCTGATACTTGGAAACAACAATATCTCCTTTTGGCACATTTCTGGGATAGCTGATAACAAAACCATTGGAAAAATTTGTTGGCGGTGTTACCAATGGGGGATGCGGTCTAATCGCCAGATCAATATCTGCAGTCACGCCAATTCCAACCCATGCGACATTAGTAACATAGAGTGGTTCATCACGAGTATTCTGGAGCACATTTTTCGCTATTTCCATAAGGTGTGGGCGATAAAGTTCGGTATACAAGGGAAACAACCATAAAGCGAAAATGTACTTTAGAATAATAGCAATCAACATCCACTTTGCAGCCCAGTGGCGCATCTTTCCAGAATTAATGAGTAAACGTGCTAGAACCACCGCGATGATTCCATAGAGAGGCAACAAATAGCGATTCCCACCTTGTGGGGAAAGCCAATAGGGAAGGAAGTTTACACCCGCTACCCACAACGCCGTTCCCATCTGAGGATCGTTCATTTTGAACATTGGATATCGACGTAACACGGCATACAAAATGACGCCACCGACTGGGAAAAACTGCCAGAAAGTTTGTATAGGGTAAACCAAAAAATGGTGCAGGTAACCTAATATGCCCCGTCCCTGCATTTTTTCAATGATGTCGTACAACATTCCATTGGTCATAGCTCCTCCTGCAGGAGCTATGACATACCAGAGAACTGGGACTACTAATGCTAATAAATGTACAAGCCAAGAACGCCATGAAAGCAAAAAACGCCAACTGCTTGTTCGATAGGTCACCACAAAGACCGTCGCCCCATAAAATACGTAGGCAGTTAAAGCTTTTGTAAGGAAAGCACACGACAATGTGAATATAGCAATAACGAAAAAATCAATCCGCCGTTCAGCTACCGCGAGCCATCCAAAAAGCATGGCAGCCAAGCAAAAAAAAGCGAATAGCGGGTCACTATATGCTAGCCAGCCATAGTAAAAGAGTATGTTCCCCAAAGTGATATATACTAGGGCAGCGAAAGCCGCTAGCTCTTTATCCTTCCAGATCCTTCTTGTAAACCAACCTACGAGCAGACCGGAGCCCACCGTAGAAAGTCCCGCAATAAGTCGAGCCGAAACCAACATATGAGACCAACCAATCAGCATAGAAAGGCCAGTAATCAATAAGTTATATAGCGGTGGTCGCCAATAGTCTTGTCCATACATGATCGGGGTGAGAATATGTCCGTGATACCACATTTCATAGGACATGAGAGGATATACAGCTTCCTCGCCAGTGTACTGAACATTGCTCAGAGTAAAGATAAAACTGACCGCCGCAAGCATGAAAAGCAGCCAGTAGCGTCTAGTGTCAGTTGTGATTCTATTTATTTGCATAAGGATCATTTAACCCAAGGGCCACGGCTTTGTAGCGTTTGTGAAACCACCAATATTGTTCTGGATGCGTTTTTACAACGCGCTCCAACTGTGCATTTTTTTGGTCAATAATATACTGATCATCCATTTTTGCAGCATCATAGTGCAGCGGCTCAAATTGTATGACCACTCCCTCACAGTCTGATTCACGCGTAGCATATACCCCAAAAATCGAACTGCCGCACACCGTCGCCAAACGCGCAACAAGAGGGGATGTCGATGCCGGTCGCCCAAAAAATGGAGAAAATATCCCCTCATGGACGTCCACGTTCTGATCCGTCAAGACACCTACAACCTCGCCGCGTTTCAACGCACGAATCAGTGGTTTGATGGCAACGCGCTTTTCGATCATGGTTGCTCCGGTCCGACTCCGGTATTTTTTGATCAGTGCGTCCACCGCTTTATTATTAACCTTTCGATAAAGCACCGTTATCGGCCAGCGAGTGGGCAAAAATTGTATCAGGGTTTCCCACGAACCATAATGTCCCGTAAATAAAATGATGCCCTTGCCCTGTTTAACCGCCGCTTCTACCACATTAATGCCTCGTATCTCGTGGATGACCGTCAGACTTTTTCGAGAAGGGCGCAACCAGAGAGGACCCAATTCGGTGACCCCCAACCCCAACTGCATGAAAGTCTTCTTGACCAGAGAGGCACAGGCACCGGCAGCACATAACTCCGTGATTTCCAAATTACGTTCTACTACATGCCTAAGCCTAGGCATTAACCAATAAGCCAATAGACCCAAAAATCTTCCCAGCCCTACGCGCATGCGACTAGGAATAATGGCAAAAAACCACAAGATGCTCTTCAGTAACAGCTTGATCCACATATTAAGATCCAGCCCTATCGGACAACAGTGCCAGCGCCGTGCGCAGAACTACCTGAGGATCGAGTCGATCCAGACACTGACTGCGGGATTGCACATGGCGGTCGCAGCCCTCTAATTGGCAAGGTACACAACCTTTAGCGTTATCTCCTTGAATTAAAGTTACGTTTCCAATTTGCTGCACATTTTCTGCATAGGCTTTAAAAGGAGAGGAAGCCTGAGCATAACCTTTTGGCCAAGGAGCCCATTTCACTGGATGAGTAGGTCCGTAAATACCCAAAACCGGAATACCTGTCGCTGCTGCTAGATGCGTTACCGAAGTGTCCACACCAATAAATAGTATCGCCTGTGACAAGCAGAGCCGTAATTCAGCCCATGTAGTTAAACCCGCTTTATTGACCACGGTTCCTGTACATGGGTACTTCCGTGCACACAGCGCTTCGCAGTATTGCCGCTCTTGAAGATCAGGTCCACCACTAATAATCACATCTCTTCCTGAAGCAAGCAGTCCCGAAATAACTTGGAACCACCCCTCTTCTGTCCACTCCTTATAAGAATACCGCGCGCCCGGATGTACAACCACGTAAGGACGAGATGTCTCATTTTTATCACTAATTGTGGGCAAGACCGATGACTGAGGGAGCAAAACCTCCCGGACCGGATTGACCCCCACAGCCTCCATCAGCAAGGTATTTTGTTCCACCACATGACGATCCAGACTATCTTCAACCCAAGCATTGCTCCATGCACGCTTCCAATCCCACCGGGATTTTTTGGCAGGGACCGTCGCTACCCGCTGTTTCGCAGACACCAGCGTGAGAAAAATAGAACGGTCACCGCTTTGCGTAGAAACTGCCAAGTCGTAGCGTCGAAAAATCTGGAGGAGTAGCCGTAACGAAGCAAAGATACTGGCATTTCTATCCGCGACAATCACTCTTTCAACACATCCATCGCCGGGACTAAGAATGCCTTCTGTTCCCTTGCTAACCAGAAAGTCAATTTGCACATCTGGCCACCGCGCCTTCAGACTACTTGCTATCGGCGTCGCCAACAAAACATCACCTATCCGCTGTAGCACGATAATCAAAACGCGATGAGGCTGCCGAATCTCGGTTTTTTTCAAGGTTATCGCTCCTCGGGGATGTGCTCCCGAATAACATAAGTCGTTTTTCCTTGACCCTCAAAGTAAATGCGCGCCAGCATCTCGCCAAGGATACCGGTATTGAGGAATTGCAGCCCGGCTAGAAAAAACAATACACCGGCAATCAACATGGGACGCCCCGAAATCGCAGCACCCTCGGCAAACTTATCTATAAACAGATACAAAAGCATCCCGCTACCAATAACCAGCGCAAACAGCCCCGTCACCCCAAAAAAGTGCATGGGACGCTGACTATAGCCCAGAAAAAACTTCACGAACAACAAATCCACTAGGACGCGAAACGTTCGGGTAATACCATATTTGCTCTTGCCAGCGCGGCGCGGATGATGGCGCACCGGCACCTCAACAATACGATCCGTATAAGTCAGCGTAGATAACCAGGCCGGAATAAAACGATGCATTTCGCCATAAAGACGCACCCCTTTGATCACCGAGGCGCGGTACGCTTTGAGTGTACAACCATAATCGTGCAGATAGACGCCGGTTAGACGACGAATCAGTCGATTCGCAATACGTGACGGAATTTTGCGCAAGAGCAGTCCATCTTGACGATTTTTTCGCCAACCTGCGACTACGTCCAGATTCTCCTCCAACAAACGGTGGGCCAGAGGCAGAATATCTTCGGGATCATTTTGCAAATCCGCATCGAGGGTTACGATAACCTCGCCCTGTGCCGCATCAATGCCAGCCTGCATGGCCGCTGTCTGCCCAAAATTACGCTGCAGGTGCACAATTTTATAGCGTTCGCCCCGCGCCACAGCCTCTCGATCAAGCGCGGCTGCACTACCGTCACGACTGCCGTCATCGACGATAATCACTTCTACATCGGCATCCCCCAAGGCGTCACTTAATGCCTGACAGAGCGAGACGACGTTGTCGATCTCGTTATACAGCGGAATAACGACAGAAATCTGGGCCAATCAGGGCCTCCAAAAACGCAAATAATCATGAGTTGCTGCTACTGGATCAGCGGCTTCCAAAATTCCCGACAGCACCGCAATACCACTCGCGCCCGCGTCCATCGCCTCTTTCACCCGCTCTGGACTCAGCCCGCCAAGCGCAATTATCGGCAGCCCACAATTCACTGCAATTTCTGCGAAGGTTTCTGTGCCCAAAGCAGGTGCCTGTGGGTGCGTCTGCGTCGTAAAAAGCGGAGAAAGCCAGACATAACGCGCGCCCCTTTGTGCGGCACGCTGCACGCCTTCGGCATCATGACAAGAAACACCAAACGCGCCCTCTGGCTGTAGGCCGGCGTCCAGTTGCCCCTGGGTTAAATGCCGGCCATGACATGGCCAATCTGGCAATGGGTCGGGATGATTAAGCCAGACTTGGCATCCGACTGCTTGTGATTCACTGCAAAGGCTGCGCAATACCGCAGCGGTAGCCGCATCGGGAGGCGTTTTACAGCGCAACACGACCCAGCGTACTCCATTTTGCATCGCGCTTTTCCAAGCGGTTGTAAAATCCGCTAGTGGCAGTCGTGACGGATCAGCAACCAAGCATAATGGCGGTTGGGGTAATGCTTCAGCAAGAATTGCCGCTGTCATCTGCAAGTTGGCGGGGAGGCATTCCAAAGCAGGGATCTCCCAAGGATAAAGCCAACGCACCTGTTGCCCTTCCCTACCGTAGGCCTCACCGCGCCAATGACGAATACGATAAAAATGCAGACGCACCGTGCGCTCGGGATACGTATAATCCAAGATGCGGTAAGGACTCGGATTGATTACTTCAATGCCCACTTCTTCCCATAGTTCGCGCAATAAGGCCTGTGGCGGCGTTTCACCGGGATCTACTTTCCCGCCGGGGAACTCCCAGAATCCTGGCCAAGGCTTACCTTCTGGACGCAGAGAAACCAGCAAACGTCCTTTTGCGTCCTCAACAATGCCGGTGGCGACAGGAACAACGGGCATCAGCTGCGGTAATCGGCGTTAATACGCACATAATCGTAAGAAAGATCACAAGTCCAGATAGTCTCTGAAGCAGACCCTCGACCGAGACCCACACGCACAGGAATTTCCTCCTGCGCCATGACTAATTGTCCCGCAGCCTCGGTATAGTCAGAGTCACGCGCGCCATCACGAACGATGCGCGTTTCTCCTAACCAGACCTGAACCGTATTCACATCCAAGTCGTCAATTCCTGCTGAACCGATGGCGGCCAACAATCTTCCCCAGTTTGGATCTGACGCAAAAAACGCCGTTTTTATGAGCGGACTGTGTGCCATTCGATAAGCCACCTGCAGACATTCCTCTGAATTTCTGCCACCGACAACATGAATGGGAATAAATTTACTGGCACCTTCCCCATCTCGAACGATGGCCTGGGCCAACCACTGGGCAACCTCTACAACGGCGTCACGCAGCACCGCATAACGCGGATCGTCGCAGGTAGAGATTGCGGTTATTAGTGCCTGACCCGTTGCGATCAGTATGCAAGCATCATTGGTAGAAGTATCGCCATCTACGGTAATACGATTAAAAGACTGCTCCATGGCTTCTTGCAGACAACGCTGCAACGTCGAACCCGCTAGAGGGGCATCCGTAGCGATGTAGGCCAGCATGGTAGCCATATCGGGACGAATCATACCCGATCCTTTTGCCATGCCCGTGATCGTAATCTTTACCCCGTCGACTTCGACCTGCCGGGAGCAAGCTTTAGGAATCGTGTCGGTGGTCATGATCGCGGTTGCCGCACCTTCCCACTGATCGGTCGCCAACTGACTCCGCAAATGCGGCAAAGCGGCGGCGATTTTTGTGGCCAGATCCACCGGCTCGCCAATCACCCCTGTTGAAAATGGCAACACCGCTTCCGGAGTCCACCCGCCTTCCCGCGCAACCGCCGCGCAACTGTCTTCGGCAGCTTTTAGCCCCGCCACACCCGTACCGGCATTGGCATTGCCCGTGTTGATGATCAGTGCTCGGATGGCTGATCCGCTCGCCAGATGCCGCCGCGCTACCGTAACCGGCGCGGCCGAGAAGCGATTGCGCGTAAATACCCCGGCGACTTGCGTACCTTCAGCCAGCTCCACCAAGGTAAGATCACGTCGCCCCGCATAGCGAACCCCTCCTTCGGCAACGGCTAGTCGCACACCGGAAACGGGAAGCAAATTGCGAGGGGGCGTAAGACCGACGGCCATGCTATTTCCTTATTGCAGACGTCCATGACAATGCTTGTATTTTTTTCCGGAACCACATGGGCAGGGCTGATTACGGCCAATTTTATCCTCGGCGATAGCGGGTTCCAGAGGCTCCGGCAACTGTTCGCCAATCACGCCCATCCCGGATGCGGCAAAATCCACGTCTTCGGAAGCAGGTACTGCCGCAAAGTCGGGATGAGAAAATTGTAGGTGCTGGGGAGCCGCCGCGCGAGTCAGAGCCTCCCAATCCACGGATTCAGGCGCTGCCGGGCTCACATGCAGTCGAGACAAGGTGCTAATGACTTCTTCGCGGAGACGGGCCAGCATGGCATTGAACATCGCCAGCGATTCTTTTTTATATTCCTGCTTGGGATTTTTCTGAGCATAACCGCGCAGATGAATCCCCTCCCGCAGGTGATCCATACTCGCCAAGTGATCTTTCCATTGACTATCCAGCACCTGCAGCATAATGGATTTTTCAAAATGGCGAGCCATATCGCTGCCCATCAGCGCTTCTTTAGCGGCATAGTTTTCCAAGACCATCTCCATGATCCGCGTCCGCAGCCCCTCATGATTGAGCTGCTTATCTTCTTCCAACCAGCGCGTGACCGGAGCCTCTAGGCCAAAAACCCGCTCCAAGGCCATTTCCAGACCTGGTACATCCCATTCTTCTTCCATCACCCCGGCTGGTACCGTATCGGCCATCACCGCGTCAAGTACGTCTTCGCGCAAAATCTGGATTTCTTCACGAACATCGTCCGCGTCCATAAAAGCGTTGCGCTGCTGGTAAATGATTTTGCGCTGGTCATTGGCCACATCATCGTATTCCAGCAACTGCTTACGAATATCGAAGTTGCGACTTTCGACCTTACGTTGGGCATTTTCGATAGATTTTGTCACCCAAGGATGCTCTATAGCCTCGCCTTCTTTCATGCCCAGCTTTTGCATCAAACCACCGAGGCGATCACTCCCAAAAATCCGCATCAAGGGGTCTTCGAGACAGAGATAAAAGCGCGTAGTGCCTGGATCACCCTGTCGCCCGGCACGGCCCCGCAACTGATTATCCACCCTTCGCGATTCATGACGTTCCGTACCGATAATATGCAGACCACCGGCCTCAATAGTCCGGTCATGCAGTCCTTGCCAACCATTTTTCAGCGACTCTACACGCTCGGTTTTGACGGCCTCATCACCATCTGGATCAGCCATCACCATATCTATTTGATGCCCGACATTACCGCCCAGCACAATATCCGTACCACGACCCGCCATATTGGTGGCAATGGTGACCGCACCCGGCGTGCCTGCTTGGGCAATGATTTCTGCCTCGCGCTGATGCTGCTTGGCGTTCAGCACTTCGTGGGGAATTTTTGCCTGTTTGAGTAAATGAGAAAGAAATTCATTGTGCTCAATAGAGGTAGTACCCACCAAAACCGGCTGTCCGCGCTGCTGACAGTCCCGGATATCCTCGACAATCGCTGTCCATTTTTCTTGGCTGGTACGGTAGATCAAATCCGCCATATCGTTACGACGAACCGGTCTATGGGTCGGTATCACCACCACTTCCAGACCATAAATTTGGTTCAGCTCAAACGCTTCCGTATCTGCCGTACCAGTCATACCCGAAAGCTTTCCATACATACGAAAGTAGTTTTGGAAGGTGATAGAGGCCAAGGTCTGGTTCTCGTTCTGAACTTCGACACCCTCTTTAGCTTCCACTGCCTGATGTAGGCCATCGGACCAACGTCGACCCGTCATCATCCGGCCGGTGAACTCATCAACAATGCAGACTTCGCCATCGCGGACAATATAATCTGTTTCTCGATGATAAATCACATGCGCCCGCAACGCCTGATTCAAATGATGCACCAAGGTCACATTGGCCAGATCATAGAGATTATCCTCGGTCAGCAAGCCATGTTCAGCCATCAGACGTTCCGCTTTTTCGATGCCGTCCTCAGTCAGCATGACTTGCTTCGCTTTTTCGTCCACGGTGTAGTCTTCCTCGACTACAAAATGGCTGACCAGCTTATCTACCCGAAAATACAGATCGGTATTTTCTTCCGTGGGGCCACTGATGATCAGCGGCGTCCGCGCCTCATCAATCAGAATGGAGTCCACCTCATCGATGATGGCGTAATGCAGCCCGCGCTGGACGCGATCCGCTGGCGAAAACGCCATATTATCGCGGAGATAGTCAAAGCCAAACTCGTTATTGGTGCCGTAAGTAATGTCGGCAGCATAAGCGACACGCCGGTCTTCACTGGATAAATCAGAAATGATGGTACCCACGCTGAGACCCAAGAAACCGTGGATTTTAGCCACCCACTGCGCATCGCGGCTGGCCAGATAATCATTGACGGTAATAACATGCACGCCCTTGCCTAGCAGCGCATTGAGGTATGCGGGCAATGTCGCCACCAAGGTTTTACCCTCGCCGGTACGCATTTCCGCAATTTTACCTTCGTGCAGCATATAACCACCAATAAGCTGCACGTCAAAATGACGCATCCCATAAACCCGGAGCGTGGCTTCCCGCACTATAGCAAAGGCTTCCGGCAGAACCGCATGCAAGGGTTCACCCTCGGCCACACGCGCTTTCAGTACCGCTGTTTGGGCAGCCAACGTCGTGTCGTCCATTGCGTGATAGCGTTCTTCCAGCGCATTGATTTGCGTCACTACGGCGCGTGCCTTTTTGATCAGGCGATCATTGCGACTACCCACAACATGACGGATGATGGTTCCAAACATGAGCACACAAGCCTAGGTAAAAAATATTTCGCAGAGTAGCATAAAAGCCTATGAATGATAAACGACGCCGACCCCAACGCCTGTTCACAGGTACTCATGGCACCAGCAACATCCTCCGTCAGGCACAGTCCCTTCGGGAAAGACAATCTGCCTGGAATGCGATGCTGGATCTGGAGGTCCAAGATCATACTTGGCTGGTGGGCTGGTCTACCGGTGCGCTGGAAGTCCTCTGTCAGAGTTCGGTATGGCACACCTGGTTACGTCGCCATGAGAAAAAAATTCTCAAAAGGTGGAATACGCAATTCCCCGACACTCCCGCCCATAGCATCCAGGCAAGCGTCAAACCTTGGATCGCGCAACTCCCCGCTGCCGCCTCGCCCCCGTCCAAGATGAAACTTCGTGGAACACTCCACAATGGCCCACAAAGATTACGGGAGGCTGGGGAGCAGATGACTCCCCCCATTGCCGCAGCAGTCCGGCGCTTGGCGGACACTTTGGAGCAACTTCAGGCCGAGGCGGTTACCCGTGTTTCGGCGAAAGAAAAGGGCGCTGCACCTTCGGAATAGTCTACGAATTCCCAAGCATCCTGACGCTTGAGCAAAGCTCTCAGCAGATTATTGTTGAGTGCGTGTCCCGCCTTATGACCGGAGAAATGGCCGACCAATGGATGTCCTAACAGATATAGATCACCAATAGAATCAAGAACCTTGTGACGCACAAACTCATTGGTATAGCGTAGGCCTTCTTCATTGAGAATACGATAATCATCCACTACGATGGCATTGTCGAGGTTGCCGCCTAGGGCAAGACCCATTTTTCTGAGCGTTTCCACTTCGCGCATAAAGCCAAAAGTCCGAGCTCGCGCCACCTCTTTTAGATAAGACGTTCGCGCGAAATCGACGGTGACATTTTGGCCGCCGTTTTTCATGACCGGATGGTCAAAGTCGATCGTAAAACTCACCTTAAAGCCCTCAAACGGCTCCAGACGTACCCAACGATCCCCGTCTTCAGCAAGCACCGGCTTGGTGATCCGGATAAAGCGCTTCAGTGCATTCTGTTCTTCAATACCTGCGCACTGAATCAAAAACACGAAGGGAGCGGCGCTACCGTCCATAATAGGCACTTCCGGACCATCCAGATCAATATAGGCATTATCAATACCCAAACCGGCTAGCGCCGACATCAGGTGTTCAATGGTACCCACACGAATTTGCCCATCTCCGATATTCGTAGACAGGCGGGTATCCACCACATGCAACGGATCAGCTTTAATCCAAGCACCGCCTTCAATGTCACTACGATGGAAAACAATACCCGTGTTAGCCGGGGCTGGGCGTAAGCCGAGGTATACCTTTTTGCCGCTATGCAGGCCGATTCCGGTACCCCAGATCATATTTTTAAGTGTGCGCTGACGGATCATATCTTTTTATCTTGCGATCATCAGGATCGCCCTCCCGGTATATGGGTGTGGTTAAGAATACAATTTTTGTTGTCTCTATACAACTCACAAAATGATCAAGCAGTTTACAGCGCGGAGCACCGATCAACAAGGAATATTGACATTTATTAACACTTAAACTTTGCTTACTAATTTTTTCCTAGTAGCCACGGATCGTCCCCCAAGGGCATTGCAGTCATGTATAATCCCCCTAGTGATGACAATGCAAAATCGTTCTGAGAATACTCCACCTGCAATTAAGGAAGTTCATATGGCCACACCCAGCAGTAAAAAAACCCTGATGACCCTCTACTCCAGCGAAGATTGCGTGTTTGCGCACCGAGTCCGCTTCGTGCTGGAAGAAAAAGCTATGGAATACCAAACCATTGAGGTGGACCTTGCTCACAAACCCGACGAACTCGCCGAACTTAATCCATACAATCAGGTACCAACCCTTCTGGATCGAGATCTGGCTATCCACGAGTCCGTGTTGATCATGGAATATCTGGACGAACGCTTTCCGCACCCGCCGTTGATTCCGGTTGACCCAATATCTCGCGCTAAAGTACGTTTAGGCCTGCTACGCTTCGATCAGGACTGGTTTGCACCCTTGTTTAAGCCTGGTTTCAGTCCGGAACAAACTAAAATGGCAAAAGAACAAATCCGGAGCACTCTGGCGGGTTTAAGCAGTATTTTCACGCAACAGCGTTTTTTGTTCGGGGACGATCTGTCTATTCTTGATTGCGCAATTGCCCCTTTACTCTGGCGTTTGCCGACTCTTGACATTACCCTGCCCGCCGCCGCCAAAGCGACTCAAGACTATATGTCACGCTTGTTCCAGATGGAGAGTTTCAAACGCAGCCTGACGGCCACCGAGAAGGCCATGCGCTGACATGGCGGTGGATCTCGCTCGCTTCCGAAACCTCCCAGAAGGATTATTTGCACGTTGCGACCGAGATCCTGACGGAACCATCGCTCTGGAGCGTCACGGAGCCGATTTTAAGGGCATCACGGCGGCCCGCTTTGCCGATCAGGTACGCGCCCGAGCAATGGGACTACTCAAACTGGGGGTGCGTCGCGGCGAAAGGGTCATCCTTATGGCACCCAACTCCGTGGACTGGGCGCTCATGGATTTTGCTATTCTCAGCGTCGGCGCCATTACCGTTCCGCTTTATCCCAGCTTCAGTCCCCGCGAAGTGCATTATGTGCTGGGCGATAGCGGCGCTGGTCTTATCCTTCTGGAAGGCAAACAAGAATGGCAACGCATGCAGGGCGAAGGTTGGGGCGTACCTAACGAGCGTATTTTACTCCGTGACGCCACGGCGGCCCAAGAAGCTGGACTTCGTCATTGGGCGCAACTGGAAGAAGCCGCATCGCGAGATACGGACTTCAACGAACGACTTTCTGAAATACAGCGTGAGCAAATCGCCACTATCGTCTATACCTCCGGAACAACTGGCTGGCCCAAAGGGGCGATGCTCAGTCACGGTAATATACTCAGTAATATCGCGGGCTTTTTACCACTGGTACCACTTCGCGCTGGTCAACGTTTGCTCTCCATTCTGCCGCTTTCCCATGTATTTGAGCGTGGTACCGGGCACTTTGGGGCTTATCTACTGGGGCTGGAAGTCGCCTACGCGGAACGTCCCGAAACCGTCTTACGCGATATGGAGTCCGCGCACCCGGATATTGTGATTGCCGTGCCCAGAGTTTTTCAATTGCTCTACAATCGGGTTCGGCGAAGCATTGAGGAGCGCAGAGGACTGCTGGGTCGATTCCTGCGGCGCGGTGCTGGCTTGAATCCCGAAGCGCACCCTGCCGCAGCTTGGCAGCGTCACATTACCCGGCGCCTGTTGTTATCCGGTCTGCGCAAAAAACTAGGGGGTCGGCTGCGTTTTTTTGTTTCTGGAGGCGCACCGCTAGAAGCCGGAATTGCGCGTTTTTTCATGGATCTCGGCCTACCCGTGGTGGAGGGTTATGGAATGACCGAAGCCAGCCCAGTCATTGCTGCCAACGCACTGGAGAAGATTCGACCGGGTACCGTGGGGCGCTTCCTGCCGAACGTCGAAGGTCGAATTGCGGCCGATGGAGAAATTCTAGTGCGTGGGCCTTCAATCATGTCCGGTTATTGGAACAATGAAAGCGCCACCAGAGAAGCCCTCATCGACGGCTGGCTGCATACCGGCGATGTCGGCAGCCTAGATGCGGAAGGTTACTTACGCATTAGTGACCGCAAAAAAGACCTTATTGTCAATTCAGCGGGTGAAAATATCCCTCCGCAAAAAATCGAGATGCGCCTGATGGCCCAAGCGCTGATTAACCAAGCCATAGTATTCGGAGATAAGCTGCCCTATCTGATTGCGCTGATTTTTCCGAATCTCGATCAGGTTCAAGAGCAATTCGGCACAGAACCTGACCCGAGCGTTTTGCGCAAGGCCATTCAACAGGCTATCCACACCGCCCTAGCCGATCTGCCTTCTTACGAACAGGTTCGCCGCTTTGCCATTTTGCCAGAGGCCTTAAGTGAGGCGCATGGCGAGCTGACGCCCACACTCAAAGTGAAGCGCCGAGTTGTTGCGGAACACTATGTGGAAATGCTGACCGAACTGCGCAAAACCTGAGCACGCGCTCAGTGAGGCTAACCCCACCCTCCACGCTAATTCCCGTGCTCAAATCCTTGGAGCGCGCCGGTGGTCGTATTCTGGTAGTGGGTGGCGCAGTTCGGGACACCCTTCTGGGTCTTGCTGCTCATGACTGGGATCTGGAAGTCTATGGGCTCAATGAATCCCGGTTGCAGGAGTGCCTCGCGCCTTTTCATGCGTATCGCGTTGGGGGCCGTTGCGCGGTCTGGATGGCCGCCGGTGCAGAAATCGCGCTGCCGCAAAATCGGGGGCAGGTGGACCCCCATTTACCTTGGCGCATAGCGGTCCAACGTCGAGACTTTTCGGTGAACGCCCTCGCTTGGGACTGGCAAGCCCAATGTCTGCTGGACGCCGTTGGCGGGATTGCTGATCTGCATAGCAAACGTTTGCGCATAGTGCATTCATCCACTTTTGGAGAAGATCCACTCCGGGTATTCCGTGCTGCGCGCTTTGCTGGACAACTCGGTTTTCATTTAGATCCTGCCAGTGTTCAGATTTGCCAACAACTGGCGCCGCAACTGCTTCAGGTTCCCGTGGAACGCCTGCGCAAAGAGTGGCAATCGCTCCTGCTGCGAGGACAAGATCTGGTTACTGCTTGGAACACGCTCACACTGACCGGAGCTATTGCGTGTTTTCCGTCCCTCCAAGGATTACAAGCGGTGCCCCAGCGTCCGGATGCACACCCCGAAGGCGACGTCTGGATGCATACTGGACAAGTTCTCGCAGCAGCGGCAAGCCTACGCAGCGGCGAGGCATCGCGAGATATCGTCCTCATGCTCGGCGCACTACTCCATGACGTGGGCAAAGTTGACTGCACCCGTCGCGATCCTCAAGGTCGCTGGCGAGCGCTAGGCCATGAGCAAACCTTCGGCAGAGCACGCTCTTTTTTAAATGTCTATTTTCCCGACAATGCACTACGCAGACAGATTTTGCCTCTGCTACGCTGGCATGGAGCACCGCATGCATTATATCGGGACCAAGCAGGACACCAGTCTTATGCGAAACTGGCGCTACGTCTTCCCGACCGTAGGCTCCTCCTTGATCTCGCCCTCGCCGACGCGCGCGGTGCGGGTCAGCGAAATCCTCCAGCTATCGCTCACACCCAAGATACCTGGGAAGCGATGGGACTTTGGAATGTTATGCCCAAGCCACTCATTCGCGGCGAAGATTTAATCGCGCTAGGCATTCAACCCGGCCCCAATTTGGGTCGCATTCTTGCCCAAGCTTACGAGAAACAAGTGATCGGCAATTATCGCGAAGCAGCGGCACTACTTCGCGCATTGCGACCACAGCTCATTGCGCTCAGTCGCCCAAACGACCGCGCTTGTTGACGGCCGTACTGTTTCCCCAGTGACTGAGGTCTTGCACCTGTACGCCGACCCACCAGTAGGCGGCGACACTGTCACGGCCATGCCCCCCTACCAGCGACTGTCCTGGTGCAAGATGAACATGATCCAGCAAATTTCGGGCATCTTCCCGACTACGGAAAATCGACCAAGCGACCACTCTTTCCATGGGTGCTGTCGAGGGTACATCCCGAGCTTCATCCAAAAAACTGTCATTTATCATGTTATTGACTCCTCACTCAAAGATTGGCTAAAAAACCCCTTCAAACCTTACGCGTCTGTTGTTTGAAGTATAGCGCGTAAAAATTTCTGAGTTTTTGTCTGACAACTATTGATAAAGCGCGTATGCTCCGCAGCGGAGTGGGCCAGACGACCGCTGCGGAGCAATCCGGAGAGGAAAGTCCGGGCTCCACAGGGCAAGGCGCCGGCTAACAGCCGGGAGGCGTGAGCCTACGGAAAGTGCCACAGAAAATATACCGCCAAAGCGCACAAGCGCCGGTAAGGGTGAAAAGGTGCGGTAAGAGCGCACCGCATTTTCGGTAACGGAAATGGCAGGGAAAACCCCGCCCGGAGCAAGACCAAATAGGCGTGCGATACCGTGGCCCACGGTGCACGCGGGTAGGTTGCTGGAGCCTGTGCGTAAGTGCAGGCCTAGAGGAATGGTCGTCCACGACAGAACCCGGCTTATCGGCTCACTCCAAATTTACCCACCATCCTTCTGTTTCACCTCTTTATTACCACTGAATTTAAATATATTTAACTTTATAATCAAAAAGTTATATTTTAAATTTGGCTCTTGAATTCCCCTCCAGAAAAACGACAATCATTTCGATAAAGAAATTTTGTAGAGAATAATCTGGCAATTGCAGAGAACACTTCAAGTAATTTATAGGCCTTTATAAACACGCTCTAACATGCCGTAATTATTCATTTTTTCGCTTGACAGCAGCACTTTTCATCTCTAATCTTCAAGTTGTGGGAAAAAGTGGGGCAAAGTGGAAAAATCTGGAGAACGACCAAAGCATGTTTAGGGGAACCCATCGGCACAGTCTGGACAGCAAAGGGCGCATGAACGTCCCGGCGCGTTTTCGCGATTGGCTGAATGCCAACTGCGACGGCCAACTGGTAGTCACTGTGGATGTGCAGAGCCGTCCCGGCGAACGTTGTTTGGTTGCCTACCCTTTGCCCGCTTGGGAAAAAGTGGAAGCTCGCGTAGCCGAACTACCCAGTAATAATCCCGTAGCCCGGCAGTTTCAACGGATGTTCGTGGGTCAATCTGAAGAAATGCGTCTGGACGCCCAAGCCCGCATTTTACTGTCTCCCAACTTACGTCAATTTGCGGAACTGGATAAAGAACTGGTTGTTATCGGCCAGTTTCACAAATTTGAAATCTGGGATGCCGCCTGCTGGAACCGCTACCAAGAAAAAAGTTTGGCTAATAATGATGATTTTGCCAGTCTTGGGGAATTGATTCTGTGAACGCAAACGCAATCAGCAGCCATGTGGCTGTACTCTTGCAGCAAAGCATCGCGCTGCTGCAGCCCGCTCTCGAAAGTGAAGAGCCACGACGCTGCGTCGATGTCACCGGTGGACGCGGCGGCCATAGCGCAGCATTGCTGGAGGTATTGGGTAGTGCCGACATGCTACTCATTCTGGATCGTGACCCCAGTGCGATCAGCGCATTGCGGAAACGCTTTGCCCATGAAACCCGCGTGCAAATCCATCAGGCCTCTTTCAGTCAAATTACCGAAGTATTGAATCGCCTAGGCTGGGACAAAGTAGATGCCATTCTTGCCGATTTAGGCGTTTCTTCACCTCAATTGGACGAGGCAGAGCGCGGTTTTAGCTTTCTTCGTGATGGACCATTGGATATGCGCATGGACCCCACAACCGGAATTTCCGCTGCGGACTGGCTCGCTGGTGCTACTGAAACCGAGATTGCACGGGTCTTGCGGGATTATGGTGAAGAACGATTTGCGCGCGCCATCGCCCGCAAAATCGTCAAGCAGCGAGAAACTGCGCGACTAATCAGCACCACTCAGCTCGCTACACTGATTGCCGAAGCGGTACCCCGCCATGATCCGGGCTTGAATCCCGCAACCCGGAGTTTTCAGGGTATTCGTATATTCATTAACCATGAACTCGAAGAGCTCGAATCTTTTTTGCCGCAAGCCATGGCGGCCTTGCGCGCCAGAGGACGCCTAGCCGTTATCAGTTTTCACTCTCTGGAAGACCGGATCGTCAAACGCTTTTTTCGGGCGGATGCTTACCGGGTGAGTAGTGATTTACCGTTACGTGCCAGCGAAATCCCCCCTTTGCCTTGGCACACTATTGGCAAGGCCATTCGCGCCGATTTTCAGGAAATTCAAAACAATCCCCGCTCTCGTTCGGCCGTGCTGCGGGTCGCCGAAAGGAGTGATCGCCATGCGGCGTAGTACTGTAATTCTTGCCTTGCTCATTACCATCACGCTGTTGGGTATTGTCGCAGCCCGAGAAAACACGCGTAGTCAATTCATCGCGCTGCAAGAAGCCCAGACCCAGCATTTCGCTTTGGACAACCGTTGGGGTCAGCTACAACTCGAGCAAGCTACATTGGCTTCTAATGCCCGAGTTGGTGATATTGCGCGACAAAAGCTCCATCTTTCTGCCCCCAAAAACGACCAAATCGTCATGGTGAAAGCACAGTGACGCCAACTGACGCCCCTCGCCACGGGACTCCCATCGCCACTTTACCCGCATGGCGAGCGAGAGCGGTGTGGACGACGGTTGCTTTAGGCTTGGTCGGAATGATGGTGCAGTCTTGGCGGGCTCAAGTAGAACAAGGTGCCTTTTTAAGGAATCAGGGGGCGCAACGCTATCTACGGCACTTTCCACTTCCCGTTCAGCGCGGCCCCATACTCGACCGTAACGGCAAAGCTTTGGCGCTATCGGTTCCGGTCAAGACGTTGTGGGTAGACCCGCAGCTTTTTAAGAATCAACAGGATCGCTGGTCGGTTATCGCAAAAGATCTAGGCATCTCCCTACAGGAGCTGCGCAGCCGCGTCGACAATGGCGGCAGTCATTTTGCTTTTATTGCCCGACAAATTGATCCTAAGGTAGCCGCCAACATTACTGCACTCCACGTATCCGGTCTCTACAGCCTCAACGAAAATCGCCGCTATTATCCTGCCGGAAGCATAACGGCACCCTTGCTGGGTTTCACCAATATCGACGCACGCGGTATTGAAGGCGTAGAGCTGGCATACAACAACTGGCTGAGCGGCAAGCCCGGAGAAGAAACGGACTTGCGTGACAATCACGGCCATCCCTTCGCCGTTCTGGGTAAAAGTCGACTGGCCGAACCCGGAAAAGCACTCACCTTGAGTATCGACCGCAATATTCAGTATGTCGCCTACACGGCTCTGGCCTCCGCCGTACAACGCTTTCAGGCGCGCTCCGGCGCTGCAGTACTCATGGACGTTCGTACCGGCGAAATACTGGCCATGGTCGGCTACCCCACTTTTAATCCCAATGATCGCAGCGATTATCAGCCCGGCCTCACCAATAATCGGGCCATAGCCGACACCTTCGAACCCGGATCGGTCATGAAACCGTTCGCTATTGCAGCGGCACTGGATGATGGTAGCATCCGGCCCAACTCTACTTTTGATGTCAACACGAACTGCTTCCGCGTCGCTCAGTATTGTATTCAGGATGACGTCCGTCACGGCACCTTGGATCTGGCGCAGATACTCAAATATTCGAGCAACATCGGAGCCGCCAAGATCTCTTTACGCACCCCCCCTGCCGACCTCTATCAGATGCTTCACCAAGCCGGTTTCGGACAGGTCAGCGGCCTTGGCCTCCCTGGTGAAACCAGCGGCACACTACCCGCCTGGCAAGGTTGGGACGTAGCCCGGAGAGCGGCGATGGCCTATGGCTACGGGCTCTCAGTCACCCCACTGCAATTAGCCGCTGCCTATGGTGCTATCGCCAATAATGGCGTTTATGTACCGCCCACCCTAACACGTCGTGATGGCCACGCGGTCACGGGCACACGAATCATGCCTAGCGATACAGCCCAACGCCTGCAAAAGTGGCTCAGTGGCGTCACCCAACGGGGCGGTACCGGCTTTCTCGCAGATGTTCCGGGCTACACGGTGGCCGGAAAAACCGGCACCTCCATCATCGCCAATGGCCGAGGCGGCTTTCACAAAAATCTGGTCAACACCACTTTTGTCGGCTTTGCTCCTGCGCATAATCCGCAACTGGTCATGGCCGTCGTCGTACGCGGCCCAACTCAGGGATGGCGTTATGGCGGCGTAGTCGCAGCGCCGGTCTTCCGGGTAACTATGGCCACAGCTTTAGAGAAGATGAATATCCGACCAGATGCAAGTAGCCGTAACAACTTGGCTATAAAACCCTTCTCAGCCGTCCAGGAACAGCATTGGGCGGAAGGAGCGGGTGATGCAGCGCACTGAAGCATTATCAACACTACTGCCGGCGCTACCGAACGTTCCCGTAGCCATGAAGATTTCTGGCATCGAAACAGATACCCGACGCCTACAACCCGGTATGCTTTTTGTGGGCTTAAAAACGGAACGTGATACTGCGGATCAGTTTTTGGCCCAGGCTTGGCAGGCCGGTGCCGTAGCTGCCTTACTCGAAGGTGAGTCTGCGCTGCAGTATACGGCGGCTTCCGGGCAACCCGTTTGGCAAATACCGGAACTGCGCAACAAGCTCGGGCAAGCGCTGCGCCGCTGGCATCGCTGGGATGAAAATCCCGCGCCACTCCTCATAGGAGTGACGGGCACTAACGGTAAAAGCAGCGTAACCCGGCTGATTGCCGAACTCGCCCCCGAACCTGCCGCGCTGATTGGTACCTTGGGTTTCGGACCGGTTCATGATCTGACCATTCATAGCAACACCACCCCAGAACCGGTGCGGCTCTGGGACACTCTGGCGCGACTTCGTGATCAGGGCGCACGCATTATCGCGCTAGAAGTTTCTTCCCACGCACTGGCTTTGGAGCGGGTAGCCGCTGTCCCCTTTAGTGTGGCGGTATTCACCAACCTGAGTCGTGATCATCTGGATTTTCATGGTGACATGGCCCAGTACGGTGCAGCCAAAGCCCGTTTATTCCAGACCCCTACCCTGCGCTTAGCCGTGCTCAATGGTGATGATCCTTTTGCTGCCGTAATCGCTGCAAAAATGACTCCCACCGTAAAAGTTCTCCGCTTTGGTCAAGGCTCCTGTGATTATCAAGTCCACCAAGTGCATCTCGGTGCCAGCGGCACGCTGGTGGATCTCCAAACACCACAAGGTATTCGCCATCTACGCAGCCCTTTGATCGGCCTCAGTAATGTCGAAAATCTGCTCGCCGCTCTGGCGGTGGCGGAAGGTCTAGGCTGGCCGATCAACGATTCAACCATCGCCGCCCTCGACTTGCCAGAAGGTCGCTATCAGCGACTACCCGCCCTTCCTAACAAGGCCCAGGTAATTATCGATTATGCCCACACGCCGGATGCCCTGAAAAAAATTCTGGAAGATTTACGGGCCGTTGCCAAGGCGCACATCATCGTGGTGTTTGGTTGTGGTGGTAATCGTGATCGCGGTAAACGCTCGGCAATGGGACAAATCGCGGAAGCGTTTGCCGATCACGTTATCCTTACAGATGACAATCCGCGCAGCGAAGCGCCCCAAGAAATCGTTCGCGATATTCTTGCTGGCATGCAGCATCCCGAGCATGCTGAGGTCATTCATGATCGGGCAACCGCCATTACTCAGGCCATTCGTACTGCTAATCCAGGCGACTGGGTTCTAATTGCCGGAAAAGGTCACGAAAACACTCAAGAAAGCATGGGGCAGCGCATACCATTCAAAGATCAAGAAGTGGCGGCAAAGGTATTGCAGCAATGATCCGCTATAGCCTCTACGACATTGCCAACCTCACGGGTGGGCAACTTCTGCCCAACAGTCATGAAAAGCAGGAGATCCAAGGACTCTCTACAGACAGTCGCCAACCCATGCTTGGTCAGCTTTTCGTGGCATTGCAGGGAGAGCGCTTTGATGGTGCCGACTTCGCCTCGGCCGCGCTGGCCCAAGGGGCTACTGCGGTGTTGACTGCCCGCGCTGTCGATGCGCCCGGGGTGCTCGTCAAAGATACCCTAGCTGCCTTGCAGACGCTCACCAGTCACTGGCGACAATGCTTCAAACTCCCACTGTTGGCCGTAACGGGTTCTTGTGGCAAGACTACTGTCAAAGAAGTCCTCACGGCCATTCTCCATGAAACCGGTCCCGTACTCGCCACCCGAGGGAACCAAAATAATCATATCGGGGTACCCCTGACCTTGGCTCGGCTCGGTGCCGAACATCGGTATGCGGTACTGGAAATGGGCATGAACCATCCCGGTGAGCTTACCCTGCTGAGCACGCTCGCCAAGCCCACTCTTGCGCTGATTAACAACGCTGCCCCCGCGCATTTGGAAGGGTTGGGAACCGTAGCCGCCGTAGCCGCTGCCAAAGGGGAGATCCTTTCTGGTCTAGATAGTCGCGGCATTACCATCCTCAACGGAGACGATGCTTTTGCCGATTTCTGGGCAGAAAAGGCACCTGGAGAAGTCTGGCGTTTTAGCCTCGAAAATCGCGCCGTGCGGGTGAGAGGTCATTGGCACGGACATACAGATAATGGCGGGCATCTCGAAGTGCATGCCCCTCAAGGCCAGTTCAGTGTAGAAATTCCATTGCCCGGCAAACATAACGGTGGAAATGTGCTGGCCGCCGTAACTGCTGCCTTGGCTCTGGATATTCCTATTCCACAAATCCAGAGAGCCGTCATGGGGCTACAGGCTATTCCCGGCCGCCTGCAATGGCGAAGCGGCTTGCAGGATAGTCGAATACTGGACGATACCTACAATGCCAATCCAGCCTCCCTCGAAGCGGCGCTGCGGGTTCTCGCGGCACAACAGGGACAACGCATTCTGATACTCGGCGATATGGGTGAACTGGGATCGGAATCTGCACTGTATCATCGCCAAGCAGGTATGCTGGCCAAACAGCTTGGCATTGATGCTGTCTATGGACTCGGAACGCTTGCAGCAGAAGCTGTCGAGGCTTTCGGCGTTCGCGGTGAAAGCTTCACCGCACTGGCGCCTCTGTTAGAGGCTCTGCAACCCCTATTAAATGCGGATACCGTTGTTTTAGTAAAAGGTTCTCGGTCTGCGCATATGGAACGCGTGGTACAGTCCCTGAGCAGGGGGGATGCCTGATGCTCTACGCCCTATTTATGCAGCTCGGTCATCTTTATCACGGCTTCTACGTTTTTCAGTACCTGACCCTGCGCGGCGTACTGGCTATCCTGACAGCGCTGGTACTGTCCCTACTTATTGGGCCTTTTTTCATTTCACGCTTAAAGCATTACAAAATCGGCCAGATGGTTCGTAATGATGGCCCGGAAAGCCACTTCAGCAAACAGGGCACCCCCACCATGGGGGGAGCTTTGATACTGATGGTGGTCATTCTCACCACATTACTCTGGTCAGATCTTAGCAACCCCTTAGTCTGGGTCGCCATTCTCACGACCCTCGCCTTTGGTGGCATTGGCTTCGTGGATGACTGGCGCAAATTGCGCCGCAAAAATACCAAAGGTCTTTCGGCTCGTGCCAAATACGGATTGCAATCGCTCTTTGCACTAGCCGCTGCCGGTGTGCTCTATGCACTCGCCAGTAGCACGGCGGAAACCAGCCTGATCATTCCTTTTGTGCCGCACGTCCTGATTCCTCTGGGCTTCGGGTTTATCATTTTCAGCTATTTTGTCATCGTCGGCACCTCTAATGCGGTAAATCTTACGGATGGCTTGGATGGACTAGCCATTGTGCCCACGGTCATGGTGGCTGCCGCCCTTGGCATATTTACCTACGTTTCCGGCAACGCGGTGTTTGCCCATTATCTGGACTTGCCTTGGGTACCCGGTTCGGGACAAATGCTCATTTTTTGTGGAGCCCTAGTCGGTGCTGGATTAGGTTTTCTGTGGTTCAACACCTATCCCGCCGAGGTATTTATGGGAGATACCGGCGCATTAGCACTGGGTGCAGCCCTCGCTATCGTCGCCATCATTGCCCGGCAAGAGCTGGTTCTGGTCATCATGGGGGGGGTGTTCGTCATGGAAACCCTGTCGGTCATGATTCAGGTAACTTCTTTCAAGTTGACGGGCAAGCGCGTTTTTCGCATGGCACCCATTCACCATCATTTTGAAAAAAAAGGCTGGCCAGAACCTCGGGTAGCGGTCCGCTTCTGGATCATTACCGTGATTTTGGTCTTAGTCGGCCTTTCCAGTTTGAAGATCCGCTAACATGAATCTTAAAGGCAAAAAAGTATCCATCCTCGGCTTCGGCAAAACCGGACAATCCCTGCTACGCACCGCCCTGTGCCTCGGCGGAAACTGTCAGGTCGCCGACACCCGTTTGCTGGAAAATGCCGATGCCCTCCGCCAGACCTACCCTAATGTTCTCTTTCATTTTGGTACTCTGCCTGAAAGCTTGCTGCTGAACAGTGACTTGATCCTCGTGAGCCCCGGCTTGGCACCGACGCTTCCCGCTCTCGTCAAAGCCCGCGACGCGGGAATTGAAATCATGGGCGATATCGAATTGTTTGGCCGTCTTGCCAAAGCGCCGATTATTGCTATCACCGGGAGTAACGGTAAAAGTACGGTAACGACCATGGTCGGCGAAATGGCAAAGGCAGCCGGTTACCGGGTTGGTATCGGCGGTAATCTCGGTACCCCGGCTCTGGATCTGCTTCCTGATGAAAAAGCCGCAGAACTGGAAGTCGAATACTATGTGCTAGAGCTCTCCAGCTTTCAGCTCGCCGCCTGTCAGCAGTTTCATCCTCAAGTGGCGGCCATTCTCAATTTGAGCCCCGATCATCTCGACTGGCACGGCGATTACGCCAGTTATGGCGCGGCTAAAGCCCGAATTTTTCAAAATATGAGTGAGGGGGACACCCTCATTCTCAATGCCGAAGATGCATTTACAGCCGACTTACCCAGACAGGTTCCCGCAGGAGTTCAATTACAGTTTTTCGGTGCCGATGCCAGCACGGATGCTTATGTAGCGGATAATCACCTAGTACTGCGGGACAGTGGCACACTGTTATCGCTGCAGGAAATGCGCATCCACGGTAGTCATAACCGTGAAAATGCCCTAGCAGCCGCACTATTGGCACGCGCCGCACAAATACCTGTTGAAGCCATACAAAAAACCTTATCGCAGTTTTCTGGGTTACCCCATCGCCTCACCTGGATAACCGAATGGCAAGGCGTTAATTACTACGATGACTCGAAAGGCACCAACTTGGGCGCTACCCTCAAAGCCATGACGGGACTCCCCGGACCGCTGGTCATGATTTTGGGGGGAGATGCCAAAGGTGCGGATCTGACACCACTACAAGAGGCTAGCCGAGGTCAACGTGGTGCCGTGGTGATCGGCAAGGATGGTCCTGCCATCGCCCAACTGCTGGGTGGCATCGTCCCGGTAGAATCTGCAATGAATATGACTGAGGCCGTGGAAAAAGCGGCGCAACTGGCGCAAGAAGGCGATCAGGTACTCCTTTCTCCGGCCTGCGCCAGCACCGATATGTTTGTGGATTACCAGGATCGTGGGCGTCAGTTTGCGACAGCCGTCTTGCATCTCGCTGGAGGTGGTTTATGACCAAGCCCAGCTGGTGGCTCGCCGAAGAGGGATCTGCAGATACGGTGCTCTGGTGGATTGTACTTATATTATTGGGCTTTGGCCTGATCATGGTGTACTCCGCCAGCGCACCTATCGCCCAGCATGAAACGGGGAACCCATTCTTCTTTGCCGAACGCCAAGGACTTTATGCCATCATTGCCGCTGCCGTACTCTACTACTTCAGCCGCATTGATCTGGACTTCTGGGAGCGTATTACCTTCCCGCTGATGGGCGCTTCGCTCATTGCTCTAGTGGTGGTGTTTTTTCCGGTTATCGGCGTCGCCGTCAATGGTTCTCACCGCTGGATCAACTTTCTGATTGTACGCCTGCAACCTTCGGAATTACTCAAATTCGCATTACTGTTGTTCCTTTCTCGCTATGTGGTACGCAAAGGCGAATTGCTGGGGAAATTTAAGGAAGGTCTCTGGCCCATCTTCGTGGTTCTCGGTCTTCTCGGGATACTCCTGCTGCTCCAGCCGGATTTCGGTTCTTATGCCATGGTGGTGTTGCTCACCGGAGTCATCCTGTTTCTGGGTGGGCTACCCATACGCTATGTGCTTTTCGCTGGCGTCATCTCGGGCAGCGCGCTGGGTGTACTCGCCGTTTCTGCACCCTACCGTCTTGCCCGCATCACCGCTTTTCAGAATCCATGGGCGGACCCCTACGGTGCTGGATTTCAATTGGTGCAGTCGCTCATTGCTTTTGGTCGCGGCGGCATTTTTGGCGTCGGCTTGGGTGATGGCATCATGAAATATTTTTACCTGCCAGAATCTTATACGGACTTTATTTTAGCCGTTATCGGTGAAGAGTTGGGGATGATCGGAGTCTGGGCACTAGCCATCCTCTATGGCGTCGCCTGTTGGCGTATTTACCGTATTGGCCGGCGCGCCGCAGCCGCTGGAGATGCTTTTTTTGCTCTGTTTAGCTACGGCACCTTAACGTGGTTTGGTGGTGAAGCGGTGATGTCCATGGGCGTTAATTTAGGAGCTCTGCCCACCAAAGGTTTCGCCTTACCCCTGATCAGTTATGGAGGCAGTGCCTTGGTATTCCTCTGTGCTGCTCTGGGCGTCGTCCTAGGCGTCAGTCGCCGCTATCCTCGCCTCCCAAAGACGCAAACCGCGATGCAGAAGGAGGCGCAACATGGCTGAACGCGTCCTGATTGCGGCGGGTGGTACCGGCGGTCATGTATTTCCCGCCTTGGCCGTCGCTGATGCGCTACGTGACTTAGGCGTCGAAGTGGCTTTTGCGGGCACGGCAACAGGAATGGAAGCACGCTTGGTTCCAGCGCGCGGCTATCCATTACATCTCCTAGAGATGCAAGGATTACGTGGCAAAGGATTGGGGCGCTGGATCTCCGCACCATGGCGCGTCAGCCGCGCGGTTCTACAAGCCCGTAAAATTCTTCGGCAAACCCGCAGTCAGGCGGTGCTCGGTATGGGTGGCTATGTCGCCGCTCCCGTCGGCTTGGCGGCTTGGAGCCTAGGTCGAACCCTTTGCCTACACGAGCAAAATGCCATTGCCGGACTTAGTAATCGCTTGCTGGCACCCATTGCGCAGCATATTTTCACGGGTTTTCCAAACACTCGATTGCCGCGTGGAAAATGGGTAGGTAATCCGGTAAGAGAGAGCATCCGTGATCTTCCCGCACCAAAGGATCGTTTCGCGGATCGAAGCGGTCCGGCGCACCTCCTGATTATGGGCGGCAGTCAGGGCGCGAAAGTTCTAAACACCCTCACGGTAGCCGCCATTGCTGCGATGCCGTCCAGCGAACGCCCACAAATCTGGCATCAGACCGGCAAGAATCATTTGGACCACACCCGTGAAGCCTACGCTGAAGCTGGAATTACCGCGCGGGTCGATGCTTTTATTGAAGATATGACAGAAGCCCTTCACTGGGCAGACCTCGCGCTCTGTCGGTCTGGAGCGGCCACGGTTGCCGAACTCGCGGCGGCTGGCTTAGGAGCCATTTTCATTCCCTTTCCCTTTGCCGTAGATGACCACCAAGCGGCCAACGCGGGCTTTCTCGAAAAGGTTGGTGCAGCGCGTATGTTACGCCAAGAAGGGCTGTCAGCTAACGAGTTGCGAGACGTGCTCATGCCTTTATTGAATGATCCGGATTTGCGCCTGCGGTGGGCAGAGGCTGCTCGGCAGCAAGCTCGAGGTGATGCCGCAGCGACCGTAGCGGATGTCTGCGTACGCGCGACGGGAGGTCAAAATGCGTAATTGGGTCCGGCAAATTCACATGGTTGGTATTGGTGGCAGCGGCATGCGCGGTATCGCAGAGGTACTACTGAATCTGGGTTATGCGGTGTCCGGATCAGACTTGCGCCCCGGTAGTTCCACCTTGCGTCTCACCGATCTCGGGGCCAGAATCTTCAGTGGTCACGAAGCGGCTAATGTTCGGGGTGCTGACGTCGTGGTCATTTCCTCCGCCATCCCCGACAGCAATCCCGAAGTGCAAGCAGCACGGGAGCTGCGCATTCCGGTAATTCGTCGTGCTGAAATGCTCGCGGAACTCATGCGTTTCAAGCAAGGCATTGCCATTGCCGGAACGCATGGTAAAACCACCACTACCAGCCTCGTGGCGAGCATTCTCGCTGCCGCAGATCTTGATCCCACTTTTGTTATCGGCGGTCGACTCAAAAGTGCAGGCACGCATGCCGCTCTCGGTAGCGGTGAGTATCTGGTCGCTGAGGCCGATGAATCAGACGCTTCTTTCCTATATCTCGCACCGGTCATGGCGGTAGTCACCAATATTGATGCCGACCACATGGAAACTTACGGCGATAGTCTCGATAACTTGCGGGGCGCTTTTCTGCAATTTCTCCAGCGGTTGCCCTTTTACGGACTGGCGGTACTGTGTACGGACGAACCCATGGTCGCGGGTCTTATTCCTGAATTACGTACGCCGGTACTGCGTTATGGCTTCGGCGACGATGTCGATCTTCAGGCTCGGGATGTCCGCGTTCACGGTATCGGCAGCCGTTTTGCCGTCTGGCGCCGCGTGGATAATGACTATGTGCATTGGCTCGATGTCCAACTGGGTATACCTGGCCATCACAACGTACTTAACGCCCTTGCCGCTATTGGTATTGCCAGCAAGGTGGGGGTGCAAGAAACAACAATCACATCGGCCCTCGCAGAGTTTCGCGGGGTGGGACGACGCTTTGAGCAGGTCGGTGAATTTGCTGGCATCACCATCATTGACGATTACGGCCATCATCCTCGCGAACTCAGTGCCACCATCGCTGCGGCCCGTGCAGTCTGGCCGGAGCGGCCCTTGGTCGTCGCTTTTCAGCCGCACCGCTTTAGTCGTACCCAAGCCCTGTTTGCTGACTTCGTCTGCAGTCTGGCGGCAGCGGATCAAGTCATTCTGACCGACATTTACAGCGCCGGTGAGCAAGCACTGCCGGGGGTGAGCAGTCAGGCGCTGGGCGAAGCCATGCGTGCCCAAGGTATCACCGTTCATTACCTCCCTGATCTGCTCAGCGCCGCTGCCCAAATTCGTGATTTGCTTCCACCCAAGGCGGTATTGCTGACCATGGGCGCTGGCAGCATTGCCCATCTCGCCGCGCAGTGGCCACAAATTTTCGAGGAGGGGTCCGCATGATGCCCATCATCGGTGGCCGATTACGCCTTGGCGAATCCATGCAACGCCATACCAGTTGGCGGGTAGGCGGTCCGGCCGACCGCTTCTATCTCCCCGGCACTTTGGAAGACCTCCAACAATTTTTGCGCCGCTTCGCCATCCCACCAATCACCTGGCTTGGCCTCGGTAGTAACGTGTTGGTTCGTGATGGCGGTCTGCGTGGCACTACTATTTGCCTAGCTAACACACTGGATCAAATCACTTTGGATGAAAGCGGATGCATTCATGCCGGAGCGGGCGCGGGTGCCGTCAAAATCGCCCATTTCGCCGCCAAGGCAGGATTAACCGGTGCCGAATTTTTGGCGGGTATTCCCGGTACGCTGGGAGGCTGCCTCAGCATGAACGGCGGTGCGCATGGGGGCGATACCTGGAGCTTGGTGGATTGGGTAGAGGTCCTACAACCGAATGGCCGTATACAACGACTTAAGCCCGAGGATTTCACCATCGCTTATCGAGAGGTTCAGGGTCAGGGTGACGCTTGCTTCATTGCCGCCGGCCTGCGTCTTCGACAGAGCGATCCGGCTATAGTCATGAAGCAACTACGTGACGGGCAGGAAAAACGCGCGGCCACCCAACCCCTCGAATGGCCCAGTTGCGGATCTGTTTTTCGCAACCCTCCGGGTGATTACGCAGCGCGCCTCATTGAAGCCAGCGGACTAAAAGGCTTGGCTTATGGGGATGCCGAAGTGAGCCAGCAGCATGCCAATTTTATTATCAATCGGGGAAAAGCGTGCGCGGCCGATATCGAAGCCCTCGTAGAGCATATTCAAATGACCATACAGCAACGCTTCGACATTCCGTTGCGGCCAGAAATGCGTATTATCGGGGAGGTGGCTGATGTCTAAAGCCCTGCGCGTTGGTGTGCTCTGCGGTGGCCCCTCCGGCGAAAGAGCCGTATCGCTGCTGAGCGGGCAAGCCGTATTGCAGGCCCTGCAATCCAAAGGGCTGGACGCCGTTGCCATTGACATTGAGCCCGCTTGCCTCCAACAGCAACTACAGGATCATAATATTCAGATCGCTTTCAACGTCTGCCATGGTGCAGTCGGCGAAGATGGCCTGTTACAGGCCATTCTGGAAACCCTCCAAATACCCTACACCGGCAGCGGCGTGCTCAGTACCGCTTTGGCCATGGATAAATGGCGTTGCAAGCAAATCTGGAAAGCCGCCCAATTACCCGTTACTCATGGAATATTGATCCGACGCGAAGAGCCGTTGCCCGACTTGGATACGCGCTTTGGATGGCCGCTCTATATCAAACCCAATCATGGGGGTTCCAGCCTCGGCGTTAGTAAAGTCAACGCGCCCCAAGAGCTTGACGCCGCTCTGGAACAGGCTTTCGCCATAGAAAACGAAGTGCTCTGTGAAGCCGCCGTCATCGGCCATGAAGCCACCGTCGGCATTCTCAATGGTGCCGCGCTGCCGCCCATTGTCATCGAAACCAGCCACGCATTTTATGATTACGACGCCAAATATCTGGCGGATGATACCCGTTATTTATTGCCTTCTGGCCTCGGCGAAAGCCTTGATCGTCAATTGCAGAATCTGGCACTCCAAGCTTTTTCCGAACTCGGTGGCCGTGACTGGGGACGTGTCGATTTCATGGTCAGCCAAGAGGGCGCCATCCATTTGCTAGAGGTCAATAGTGTCCCCGGCATGACCAGTCACAGCCTCGTACCCATGGCCGCCCAAGCAATAGGTATGAACTTCCCAGAATTATGTCAATGTATACTGCGCACCGCGCAGAGGAGAGTGAATCATGGTTAGCGTCATGCGCGATTACCGTCATGAACCACAACCACAACGGCCGGCCGCCACTATCCGGGAGCCGGCCAGACCCACTCCGGCCAAAAAACCGGCCAAGGTCCACCAGCCTCTACCCTGGAAACTGTATGGACGGATGTTCGTCGGAGGATTGGCATTCAGTATGATAGCCTTGGGCGGTTGGGCTGGCTGGAACTGGATTCGCGAACCCGCACTCATGCCCATTAACACTCTGACGATTAAGGGTACCTCTAGCAGTATTCCCTTGGCGGAAGTTAACACGGCTCTTAAGCCTTACATTGGCCAAGGATTTTTGTGGATCAATCCAGATCAAGTACGCAAGACTCTGGACGCACTCCCTTGGGTCGCCGATACCGAAGTTCGGCGGGTATGGCCTGACCGCCTACAGATCAGTATCAAACCGTATGTACCTGTAGCACGCTGGTTAAATGGCACCGGACAAATGGTCAATGCCCAAGGACAAGTTTTCAGCGTACCCGCTGCGCAAGTACCATCCGGCCTCCCAAACTTGGAAGGCCCCGCCAGCGACGGCAGCAAATTGCTCAAACAGCTTGCTACGTTCAACCAAATTGTCGCTCCGCTCGGTCTCAAAGTGACGGACCTCCAAGAAGACCGACGGGGAGGATGGCGTTGTATTCTCAGTAATCAGGTCCGCCTGCTTTTAGGCAGTGAAGATTTTATTCCCGCATTAAAGCGCTGGGTAGCTATAGCCCCCCAAGTCAAAGAATACCTCGTACCAGGAGCCACTATGGACCTGCGCTACACGAATGGTTTTGCGGTCGCCATGCCCTCAGCGACCACCATCAACAGTCAGTAACGGATTCGTAATCCGAAGGAGCGAAAAGCAATGAAACGTGGACACCAAGAACTCATCGTCGGCTTAGACATCGGTACTTCCAAAGTTGCCTGTATCGTCGCCCAGGCAAAGGGAGGCCGTGAAGCAGAAATCATCGGCGTCGGTCAGCACCCTTCCCGGGGGCTGAAAAAAGGCGTGGTGGTGGATATTGAATCCACTGTCCAAGCCATCACGCGCGCCGTACAAGAAGCGGAACTCATGGCCGGCGTACAGATTCACGGCGCCGTCGTCGGTATTGCCGGTGGTCATATCCGTGGTTATAACAGCCACGGCATTGTCGCCATCAAAAACAAAGAAGTGAGCAATGAAGACGTCGGCCGGGTCATGGACGCCGCCCGCGCCATCGTCATCCCCCAGGATCAGAATGTTATTCATATCTTACCGCAGGAATTCATGATCGATAGCCAGGAAGGCGTCCGCGAGCCCGTCGGCATGTCGGGTGTTCGCCTAGAGGCTCGGGTGCATATTGTTACCGGTGCGGTGAGCGCCGCCCAAAATATTGCCAAGTGCGTAGAACGCTGTGGATTGCAGGTTCAAGATCTCGTTTTGGAGCAACTAGCCTCTGCCGATGCGGTTCTGACCTCTGACGAAAAAGAACTGGGTGTCTGCCTGGTAGATATTGGTGGTGGTACCACGGACATTGCCATTTTCCGCGATGGTGCCGTTCGCCACACGGCAGTGATTCCCATTGCTGGCGATCAAGTGACCAATGATATTGCCCTGGGCCTCCGGACACCGCCTGTCGAAGCAGAGCAAATCAAGAAGCTTTATGGCTGCGCCCTCGGGGACCTCATCGAGCAGGATGACGAAATTTCGGTGCCCAGCGTCGGAACGCGCCCACCTCGCACTATTTCACGGCGCATTCTGGGTGATATCATCGAACCTCGTATCAAAGAACTATTTGAGTTGATTCAGGCCGAATTGCGCCGCACCGGTTATGAAGACATGGTCGCAGCCGGAGTCGTTGTCACCGGTGGCTCCAGCCGCCTTGAAGGGATTGCCGAGCTGGCTGAAGAAATACTGCACCTGCCCGTCCGCGTGGGTGAGCCCATGCATCTGCCGGGCATGGAAAATGTGGTGCGGGTACCGGGCCACGCCACCGGTGTGGGTCTGGTCATGTACGGGCTGCACAATCAGTCTGCCGGGCAGGCCGAACCGGCTGCAATAGCCCAGCCCAAAGCCGCTGCTTACGATGACCATAGCCAAAATCGGTCGGGCATGGACACCAGCTTTGGCGGCGTTTTCCGCAAAATGCGTAACTGGGTACAAACCAGCTTCGGTTGAGCAACGCATCCATCAAGCCCATTTAAGAAATGATCAGGAGAAATATCATGTTTGAACTTAACGAATGCGAACAAGACGGCGCCGTCATCAAAGTGATCGGGGTCGGTGGTGGTGGTGGTAACGCCATCAACAACATGTGTGGCGCCGGTTTGGAAGGTGTCGAGTTTATCACGGCCAACACCGATGCCCAGGCGCTGCGCCACTCTCAGGCCAGCCACACCATTCAGCTCGGCGCACAAATTACCCGTGGCCTAGGTGCAGGTGCCGACCCGGAAGTCGGTCGTAAAGCCGCAGAAGAAGGGCGCGATGAAATCCGCGCGGCGCTGGAAAAAGCCGACATGGTTTTCATCACCACAGGTATGGGTGGTGGTACGGGAACCGGCGCCGCCCCCGTGGTAGCCGCTATTGCCCGGGACATGGGCATTCTCACCGTCGGTGTCGTCACCAAACCCTTTAACTTCGAAGGCAAAAAACGTCAACAACATGCGCTCGCCGGCATTGACGAGCTTTCCCAGCATGTTGATTCTCTGGTCATCATCCCCAATGAAAAGCTGCTCGCCGTTCTCGGCAAAAATATCAGCCTCAAAGATGCTTATCAGGCGGCCGACAACATTCTTTTGGGCGCCGTGCAGGGGATTTCTGAACTCGTGACCCGTCCTGGACTGATGAATCTGGATTTTGCCGATGTGCGTACCGTCATGTCAGGTATGGGCTTGGCCATGATGGGCGCGGCCAGCGGCAAGGGCGAAAATCGTGCTCGCGACGCTGCTACCCGTGCTGCTTCCAGTCCTCTTCTAGACGATATCAATCTGTCCGGCGCACGCGGCATTCTGGTCAATATAACCGCTGGCATGGATCTAACTTTGGGTGAATTCGAGGAAGTTGGCGAACTCATTCGTGGTTATGCGGCCGACGATGCCAATGTTAAGGTGGGCACTGTGCTGGATCCCGATCTGGATGGTGAACTCCGGGTTACCGTTGTCGCGACGGGCTTGCAGCGGGAGCCTGTGCGTCTGGCCGTCGAAAACATCCGGGGTCAGCGGGTAGTAAACGCGGACAACTTTCCACGTACCCCCAACGACTGGCGCAACCTAGATAAGCCAACGGGCGCCCGCCAAGCAGAACATCAGCCTGCCACCATGGCACCTACCCCAAACAGAGCGAGCGGCGTTCAGGATTATTCAAATCTGGACATTCCTGCCTTTCTGCGCCGTCAGGCAGACTGAAATGGGGAACCGGGTCAGCGCAACAAAGGCGCCTGACCCGGGCGGCAACGCTTTTGACTCGGTCGTGGCGCCTTTGCTGCGGCCGTTCTTACGAGTTCATCTTCATCGCCCAACAGTTGTTCGCGCTGCGCTTGTGTCAATAAAGGATTACGCGCAATGGCATAGCGCACATTAGGATCTCGATCCACACAGAAACGGCTCACCTGCTGTGCCGTGAGGGCGGGGCGCTTAGCAATGCACAGTCGAATCAAATAGTCTCCATCTTCCGCCAGTACGGCAACTTCCTCCGCTCGCAAATCAGCACGCCGGGCAAAATAACAGCGGGTCTGCACCCACTGTTCTACCAATAGCCATGGTCGGTAAGATTCTGGCAACTCTGGACTCAGCGCCCATCTTAGACGTTCGTCCAGACTCATTTTACGCCACTCGACACCCGTCATGAGTCTCCTCGCAAAACCTGTAGATTCCAAAATCGTGGCACTATAACGCAAGAAAGGTGGGCGGAGCATCTTGCTCTACCCACCCTCGGTTCGTTAGAAAAAGATTTAGGACGGGCTAAAACACCCTGGCAACTTGTTGTTTTATTGCGGCGTGCAATTATAACCCGGAGGACAACTCGGCGGTGGTGCGCTAGGCGTACAATTGTAGCCCGCCGGACAGTTCTGGGCCGATTGATTATTGCGTTTGGATACCGCATATCCGGCCAGACCACCCAGACCAGCACCAATCGCCGCCCCCGCCAAGGGACTGCCAGACTGGTTGCCAACCACCGCGCCCGCTACGGCTCCCAATGCGGCGCCTGCCGCCGTGTCCGTCGTCGTCGCGCTATTGCCCAGAGGAGAAGCACCTAAGCCGCTATATCCCCCATAAGAACTCCCATAGGGACTATTCGCACAACCCCCCAACATAATGACTGCTGCCACGACAAACCCTATTTTTTTCATCATCCATACTCCTTGTCGAATGTTTTCGTATATCGAACGGCGCTACCAACAAGCAAATATCAGGCCGCTGCCTAGAGGCGGGAATTGCGGCCTCTTTATCACGAAAGCATCGCTTATTCGTAGCATCTGGTCGTCACCAAAACACAGACGCTTAATACAACAAGCAGTTAGTTGTCGCCAAATGGCTACAGGCATTTCAACTAGCCGCCAAATGCCCCGTCGAATCACGATCTGCGCTGCTCATCGCTTTACGATACCGGCTCAAATCCTTGGCGCTCTGAATAGGTGTTTCCAGTAATGCGGAGAGATTACGAAGGATACCGTTGACTACCTTTCCCTCCCAAATCGCATCAAAATGGATTTGCGTATCCAGCCATTGCTCCAACCATCCCGGGTCCGGCAGATGACTCTGTACACTGTCTTCGGGATACATGGCTTTGTTCACATGGAGGTTAGTAGGGTGCAAGGCCTTGGCCGTTTTGGTGTTCGCCATCAATACCCCGATCTTGGCAAAGGCCAGACGCGCGGTATCCCCCAAGCGCTCAATAGCTCGCCGCATGTATTTGAGATAAATACCTGCATGGCGGGCCTCATCCTTGGAAAGCACTTCATAAATCGAACGAATCACCGGTTCACTGTGCCACTGTGCGGCACACTTATACCAATGGGTCAGTCGAATTTCGCCACAAAAATGCAGCATCAAGGTTTCCATGGCCGGCGCAGGATCAAACTCAAAGCGCACATTGTGCAATTCTTCTTCTGTTGGCAGATATTCCGGTGCGAAACGACGCAAATATTCCATCAGCACCAACGCATGCTTTTGTTCTTCGTAAAACCAGATGGACATGAATGCTGAAAAA
This sequence comes from Acidithiobacillus sp., assembly GCA_041676785.1. GTDB lineage: Bacteria > Pseudomonadota > Gammaproteobacteria > Acidithiobacillales > Acidithiobacillaceae > Acidithiobacillus. Next base: position 36,359 of record JBAYRF010000003.1, on the reverse strand, counting down.
TCCGAGTCATTGCGATTATCACGCAAGAACATTTCGGTGGCCGGGAGTGCCGACCACTCGGTAACCGCATTCATTTTGATCGTCCGTAACTGTTCATCACTCACCAGACTCCGATCAAATTGCTCCCAAGGGATATCGGTCGCCATATTCCACCGTGCGGCCTCCAAAGATTTAAACAATTCAGGGTATAACATGGCAAAGCCACCTCTCTCCGACCATTCATAATATATAGGGCTCCAGACTGCCGCCCCTGCAATGTCACCGTACTACCGAGTAAGGCGACACATTTTGCATACCTATCTGCATACTACGCCAAATCTACACGAGGAGCGATGCCCGCATCACCGCCAATCTCCCCCCTTGCGGCAAGTTGGCCTAGATTTATGCGGGCATTTGCGGCAGACTTTAGCTTATTCTTGAAGTTACGCGGAACCTCATGGCTGCATCTTTTCCTCATGTCCTAGTACTACATGGCCCGAATCTGAATCTGCTCGGCACACGTGAGCCTAGTCACTATGGGCAGGTACCGCTGAATGAGATCGACAATCAACTTCTCCAGACCGCATCTTCTTGGGGCTGGGTATTGCGCAGCTTACAAAGCAATGCCGAACATGTACTGATTGATGCGGTGCAAGAAGCCAGTAATCAGGGTGTTACTGACATTATTCTCAATCCAGCGGCCTTTACGCATACCAGCGTTGCGTTGCGTGACGCGCTGAGTGCAGTCCGAATTCCCTTCATTGAAGTACATCTGTCCAACATTCATGCTCGGGAACCCTTCCGTCATCACTCCTATTTTTCGGATGTCGCCCAAGGAGTCATCGCCGGGTTGGGAGCGGACGGATATTTCTTGGCGCTGGATGCAATCTACCGGCGTTTTGCACGTCTCGACCCCGTCAACCATTAAGGAAAAGTATGGATATCCAATTCATTCGCCGCCTCGCCGACCTGCTTGAAAAAAGCGCCATTGATGAAATCGAGGTTGTTGAAGGCGAAAGCAAAGTCCGGATTACTCGCCATAGCGCAGCACCTGCACTTCAAAATCAGGGTGTTACTTACGCGCCGCCCGTAGCGATTCCGTCAACAGCCGCTGCAATAATACCAACACCCGCTGCGCCAACGGCGACGCCTGAATCCGCCTCTCCCCAAGGCTACATGATCAAATCTCCCATGGTCGGCACTTTTTATCGTGCATCCTCTCCGGAAGCCGTGCCTTTCGCCGAGGAGGGCAGCATTGTCAAGGCCGGGCAAACCCTTTGTATTATCGAGGCCATGAAACTGCTCAACGAAATTGAAGCCGATGTCTCCGGAAAAATTCTCAAAGTACTGGCCAATAACGGACAGCCCGTTGAATATGGCGAACCCCTGTTTATTATCGCGCCTGAGGATTGACGATGTTTGAAAAAATCCTCATCGCTAACCGGGGCGAGATCGCTCTGCGTATTCAACGCGCTTGCCGCGAACTGGGTATCCGCACCGTCGCGGTACACTCCGAGCCGGACCGCGATCTCATGCACGTTAAACTTGCTGACGAATCCGTCTGCATCGGACCTGCTCCCAGTGACAAAAGCTACCTGAATATTCCTGCGGTAATTGCTGCTGCCGAAGTGACCGATGCCGAAGCTATCCATCCCGGCTACGGTTTTCTATCGGAGAATGCAGATTTCGCGGAAAGAGTCGACAACAGCGGCTTCGCCTTTATTGGTCCCCGCGCAGAAACCATCCGCCTTATGGGCGACAAAATTGCCGCCAAAACTGCTATGAAAAAGGCTGGGGTACCCTGCGTACCGGGCTCAGATGGCCCCCTACCCGATGACCATGAGGCGCTTAAAACTCTTGCCAAAGAAATCGGCTATCCGGTCATTCTCAAAGCAGCTGGCGGCGGCGGCGGGCGTGGTATGCGTGTGGTACATACGGAAGCACACCTAATCAATGCGGCCAGCTTGACTCGCGCCGAGGCTGGAAAAGCCTTTGGTAATCCAACGTTATATATGGAAAAATTTCTGGAAACACCGCGTCATATTGAATTCCAGATTCTCTGCGATGCCCACGGCCATTGTGTGCATCTCGGTGAGCGGGACTGTTCCGTACAGCGCCGTCACCAGAAAGTCATTGAAGAAGCTCCGGCCCCTGGCATCACCGCCACCCAACGGGCGGAGATTGGTGCGGCGGCAGTCAAAGCTTGCGAAGATATGGGCTATCGGGGCGCAGGAACCATTGAATTTCTCTACGATCCATCCAGCAAGACTTTCTATTTTATCGAAATGAATACGCGTATCCAGGTGGAGCATCCGATTACCGAGCTCATTACCGGTGTAGACATTGTCAAAGCGCAAATCAAAATCGCCGCAGGACTTCCATTAGATCTTAAACAGGAGGATGTGCGGCTTCAGGGACACGCCATTGAGTGTCGCATCAACGCTGAAGACCCTGAGCGTTTTATGCCCTCTCCTGGGCAGATTACCGCCTGGCATCCTCCAGGTGGCCCCGGCATTCGGGTTGACAGTCACATATATGCAGGATACCGGGTACCGCCTTACTACGACTCCATGATCGGGAAAATCATCGCTTTTGGTGCCAACCGTGAAGAAGCCAATATACGGATGCGTAGCGCGCTTCGTGAAACCAGTATTGAGGGCATCCAAACTAATATTGCCCTGCATCGACGCATTCTTGAGGAAGCACAATACGCAGCTGGCGCTGTGAATATCCACTATCTGGAGGCACTGCTCGCACCATGAAGGCGCTCTGGTGGCAGATTGATATGCAGGTTCCCGTCGCCCATGCGGAGCGTGTGGAATTGCAGTTGCTGGATGCCGGAGCCGATGCGGTGACCTTTCTCGAACTCGATGAAAAAGATCCTATTTTTATCAATGGGCAACTATGGCAAAACAGTCAATGTCAGGCCCTGTTCACGGCGACTGCACACAATGAGGCGAGCATCCAACGGCTCGTACAAAGTGCGGGCTGGGACGCTTTTGGCGCGACCATCAGCCCATTGAAAGAGCAAGATTGGGTCGCCAGCACACAGGCCGCTTTCCCTGCGCGACAGTTTGGTCGTCTATGGGTTGTTCCCAGTTGGGATCAAGCACCTCAGAACGCACCTTACTTACTTCACCTCGACCCTGGCCAAGCTTTTGGCACCGGCGCACATCCTACCACCGCATTATGTTTACGTTTTTTGGATAAACATATCCAAGGTGAGGAGTGCATCATAGATTATGGCTGCGGATCGGGCATTCTCGCTATCGCTGCTTTGCTTCTCGGAGCGAGCACGGCTTTTGGCGTCGATACCGATCCTCTCGCATTGCGCGTTGCCACCAACAATGCAAAACAGAATCAGGTTGCGCATAAGCTGCAGCTTTCTCTTCCTCACAAAAGCCAAATACCGTCTGCGGACATCTTGGTGGCGAATATTCTGGCTGCACCCTTGCTGAATTTGGCACCTACGCTCGCAGCGCTAGTCAAACCAGGCGGTTGGATCGCCCTTTCCGGCATCTTACACCGCCAAGAAGCGGAGATTTTTGCCGCCTACGCTCCCTATTTTGATATTGCCGCCCCCCAACACGAAGAAGACTGGTCACTCCTTGTGGGCCAGCGCAAACCGGAGACTGAACCATGGAAATAAGCTGCCCCCGCTGCGAATCAGCTTTTAGTGCGGACATCAAATCCCTGCGTCAGCATCACTTCCAAGTAAAATGTAGTGTTTGTCAGCAGGTATTTCATGTGGATCTAGCCGCAGAAACAGAAACCGCTGGGAAACATCTTGGGCATCGCTTTAGTCGTTACCTTCTAATTACTATCATTACTCTTTTACTTTTAGCACTTATTGGGCAAATTGTCTTGTCCACTGGGGTTTATAGTTACGCGGCCAACAGCGCTCCCGTTCGTCAGGCAATGATTCGTGGCGCAACCGCACTCGGCACCACCATTCCTTGGCCGGGCCCTAACAAAGCGATTCAGATTATCGATAGTCAGGTCACACCCGTCGGAGATCATCTTGCCATGATCACAGGACAAATAGAGAACCTAGCCGGACATGTGCAGGCCTACCCGGTCATTGAGGTGACGCTTAGTAACGTCTACGGAGCTCCGATTACTCACCTCCACTTTAATCCCAGTCAATATTTGGGCCCGCACCACAAGACCATTGATGGATTTCTTGCGCACAGCCCCATCCATTTCACACTCCATAGTCCGCAATTGGCTGCCGCAGCAGGCTATCAGGTCACCCTGCTGAGTAGACCTTAGAGGAGCGCAATTATGGAACCTTCGACGATGTCCCTCAGTGATTGCGTGACGATGGTCTTGGATCGTTATTTTAATGATCTATGCGGCGAAGAACCCAGTAATCTGCATAACCTGATTATTGCGGAAGTGGAGCGCGCACTACTCGCCCACACCCTACAACATTGTGAAGGACAACGCGGAGTGGCCGCACAGTGGCTGGGCATAAACCGCAACACGCTGCGCAAAAAATTACAGCACTACGGATTGGATATCTGAATCAATTGAGGACCAACAGGTGCAGACTCTTCCGCAGATGCCCCTTGGGTATGATCTAAATAACGCTGATAGTAAGCGAGCACACGCGGCACATACGCCTGAGTCTCTGCAAAGGGCGGAATATGGTATCCCGCCTGGATGACGGCATTAGAGCCCGCATTATAAGCAGCAATCGCGAGCCTCATATCACCGCTGAATTTACGCAGCAGATAGGCCAGATAGGCCGTTCCACCATTGATGTTCTCCGTTGGACTAAAAGAATTTGCAACACCAAAACGCGCTGCCGTGGCAGGAATCAACTGCATCAATCCAATGGCACCCTTAGGTGAAACGGCTCCCGCATTATAGCCGGACTCCGCAGTAATCACCGCGTTCACCAACGCCGGACTGACACCATAACGACTAGCAGCGGACTGGATAATCGGCTGGTACTGCTGTCTAGCCACCCCGTTGTAATCAGCACGAGCCACTGCCACTGGCATTTTTGGGGTACGCATCACCATGTGATAGTGAGTATTACCGGCTGGCACGTTGGTGAGGTGCACTACACCGTGACTATCGGTGTACGCATAAATATTGGCTTCTGCCACCCCCCCCCAACACAGTAATACGAAACCGAGCGCGGCAATCCGACTCACTTCACCACTCGCAGTGATGGGCGGTCCATTTTGATGGCTTTATCACTGATATCTGCTTCGCTGTCCATTGGCCCCGACGGCGGCGAATCAGGCATTTCAGGCTCAGCAAAGCCCATGCCCTCTTGAGTTTCTGCCGCATAAATAGCCACCACTGCGGCCATAGGCACATCTATCGTGCGCGCCACCCCACCAAAGCGAGCGTTAAAGGTAATCCAACCATCAGCCATACTCAGGTTATGACAGGCACGCGGCGATATATCCAGAATCATCCGCCCATCCTTTTCATAACCACTTGGCACCGACACCCCAGGATAAGCAACGATCACCAGAATATAGGGGGTGTGATTCTGGTCAACACACCACTGATAAATCCCATTCAGTAAATAGGGCTTGGCAGTTTCAGGTAGCACGATACGTTCTCCATCTAGGAATCAGCAGGATTCTACAAGAGATACTGATTAAATAGTAAGAATGCTTTTAGACGAATTCGCAGAATAATCAATATGTCTCAGGTCAGCGCCTCAACCGCTTGCTTACATAGGTGATACAGGCTAGCACAATCTCCACTTATTCGGCACCAGCAGCATCGCCACCCCAATAATCCTAGGTTACTGATGAATGGCGTTACATATTGTTTATAAAATGTTTTTATAAATATTTATGGAGCAGGTGCCAGAAAATTAGCATTTTCTTTAAAAACTCCTTGCCTCTATCACCGTAATCTCTAAAATGTAAACCATAATATGCGCTTTTATGATCGACCCATTGGGGTCTTATACCTACGTTCGGAGGAACTCATGTCGTTAGCATTACGTCAATCGCTTCGCGTTGTGACCATCAGCCTTGCCGCTATGGGCGCTATTGCGCTTTCCGGTTGCGCAGCTACTCAAGTAGCTTTGCAGCATAAAGATCTTAATGTCCAGACCAAAATGTCCAACACGATATTTCTGAATCCGGTCCCACCTTCAGAACAAACCGTCTACGTGCAGTTCAAAAATACTTCTGATAAAACCTTAGATGTTGCCGCTCTCGAACAAGAAATTGACGCTAACCTCACTAATCAAGGCTACCGCATCGTCCCTTATAATCAGGCGCACTACATGCTGCAAATTAATGTACTATCGGTGGGTAAAATGTCGGAAGCTGCCGCCAAGCAATCTTTAATGGGCGGTTATGGTGGTTCCGTACTGGGTGCCGCATCCGGCGCTTTAATTGGGCAAAGCGGTGTAGCCGCTGGTGCCGGCGCTCTCATCGGAGGCGCTATCAGCATGGTAGCCGACTCGCTGGTCAAAGATATCACCTATGCCATGATCACCGACGTTCAGGTAGCTGAGCGTAGCAAGGCAGCAGTCAGTCAACAGACCAACTCCAATTTACAGCAGGGCACCAGTACGACCACCAGCCAGCAAATCAGCGGGACGGGACACTGGATTTACTATCGTACCCGTATTGTTTCTACGGCCAACAAAGTCAATCTGGACTTCAAGGACGCTGTACCGCCGTTACAGGGACAATTGGTCCATAGTTTGTCAGGTATCCTCTAAGAACTTTTGGCAAGCTGAGCAAGTGCTCTTGTAAAGAGCACTTGCTCAAAAAAGGCGGCGACTGTAAATGCAGTCGCCGCCTTTATATTGCCCATGAATAGCATCGCACTAAGGCTATTTCTGATGATAGGCCACCACACGCTCTACTTCATTTTTTGCACCCAATATAACGGGCACCCGCTCATGTAAGCCCTGGGGAACAATATCCAGAATCCGGGTGGTTCCAGTACTAGCAGCCCCCCCCGCCTGTTCAATCAGGAAAGACATGGGATTCGCTTCGTATAAAAGACGCAATTTTCCTGGCTTTTTAGGATCACGCCGATCAAATGGGTAAAGAAAAATCCCACCGCGACAAAGAATACGATGCACGTCAGCCACCATGGAACCCACCCAGCGCATATTGAAATTACGCTCCCGAGGTCCTTCCGCGCCCCGATTCAGCTCATCAATATAGCGCTGCACGGGTTGCTGCCAGTGCCGATAATTACTCATATTAATGGCATACTCGCTCGTATCTTCAGCAACACGCATCTGTTCATGGGTCAATATATATTCACCGATAGAAGGGTCCAGCGTGAAGCCATTCACACCATAACCGGTGCTGTAAACCAGCATATTACTTGAACCATAAAGTGCATAACCGGCACAAACCTGTTCTACGCCAGGCTGCAAAAAATCCTTCAGCGTCGCATCACGACCAGCAACGGGCGCCTTCAGAATACTGAAAATCGTGCCCACACTGATGCCCACATCGGTGTTACTGGACCCATCAAGAGGATCAAAAAGCAGTAGATATTTGCCTCTGGGCACATTTTGCGAAATCGGATAGGGGTCGTCCATTTCCTCGGAGGCCATACCGGCAAGATGTCCGGTCCAGTCCATGGATTTCAGAATGGCGTCATTGGAAATAATATCCAGTTTTTTTTGCACTTCGCCTTGGACATTATCCGTGCCTGCACTTCCCAGCGCTCCGACCAAAGCACCTCGATACACCTGTGCGCCGATAAATTTGCAAGAAACCGCCAGATCATTCAGTAGGGCCGCAAAATCACCGGTGGCCTCAGGATATCGTCGCGTTTCTTCAACGATGAATTGTGTCAGGGTAGTGCCGATATGCATGCGCCGATCCTTTTACGAAAAATAGTCGTGGAGTTACAGGGCACTCAGGCCCAATTGAAATGCTATGGTGGATTCTATCGCGCGGGCAGGGCTCTGGTCCAACCATTGCAGCCACTGAATATGGAAGCGATGGATGCCGCCGCTGATTTTCGGATAAAAATCGGACGATCCCGTAAAATCTAACCGAATCAAAGAAGGTGGCCGACGTGGATCCAATGGCGATCCATAACGACCTTCTGGAGCCTCTACCGCAGACCAAGCGCAAGAATCACGTAACAGCGCCAAAATCAGATCTACACTACTCTGCAATAGTTCAAGGCTTTGTTCCCAGCGTTCGAGTAGAGGCCGTACCCGGTCTGCGGGCTGCTGGTTCCAGAAGGCCAGCAACGGTAAATCACAATCTGCCAGACCACCAGCGACACCCATGCGACCACGCGCAAGCTGGATGATTTCCTGATGACGCAGTAATTCTCCAAAGGGTTCCCGGCGTTCTCGAAGACGCTTCAGATGCTGTTCGATACGAAACTGCCAGGCCTGCAAGGGACTCTCATCCACATCGGGACTCTCCGCCCACAATGCTAGGCTCTGACCCAGCCGCTCCAACTCGAGAATCAGATCAAGACGCAATTCCGGTCTACCGCAAAAATCCAGAAGCTCATTGTAGGGACGCAAGGCATGCCGTAAATTTCCTTCATGCTGCAACTGTGAAAACACACTTTCGAGGCGCAGCAGCATCCGGGCTCGCTCGTGGAGTGGATGTTCATAAACGGCCATGCCAGTCCTTTCTATATATCATGCTCTACCTCTGACGCAGCCTGCGCTTCGCCACGATTGTAATGCACCATTTGTGAGCGTCACCCGTCAGAGTGCCACAAGCCATTTTTCTAGGCAAATCCACGACTTTTTTTCAACGCATCGGCATAAGCGATAATGGCATGCCGCAAAGTATCGAGACTACCATCATTAGCGATTACCCGATCAGCGGCTGCATTTCGCTGATCACGACCACATTGCGCAGCTAGTACTGCGGAAATCTGTGCATCGCTCCAACCCGATCGCGCCCGCAAGCGTTGAACTTGAACAGACTGTGGGCAATCAATGACTAACACCGTATCTATGAGCGACAGGTAATCATTCTCGATCAGTAGCGGCACCACCCAAACAATGATCGCCTCAGGATCATTTATCTCGAGGCGCTTACTGCGCGTAATGAACGTCTGCCGGATCTGAGGATGCAAGAGCGCTTCCAGCCATTTTTTCGCTGCCGAATCGCTAAACACCAAAGCCCGCATTCCCGCGCGATCAAGAGTTCCATCATTCAACAGGTATTGTGAACCAAATTGGGTGACGATAGCCTGCAAAGCGGGGTGTCCAGGCAGCACCAGCTCACGAGCAACTTCATCGGCGTCAATAATATGCGCACCGAACTCTCTGAGCATTTCCGCCACGGTACTTTTGCCACAAGCAACGCCGCCGGTAAGTCCCACACGTACGCTCATTCATGATCCCAAAAAATGTAAATAGCCACCGATAATGGCTTTCGGCCATAACAGCATCAGCCAGCCTCCTAAAGCCAGATAGGGACCGAATGGGATAGCGTAGTCGCGCCCCTTGCCACTCAAGAGCATAGCGATAGCAACCACTCCGCCGCTGATCGCGGCAATGAAGAGGGTCAAAAAAACCGCCTGCCAACCGAGCCACGCCCCAATCATCCCCAACAATTTGAGATCACCACCGCCCATTCCATGCCTTCCGGTCATTTTCAGATAACCCGTAGCCAACAGCCACAGGCTTCCGTATCCCAAGACAATCCCGAGTAAAGCGTTGAGCGGCGATGTTAAAGCCACGCCAGATCCCAGCAGAGCTGAGGCATTGAGCAATAATCCCAATAGCATACCCGGTTTGGTAATTCGATCCGGGAGTAATTGGGTTTCGAGATCAATCAGCGCCAAGGCCAGCAGTGCCCAGGTAAAAATGAGCGCTGGCAATAGCGACCAGCGGAAACCCCATTGCCAGGCTACGACCAGACTGAATATCGCCGTCAACAATTCCAAGGCCGGATAACGCCAAGCAATGAAACCGCCACAATCGCGACAGCGGCCGCGAAGGATCAACCAACTCAATACCGGAATATTTTCCCAGAATCGCAAAATATGACCACACTGCGGGCAGTGTGATGCGGGATATATAATGGATTCGCGACGCGGCACCCGATGCACCACCACATTGAGAAAGCTACCGATGAGCAAACCCAACAGGGTGACAAGTGCGTATTCGATGCCCCCAAGTATCTCCATTATAATCCCTGTGTTGGTAGCAGGTGACGCAGCCGCAGTTCCAGAGATTGTCGACTGATTCCCAAAAAATGCGCCGCCTCAGCATGATTTCCCGACACCTCGTCAAGAATAGAGCGCAGCAAATCCGCTTCGACATCCCCCAAGGCTTTGGCGATAACTGTCTGCTTCTCCCTCAAATTTGAAGAGTTTTCTAACGCGGGCCATGAACGGTAACTCCCAGCCTCGAGAATATCTTTCTCGGGCAAGGCAATACTCCTTTCCAACAGATTTTCGAGCTCCCGGACATTTCCAGGAAAATGGTAGGCAGCGAGCCTTTCTATGGTTGCCTCTGGCAGTAACCTCAAATTATGAGTCCCATTACCTGAAATACGCTGAAGAATTGCTGCAACTAATTGCGGGATGTCTTCCAGTCGCTCGCGGAGCGGGGGCATGTTGAGCTGAACAACGTTGAGACGGTAGGACAAGTCCTGTCGAAACGTTCCGGCCTTCACCATTTCCGCAAGATCTCTGTGCGTCGCCGAAATAAAACGCACATCCACCGATATTTCCCGGTCGGCACCCAATGGACGAATAACTCGCTCTTGGATGGCACGCAGCAGTTTCACCTGCATCATTGTCGGCAAATCACCAATCTCATCCAAAAACAAAGTGCCACCATTAGCCGCCAGAAACAATCCCTCTCTATGCTGTATTGCTCCAGAGTAAGCACCTTTTTCGGCGCCAAAAAACTCGCTCTCCACGAGACCTTCGGGAATAGCGCCACAATTGATAGCAACAAAAGGTTTATCATGCCTAGGACCAGAATCATGTATCGCGCGGGCCGCCAGCTCTTTACCCGTACCTGTCTCCCCGGCAATGTGAACGGGTGCGTTACTAAGCGCCACCTTGCGAATATCCTCACGCAACTGCTGCATGACTAGGGAATCGCCGACCAACCTGAAGGTGCCGTCATGGCCCTCCGCATTTACCTGAGTCAAGTGAGTCGCCTGAGTCACCAGTCGACGCAGGCGCGCCAGCTCTATAGGCTTTGCCATATAATCAAAAGCACCGGCCTGCATGGCTTCGACTGCTCCATCTGCTGAAGAATATGCGGTTATCACCGCAATAGGGACCTGCGGATACAAGGTATGCACATGCCGCACCAAATCAACTCCCGACCCATCGGGCAAGCGCAGGTCACTTAACACCAAGGATGGAACACCAGTTGTCAAAGACGCATAAGCCTCAGCGAGAGAGTGTGCAGCCAGTATTTCCAAGCCCATACCCCGCAAAGTGATGCGTAATAGTTCGACAATATTGGGCTCATCGTCAATGACTAGGACCCAAGGCGACATTTTTTGCGTCATTACGCCTCGCCTTCCTTCGTATCCCAACAAGGCAAAACCAGACGGAATACGGCTCCGCCCTCGGGATGATTTTCACAATCGATACGACCTTCATTCATTCGCATCAACTCGCGCACCATGGGCAAACCCAGACCCGTCCCTTTTGAATTAGTCGTATAAAATGGTTCGAAGATACGCTCCATGGCCTCTGGTCGGATACCTGGGCCAAAGTCTCGCAATGTTATTCTAATATTTTCATTTTCCAGATGCTCAGCCGTCAGCTCTACTCGAATCTCCATATCGCCTGACCCGCCATACTGTATCGTATTATGAAGCAAATTCCAGAGCACCTGTCGAAGCTGACCTGGATCCGCATAGATCAGTAACTGATCAGGAATTTTTAGAATAAGTACGTGTAAATTGGCAAACTGTGGATCGGCTTGGAGCTGAAGAATCAATTTCGGTAACCAGCTCGACAACACGATGGGTTCCAAATGCGCCGGACTAGGACGAGCCATTTCCAGTACGGACTCTACAATCGCATTAATTCGCACTGTCTCACATTCTAGTATATCGAATAAATGTCGTGAACTGGCGTTCTCAATACTTTCATCCAGCAGATTAGCGGCATGCCGAATGACGCTGAGCGGATTACGGATTTCATGGGCTATATTCGCGGCAAGACGACCAAGAGCTGCGAGCTGCGCTTCTCTCTCACGAGTGCGTAAAACTGATGTATCACGGAGTAGAAGTATCCTAAAAGGGCTTCCCGGAAGCACAATTTTGCGCACCATAAGCGCTGGCTCGCCATCCCGAAGCGCAGGATCTCCTCCACCAAGCGCAACCGGTATTTCGCTATCATTCAAATGAGGCTTTAGTAGCATGGCTGCCAATCGCGGCTGAACCATGTCAATTGCCACCGGTACGTTGCCCCAGAATCGATAACCAGAAAGCGCCCGTGCGATGGGATTACTCAAAATAACCCGATTATACTTGTCCAGCACAAGAACACCTACGTCCATATGCTGCACGATTTCCTGATTCAGGATATTGAGATTATAAACCTCCTGATCACGCTGTAGAGCTAGGCGAACACCCCGATCCAAACTGCGTACCAGACTGTTCGATAATACCGCAACCGCAACCAGCGCCAAAATATAAATGAATAGCTGACCCAATTGCGGATGTATGGTGCTCATGCCGCCCTGTAAAGACGCTAATATCAGAAGGGACAACAATATCCAGACGAACAGAAAAGCACTTTTACCGCGCAACAAGCTGGCTGCTGAAACGAGCAATAAAAATGGCAAAATACTGAATGGGCCGCTAATACCTCCGCCATAATGCAGCAAGAGCAATACCAACAAGGTATCAACATTGACTTGTACCCACACATGCCAGCGCGGCTGGTTAGGCCACCGTATTACCAAAAGCAGAAGATAAAAAAGACTGATTCCTGCAGCGAGAAGCGTTACTGTACCTAACGGTTGCGCCGACGCCCACGAATTCAGAACGGTTTCGCTGACGGGTAACTGTACCAACACGGCAATCACCGCCGCGATCAGCAAACGATAAGCTGAAATGCCCCAAAGGCGACGCCATACTCCGTCTGAGTTAGCGCTCTGAGAGGCCATGAAAACGGCTTGCCATGAACAAAAGCATTATAAATTAGTTACCCTAAGCACTTCTTCTAAGCTGGTTACACCCTCTTTGATCCGTCGCAAGCCATTCTGACGCATCGTCAAAATGCCCTCAACTGCCGCCTGCCTGGAAAGATCTATAGAAGTGCCACCGCGCATAATGACTTCGCGCATCGCATCACTCACCGGCATTACCTGATATAACCCCATGCGACCTTTATAGCCCGTCTTATTGCATTCATCACAACCCATCGGACCCATGGGTCGCCAGCCCTGCAAGTCATCAGCAGCAAAACCCGCTTCAATAAGCACCTGATCCGGCAAACGAACTGCTTTCTTACAGTGTGTACATAGCTTTCGGGCAAGTCGTTGCGCCATCACCAGATGGACACCGCCCGCAATGTTGTAGGTGGGGATACCCATATTCTCAAGACGCGTGAGACTTTGCGGCGCATCGTTTGTATGCAATGTTGCGAGTACTAAATGTCCAGTCTGCGCAGCTTTAATTGCCGTCTCAGCGGTTTCGAGGTCACGCACTTCACCGACCATGATAATATCGGGATCTTGGCGCAAAAAAGAACGTAGAGCTGCGGCAAAATTCAAACCGATACGCTCATTAATATTTACTTGATTAATACCATAAACTGGAATTTCCACAGGATCTTCGGCCGTACTGATATTACAGTCACCCGTATTGAGAATATTCAATGCCGTATAGAGTGTGGTGGTTTTACCAGAGCCTGTGGGTCCGGTCACCAAAATCATGCCGTAAGGCCGATGGATGGCCTCTTCAAAAGCTTTTCGCTGCTCCGGCAAAAATCCCAGCTGTTCAATAGGTACCTTGGAACTGGCCGGATCCAGCAAGCGTAATACGATAGTTTCTCCGTAACTGGTGGGAAGAAAAGATACACGAAAATCAATCACGCGTGTGGGTGGTACACGTACGCGCAGACGCCCATCCTGAGGTAGTCGACGCTCTGAAATATCTAAGCGACAGAGGATTTTGAGCCGCGAGGTAACACCATCCCGTAATGCGAGCGGGGGATGTAAAACGTCTTGAAGTACGCCATCTAATCGATATCTTACCCGAAAATCTTTTTCATAAGGTTCCAGATGTATATCGGACACGCCTTTTTGAATAGCATCCAACAATAATTGTTGAACAAAACGTACTACAGGAGCATCTTCAACGTTAGTGTCACTTTGTTGGGAAAGATCAAATTCTTCTGGACCCTCCGCAGCGTCCGTATCCTTTGGCTTGTCGAGAAAAATCTCATCAATTCCGCCACCAGCGCTATTGGCAACATGCACTGCGCGCATGATCTTGTCTGCCTCAACAAGAACTGGATATACCTGTAATCCAGTATTAAATTTGACATCTTCAACAGCTTTGAAATCTGTGGGATCTGCCATGGCCAAATACAACGTATCACCGTGTTTTGACAAAGGGAGAACTAAATAACGGCTCATCAGATTTTTATCGATTTTTCGCAGCAATAAATCGTTGATCATTACCGCATCCAGATCAAGCATGGGCATATTATAGCGATGCGATAAATGGGCCATGAGCGCCGCAGCAGAAACTGCGCCTTTTTCTACCGCATAATATATTAAAGGTTTTTTTCCACGCGCAGGATCATTGGCGAGACTGACTAACTGCACTTCATTACCCAGCCCATTATTAATGAGCGCTCGCAATATCGGGGTTAAAGTGATTTGTTCCGGGTTTGCAGCCATTGGCGTAAAATGCCCTCAACAGTATTCGTTTGCGGTAAAACACCGGTCCATAATCTGAAACTCTCCGCACCTTGTTCTACCAACATACCTAATCCGTCAATTGCACCCAACCCCGATTCACGGGCTGCACGCAACAAGGGCGTTTCCAATGGGTTATAGACGATATCATAAACCTTGCCATGTCTAGGCATCCGCTCAAGATTTAATTCCGGATGATTTTCTCCGTGCAAGCCTCGGGCACTGGTATTAATCAATAGTGATATCTCTGGCAGGACCTCAGTGAGCGCTTCCGACGTCAACGGCAGTGTCTGCAGCGGAAACTCTGGAAAACTGACAACAAGATCCCGAGCCCGATCTATATTACGATTGGCTACGTAAATAGCGGGACAACCTGCGCTTCCCAGCGCATAAACGATGGCACGCGCCGCCCCTCCGGCACCAATCACCAAAGTTGGTGCCGTCCACCAGCGCGCATCAGTAGCACGCTCCAGTGCTCGCGCAAAACCCGTGGCATCGGTATTGTCACCCACAGCCCCGGCATCTGTGAAACTCACCGTATTCACCGCACCGATCGCCTGGGCGGCGGGAGAGAGGCTATGCATCAAAGACAGCACGGCCTCCTTATGAGGCACCGTTACATTGACCCCCTTTACCCCCAAAGCCGAGAAGCCCGCAAAAGCCTGGGCGAGCGCCATTTTTGGCACAGAAAAAGGAACATATACCATATCCAGATCCAACTCAGCCGCGAACAAGCGATGCATCCAAGGTGACAGGCTGTGAATCACCGGCTCCCCCAGAATTCCATAAACTGCTGTTTTTCCACTAGGATGCCAAGATTCAGGAATACGTGAGGTGGCGATGTCAGTCATGCTGGATGGGTTCCGTCAATAGCGAAGAGCGTTCTGCAAGATGGTGCAGTAACATGGGCCAGTTTTTACCTGGTAAAATACTACCCAATACTACGGGATGTTGGGCGCCGGTGACTCCTGCGTAGGGTAATACCCGTCCCCGTAAACATTGCCCCCCAAGCCAGGCAAAAGCTAAGGCCTCCAGAGCCTGACTAGGAATACCGCTGAGCAATCCGCCATGGTGCACTTTGATATCCGGCAAAATCTGCTGCAGAGCTTGCATCAATACTGGGTTTTCTGCACCACCCCCAAAAACCAGCAACTGCGAAGCGCCCGGCGTCCAGCTTTTGATCGCAGCAGCCACGGTTTGCGCAGTGAACCCTGTTAATGTCGCCACAAAGTCCGCAGCAGAGCCTGTCCAGGTACTCCACCATTCTTGCACCAATGGCTCTCCAAACAATTCTCTGCCCGTACTTTTAGGCGGTGGTTGTCGAAAAAAAGCCAGTCTCGACCATTCCTCCAGAGCCGCCTTGACTACAGCGCCTGTCGCCGCCAAGTGCCCGTCCTGATCGTAGGATTCTTGCCCCGCGCTGATCATCCGGATTGCCGCATCAATCAGTACATTGCCCGGTCCGCAATCAAAGGCCTGCAAAGGGCGCGCGTCATCTTGGCCCGGCAACCAGGTTAAATTAGCCATACCCCCTAGGTTGAGAATCAGGCGCGGCTGATCACCCTGGAAGCAATGTTGATGAAAAGGAGGGACGAGTGGCGCACCTTCCCCACCAGCTGCCACATCAGCACGGCGAAAATCGTGAACCACCGTGATTCCGGTGGCGATGAGTACATCGGCTGCAGAACCGATTTGCAGCGTAAAACCGGGAGTCGCGTGAGGCTGGTGGCGGATAGTCTGGCCGTGCAGAGCAATATAATCGACCGGCCCAAATTGGGCGATCGCCTCTTGCGCGAGTTGCGCATAACAAACGCCGAGATCACGGTCCAACTGCGCCATACGTTCCACACTCAGGGGGCCGTTGGCAGCCAACACCATTTCCCGGAGATCTCTTGCGTAGGGACGGCTTAACAGTCCTTGATAACCACCCCGCTCTGGGATATCAAAATCCAAAAGCGCGGCATCCACACCGTCCGCGCTGGTACCGGACATGAAACCCAAACCACGCAACTTAATACCCGAAAGGAGAAAAGCATTGCCACCTTAACAAGGTATTCACATTAGTGGTCGTGACCATGTTCTCCATGTACATGCCCGTGTGCCAATTCTTCGGCAGTCGCATCACGAACATCCAACACGGTCACATCAAAATTGAGCGTCATACCCGCCAGCGGATGATTGAGATCCACAGTAATGTCGCCTCCTTCAATATCAATCACCGTCGCCAGACGCGTACCGTCTTCCGTCATGGTTTCAAATTGAGTACCAATTTCAAGCTCTTCGGGATCATCAAAATCATCGACACTAACGACCTCAACGAGATCTTCATCCCAATCTCCATAGCCTTCTTCAGGAGGAATGGAAACTTCTACCTTATCACCTGCTTGATGACCGCTTAGAGCCTGCTCCAGACCCGGAATAATACCGTGGTGGCCATGCAAATAAACGAGGGGCTCTTCACCCACGGAGCTGTCGATCAGCTCTCCCTCTTCATCGGTGAGGGAATAGTCGATGGTGACTACTTTATCTTTGCTGATGATCATATCGCGAGTCCTATAGGTAAAGGGCAGATAACACAACGGAGTTTCTCCGTGGAGATTTTAGCTCGACTGAGTGAAAACGGCAAAGTTTTCTGGATCTTCCCAGTATCGCCAGTGGCTTTCTAAAATTTTGCTAAATGCTTTTAACCATAGGGGATTATCATTCAGCGCAGGAATATAGCGCAATTGCTTACCCCCCGCTTCGAGAAAAGTTTCTTTTCCTTCCAGCGCAATTTCTTGCAGGGTCTCGACACAATCTGCTGTAAAACCAGGACACACCACATCAATACGCTGGACACCGTTGCGCGCCAGTTCCGCCAGAGTACGATCGGTGTAAGGTTCCAGCCATTTTGCGGCACCAAAACGACTTTGAAAGGTCTGCACCCATTCTTCTTCAGGCAACCCGAGTTTTTGCACCAGCAAAGCGGTCGTTTTTTCGCATTGAGCCCGGTAAGGATCACCCAGCCGAATGGAGCGTTCCGGCAATCCATGAAAAGAAATCAGCAGCTTATCGCCACGACCATGCTCCTGCCACCAGGCCTGAATACTGTCCCCCAAGGCGTCAATATAAGCGGGATGGGCATACCAGTCCCGAACCATCCTTAGTTCCGGAATAACGCGCATGGCCCTTAATTCATCGCTCACTTTATCGGATATTGAAGCGGTGGTGGCTGCTGCATACTGGGCATAAAGCGGAACCACCAGAATTTTTTGACAACCGCGCTCGCGCAGAGCCGCTAAACCTTTTCTAATGGAAGGATTACCGTAGCGCATCGCCAGCTCAACCTGCACCTGACCCGCATACTGCTGTTGCCATTCCTGTTGTAAACCCTCTGCGAGACGCTGACTATACACCAGCAAAGGGGAACCCTCCGGCATCCAGATACTCGCGTAATTACGAGCCGAGCGCTTCGGGCGAAAGGTCAAGATAGGGCCATTTAAAATAGGCCACCAGATGATTTTGGGCAGCTCTACCACCCGACGATCACTGAGAAATTCCCGCAAATATCGACGCACCGCCGATGCTGTAGGTGCATCGGGAGTACCCAGATTTACTATAAGAACCCCAATCATGATGTCACCTCTAGGGTAATACATACCGGCGCATGATCTGAAGGTCGCTCTGCAGCTCGGGCAGTGCGGTCAATCCGAACGTCCTGAACCCGAGGCATTAAAGCGTCCGCAACCAGAATCAGATCAATACGCAGCCCTTTATTGCGACGAAATGCAGCCGCCCGATAATCCCACCAGCTCCATTCCTGAAGATCGCCATGCCGTTGGCGCCAACTATCCTTCAACCCCAGATTCAGCAAAGCGGCTAAAGCCGCCCGCTCAGGGGGCGAACAAAGAATATCTTCACCCCATGCTTCAGGATCGTGTACATCACGCGCGTCTGGCGCAATATTGAAATCGCCGACCAGCAGTAATTGCGGCCACCGCGTCAACTCCTGGGCAAGCAGCTTACGCAAGCGTTCCAGCCACTGGAGTTTGTATAGATACTTGGCACTATCTAGCGACTGTCCATTAGGTACATAAACATTCACGACGCGGATCGTGCCAAAAGTCGCCGCACAAAGCCGGGCTTGCCCGTCACTACCGTCTGGCCAGTCACACATTTCATCTGCTGAACTGATCCGGCTGAGGATGGCTACGCCATTATAGGTAGGTTGTCCGTGATAAATCGCCTGATAGCCCAAAGTCTCCAGCTCCGCAATAGGAAAACGCGCGTCTGTCAACTTGGTTTCCTGAAGACAGAGCACATCAGGAGCCTCATTTTCGAGCCATTCGAGCACTTGCGGGAGGCGCACTTTGAGCGAATTCACATTCCAAGTAGCAACTTTCATGAGACTCACTGGGGCAAAGTGGCGTTAATACTCGACCGCAAGCGCATACTGTGCATCCAGGTCATCAAATCGGGAAATTGTAGGAGAAAATCTGGGGCTCGCAAATCCACATACCCCACCGCCGCAATAGTCGCTATTTGCGCCAAATTCAAAACCGCAACATTCGCCGCATCTTTCCAAGCCCGGGACTCCTCCTGCAACATAGACAGCGCGGTAGTCACTTTGGCTCTTGCACGTTGTAGCATCTGCACATCCTGACAGTCGGCAGCGTGACGTTGTTCGAGAACCCATGCAATGGTGGTATCCATGATGCCACTGGCTAGAGCTTCTATCCGTAACGCCTCAATACGCGCTTCGGGATCGTGAGGAATGATTGCCGGTTCAGGACACAGCACTTCCAGATACTGAATAATCACTGCCGAATCATAAACTGCGGACCCGTCATTACGAAGCAATACAGGAATTTTACCCAGCGGGTTGTGCTGCAGTGCGGCATGGTCTGGGGTACGTAAATTGACCCACTCCACCGCGCAGGGGATATTTTTTTCGAGCAGAGCTAAGCGAACTTTGCGGGCATAGGGGCTGGTTTCGGTTGCGAAGAGGCGCATCTTCTTTCTCCTTATGGTGGGCCGGAAGCGTCACTCTGCTATCATGACGAAAGCCTAGCCTTAAGCCAACCCTAAAACTATGAACTACGATCATCAATATCATGCCGGCAACGCCGCCGACTGCATCAAACATCTGGCGCTTTTTCTGACTCTTGAGGCACTGACCCGCAAGACCTCTCCCCTCGCCTACATTGACACCCACGCCGGTGCCGGCCTGTATCCCTTAGGTTCTACCGGGGAACACCTGCAAGGTATTTTACGTCTTTGGGGGGAGCGGCGCAGCCTTCCGTATTCGGGGGCTTGGTTAAAACGTATCGCCGAGCTCAACCATGGCAAGTCTCAGATGCACTATCCTGGTTCCCCCCTTCTTGCAGCAACCATCCTACGGCCGACTGATCGCATCGTACTTTTTGAACAGAAACCGGACGTCGCGACGCAATTACGCAAGAACATCGGCAAAAGAGCCCATACCAGCATCTTGCAGGAAGACGGCTATCGAACACTGTTCGCTCAGATTCCGCCTGTCGAAAAACGTGGTTTGGTCCTGATCGATCCGCCCTTCGAGCGCCGCGATGAATGGGAGGTTCTGGCCGACAGCCTGATTCGAGCCTACCAACGCTGGCCCCAAGGTACCTATTTGATCTGGTACCCGATAAAAATCCGCGGTACGATCACCCGTTTCTGGCAAACGATTCGCGCGCGCATACCGGCTTTCGTTTGTGAATTGACACAAATGCCGGAAGAAGGCCGGGAACAACTATTCGGCAGCGGCCTGATGCTCGTTAATGCCCCTTGGGGATTAAAAGAGGCTTTGAGTGCTGGCCTCACCGAACTAGGACCACTACTAACGGCTCCGCAGCCAGGGGGGTTCTGGTCGCTACGTTGTCTGAATTGGCCAGGGCCTGAAAAGAAGCCACCCCACTAAAAATTTGATGACCAAGGATGTCCTGTCATGAGTAAAACCACGTTACCGAATATCGACCATATTCAAAAACTATGCTTCTATGGCGGCCCCTCTGCTCAGCTTACTGGGGAGCTGGTCAAGACCAAGGACCAAGAAACAAGTGTCGCCGTCCTTTACCAACTGGCACTGCGCCACGGCGTTATCAGCCCCACGGCTGCCCGCGAAGGTCTTGCCTTGCTGAGCACAATGGGCGCGAGTGGAGATAGTGGACGCCAAATTCTCGAACAAGTACTGGCCGACGGCGATTTTCTCGCGGTCCGGGTCATACGTTAAAGAACCGCGCTCATGCGATTGTATAGCTGGAATGTCAATGGTTGGCGGGCTGCCTGTCGGAAGGGTCTCCGCGAATGGGTCGAAGTGACGCGGCCAGACGTACTTTGCATTCAGGAAAGCAAGGCTGACCCTGAAAAACTGTTAATGACGGAACGTCTCTTGGCCCATTACGAGGGCCACTGGGCAGCCGCCGAACGCGCCGGATATAGCGGTGTAGCCACTTTTACCCAAACCTCTGGCGGCTCGACACGAGTCGGGCTTGGTATTCCCCGCTTTGACCGTGAAGGGCGCGTGGTCATTACCGACTGCGGGGACTTTGATCTGTACAATGTGTACTTTCCTAACGGTAAAAAAGATGCAGAACGTCTGGCCTTCAAACTCGATTTTTATAACGCCTTTTTGGAGCACATCAACGCCCGAGTGGCGGCGGGTCGTCCGGTAATATTCTGTGGCGACGTCAACACCGCCCATCGCGCCATTGATCTGGCACGCCCCCGAGAAAACCTCAAAGTCTCCGGCTTTCTTCCGGAAGAACGTGCCGTTATGGACACCTGGATAGAGAACGGTTGGATAGATAGTTTCCGGTACCTGTATCCCGACCGGGTTTCTTACTCCTGGTGGAGCCAACGTAGTGATGCTCGGACCCGAAATATCGGTTGGCGCCTCGATTATTTCTGGATTCATCAGAGCCTGTTGCCCCGCCTGAGGGATGCAGGAATTGCCACCGAAGTGACGGGGTCAGATCACTGTCCCGTTTGGCTGGAGATCACTTGAATGCGTCTCGAATCTTACACGGCGCTCGCTGAGCACGCCCTCCACAGCATTACCGATTTTCGGCGCTGGGGCGCTAGCCGTTTTGCCGCTGCGGCACTGGACTTTAGCCAAGGACAGCAGAATCCTCGCGCCGAGGCGGATCTGATTCTGGCACGAGCCCTTTATCTGGAGCCCGAAGACTTGGCAGAAATGGGTAGTGCTCGCCTGCTACCCAGCGAAAAACAGCGCGTACTTCATCATTTTTATCAGCGCGAAATTCTTCGTCGCCCCGCTGCCTATATTACCGGCGAGGCTTGGTTCGCGGGTCTGCGTTTTGCCGTGGATGAACGGGTTTTGATCCCCCGCAGTCTTTTGGAACCCTTCATCGAGGAAGGTTTTGCACCTTGGGTGGAGCCCTCTCAGGTACGGCGCATTCTAGAAATTGGTACTGGCTCCGGATGTATGGCTATCACCTTGGCTCTGCGGTTCCCTTCCGCCCAAGTGGATGCCGTGGATATTTCACCCGATGCCCTCGCGGTGGCGCATCGTAATGTCGCAATCCACGACATGGAAGATCAAGTACACCTGTACACGTCAAATTTATTTGCGGCTTTGGAGGGTCAGTGCTACGACCTCATCATCAGTAACCCGCCCTATGTGGATGCAGCAGCCATGGCCGAATTGCCCCCTGAATACATTCACGAGCCGAGCCTCGCCCTAGCTGCGGGTCAGGATGGTCTGGACTGCCTGCTGCCTCTGCTCGACCAAGCACCGCAACATTTACAGCCCGGCGGCGTGTTGGTCGTAGAAACGGGTGATGCGGAAGAAGCTTTAATGCGCTGCCGACCCGAGTTGCCGCTCATCTGGCTGGAACATCCGGCCGGAGGTTCCGGCGTTTTTCTGGTGGTCGCTGACGCCAACGGCGGATTCTAAGCCCACCCCCAGTTAGGACTGCGCAGTGGCGAGTAACTGTAAAAACGCGGTTACCGCCCGCGACTGAAAATCGACCTGGGGATGAATCAGGTACAGTGTCCAGAACAACCCCCGAGGGGGCTCCAGACGCAGGGATGCCAGCGGCCAACGGACTTTATCCAAAGCTTCCACCGAGGCAAAGCCAATGCCTAAGCCTGCGGCTACCGCGTCCCGCAGTGCCTCTACCCCCGTTACCTCAACACTGTATCGCGAACACAAACCCGCATGCGCAATGGCCGCCTCAACTCTTTTGCGAATACCCGAATGGGCTTCGCGCCAAACAATCGGCTCTTGGAGTACCTCTTCCCAAGTCGCTGATTGTCGACCATGCTGCACCCAAGGATGGTCTTGAGGCAGAATAGCCACTAATTCATCTTCGCGCCAAGCCTCCTGCTCCATGTGCTGTGGTAAACGATCGGCAGCGATCTGCGCTTCGGTAAATAACAGATCCCAGCTTCCAATCGGCATATCATCGGGGAGGGGGCCGGTTTTGAGTTGCAACTGCACTCCCGGATATGCACTGCGAAAACGCGCAAGATGTTCCATGAGAAAGTAATTCGCTACCGTATTACTGGCCGCTATGCGCAGACTACCCTCCTGTAAAGTCTGACGCCGCGCAGCCCAATGCTCAACCTCTTCAAGACTCTCTCGCAATCGTCGTGCAAAAGGTAGTAAGGATTCTCCGGCGGCTGTCAGCTTAATGCCGCGTCCTTGGCGCTGATAAAGGGGCTCACCCAAACTCAGTTGTAAGGTACGCAAACGCTCGGAAACCGCTGGTTGGCTGCGCTGCAGAACCTTGGCCCCACTTCCGACACCCTGCGTTTCAGCAACCGCCAAAAACGTCAGCAACTCATCAGCATGAATTTTCAATTGGGTTTTCCGATGAATGAAAGCAAATCAATTTATTAGTTGAATAATATCGGCAGCGATATATTAGGGCAAATGCACGGCAAATTCTTCTAGTGCGCATGATCCGGGAAAACTATCGGGTGCAAAACATTCAGCCGTTATCCAAAATCTGGCCGCTTTTTACGGGAGTCGGACTGGCCTTAGCGATGGGTTCTTTTGATGGAGCCTCCGTCCAGGGTATTTTTCCTTATATAGCAGGGGGGCTTTCCACCAGCAGCAATCATGCGTTATGGACGCTGACTTACTTCATCGTCAACTGGTCCGTGGGCATCACCCTGATGCCCTGGACTACCCAACGCTTTGGAATGCGGCGGGTTTTTCAAATAGCGGTAGTCGTAGCCAGCATCGGCACCATCATCAGCGCGCTGACCAGCAATCTTTGGATCATGCTGTGCTCTCGAGCCCTAGAAGGCATTGCCGCAGGACTGTTGGTACCTCTCAGCCAGAGCGCTTTCCTGCGCCATAGTCCCCAAGCCCGTCACGGGCTCGTGACTATTGTTTGGAGTAATTCCATGCTGGTACCCTTTTTCTTCGGACCGGCCATCGGCGGCTTTCTCGCAACCAATCTGGGCTATCGGAGTATATTCCTATTCTCGCTACCGATCTGGATACTTGCCTTCTTTTTGGGCAGTAAGGGCCTTCCCAAAGATCGCAGTCAGGCTGACGTACCACCTTTTGATGGCTGGGGATTCGGACTACTTTACGCTGGCTTGATGTGCATGCAGATAGTCTTTGATCAGGGCGAAGAGTATGGCTGGTGGCACTCGACTTTCATCCTCAAAATGACGCTGACCGCCTTCGTTTGCTTACTGCTTTTTGCATGGCGAGAAAGCGAGGTCAGCTATCCATTACTACAAATGCATTTTCTTAAACGCCGTAACTACTGGCTCGGCTTATTACTCCTTTGTCTGGGTTGGGCGATGTTCATGGGCTGGGCTTCTATTCTTCCACTCTGGGCAGAGGAGAACCTTGGCTTTAACGGTTACTGGGCCAGCCTAGTACTTGCGCCCATTGGTATCGGCGCTATTCCCATATCTACGATGATGGACCGCCTACGGGGTTTATTAGGATTGCGACGTCTGGCAACTTTGTGTTTCACCATTTTCGCAAGTGCTTATGGCAGCACTTATCTCAGCCCCATCACCAGTCTTTCTGATCTTTTTCTGCCCGTCTTGTTCATCGGCATTGGTGTAGGCATGCTTTTCGTACCGTTGACCATGATCATTTTGTCTGGCCTAGATAGTGAGGAAATTCCCGCAGCAGCTACCACCAGTAACTTCATCCGAGTCTTTAGTGCCAACATTGGGGTAACGCTACTCAGCGTCTACTGGACGCGCTATAGCGCACTGGCCGCAGATCATCTTCGCGACCATGTTAGCCGCTTCCAGCAACCACCACTTTTATCACCCCAAAACTTACACCATCTGATTCTTATTCAAGCAGATACCTTAAGTATGGATAATCTTCTGCGCCTATCCATGTGGGTTTGCATCGGTGCCGCAATTGTGGCCTATATTTTCATCATTCCACCCCGGCGGATGGCCAATCCCGCGAACGTGGATGACTACGTTGCTGAAGAAGAGTTCGAAACCAGATTTGCGGCATCTGCTAAGGCTGCCGCTTCTGCTGGCGCCAAAACCACCTCCTGACGTGGCCGTGGTATTTCGATGCCCGCCTGTTCCAACGCATTGGCTAAATCCCAGTTAAACGCGGCCCGAGTGCTCCCCGGACGCATCAGCCCGCCGCGATCTACCCATACAATCATTTCGCAATCATATCCTGCCTCACCAAAAGCATTCACCCAGAGCGCCGGTGGAAATTTCTCATTTTTAATACTGAGCGGATTAGCCAAAGCCGTTTCCACAACCAACTGGCGTAATTGCTCCCGGTTCGTTCCATAGGGTACTCGGAAGGGTAGATGAATGCGCATGACGGGATCTTCAAGGCTCCAGTTAATGACCTCACCATTCACAAACTGAGAATTGGGTACCAAAATATCCACATGATCATTGGTCATGACTTGGGTGTAGCGCACCCCCAGTTTTTTAACCTCACCGTGCAAGCCATTTTCTTTAATCTGAATATAGTCACCCACTTTGATGCTGCGCTCAAAAAGAAGGATGAGACCCGATGCAAAATTGCTGAAAATATTTTGTAGACCAAACCCTAAACCAACACCGACTACACCACCAAATATCGCCAAACTGCTCAGATTGACCCCGATGGTTTGTATCGCCACCAAGAGACCGAGGGCAATAACCACATAATAGGTCAATCGAGAAATCGCATAGGCGGTAGCATGATCGAGCCGTCGCGCCAAAGTGCGTCGTGTTAAACGGCGAAGCCAAGAGGCACCCCACCAAAGAAAAATCAAGATTAAAGCAAACTCGACGATGCCAAATGGGGCCACCGAAATTCCGCCCGGTAAATGCCAAGGCGTAATGAACCAACGCCAGAATCCACTCGCGTAATCAAGCATCCCGTGTTTCCCCGTTGATGTCACACCCATGTCAGGCAAGTGATTTTAATCATCCTAAGATAGTCGCAGATAATCACAGACCCGAGCAACCAAGGCAACCGCATATCCATTTGTCAAATGGCGTTTTGGGGTGACTCCGCACAACCGGAGTGACAAAGATACAACAACCCCTGCCTTCGAGCCTTCACTTCAGTTACACTAGAGCGAAAATTGACTGGATTAAGGTAGCCCCGTGAAAGCATTTGTCCTCCAGCCCCTGCAAACGGCACTCGAAACCCTGCACCGTGAAGGGATCATCCCAGCCTTGCCAGACACCTTGGAACTGGATCGCCCTAAACAAGTCGCGCACGGGCACTTGGCCAGTAACATCGCGTTACTGCTTGCCAAAAGTGCGCAACGTAATCCTCGCGAACTGGCCGAGGCTATCATAAAAGCCCTGCCTGCTACCGATTTCATTATTCGTAGCGACATCGCAGGCCCCGGCTTCATCAATTTTTTCTTGGCTCCGGCCGCTTTTCACGCGGTCATCGCAAAAATTCAAACGGAAAAATCTCAGTTTGGTGCCAATGAAACAGGCAAGGGACAAAAACTACAACTGGAATTCGTTTCTGCCAACCCTACGGGACCATTGCATGTAGGTCACGGACGCGGTGCTGCTTATGGTGCGAGCCTAGCTAATATCCTGCGTTACAATGGCTTTGATGTATTCTGCGAATATTACGTCAATGACGCTGGACGACAGATGGACATTTTAGCCGCCAGTGTTTACATGCGCTATCTCGAAGCCGTAGACCTACTTCCCTGGGCGTTTCCTGATAACAGTTATCGAGGTGGTTATATTCGTGACATCGCTGCGAATTTACGAAAAAGCGTGGGGGATAGGCTGCAATATGCGGTAAACGATATACCCAACATATCCCTCATCTCCGATGGTGACACCGCGATTGATACCCTGATTGCCCACCTCAAACAATCTCTTGGGGAAGATTATCGGGTACTGCACAGCGCCGGTCTTGACGAAATTCTCGCTGATATTCGCGAGGATCTGGAACAATTTGGAGTGCATTACGAACGCTGGTATTCCGAACGCAACCTTATGGATACCGGCGCGGTAGATCGCGCTGTGGCCCTGCTCGAAGAGGCCGGACACTGTTACACCCAAGGCGGCGCTTTGTGGTTCCGATCCACCGCCTTTGCGGACGATAAAGATCGGGTATTACGCCGTGATAATGGTGCCTATACCTATTTTGCCTCTGACGTGGCTTACCACGCCGAAAAGTTTGCACGGGGCTTTGCCCACGTCGTTGACATGTGGGGTGCCGATCATCATGGCTACGTACCCCGAGTCAAAGCCGCATTACGGGCTTTGGGTCTCAACGACGCCGCCCTCGAGGTGGTCTTGGTTCAATTCGCCATTCTCTACCGAGGCGCGGAAAAAGTTTCCATGTCTACCCGCGCCGGAGAATTCGTGACACTGCGTGAACTCCGCGAAGAAGTCGGCAATGACGCCGCACGCTTTTTTTATGTGTTGCGTCGAGCCGATCAACATTTGGATTTTGACCTCGACCTTGCTAAAAAGCATTCCGAGGAAAATCCGGTGTTTTACATCCAGTACGCCCATGCTCGGGTTTATTCCATACTGCGGCAGGCCGAAGAAAAAGGTTTAAGTCTTCCGTCCGCTTCTGACGTCAACTTAGAGCCTTTACAAGAAGTCCGCGAATTAGCGCTGGCCGACGCTCTCTGGCGTTTTCCAGAAGTGGTCATCACAGCGGCTCGCGACCGAGAACCCCATCAGATTGCTTTTTATCTACGCGACCTCGCCGCCGCTTTTCATACCTATTACAACGCCACCAAGATTTTGGTAGAAGAAACACCGCTGCGTCACGCCCGCCTCACCCTATGTCTAGGTGTCGCGCAAACCATTGCCAATGGTTTACGCTTGCTCGGTGTTAGTGCACCCCAGTCCATGTAAAACCCCATGCGCGACTACAAAAACCAGACCAGCCGCCCACCCAGCGAAGAGCCCCGCAAACCCCCACTACGGCGACCCGTGGTGCCAGAGCCGGAGGAAGAAACATTCGCGGCAGAGCAGGAAAATATCGCCGGAGAAGCTAAAACACGACGCTGGCCTTGGCTTTTATTGATTATCGTTCTGGTGATGAGCGTAGGCATCTGGTGGTGGATTGCCCATTTGCCCATCAGCACCGGCAAGCTCGGGCTATTACCGAACCCCGCGTCGGCCGCCAAAAGTACCGCAACTCTTTCTGCAGCTCCCAAAGCGACTGACAACGCCGCGCCACCCACCACGCCCAACGCTTCTGCAGCACCCCTCGCCGTGGCCACAGCCGTGGCTACATCTTCCCAAAACCCCAGCAGCACGGTAGCGACGGCCAGCACCGCGTCGACGCATAGCGGCGTCGACTTCAACTTCTATCGAATTTTACCCAGCATGCATGTGGATATTCCGGCCGATATTCTCGGTAGTGGACCCGGCATCCCGACCGCCGCAACTAACAGTGTCAGCAGCCTAGTCAATCAGCCGGTGACTATTCAAGTGGGCGCTTTTACCAATCGTGCTGCTGCTGTCGTGCTACATGATCGCCTCGCCCTGCTCGGGGTCAATACCACGATGGAGAAAGTCCAAGGTAGTGACAGCAACACGCTCTACCGCCTGCGTACCCGCACCTTTGATTCTCTGGCTGCCGCTCAGCCCAGCCTTGCCAAAATCCGGGGAATGGGAATCACCCCGCTGCTGATTGGTAGCGGCATTATCGGATCAGACGCTAATGCACCGCTGTCGCAGTCTCCAGAGCCTTGATGGCAACTGCTGGTGTTTCCTGACCTGCAATGACTTTATCCAAACCGGGCAAATAATGGTTAATGGTTTCTACACCAATCAGTAAATAAGGGCGCAACAACGCCACCGACAATACCGTCGCGGGAACCTGCAGAATGGTTTTGAAGTTGATCTCGCCATCCTCCATATCCAATTCAAAATTCCCCAGTGACAAACCGTAATTGGCGCGGGTTATAAATTCAGCAACCGGCAATCGTTTTTCGACGGTAATATCCAGATTCTGAGGACGCAAATAAAACAAAATCCGCTCCCGGTCAGCATGAACGTGGCAAAAAATATCCAGAATGCCATTTGGCACCTGCAGAGCGCAGGTCATTACGGGATAATCTGGAAGCATTTTCGCTTCCCAGCCCAAATCAGCAAATAAGGTTTCAACAGCTTCCAGATGATTCATAATGCCTTCCTTTGTTCGGAAAAAGCCTCAGCGAGGCGAAAAAAAGCGTTTTGATCTAAAGTTTCAGCACGACAACCGGGATCAATATTCAGCTTCGACAAAGCTTCGGCGCTGAATATCCCCCGAAGATTATTAGCGATGGTTTTACGACGCTGGGCAAAACTGCTGGCGACTACTCTGGCAAAAGACGAACGTAACGATTCTGGCAAGCGAGAATGCGGCACCATACGGAGAAATGCGGAATCTACCTTAGGCACCGGAAAAAAATTTCCTGGAGCCACGGTGAACAAGGACTCCACCGCACACTGCGCTTGAATCATCACAGATAACCGTCCATAGGCCTTATTGCCGGGCGCAGCCACAATCCGATCCACCACTTCTTTTTGCAGCATAAAGTGCATATCGCGGATGCGCTCCGCCCGCTCCAGTATATGAAAAATGATCGGTGTCGCGACGTTGTAGGGCAGATTCCCCACTATGCGTACGGTTTGCTGCGCAGTGGCTTGCGCGTCAAAATCTACGGTTAGGGCATCGGCTTGCACTACGCGCAACTGCTCTGGCGGCGCCAATTGCTTAAGATCGTCGATCATATCCCGATCCAGTTCAACAACCATGAGTCGGGACAATCTCTGTAAGAGCACCTTGGTCAGCGCTCCGGGACCGGGGCCAATTTCTACCACAAGGTCTTCCGGCTCAAGATCCATGGCTGCGACAATGCGTTCCACGATGTAGGGCTGCACCAGAAAATTCTGGCCAAATCGCTTCTTCGCCCGAGGTAAGCGTGCCTCTTGTCTCATAAGCCTAGGTTCATGCTATATTGTAGTGACGCCTCTCGCAGGCGATGCAAAACGGAAAGTCCATGCACCTTGTGCTTCGTCTTGACGTCGGTGGCCGTCCCATGGCTTGGGAAACTTGGGAGGAGGCTGCGGCCCATTATGTTCGGGGTAATGTCGCCTGGACCTTGGGGAATCCTTTTTTCACTGCGCATGGTGGCGTCTGTCGCCGTAGCGGCCTGCATTCGCAACTGGACATTCATCCCGTAATCGCCGTTCGTGGACGCCACCTCGGTAAAATCCGGCCCCCAGCTCTGTCTAACCAAACGCTGTTTCACCGCGACCACCACCTCTGCATGTACTGTGGCAAGCATTTTCCGGTGCGCGAACTGACTCGGGATCACATTATCCCGATTTCCCGCAAAGGTCGGGACATCTGGACCAACGTCGTCACGGCCTGCCGTAGTTGCAACAGTCGCAAGGATAATCGTACGCCCGATGAAGCCCATATGCCCCTGCTGGCGGTACCCTTCACTCCGACCTGGGCCGAGTACCTGCTGCTCAGCAATCGCCGGATTTTGGCGGATCAGATGGAGTTCCTGATCGCTCAAGTGCCGGAGGGCCGGAGCCGAATTTTCTAAAACTTTGGGCACGGGTGCGGCAGCCATCAGCAACTCGCCGAACGTCGGTTGCGGACAATGTCTGCCGCACTCTCCAGCGCATGAAGCAAGCTTTGCGCCTCCGCCCGACCCGTCCCAGCGATATCCAGTGCCGTTCCATGGTCGACACTGGTCCGCACAATAGGGAGGCCCAAAGTAATATTCACCGCCTCACCGAAAGCATGATATTTCAATACCGGCAAACCCTGATCATGGTACATGGCTAGCACCGCATCTGCATCTTCTAGCAGACGCGGCGTGAACAAAGTATCAGCGGGCCAGGGACCGGTGATGCGTAGACCTTCTTGCTGCAGATCATGAATGAGCGGAGCGATAATTTCTCCTTCCTCATGTCCAAGATGCCCTCCCTCGCCCGCATGTGGATTCAGCCCAGTCACCATGATCCGTGGCGCAGAAAGCGCAAAATCCTCCACTAACCCACGTTGCAGGATACGCAGTGTCTGCTCCAATCCCGTTCGAGTAATGGCGCCCGCCACCTTGGCTAAGGGCAGATGCGTGGTGGCCAAAGCAACTCGCAGTCCACGTCCGGCCAGCAACATCACCACATCCGAGGTATTACAGGCGGCCGCCAGATACTCGGTATGACCGGTAAAAGGGATATTGGCATTATTGATAATCTCCTTGTGCACCGGAGCGGTTACCAAAGCATCCGCCAAACCAACCCGCAACAAATGCAGCGCCTTATCGAGAGTCGCCAGAACAGAGGCCGCATTCGCAACATCCAAATGCCCGGGCCGACAAGGGTGCAGCAAAGGGATATCCAGCACATGAAGAACGCCCGGTTCAAGCTCTGGCCAGGCGTCGCCTTCTTGCCATTTTTCAAGTCGCACCGGAAGACCTAGCAACATCGCCCGGCTACGCAGACAATGCAGGTCGCCCAGTAAGAGGATGCCTGTAGGCAAAGGATGCGCTGCGAGCTGCAAGCAAATATCCGGCCCGATCCCCGCTGGCTCTCCAACCGTCACCAACAAACGCGGCGACTTCATTCCGTCTCCGCTGACAGCCACTCGACAATCCCATCAGGGCCTTCCACCCGATGCGGCACCCGCAACACCCGAGCACGCATCAGCCGATCACGGATATCTACGGTCAGCACATCATCGACTTTCACTTCAGCACCCGCCTTGGCGATTCGCCCATTAATTTGTACGCAGCCTCCATCGCAGATTTCTTTAGCTAGACTACGACGCTTAATCAGTCGTGACATCTTCAAAAACAAATCTAGGCGCATGTTAGACGGCGTGATTCAACGCGTCTGCCCGAGAATATCGGTGAACGCATCTTCGAGACGTGGCTCTTGGAGGTGGAGATCCAGTATGAGTGCGGGCAACTGCTGCAACTGCGCCAGCACGGTCCCCAGTGGACTATGACGCGCATCAATGCGAAAAACCCGCACATTTTCGCCCGCTCCGGTCATCAGATCGGCCAGTTCTGGAGTCAGGCTACCGGGATCGCGATCAAATGTCACCGTTAAAATCCGCCAACTCGATGCTTGTAACAGCGCTTCTTTTTTATCCAGTGCGACAATCCTACCTTGTTGGAGAATGGCGATGCGCTCGCAGAGCTCTTCGGCCTCTTCCAGATAATGTGTGGTCAAAATGACTGTGCGACCTTCCGCATTATAGCGCCGCATAAAACGCCAAAGACCTTGCCGCAATTCTACATCCACGCCGGCCGTAGGTTCGTCTAGCACCACCACCGGTGGGCGATGCACTAAAGCCTGCGCAATCAAAACTCTACGCTTCATACCGCCAGAAAGACTGCGCAGATTAGCATCCGCCTTATCGGCAAGATCCAGTTCTGCCATGAGCTCATCCAACCAGTCATCATTGTGACGTAGCCCGAAATAACCGGACTGCATACGCAAAAATTCCCGCACGGTAAAAAAAGGATCGTAGGCCAGCTCTTGGGGAACCACACCCAATAATTGCCGGGTTAGCCGAAAGTCTCGCTCAACATCCCGGCCAAATATCTCGGCAACGCCGCTGGAGCGCCGCACGATACCCGCCAGAATGTTAATCAACGAGGACTTACCCGCCCCATTCGGACCCAGTAAGCCAAAAAATTCCCCGGCATAAATATCTAGATCAACTCCCGCCAAAGCCAGATGACCACTCTGGTAGGCCTTGCGCAGTCCCGCAATGTGAATCGCTGGAGAATCAGTCATGATGCAACATCAGGAGTTCCTGGAGACGATACAGATGGATCAGCTCCTGCAATGAAGTCGATACGTCGCGTATTCTCAGGGCAGCCCCTTGCTGCCGAGCAGCTTGTGTCCATTCCATGAGTAGTGCCAAGGTCGCACTGTCTGCCTTCAGTAGTTCCCGCAAAGAAACGCCCTCACAGCCTTTGCCATCTCGTTCCCACACAAAATTACCCAACACTTTGTCGAGTTGTGAAACACGCCAGTCACCTGTCAGGAAAAGCCAATCCTGGCCATTTTCTTCCCGACGCGCCCAGGTATTCTCCATATTCAGATTCAAGCAGCCTTCTTCCCGGCATCATTTTCAGCAGCGTCCTTGGTTTTCATATCTTGTAACAACGCCGGAATTCCACGACTGGAGGCTATTTGACCAAAACTCTGACGATAATTCAGAACCATGCTAACACCGTCGATGTAAGTGTTATAAATGCGCCAACTATGGTCCGTGTACAGCAAAGCATAAATGACCGGGATATTGGGACCACCACCATTCTGACGAATTACCATATTCACCTGCGCCACGGGTGGATTCTGGGACACTTGCTGACTGCCCGTAATTTTTACCGTCTGACCATGATAGTGATTGAGAGAATTACTATAAGTGCGTACGAGTAGGTCCTTGAAGAGAGTCACGAACTCTTGCTGCTGCGCTGGACTCATTTGTCGCCAGTATTGCGCCATCACATATTGAGACATCGTGGTAAAATCCATATGCGGCAATACAATATCAGCCACTTCTTTTTTGACCGCCGGTGTAACCGGTTTACCATCGTTCGCCCGTAACACCTTCAGTACATTACTGGTGAGTTGATTCACCACCACCACTGCGCCCTGAGTATTAGGCGCATCGGCAGCACTGGCAGATAAATTCCAGAAAAGAACCAGCGTAATTACCGAAATCCAGGATATTTGACGCATAAAAATGCTCCTTATTTACTGCCTGAGGCTTTACTAAAAACCATCTGTCCGATCATCTGATCTATATTGACGGCACTTTGGGTCATGGTGATAGTTCCTCCAGATTTGAGGTCTTGTGGCATGCCACCAGGCTGAATCGCCACATATTGTTCTCCCAACAAACCTTGAGTGTAAATGGATGCTCCGGTATCGACTGGTAATTTTACTTTAGGCTCAATGCGCATGGTGACATTCGCCATAAAAGTTTTGGGATTCATGCCAATATGGGTCACCTCGCCAATGGTGACACCGCCCAGCTTGACTGGACTGCGGGTCTTCAAGCTGCCGACATCGGTAAAATTGGCGTGCAGTATGTACCCATCGTTATAAGCGAAACCGGACAAGTTTCCCACGCGCAGCGCCAGTACCACCAGAGCAGCGATACCAAGAAGCACGAATATGCCCACCCACCAGTCTATTGCCCGCCTTTCCATGTGCTCTCGGTCCTCAGGTGAATAACAAAGCTGTAAGAATAAAATCCAGACCCAGTATCGTTAGCGACGCAGTAACCACACTCAGCGTAGTTGCATTACCAACGCCCTCTGCGGTCGGTCGCGCCGTGTAGCCTTTCCAGGTCGCTATCCAGGTCACTACCAGCCCGAAACATAACGCCTTGAACAAGCCCGTCAGAATATCTCCTGAAAAGGTCACGTTAGACTGCATTTGCGCCCAGAAAGTGCCACCGTCCACCCCCAGCACCGGAACCGCAATCAGATAGCCACCCAAAATACCGACCAAATCGAAAATAACGCAGAGAATCGGCACAGCAACAATGCCTGCCCAAAGTCTGGGCGCGACCACCCAGGCAAGAGGGTTAACGGCCATCATCTCCATGGCACTGAGTTGTTCTGTTGCCTTCATGGAGCTGATCTCGGCGGTGAGGGCAGAACCGGCACGCCCGGCAAACAGAAGCGCTGTCAGTACCGGACCGAGTTCACGCAATAAGGACAAAGCAACTAGGGTGCCCAAAGCGGAAGTCGCACCAAACCGTACCAACGCGTAATACCCCTGAAAACCCAACACCATACCGGTAAAAAATGCGGCAACAATCATCAAAATCAGTGACCGGACACCTACCCCATAAATTTGGCGCAGTAACTGCTGAAAGCTAAAGTGACGATTAAAAACAGCCACCAAGCTCGCCCCCAAAAATCGGGCTGATGCGCCAAGACTGGGAACTGTCTGCAGGGCGCTGCGGCCAATATTGGGTATAAAATCCAGAAAGGCCATTGCCTAAATCACCTCGCCTGCAGCCCGTGTATCGCCGAGAGCCGCAGCATAGTCTTCTTGAGTCGGATAATGGAAGGGGACCGGACCATCCGGCTGACCTTCGAGAAATTGTTGCGCCAAAGCCGAATCACTGTTGCGCAGGGCTTCTGGCGTACCCTCCGCAATAATTTTACCACCCGCTAGAATATAACCGTAATCCGCAATAGAAAAAGTTTCTTGGACATCGTGACTGACCAGCACGCTGGTGGCACCAAGGGCGGCGTTGAGACGCCGAATCAAAGTCGCAATAATGCCCACGCTGATGGGGTCCAGACCCGTAAAAGGTTCATCATAAAATATCAGCATAGGGTCCATGACCACCGCACGGGCCAAGGCGATTCTGCGACCCATACCACCGGAAAGTTCGGCAGGGAATAGATCAGCAGCACCGCGCAAACCCACCGCTTCCAGCTTCATCAGGACGAGCTTACGCAGCAGACTCTCTGGCAACCGAAAATGGCGACGCAGTGGAAAAGCCACATTTTCAAATGCACTGAGGTCGGTAAACAAGGCACTATGCTGAAACAGCATGCCCATCTGCCGCCGTAAGCGATACATTTCTTCCGCGCGCATTTTTTGCAGATCCTGACCCGCAATACGAATATGCCCCGATTGCGGAGACAGTGTTCCGGCCATCAAATTGAGCATCGTCGTCTTTCCGCCACCACTGGCGCCCATCAGAGAGACAATAGCACCCCGAGGAATACGCAGATTAACCCCGGTCAGTACCGCATGCGGTCCGCGCGCGAAATGCACATTTTCGAGTTCAACAAGGGCCTCAGCGGCCATAGATATCCTTACGCCATCCATCCAAGACGTGCAGTATAAACCGAACGGTCAGCAGGGAGCCAGAAACCGTCACAGCAATATCGAAAAACCGATGACAAAAATCACAAAAAAGCCCTTGCATCCCAGACTGATAAGTGTATAGTTCGCTTCCTGTTTCCACGGCACCGAAAGCAGTTACTAAGGGGGTCAGTCCTTAAGAGACTTGGAGCACGGCATGGCCACGTTCCAGCAAGGTAGGGCATAAAACCAAGTACTGTCTGGGGGTGCACGG
>JBAYRF010000002.1:0-152283 GCA_041676785.1 Acidithiobacillus sp. | reverse complement strand
CCATCCCGAACAGGACCGTGAAACGCTGCAGCGCCTATGATAGTTGAGGGCCTCCCTCCGCGAAAGTCGGTCACCGCCAGACACCTATTCCCTTCAACCCCGCAATAAATCATTGCGGGGTTGACCTTTTTTATGCGTCCTGAAAGTTCAGGCGTGCTGACCGGCGGCATATCCTGAAGCCCAAGCCCACTGGAAGTTATATCCGCCCAGCCAGCCCGTGACATCGAGCACTTCGCCGACAAAATACAGTCCGGGTATCCGTTTCGATTCCATAGTGGTGGAAGACAAGTCGTGGGTATCTACCCCACCCACAGTCACTTCTGCTTTTCGGTACCCTTCAGTGCCACTAGGGATAATCGGCCAAGCATGAAGTTGTGCGGCGATTTGGGTTAAAGCTTTGTCCGAATAAGATCCGATCGCGCGGCTGGAAAATGACTGTTCACAAAGCCGATGTGCGAGACTTTTGGGGAGCCGCTCTGCGAGGACATTTTTGAGTTCAATCTGCGAATGGGTTTTTTTTGCCGCAAGTAACCACGGTTCTGCCGATTCTTCAGGAAGAAAATTAACGCTTAACGGGGTACCCGATAGCCAGTAGGAAGAAATTTGCAGTATCGACGGACCGCTGAGTCCCCGATGCGTAAATAATAACCCGGCTCGGAATCGTCGCTTGGCAGTAGCCGTTTCTGCAGTGTGAAGAGAAACGCCCGACAGGCCCGCAAAGTATTCCAGATGGGTTCCACTGAGGGTCATGGGCACAAGACCAGGTCGAGTAGGCTGGATGGAATGGCCGAATTGGCGAGCGAGTTGATAGCCAAACCCGCTGGCACCCATTGTTGGAATGGATAAGCCGCCCGTCGCGATGATCAGCGAAGTCCCTGTAAAATCTCCGAGGCTGGTGGCGACGCGAAATCCTGTTGAGTGATGCGCTACCTCGGTAATTTGGCAGTCGTTGCGTATGCGAACTCCGCTTAAAGTGCATTCATGCTCCAGCAGAGCAACAATTTGTTTGGAAGATCCGTCACAAAAAAGCTGTCCTAATTCTTTTTCATGGTAAGGTATTCGATATTTTTCCACCAAGCTTATAAAGTCAGCAGGGGTATACCGGGCGAGGGCTGATTTAGCAAAGTGTGGGTTGTTGCTCAAATAGTTTTGCGGAGTGACGTCGTGATTGGTGAAATTACAGTGGCCACCGCCTGACATCAATATTTTTTTACCAATTCGTTTCGCATGGTCTAACAATAAAACGTGACGACCGCGTTTTCCAGCGGTGAGTGCGGACATCAAGCCTGCCGCTCCTGCGCCGATAATAATAACATCGAATTTCGTTTCGGTAGTCAAAACCCACCTAGGCATTTGTATGCTGTTTTATGCGTCCTAATCGTCGACTTAATATTATTTTGTTGCAGTCTTCGTTAGGCATGAGGTAAGCATATAGTTTAGCAGAGTGCCGCAACGAGGAGGAATATTTCTTGTTCTTGACAATACCAACCGGTCGGTTTTAAAGTGGCGAACTCATGAATGTTATCAAGAGGTGAAACGATGGACGTAATTGCTGCAGTGAATAACCGACGTGCCGCCAAGGGTTTTGATCCACATCATAAAATGTCCGCAGAAACTCGACGTGTTTTGCTGGAGACTACGGCTCTAGCGCCAAGTGCTTATAATATTCAGCACTGGCGGGTGGTGGATGTACAAGATCCTGCCCGCCGTGCGGCCATTCGTGAAGTCGCCTGGGGACAAGCGCAGGTTACGGATGCTTCGGTATTGTTTGTGTTGTGTGCGGACCTTCAGGCTTGGCAGGAGGAGCCGCAGCGATACTGGGCGTCTTCGCCGCAGCCGGTACAAGATTTTTTATTGCCCAAGCTGGATGAATACTACCGGGGAAAACCGCAGATTGCTCGGGATGAGGCTATGCGTACTTTGGGTATTTTTGGCATGACCCTGATGCTGGTGGCACAGGACTTGGGCTACGACTCCTGTCCCATGGATGGTTTTGATTTTGATGCCGTTGCGAAGCTTATTCACTTGCCCGAACACTTTGCTATCGGCTACATGGTGGCGGTGGGAAAAGGTATAGATAATGCTTGGCAAAGAAATCGTCTGGATGTCCATTCATTGGTGCATATAGACGAGTTTTGATACCTGTCGATGCGGTCAAGTACTATACTCAGTGCCCATAGATATTATTGCAGGGATTCCTGCGGGAGCGTGTACCATGCCTGTGAATGAGGGAACAGTCGATCGAGTGATTCGAGTCATTTTAGGAATAGTGATCATCGTGGTGCTGGCGGTCTTTTTGCCCGGTGAAAATAAATGGTGGGCGGTTTTGGGTTTGATACCGCTTATTACCGGAATAACGGGATTTTGTGGTCTTTACACCTTGTTCGGGATAAAAACTTGTACCATAAAATCAAAACGCTGAGATTTGGGTTTCGAATCTGAGAGTGGTTCGCTACAAGGGTAAAATAAGGCACGGTAATTCCGTGCCTTATTATTTGATGGCGTTTTAAGGAAGGTCAGATTGTCTAATCAAAAATTGCTGATTTTTATTTTGGGAATGTTGAGCGCATTTGGGCCCATGTCCATTGATATGTATCTTCCTAGCTTGCCGACGCTGTCTCGTTTTTTTAATGCGCCCCATTTAGCGGTACAGTTGACCTTGGCCAGTTTTTTTGTAGGACTTTCTCTCGGACAGCTTTTTTTCGGAACCCTCTCCGATCGTTTTGGGCGTCGTAAGCCTTTGCTACTGGGTTTGATGCTCTATGTGCTCGCGTCGGCGGGTTGTGCATTGTCACCTACTATTAGCGTGTTGATTGGGTTGCGTTTTGTGCAAGGGCTAGGGGCATGTGCCGGTTTGGTAATATCTCGTGCGGTGGTTAGAGATGTTTTTTCGGTTAAAGCAGCGCCGCATGTGTTTGCGACAATGATTTTGATTATGGGTCTTGCTCCTATTGTTGCTCCTCTGGTCGGAGGATATCTGCTGGTCTGGTTAAACTGGCAAAGTATTTTCTGGTTGTTAACCTTGTTTGGATTGCTTATTTTTGTATTGGTCCATGTCGGATTGCCTGAGAGTCATACACCGACGGCCTATCATTCTCTGGAATTGAATCAGGTGCTGCGACGGTATCAACAGCTTTTTCAGGATAAACGCTTTATGGCTTATGCTCTGGTGTACGCTATGTGCTATGGCGGCATGTTTGCCTATATTGCCGGATCACCGTTTATTTTTATAGATTTATATCATGTGCCTGCCACGGATTTTGGGTGGATATTCGGTGGTAATGCGTTAGGTTTGATTATACTCTCTCAAGTTAATCGGTTATTACATAAACATTTCTCAGGCGAAAAAATTCTTCAGGCGACAGTTTTGGTTCAACTTGTTGCCGGTGTCTTCCTGTTCGTGGTGGGGCTAAATCCATTGGTGAGTATGTTTGCAGTGCTTATTCCGTTATTTGTGTATGTTTCCAGTATCGGTTTAATTGGTCCAAATGCCACGGCCTTAGCCATGGCCGGTCATGCCCAAAATGCCGGAAGCGCTTCAGCTTTGCTCGGTGCTATGCAGTTCACAGCTGCCGCGCTGTCCGCCATTATTATTGGCGGGATGGTCATGCACAGTGCCCTGCCGGTGGGGATCACGATACTGGGCTGCACGATCGGTGCTTTTTTGAGTCTGCGGTTGGGTCGCGCTCTATCACTGGAAGTATCGACGCCCAATCGTTA
The DNA here is from genome assembly GCA_041676785.1 of Acidithiobacillus sp. Taxonomy (GTDB): domain Bacteria; phylum Pseudomonadota; class Gammaproteobacteria; order Acidithiobacillales; family Acidithiobacillaceae; genus Acidithiobacillus. The sequence continues at coordinate 148,563 of JBAYRF010000002.1, read as the reverse complement.
GGCGATGTGAGGCGTTAACAGGAGCCCGGTCGACATAGCCAAGCGTCCATGACGGTACCGCTGCCATCGAGACGGACATGGGCTTGACCTTGTTGTCGCAAACGCTGATCTCCAGCCCCTCCAAAAGGGACTAATTCCTCAAAGTCGAATTGGCAGAGAACGATCACATCATTACCCACGCGTTCGGGTTGATGGCAGTGACACTGTGCCCCTTCACGGAGTGCAACCCCCCCCATGGTCGTAAAGCTGGCCAGAAGTTGTTTGTCTTCAAGGTAGTTCAATATGCCCCAGCGCACTGCGGGCTCATCCCATATATCCATCGGTAAATACCTTTTCGTCAGAAGCCATGTAAATTCTTGGTCTATACTCTACAAGATAGTTCATGAGCGCAGGGTTGTGTGCGTTTGGCTCCGATACTGATGGATGGGAGGATGTTTTGTATTCTCGGCTACAGTTTGCAATGGATAGGCGGTGTTGTTCATGACGCTTGCTCCTGCTCCCATCGTTGGAATTTTTGCGCTGGCTGTGCTGCTTGTGCTGATTGCCATATTGTGGATATCCGGCTGGCTTGGTGGGCAACATCCCAATCGTAACAAGAATGTTCCTTTTGAAAGTGGGCTGGGCGTTAATACGACGACGCATCCCAGTATGCCGGTCGCCTTTTATCTGTTGGCAGTTTCTTTTCTGGTATTTGAGCTGGAAGCCGCTTTCCTTTTTGCTTGGGCAGTTGCATTTCATAGCTTGGGCTGGGCGCCAGTGATAGGTGGGCTGATCTTTATGGCCATTCTTGGGTTGGGGTTGTTTTATGAGTGGCGAATGGGAGGCTTACAATGGCATTAGGGCCGGGGCCGCTGTCTTTGCTGGTCGGGAAATTCGAGGAGGTGCTGGCCTGGAGTCGGGCTGGATCGCTCTGGCCGCTCAATTTTGGGACTTCATGCTGCTTTATAGAAATGGTTGCGGCGGTAACTCCCCGGCACGATCTCTCCCGCTTTGGTGCGGAGGTGTTGCGGGGCTCGCCGCGACAATCGGATGTATTAATTACTTCCGGCACTATTTTCGTAAAAATGGCACCGATGATTCTGGAAATCTATGAACAAATGCTGGAACCCAAGTGGGTGATTTCCATGGGTTCCTGTTCTAATTCTGGAGGCATGTACGATGTCTATAGCGTAGTGCAAGGTATTGATCGGATTTTGCCGGTAGATGTGTATGTACCCGGTTGTCCACCGCGTCCAGAGGCGCTGATAGATGGTCTGTTGTTGTTACAGCAGAAAATTCGTCGTCGTCCAGTAAGAATTTTCAGCCGGGAGTTAGCTGATGCTGCTCGCTGAGGTGCTGCAAAAAAGTTTTGCGGCTATCCCGGTGACGGAAGGCCGCGATGGCTGGCCAGATTTTTTATTGCCGGAGGTACGGTTGATTCCGGCACTGCAGTTTTTGCGGGAGGAGATGCAGCCGCGTTTTCCCATGTTGCTGGATTTAACGGCCGTAGATGAAAGTGCCGGGATGGCCAAGGAACCGGCGAAATTCTCCCTGATTTATCATCTGCACGGGCTGGAAGGATGCGGCGCGTTGCGTTTGCGCGTGACCCATACCGATCTGGATGAACCCGTGCCTTCAGTAACGGGGATTTTCGCGAATGCTAACTGGTATGAGCGCGAGGTGTATGACCTTTTTGGCCTGAAATTTAGTAATCACCCCGATTTGCGACGTATTTTGCTGCCGTCCCTCTGGCAAGGTCACCCCTTGCGCAAGGGAGAAGCGATCCGAGCTACGGAGCGTCCGGCGTATCGCTTGAATAAAACGGAGTTACAAGAAGCCCTGAAAGCCTATAGCGAAGAAGTACCTGCTCCGGATTCTGGTTTAACGGTTCTGAATGTCGGGCCACATCATCCGGGTACGCACGGCATTTTGCGTTTTGTGTTGAAATTATCGGGTGAAAAAATCGCGATGGTCGATCCGGATATTGGTTATCACCATCGGGGCGTGGAAAAAATCGCAGAGGGTCACACCTTTCATAACTTCATTCCTTATACGGATCGAGTGGATTATCTGGGGGGGGTGCTTGGCGAGTTTCCCTATGTCCGGGCGATAGAAATGCTCGCCGATTTGCACTTGCCAGAGCGTGCAGAGGGTATTCGTACGCTGCTGGCGGAAATCTGCCGGATTTCTTCTCATCTGGTTTGGCTCGGTAGTTATGGGAATGATCTGGGTACCATGGGACCGGCTTTTTATGCTTTCCGAGATCGCGCTTTATTGCTTGATCTTATTGAAAAATTTACTGGTGGGCGGTTGCATCCACAGTTTTTTCGGATCGGTGGCGTTGCGGCGGATTTACCAGAAGGTTGGCGCGAAGATCTGTTGCAGGTGCTGAAGACCCTAGAAATTGGGGTGCGCGATACCGAAAACCTGACAGTGGGAAATCCTATTTTTCAAGGCCGAACCCGTGGTATCGGCGTGTTGAGTGCGGCGCAGGCCGAAAAATGGGCGGCTTCCGGCATTGTTCTGCGGAGTACCGGTAAGGCTTGGGATATGCGCAAGTCCGCACCTTATGGACTTTATGAGTCGCTGGATTTCGAGGTGCCCACCTCAACCGATGGGGATGCTTTGGCGCGAACGCAGTTGCACCTGGATGAAATTAGAGAAAGTATCCGGATGCTGCGGCAGCTCGCCGATAAAATGCCGTCGGGGCCGACGCTGGCTGCCGATGCGCGCTATGCGCTGCCCCCCAAGGATCGCACCCTTCGCGATATTGAGACCTTGATTCACCATTTTGAGCAGATGGCGGGTGAAATCGGACCCCCTGCAGGACAGGCGCTGAGTGTTACCGAATCAGCACGAGGGATGTTGGCCTACTATGTGGTGGCTGATGGCAGTGCGCATCCCTATCGGGTGCGCATACGAACCCCTTCATTCCCCCATGTGCAACTGATTACCGAACTGGGGCGGGATACCGCCCTGCCAGACTTTATTGCCACCATTGGATCTATTGACTATGTCCTCGCCGACCTCGATCGCTGATCTACAAGATGACGCCCTAGTTGCCCGGTTACGGGCCTTGGTCGCGGAGTCTCTGGTGCCAGCAGCGGCGATCAGTGAAGTTTTGCAGGTTTTACAGAGCGCGCGCGGCTACATTGATGATGTGGCACTACGGGCCGCTGCGGAGCTGACGGGTTTAAGTCCGATGAAAGTAGAAGAACTCTGCACGTTTTATAGCTTGGTGCTGCGCGAGCCAACGGGGCGCCATGTATTACGTATTTGCGACAGTATTGCCTGCCATATGGCGGGGGCACAAAATATTTTGAACCAGGCGCGTATGCATTCAGGGGTGGCGCTCGGAGCGGTCAGCAGTAGCGGTCAACTGACCGTGATCCCCCACGTCTGTATCGGGCTGTGTGATCGAGCGCCCGCATTACTGGTGGATGGCGAGGCATTGGGGCCCGTAGATCACGAGTCTTTGACCCAGCTTTTGGCGCAATTGGAGGCGGATATATGGAAGCCGTCCTAAGTCGTAATTTTTCGGCCCCAGATCCGGCAGATCTTGCCCTCTACCAATCAGGTGGAGGATACGCGGGACTGCGCCGGGCCATTACCATGAGTCCTGCAGAGATTATTGACGAGGTTGAAAAATCCGGACTCAGAGGCTGTGGGGGGGCGGGATTTCCGACGGGCCTCAAATGGCGTTTGCGTGGATTGGATGCACCGGAGCCGCGTTATCTGGTCTGCAATCTAGATGAGACCGAGCCGGGGAGTATCAAGGATCGGGCTCTGCTCTTCGGGGCACCGCATCATATTATCGAAGGCATGCTCATTGCCGCCCATGCCCTCGGAGTACGCTATGCGGTGATTTTTGTGCGTGGGGAATATGCCGCCGGAGCGCGGGTACTAGAAAAGGCGCTGCAGCGGGCACGGGCAGCCGGACTGCTGCGCTTGCCCGATGGGGAGTTGCGTCTGGATATTCATATTTCCTTGGGTCGTTATATTTGCGGAGAGGATTCTGCGATCCTCAATGCGATTGAGGGCAAGCGCGCCAATCCCCGAAAAAAACCCCCGCATATCAGTCAACAGGGGCTTTGGCAGCAACCCACCACCGTCAATAATGCCGAGAGCATCGCGCACCTGCCGGGAATTCTTGCTCAGGGGGCGGACTGGTTTCGTGCTTTAGGGGTAAATGGAGGGGTGGGCAGTAAGCTTTACAGTGTTTGTGGTCCGGCTCGACGTCCAGGCGTTTTTGAGTTGCCGATGGGAACCACGGCAGCAGAGATACTTTTTGAGCATGCGGGTGGTTTGCAGGAAGGACGTCGCCTGCGTGGCGTATTACCGGGAGGATCTTCCACGCCTTTTTTACTGCCGGAACATTTTGACACCCCAATGCATTTTGATGCGGTGGCGAAGGTGGGATCACGACTGGGTACGGGAGGCTTTATTCTGTTGGATGATCAGCAGTGTCCCGTGGACTTTTTGGTGGCCACTACGCGCTTTTTTGCACGGGAATCCTGTGGATTTTGTACGCCATGTCGAGAAGGCTTGCCCTATGTGCGTTGGTTGTTGGAGCGAATTGAGGCGGGCACCGGCGCACTCGAAGATATCGAAACCTTGCGCGCCCTAGGGGGGCAAATTGCGCCCAACAGTTTTTGCGCCCTAGCTCCGGGCGCGCTGATGCCCGTGCTGTCGGGGTTGCATGCGTTTAACGATGATTTTCTGGCCCATGTTCGTCTGGGACATTGTCCCTATCAGGAGGGGCGATCATGAAGCATGTTTTTTATCTGGATGGTCAGGCCGTGCCCTTTACGCCGGGGCAGAACGTTCTGGAAGCCGCGCTTGCCGCCGGATTGGATCGGCAAATTCCCTATTTTTGTTTCCATCCAGCCTTGGGAAGCCTTGGGGCTTGTCGTCAGTGTGCGGTAAAAATGTATCCGCATGACAGCAAACATCCGCCACGGGTGACTATGGCTTGTTTACTCCCCGCCAGTGATCACTTACAACTGGGGACGCTAGAGGCGGATGTGCACGCCGAGCATCAGGAAATTATTGAGTTACTGATGACCAATCACCCGCTGGATTGTCCGGTTTGTGACGAAGGGGGGCAATGTCATTTGCAGGATATGACGGTCCAAACCGGTCACAGTCAGCGTCATTACAGTGGACCCAAACGTACCTATCGGAATCAGGATTTGGGACCCTTGGTATACCAAGAAATGAACCGCTGCATCACTTGTTACCGCTGCGTACGTTTTTATCAGGATGCAGCCCAAGGAGAAGATTTCGGAGCTTTTGGGTCCCGAGACCGCGTGACTTTCGGCCGTATTGAAGATGGTCCCCTAGAAAGCCCGTTTAGCGGCAATCTTGTGGAAGTTTGTCCCACCGGCGTTTTTACGGACAAGGTATTTCGCCACGATTATGTGCGGGTTTGGGATTTACAGCAGGCCCCTTCGGTTTGTCCGCACTGCGCGGTGGGCTGTAATACGACGCCGGGTGCCCGTCTGGGGTCCTTACGTCGTATTCGTAACCGTTTGCGTCCAGAGATGAATGGGCATTTTATTTGTGATCGGGGACGCTATGGGTTCCGATATGTGACAGCACCGTCTCGACCTCTGCAAGCGCGTTTGCAGGGTGAGACAAGCCGACAGGAAGTCGTCCTCCGCCAGATCGCCGCTCGCTTGCAGGAAGGTCGCAGCGGATTTCTCGGCTCGCCCCGCGAGGATCTGCGCAGTAATCTGGCTTTGTTCGCGTTGGCGGACTGTCTCCATGCACCCTTTGCGGCGGTAACCAGTTCTTGGGCGGAGGCCTTGGCGCAGCAATGTCTGGCGCTGCCCCAAGCGCCCAGTCTTCAGGAGGTGGCGGCGGCGGATCGGGTAGTCGTTATTGGCGATTTGGGGGGGATAGCCCCAATGGCGGAATTTGCCGTGCGGCAAGCCGTACGCGGCGGTGCGAGCCTGACGGTTATGGCCAGCGCCTACACGTCGCTGGCTCGCCAGGGAGAATACCGTCCGTTGCGCCCCAGTGCTTTGCCGGAGCGGGTGGCGGATCTGCATAATGATCCCTGTTTGCAAGGCAGCCGCCGACCGGTGATTCTGGCTACGGCAGAAACCCTAGGCCCCGCCGGGTTGCACGCTTTACGTAAAACCTTAGAAAAATTGCCCGCCAATGCGCGTGCCGGGGCTTTCGTGAATCGCCCCAATCTATTTGGCGCCGCGTATTTTGCAGCGGATGGGCATACTGCCCGTTTGCAGCAGGCACTGCGTCAGCGCGAAATAAGCCATTTACTCTGCCTTGGCGCAGATCCTTTTGGCGAAGACTGGGGCGCGGGCGTCTGGCGGACCTTGATGCCCGGACTCGACGGTATCGCTGTGTTAGATATGGTCGATTCGGAAACGGCACGAAACGCGGAAGCCCTGCTGCCAGTGGCCGCTTTTCCCGAGCGAGATGGGCTGTTCGTCAATTATGAAGGGCGTATTCAGGCCTTTGCTACCGTCTATCGTCGGGAAGCGCAAATATTGCATCCGGCTGTTCACCATAGTGGTTTTTCTGAAGCCGCAGGTGGTCAGATGCATCCCCTAGGACCGCCACCGCCTTGGTTTTGGCTGAGTCGCCTCGCGGAAATGCTGGATTTGCACAGTGCTTGGCAAGAGCGTTTCCATTTTTATCAACATTTTCTCTGCCCACAGCCTCCCGATCCCGAGGGGCCCGGAGTGCTATTACCGGACACGATACGGGCGCGCTTTGATATAGCGGAGGTGCCTGCTGCGCATCCTCTGGGCCCCGAACAATGGGAGCTCGATATTTTTCGTTGGTACGGTGGGGAGACCTTGGCGGATGTGGCGGACGATCTGCAATCGTTGGCCCCTCCGCGTGGTTTACGGGTGGGGTCGGAGATTCGGGCAGCAGCGGCAACGCTCAGTGGTCCTTGCGGCAGCCTCCACCTTCCGGTGATTCCTTGCGACCATATGGCGTCCGGAGTGATTGCCATCGACCAGGACGGTTTTGCCGAACTAGGGTTATATCCAGGTGATCCAGTTTCGGTCGAGTGGGAGGTTTCATCATGAACGTCTTGCTGATGGCCTTGGGGATGTTGATTAGCACCTTAGTGTTACTGGGGCTTGCGGGATTTTTGGTGTTTGCAGAGCGTCGGGTGCTCGGATTTTTACAGAATCGCCTCGGCCCCAACCGCCTCGGTCCCTTCGGTATTGGACAAGCGCTGGCTGACGCACTCAAGCTGATGAGTAAAGAAAATTTCGTCCCCAATTTTGCAGATCCCGTACTGTATCGAGGCGCACCCATTCTTGTAGCTTTCAGTGCCTTGGTCAGCTTTGCGGTAATCCCCTTGGATCAGCATTTTTCTTGGGCGGGCAACTGGAATATCGGTCTGTTATTTATTCTGGCGATGAGTTCACTCAACGCCTATGGCGTTTTTCTGGGAGGCTGGGCTTCTGGCAACAAGTTTTCGTTACTGGGTGCCGTGCGCGCCGTAGCCCAATTGGTGAGTTACGAATTGCCCTTAGGTCTTGCTTTGCTGGGCGTCGTTTTATTGAGTGGCAGTTTATCGCTGAATGGTATCGTAGCGGCTCAGACGATTCCTTATGTGGTACTCCAGCCTCTAGGTTTCGTGATTTTTTTGATTGCCGGCGTGGCCGAGACCCATCGTCTGCCCTTTGATTTGCCCGAAGCCGAGAGTGAGCTGGTGGCGGGTTTCAATACCGAATATGGTGGGATGCGTTTCGGTTATTTCTTCCTCGGTGAATACTTAGGCTTGACCTTGATTGCCGTGCTGACAGCACTGCTGTATCTGGGCGGATGGCACGGCCCCTGGTTACCCGGCTGGATCTGGATGTTTTTGAAAACAGGCGCAGTGATTTTAGGTTTTTTCTGGTTGCGAGCGACCTTGCCTCGGCCACGTTATGATCAGCTCATGGCGCTCGGCTGGAAAATCCTGCTGCCCCTAGCGCTGTTGAATATTTTGGCGACGGCTTTTGCTGCGGCCATGTGGAGACTCGGTTGAGTGCCTGGCGGGGTGTCGTCCAAATCGGGGTGGGGTTGTGGACAACCCTGCGGCAGCTCGGTCGTACTTCTACGATAAGCTATCCAGAAGTCGCGCTGCAGTTGCCGCCCCGCTGGCGGGGACGTCCGGTGCTCACTCGCGATCCTGACGGCGACGAACGTTGTGTGGCGTGTCAGCTCTGTTCGGCGGTGTGTCCGACGCGTTGCATCGAATTACAGGCTGGGGAACGAGCCGATGAACGCCGCTATCCGGTCAGTTTTCGCATCAATTTTTCTCGCTGTATTTATTGTGGTCTTTGTGAAGAAGCCTGCCCGACTCTGGCTATCCAGCTTCTCGACGAATTTGCTTTCAGCAAAGAGCACCATGCAGATTTCGTCTACGAAAAAGAAGCTTTGCTGATTGATGGTACCGGTAAGCATCCCCATTACAATTTTTATCGTCACTCCGGAGTGGCGCTCAGCAATAAAGATAAAGGGGCGGGTCTCAACGAGAAAGCACCGGTCAATGTACGGAGTAACTTGCCATGATCATCTTCCTGATTTTGTTGTTGGCCCTGGTTGTGCTGGTAACGGGTGCAGCACTGCTGGTTGTGCGCGATCCTATGCATGGTGTCGTAAACCTGGGTGTTAGCCTCCTCGCGCTGAGTATTTTATTCCTAGTACTGGGCGCGCCCTTCGTGGCGGCATTGGAGGTTATGCTCTATGTCGGTGCGATCCTCGTCCTTTTCCTTTTTGCGATTATGCTGATGCGCACACCCATAGAGCTCGGCGAAGCGTCGCGTTGGCGGCAAGGCTTTTGGTGGCCTGCTGTACTCATCGTATTGCTCGCGGCAGTCCTGATTATTTTGTACGGTCGCCATCCGATGTTGCCGGTGGCGATCCAAGAAATTACTCCGGCGGCAGTGGGTCGAGCACTCTTCGGACCGTATCTCTGGCTTACCGAAGCGGTGGCCTTGCTCCTTTTCGCGGTCATTGGTGCGGTACTAGCCATTCACCAGAGAGGGGATCATGACGCTTGAATGGGCTTTGATAATTGCGGCATTGCTATTTTTAACCGGCGTGGCCTTGGTTTTGTTGCGCCGGAATCTGATTTTTCTGCTGCTGGGAATTGAGTTGCTCTTTAATTCCGCTATGGTCATTGCCTTGGTGGGAGAAGCGCGTTGGCACTCGGTCACGGGGCAGGTTTTGGTGGTTTTTATGATGGCTCTGAGTGGTGCCGCACTTGCTCTCACTTTGGCCCTTCTCCTGAGAGTGAAGCAGGAGCTCGGCGCAGATACGGTGGAAGCTTTGCGCGGTCTGCGGGAGGAAGCCAATGAATGAGTGGCTTTGGTTGATTCCCGGCTTTCCCTTGCTGGGAGCGTTGCTCAACGCATTGCTTGGAGAGCATTTTTCTCCGCGCAACATGGGTCGAATGGCAGCGAGTATGCCCTTTTTATCGACGCTGGTGGTTGCTGCCGTCTGGATCACGCATGGTCGAGATCCCAACCTTCACGATCTGGTCTGGACTTGGATGGCGGTCGGACAGTTTCAGGCCACCATCGGTTTTCATATCGATCAGGTGACGCTGATCATGATCAGCATTGCTTCTTTTGTGGGGTTTTTGATTCATCTTTTTTCGCAGCAGTACTTAGCCGGGGATTACGGCGAAAGACGTTATTATTTTTATCTGAATCTCTTTGTGGGCGGCATGCTGGTGCTGACCATGGCAGATAATTTGCTTCTGCTTTATCTGGGCTGGGAAACCGTTGGCCTGTGTTCTTATGCGCTTGTAGCGCACTGGTATCGCAAGCAGGAAAATGCCTGGGCGGGACGTAAAGCCTTTGTGGTTACCCGTATTGGCGATACCGCGCTGGCCTTGGCGATATTCATTCTTTTTGCGGAATATCACACGCTCAATGACCACTTACTTTTTGCGGCGATTGCTGCCCGCCCCGATGTGCTGGCGCTCACTATCGCTGGCGTACTCATTTTGATAGCGGCGATTGCTAAGTCGGCGCAATTTCCGCTGCATATCTGGTTACCCGACTCCATGGCTGGCCCTAGTACGGTTTCGGCGCTGATTCATGCCGCGACGATGGTCACGGCCGGGGTTTATCTCTGCATTCGTTTATATCCAATTTTCGCTGCGGTACCGGGAATGCTCTGGATCATTGGCCTGAGTGGTGCTTTTACGGCCTTTTATGCGGCCAGTTGTGGTATTGCACAGGTGGATATCAAGCGCGTGCTAGCCTATTCCACCATCAGTCAGCTTGGTTATATGTTTCTGGGCGTGGGAATTGGTGCCCCTTCTCTCGGACTGTTTCATCTGTTGGTGCATGCCTGTTTCAAAGCGCTGCTGTTCATGGGGGCGGGCGTGGTGATTGTCATTTATAGTGAAAATCACGATATTCGCAAAATGGGGGGGCTCAAAAAGCAGCAGCCCTTCCTGCGCTGGACTTTTCTTGCCGGAATTTTTGCTTTGGCTGCCGTACCGGTGGTTTCAGCATCTTTTTACAGTAAAGACGCTATTATCGAAACGTCATTTATTGTGCCGGGAGGCATGCCACTCTGGATTTTGGCTTTGTTGGGCGCCGTGTTTACGGCTATCTATGCTTTCCGCCTCTATTTCTTGGTTTTTGAGGGTCCAGAACAGCCGGGGAAGCCCTATCAGATGGGTTGGGGTATGAAAATCCCCTTGGGGCTATTGGCCATCGCGAGTATTGGTATTGGCTGGCTGCAATTTCCGCCGGGCTGGCCGGGCCCGAAAATTTGGTTGCCGTGGCTAGCCCCGGAGCTGGGCATGCCCCCCTTGCCGACAGGCGGTATCAATATTTTTCTGCAAATTGCGGGCTCGTTGGCCACCCTGCTCGGCATCGGCATTGCCTACAAAGCGGCGCAGTGGGAGCGGAAAGGGCAGGGTTTCAGCCGCGTTGCCTTTTTGTTCAATGCTTGGTTTTTTGATCATCTTTTTCTGCGGATTTTCCCGCCTCTTTGGTATGCGCTGGCGCGGATCTTGGATCATGGCATTGAGCAGTGGGGTTTCCGCCTCGCGTTCTTGGGGGGCTTGCGGGATGGCTTTGCGGTGAGTGGTAACGTCTTGGAAAGCGGCGAAAATGGGCTGCTCAGCCGATATGCCAGCGGGATGATTCTCGGCATGCTCGTGTTACTGATAATCGCCTGGGGTTGGTTGTGATCGCCGCCACTTTGCTCATCCTCCTGCCCTGGGGTGCGGCGCTATGGCTCGCCAGTCGCAAACGGGGTGGGCACCATTTTGCCATGGCGATGGCATTGCTCGAAGTTTTGCTGGCGCTGATTTTACGGTTTGCGCCAGACACCAGCGGTGCCACGGTGCATGCGCTTTTCATCCCCTACTTGGGCCATCTTTGGACGCTGCATGACGGTCCCTTGGGCAGTACGCTGGCGGTGCTCTGCGCGCTGCTCATACCCGTCAGCTTGATTTTTGCTTGGCGACTTGAGGAATTCCGGTCCTTGGCTATATCGATTTTGGTAATGTCGGGTGCTTTATTCGGTATATTTTTCGCCCAGAACGTGCTGATGTTTTATATTTTTTATGAAATCCTGGCACTGGCGGGCGCATTTTTGATTCTCCGCAGTGGACACCGGAGCCGCGCTGCCGCGTTACAGTTCCTTCTTTACACATTTGTGGGATCGTTACTTTTTCTGGTGGCGTTGGTGGTTGTGTATGTCCTCCATGGTGCGCAGACGGGTCATTACGATTTTTCTATCCTGAATCTTGCCGATACCCGGATTTCTAACGTGGTAGGGATCTGGGCTTTTTTGGGGATGGTCGCCGGGCTTGCCGTTAAAATGCCCCTCTTTCCTTTGCACTCTTGGGCAGGTTCTGCGTATGGCAATGCGGCCCCGGCTGGGAGCGTATTCCTTTCTGGTGCGGCGGTGACCGCTGGTGCTTACGGTTTGATCCACTTTGCCATCCCGATGCTTCCTCATGCAGCGCAGCAGTTTGCGCCAGCGGGGATTATCCTGGGGGCTATTGGTACTCTCTATGGTGCTTTTCTTGCCCTCAACGCAGAAAATCTCCGTTATTTTGCGGGCTGGGCTAGCGTCAGTCATATGAATCTCGTCGCACTCGGGCTTTTTGCCCTGCAAACTCAGGCCATCCATGGCAGCGTGTTTCTGCTGATTGCCCATGGCCTAGTATCCGCCGGATTATTTGGTGTGGTCAGTGTCATGGAAAATCGCGGACTCACTGGGGCGTGGACCGGTCTGGGCGGTTTGTTTCGGCGTACTCCGCGTCTAGGGGCTTGGATGCTGTTTTTCTTTTTGGCGGGGATGGGCCTGCCAGGCTTGGCTAACTTTCCGGGCGAGTTTCTGAGCCTCGCTGGTGCTTTTCAGGTACTTCCTTGGGCGGCTGCTCTAGCGACTTTGGGGATTCTGGCGGGCGTGATCTATTTTTTGCGGATTTACGAACGGATCATGCTGGGTCCACTCAACAGCACACTGCCAGACAATCTGGCCGATCTGTCTGCAGGCGAATGGCTGCTGTTCTGGGCCTTGGGCTTGCTGACCTTATGGCTGGGATTAGACCCGCAGATGATCCTCTCCCATCTCGGTATATTGCTTTCGGTGCATAGTCTTGATGTCATGAGTGGTGGTGGACATGGGATATAATCCGACACTGTTGCCGTTGCTTCTGGTCGCGGGCGCGGCGCTCGTGGCTTTCGTGGCCGATGCGCTGCGGGTTGGAAGATTTATGCCCTGGTGGGGTGGTGCAGTCAGTATTGTCGCCGCAGTAAGCATTTTTATGGAACGCTTGGCGCTTGGCGCTGATCTCTACTGGGATAGTAGCGCAACTTTGCTGGGGATTTATCTGGGCTTGGCCGTTGCGGCGGGTCTTTTTTTCGTGGCACGGCATCCGCTTTCTCAAAAAATGACGGGCAGCATGGTTGGGCTGTTGCTGACCATGCTCACCGGTAGCTTGATACTCGTGAGCGCCCAAAATTTGCTGTTACTTTTTGTCGGCCTCGAATTGCAGGTATTGCCCTTTTTTGCCTTGCTGGCCTGGCCTAGCAGTGGCCGGGCTGCGCTGGAAGCCGCTTTCAAGTACGCATTGCTGGCGGGGCTTGCATCCGCCCAGTTCGCCGTAGGGATCGCGCTCATTTACCTCGGTGATGGCAGTCTAGCGGTGATTCCACCCATAACGAGCATGGCTGATAATTTATTCGGATTGATGGGTGTTCTGGCTTTACTCGCCGCCTTGAGTTTTGAAATTGCGGCGGCCCCTTTTCATGCTTGGGTAGCAGATATTTATCAAGGCGCACCGGCTCCTCTGCTGATTTTTCTGAGTGGAATTGGCAAAGTGGCGGTGATGGGTGCGCTGATTACGCTGGTGGCGGCAACGCCAAAATTACAATTGCCGGTAGCGGTGATTGCGGGAGTGAGTATTGTTGTCGGGAATATCCTCGCCTACCGTGCTGGGCATCTGCGACGGATGCTGGGTTACTCTGCCATTGCCCATGCGGGGTATTTTCTGGCAGCGTTAGCGGCCGGACCTTTGGGTGTGGTCGCCGCCAGTTTGTATGCGCTGGTCTACGGGCTGATGAATGTTGGAACGTTTATGGGTCTTGCGAGCCTCCCCGAGAACAGTATTGCCGTTCCCTGGGCCGTACTGCGCGAGCGGCAGCCGGTACTTGCCGGATTGTTGAGTTTAACCCTGCTTTCTTTGGCCGGTATGCCGCCTAGTATTGGATTTTTTGCTAAATTGCTGGTGATCATTGCGGATATACATAGTCATCTGCTCTGGCTGGCCATCCTCATCGCCCTCGGTAGCGCCTTCTCTTTTGCCTATTATCTGAGCGCACTCTGGAAACCCGCAGTATTAAGTAATCCTGACCGTTTGTTGCAGCGCCGGAGCTGGGAGATATTTGCCGCTTTGGGGATATTGATTCTGCTTTTTGGGTGGCTACTCGCCCCCTACGGCATGGGTTGACGGCTGCGGTGTGCGTGGTGAGTAGAAAAGCTGCGTATGCCTTGACAAGCGGCCGTTTCGTCGATAATCTCTCGCCCCTCAGTGAAAAACCCGAAGCCGGAGTTTTGTGATGAAGACCTATTCTGCCAAGTCTCATGAAGTCCAAGGAGACTGGTTCGTAGTTGATGCGACCGATAAAGTGCTGGGCCGTCTTTCTGTGGAGCTGGCCAAGCGCCTGCGCGGTAAGCATAAGCCCGAATACACCCCCCATGCGGATATTGGTGACCATATCATTGTCATTAACGCGGACAAGATTGTCGTTACCGGCAACAAAGCCAAAGACAAGATGTACTACCATCATACCGGCTATGTGGGTAACCTGAAGAGTGCATCCTATGAAAAAATGATGGAAACGCATCCTGAGCGGATCATTGAAATCGCTGTCAAAGGAATGCTTCCTAAAAACCCTCTAGGTCGTGCCATGTACCGCAAGCTTAAAGTGTATACTGGTTCTGAGCATCCCCATTCGGCCCAGCAGCCGCAAACTCTAAATATTTAAGGCAAAGACGATTATGGAACAATATTACGGTACTGGACGGCGTAAAAGCGCAACGGCTCGCGTTTATTTGCGTCGGGGCTCGGGAAAAATCGTTATCAACAAGCGTAGCCTTGAAGAGTATTTTGGCCGTGAGACTTCGCGGATGGTGGTCATGCAGCCTTTGGAACTCACTGGACATGGTAGCCAGTTCGACATTTTGGTCAATGTCAGTGGTGGTGGCGCCAGTGGACAGGCGGGAGCCATCCGCCATGGTATCACACGCGCGCTTATGGTTTATGACGAGACCTTGCGACGTCCCCTGCGCAGTGCCGGTTTCGTGACGCGCGACGCCCGCGAAGTGGAACGTAAAAAGGTCGGTAAGCATAAAGCCCGGCGGAGCCACCAGTTCTCCAAGCGTTAATTTACAGCGTGTTGGATGGACAAGGAGCCGCCTTCGGGCGGCTTTTCCTGTTTTAAGATGAACAAAAAAGGGAAAATTTCATGATTCGTGCCGGAATTGTTGGGGGAACAGGGTACACCGGAGTGGAATTGTTGCGCCTGCTACTCCCTCATCCCGAGGTGGAGCTGGTTGTGATCACCTCCCGTGCCGAAGCCGGTCAGCGCGTCGATGCGCATTTTCCCAACCTGCGGGGAATTTGTGATCTGCACTATACCTCTCCGTCTGCTTCCGTACTGGCAGATCTGGATGTGGTGTTTTTTGCGACGCCGCATGGTGTGGCTATGGATAGCGTTCCTGAGTTGCTGGCGAATAACGTGCGCGTTATTGATCTCGGGGCCGATTTCCGGCTGACGGATGCAGATATCTTTGCGCAATGGTATGGAATGCCCCATCGGGCGCCTGAGGCGTTAAGTGAAGCCTGTTATGGGTTGCCGGAATACTATCGGGAAAATGT
Source organism: Acidithiobacillus sp. (assembly GCA_041676785.1). GTDB lineage: Bacteria > Pseudomonadota > Gammaproteobacteria > Acidithiobacillales > Acidithiobacillaceae > Acidithiobacillus. The sequence continues at coordinate 133,190 of JBAYRF010000002.1, read as the reverse complement.
AGCCAAGGCTCGACTGGTGGCCAATCCCGGCTGTTACCCGACGGCGGTCATTCTGGGTTTTGCACCGCTGCTGAAGGCGGGGCTGCTGAATACGGATGGTCTGATTGCCGATTGCAAGTCGGGTGTCAGTGGCGCGGGTCGAACCGGTCGGGTCAATCTCATCCTGCCGGAAGCTGCCGACAGTGTCAGCGCTTACGGAGTGAGCGGTCATCGGCATCGTCCGGAAATTGAGGCGATCCTCTCAGAAATTAGTCACACCCCCATCGAGCTACAGTTCACACCGCATCTGATGCCGATGATTCGTGGCATTCATGCCACCTTGTACGGACGTTTGGCGCAGCCTTGTAGTGATGAAGTCTTGCAGGCACTTTTCAAGGACCATTATGCCCATGAGCCCTTTGTGGATGTGTTGCCCTTTGGTGGGCATCCGGCAACGCGTTCCGTGCGGGGCGCCAACGTTTGCCGGATCGCTGTCCATCAACCGAGGCCTGGACAGATCGTCGTTCTTTCGGTGATCGACAATCTGGTGAAAGGTGCGGCCGGTCAGGCTGTCCAGAATATGAATCGGATGTTTGCCCTGCCAGAAAACCTGGGATTGACACAAATCGCTTTACTGCCATAGTGTTGGCGGAATCATACGGCATCAGGATGTTTGGGCTGGTGGACTCAAGGAATTTTTACGGATAGCTTGGTGGCTGCTCAACCCTAGCATCCTGTTGCGTCTCCAGTGAGCGTCAGCAACTCTGGTAGGGATGTCTCGTGGCGCTTTCCTGAAAGTATGGTGGCCTATTTTCAGCCGGAGTACTCCATTGAACAGCAGAGCATTGATGCCATCGACGACGGATAAGCAAGAATCGGCGGTGCTGATGCGTCGTGCGGACCAGGCCTTGTATGCAGCCAAGGCGCAGAAAAAGTATCGTACACATTTTTGGGTGCTGTATGATGCCTCTTTTGATGAGAGAACGTCTGAAAGGGTTGGCGACAAAGCAACTCATTGAAAAAATGCATTCTCATTTTTTTGATGTGGAGGTTGTAGTCTTTTGGCTACAATCCTGAAATGAGGTTATCATAAATTCAAATGGTTAAGAGTTGGAATGATCTTTGCTTAATCTCCTTTTGTGGTGCGACGAACGAGAGAAACTTCTATGGTTTCGCCGTGTCCAAACGGATGTTACAAAAACCCACTTTTTAAGGAGAATCTTATGGTTCTACCCTCGAGACTCGCTTTCGGTTCTTGGGTGCGAGCTGCAGTGGCGACTTTGCTGTTGGGGGCTGTTAGTAGCCCAGCCTGGGCAGATGGTAATTTGTCTCTTGGGGTTGCTGTTCCCGGGTTGAGCGTGTTTTTGGGAAATTCGCCAGGCTATTACGCTGCTCCCGAGTATGCGCCTCCACCCGTATATTACGCAGCGCCCCCGCCCCGTCCCGTATACTATGTCCCGGCACCGCCGCCTCCGCCGCGTTTTTTGGCGCCCGGCTATTATGTGCAACCAGCACCGATCCGCTTTTACGGGCCACGTCCTTGGGGGCATCGCGGGCCGCCGCCTTGGGCGGGGCGTTGGCGCCACGGTGATCATGAGGGTTGGCGGCATTGATCTTTATCGTTTTGAGGATCGTTGCCTAGATAGATGAAGGAGATTTTTGATCATGAATGCCGTAACCATAGAAAAGTCTATGAGAAAAAGTGTGTGGATGGGTATGGCCCTGTGCGTACTTGCATTGGGTGGTTGCGCCAATATGAGTCCTACTGGCCAGCGTGCCTTGAGCGGCGGAGCCATTGGTGCAGCCGGAGGCGCGGTCTTAGGCGCGGTGGCCGCTGGTAATCCGGCGGTAGGAGCGGCGGTAGGCGGTGCCGTAGGCGCGGGCATTGGTGCCGCACTTCCGAATATTGAGAGAACCCTGAACGGGAATTAGTCTCAGCAATTCTTGAAATCCCGAAAACCCCCGGTGCTTGGATGTGGCCGGGGTTTTTTGCTGTGTGGGTGTTAGGGGGTGCACTATATAAGTGCTAGATGCATTAATTTGGTGCGATATTTGCCGTCGTTTTCTGGATGAAAATAATTAACATAATGATTATAAAGGCTAAAAATATTCTATTTTAGCTGATAAAAATGGGCATGCTTTTTGCTGAAAGACAACAGTCGTTGATTTTTTCATACAAACCTAAAGGAGCTGTCATGTCCCATCACAACGCTATAACGAGTTCTCATTTTTTATGCCGTGCGGTGCTCGCCGCAACCTTGCTAGGGGTAGCCGGAGTAGCCTCGGCAAGTTCTCTGGCTCTGCCCAATCCGCTAACTTTTTGTGCCGGTCCCTTGGGACAACTGGATGTGCAAGGCATCGCCAGCGGCATGGCCTTCTATCAGGATAATCCTCAGGGGGGCGCGGGGACCTTGGGTGCCAAACGGGTCGGTGCCAACATTACCAACGGTATGGTGATCATCCAGAAAGAAAGCGGGCCGTTACAATTCTATATCCAAGCAGGGGCTTATAGTTTTCCTACATTGGCGGAGTCCATTCCCTCATCATCGACGAACATCAACGATTTCGGGGCGCTTCCAGTAGCCTATCTCAAATATGCACCATCTTCTGATTATTCTGTGGAGATTGGTAAGTTGCCTACCTTGATTGGTGCAGAAGGTGGTTTCACTTATCAGAATATTAACATTGAGCGGGGATTGCTCTGGGATATGGAGCCTATCGTAAGTCGAGGGGTACAAATTAATGGCAGTGCTGGTCCAATATCGGCATCAATTTCATTAAACGATGGCTATTACTCTAATCGCTACAATGTGATGAGTGGTTTAATCAGCTATGCGATCAACGGTTCGAATACGCTGAGTGTCTATGCTCAAGGTCCCTTAGGCGACTCACGCCAAACTTCGAATGATGTGGCTTACAGCCCTATTGGTAATGAGAGTCAAATTTACGGTGTGGAGTATGAGTACAGCTCAGGTCCTTGGATGATAGAGCCTTATTTTCAATATATGCATACACCTAAGGCACCGTTACTTGGTGTAACGCATGAGTTTAATAACTATGGCGGTTCGCTGTTGGCCGACTATAGCTTTACGAACCATATTTCTTTGGGAGCCCGCGCGGAGTATCTCGCTGTAACAGGTAAGCCAGGGGAAGGCTTAAATAGTGGAAGCATCGCCTCAACGCTTACCGGTCTGCCCGCCGATTCTCACGCCTGGTCCATTACACTGACACCAACTTATCAGGACGGTGGATTCTTCGCCCGTGCCGAACTTTCTTATGTGACCGCATCAGCGCCTGCGGGTCTGGGTTTTGCGGGCGAGACGGGGAGCAATACTAACCAATTGCGTGGCATGGTCGAAACCGGCTTCATGTTCTGATGTAAGCAATTTTACCAAAAATGTTTTTGGGGCTTTGTCACGACTGAGCCCCATCCCAATTTATCAGGATTCAGGAGAACGATTATATGAAACATTCTGCGCAACTGATCAAGCTGCTGGCATTGGGCGGCGTGATAGCCGTTTCAGGTTGTGGACTCTATGAAGTGACCCCTTGCACACCAGGCCCTGCACCGGTCGCACCCGTGGTTTCTGCACCCACCCCGCCTCCACCAGCGCCGATTGCACCGGTGGAGCGGACGGTGTTGACGAGTAAACCCATTACCATTACGGGCATCAATTTCAAGACGGGTTCGGCGCAGTTGATGGGAACCGATATTGGTGTGCTGGACAAGGTCGCGGGCTTTGCCAAAATGCACCCCGATGCGACCTTGCATGTGAATGGCTACTGCAGTAAAACCGGAAGCTATGCTTACAATTATAAGCTTTCTGAGGCGCGGGCGAAGAGTGTTGCCGGTTACCTCGAAAAGCGGGGAGTGGCGGCCAGCCGTTTAACGGCTACCGGGCATTCCTATGAAGACCCGATAGCGACGAATACAACGCCTGCTGGCCGTTTTGCCAATCAACGCGTGGAGATCAATTCGAGTATTATGGTTAAATCTACGGTCCAATAGCGGAAACGTGTTGCACCCGCCCTCGGTTCTGAGAGCGGGTTTTTTGTGGCCTCGTTTTGCGCTGATTGGGGGAAAAATCCGCCGTTGGTGCAATTTATTGCCCGCTTTTGGTGCGGGTGCGCCCTGTTGTTTTGTGGATTGGTCCGTTTTTGCTGGAGTTTTTGTTGGCATTCATTTTGCTAGTATCTCTTCGGTATTTGTGGTGACTGAGTACCCTCCTCTAGCAAGACTCATGGGCGGCCCTCCCGCCCTTTTTTATGTTTACTGAGGATCGAAAGCTCTCTGGATGATGCGGCGTAATCGGTTAAATAACGGTTGTTTCCGTATCTTTTAGCCCGATGCTCTTGACGCTTTGCTGCAGCCTAGGCCATCATTCCCAAGACTTTGACTTTCACTCTGACCGTATCTGTCGATGCGATCTATTATTTCATCTGGGAGAACCATGGACGCTACGGACCAAAAACGCCTGTTGCGAGAAATGCTTTTTGCCCGCCGCTTTGAAGAGCGCTGTGCGGAGGCTTACCACGAACGTCAGATCGGCGGCTTTTTACATCTGTACCCAGGTGAAGAAGCCTGTGCCATCGGGGTGTTAGAAAAGGCCCAAGCGGGGTCTGACTATGTGGTGACGGGCTATCGCGACCATATTCATGCGCTGAAGTCGGGCATGGACCCCAAGGCGTTGATGGCCGAGCTTTTTGGCAAAGAAGCCGGATGCTCCAAGGGTCGGGGTGGTTCCATGCACTTGTTTGACCCGGATGTGCGCTTCATGGGCGGATATGCCTTGGTGGGCGGTCCTTTCCCTTTAGCAGCAGGTTTTGCCAAAGCGATCCAGCTGCGCGGCAGTCATGAAATCTCCATCTGCTTTCTGGGTGATGGAGCCAATAATCAGGGTACCTTCCATGAGACGATGAATATGTCGAGTCTTTGGAACCTGCCGGTATTGTTCATCTGCGAAAATAATCTTTATGGTATTGGCACGGCCATTGAGCGTTCGACGGTAGAAATTAATCAATACAAGCGGGTGGCGCCATACAGAATTGAAGCCGCGCAATGTGACGGTCAGGATATTGACGTGGTCATGGCGCATGCCGAAAAGGCCGTGAATTATGTTCGTGAGCAGCGCAAGCCGTATTTTCTCGAACTCATGACCTATCGTTTGCGGGGACATTCTATGTCCGACTCGGGTGCCTACCGCAGCAAGGAAGAGGTGGAAGAATGGGCGCAACGCGATCCCATTGGTATTTATAAGCGCCGTCTGGTTGAACTAGGCGTGGTGAGTGAAGACGAGTTCCACGCTATGGACAAGGCTATTCAGGATGAGATAGAAAACGAAATCGTTCGTTATGCCCGCGAGTGTCCGGAGCCGCGCGTCGAAGACGTGGCACGTTATGTCTATACCGAAGGAGGCAGCACCCATGGCTGAAATGATGTATTGGCAGGGTATTTTGCGTGCCCACGATGAAGAAATGGCGCGTGACCCTCTGGTGTTTGCCATGGGTGAGGATATTGGGGTTGCGGGTGGTACCTACAAAGCTACCTCCGGCTTGTTTGCTAAATATGGTGAGCAGCGGGTGATTGATACGCCGATTTCGGAAAATAGTTATACCGGCATTGGGGTCGGGGCCGCGATGGTCGGTGCACGTCCTATTGTCGAAATCATGAGTGTTAATTTCGCGTGGTTGGCGATGGACCAACTTATGAACAACGCGGCGAAAATTCATTATATGTCGGGTGGACGGATTCGTTGTCCTTTCGTGATGCGGGTGCCTGGTGGTACTGCGCATCAGTTGGGTGCACAACATTCAGCGCGCATGGAAAAGGTGTTTATGGGTATTTCCGGCCTGCGGGTGGTGACGCCGGCTACGCCTAGAGATGCCTACGGACTGCTGAAAAGTGCCGTGCGCTGTGATGATCCCGTGGTGATTATCGAACACGAGAGCATGTATAACCTCAAGGGCGAAGTTCCAGACGAGGAGTTTTTTACGCCTCTGGAAGGCGTGGAAATTATGCGTCAGGGTAAGGACGTCACGATTTTTGCGTATAATATCAGTGTGCATTGGGCGCTGGATGCGGCGCAGAAGCTGGCCAAGGATTATGGTATTGAAGCCGAGGTCGTTGATCTGCGCGCGCTCAAACCCCTCGACCGGGCAGGAATTGTGGCCAGCGTGCGTAAAACCCATCATGCCGTTGTCGTGGAAGAAGACGAAGCCCCAGTCGGTGTCGGTTCCGAAGTGATCGCTATCCTGAACGAAGAATGCTTCTTCGAACTGGATGCCGCACCGGTGCGGGTGCATGCCCTAGATATTCCGATTCCTTATAATCACCGTCTCGAAAAAGCCGCGATTCCCAATGCTGGTGATGTGGTCGCGGCGGTAAAGAAAATGTTTGGCCGTTGAGGTCGAACACAACTTCTTGTGCGAACTGCTGCGCGTCATTCATGGCGGGTGTGCAGTTCTGACTCATTCTCAGTTTGACTCAATTATGGTGAACCATGGCCGAACCTTACGTCATCAAAATGCCACAACTGACCGATACCATGACGGAAGGCGTGGTTGTTTCTTGGGAAAAATCCGTTGGTGCCCGGGTTGAACGTGGCGATGTCGTCGCCACCATTGAGACCGACAAGGCCATCATGGATGTGGAGGTATTCCGTTCCGGTTATCTGGCCGGACCGTTGGTGGCGGTAGATAGTGTGCTGCCAGTAGGCAGCACCATGGCCTATCTGACGGAAACCCCCGAAGAAGCGGTGGAAGTGGCTGCCAGTGCTTTGCCTGTTAAAGAAGAAGGCTCTGCGTCTGCGGTTGCGACGGGGGCCGCTGCAGAGCAAGCGGTTCCCGCAGGTTATGCGGTGAAAATGCCGCAACTGACCGACACGATGACCGAAGGCGTTTTGGTTTCTTGGGAAAAGGCGCTGGGCGACAAAATCCAGCGCGGCGATGTGGTCGCCACCATCGAGACCGATAAGGCCATCATGGATGTGGAAATTTTTCGCGAGGGCTATCTCTCCGGGCCATTACTGGCGGTGGATGCGGTGGTGCCGGTAGGTGTTCCCATCGCTTGGTTGGTAGAAACACCGGAGCAGGTCCGCCGCGAGAGTGTTGCGCCCGCTCCACAAGCTGTGGCGGCAGCAGTCGCGTCTGCTCCCGTTTTAGCGGACAAGATTACGCCTACGGCAGTGGTTCAGCCGCCGCTCAAGGGGGGGGTGGGTATGGCTCCGGCGCCGCGCCCCGAGCAGGGTGCGGCTAGCCCCTTTGCCCGGCAGCTTGCGGGGCAGCAGGGCGTTGATCTCAACCAGTTGCGTGGCAGCGGTCCAGCGGGTGTCATTATTGCGGCGGATGTGCTGGCGGCGAGTGTGCAACCGGCAACATCTCATCCTGCGGTAAGGATGGCGGAGCCACCCGTTCCCGGAACGGGTCGACCCATGAGTGCCATTGAAAAGGCGATCAGCCAGGCCATGGTCGCTTCTCTGAGCATTCCGGTTTTTCATGTTACCGTGCAGGTCAGGCCAGAAGCCCTCATGCGCGCCGCCAAAGCGCATAAGGTCTCGTTGACTGTAGCGATTGCCAAGGCAACGTCCCAGGCTTTGCTGAAACACCCGCTGGTGAACGCGGCTTATCAACCGACGGATAAAATTGTTGAGCGTAGTCAACACGATATTGGTATCGCCGCGACTACCGACGATGGCGGACTGGTGGTGCCGGTGCTGCGCGCGGTGGAAGGTAATGATCTGGAGCAGTTGCAGGCGCAGTGGACGCCGCTGGTGGAAAAAGCGCGGAAACGCCGCCTCAGTCCACCCGAATATACGCATCCGACCTTCACTATTTCCAATATGGGAATGTACGGTATTACCCAGTTTGATGCGATTGTTACACCAGGTACGGCGGCAATTATTGCGATTGCTGGAAAAGGACCGGAAGGGATGCCTATTACCATCACGGCCGATCATCGGGTCGTGAATGGCGCTGAAGCAGCGACTTTTCTCAAAGATCTCAAAAAAGCGATCGAACATCCGGAGAGTTGGTTGGGCGCGGCTGGCCCAGCGATTCCTGAAGGGGACTATGATGTTCCCGTGCTGGTGATTGGCGCTGGCCCTGGTGGTGAGGATTGTGCGCGGGAGCTGGTCGAGAACGGTATCAAGGTGGCTATGGTGAACAATGCACCGCTCCCTGGCGGTGAATGTTTGTGGCGCGGCTGCATTCCCTCCAAGGCTTGGCGGGCAGCAGCCGACCGGATTCGGGATCGGGAGCACGATGCCGCTATGGGCCTCAGTTTGGGAACCCCACAGTTGGATTGGTCGCAGTTAGAGAAACACCGGCGCGGTATTTTACAAACACGTGGAGAGATGGCTCTGAAAACCGATCAGGGCATGAAAATTCAGGTGCTGGAAGGCTTTGCTCGCTTCACCAGTGATCATGGTGTCGAAATAACGGGTAAGGATGCTCGGTCTTTGACCTTTGGCGCTTGCGTCATCGCTACTGGTGCCCCCGCCTTTGTGCCGCCTATTCCGGGCATTCAGGAGGCGCTCAAAAGCGGTGCGGCGGTGACTTCAGATACGGTCTGGAATCTGGCCCAGCCGCCCCAGCGTCTTTGTGTGATCGGAGCGGGTGCCATCGGGATGGAAATGGCGCAGATGTTCCATGACTTTGGTGCCGAAGTGCGCGTGCTGGAAGCCTTGCCGCGACCCGTCGCCGAAATGGAAAAAGAAGTGGCCGAACAGTTGATGAAGGCTTTGGCGCACAACAGCCCACGTTTGCAGGTGCTCACCAGTGTAAAAGTTGAGCAAATTAGCGGTGAACCCGGTGCGCTCGAACTGCGCTATCAGCATGGTGAAGAATCGGTAACCTATGCCTGTGATCTGCTGTTAGTGGCCACCGGTAAACGTCCAGATACCAGTGCGCTGAATCTTGGTGCGGCTGGGGTGACCTTGGCGGAACGCGGTGCGATTGCGGTAGATGAAACAGGTCGGAGTAGCGTGCCGCATATTTATGCGGTGGGTGACGTGGTGGGCGGCTACATGCTGGCGCACACGGCGGGACAACAGGGACGCGTGGCTGCAGCTAATTTGTTGGGTCACGCAGCGCAGTATGATGCGGCCAAGGATAGTGGGGTGACGTTTACTCGTCCCCAGTGTGCTTTTGTCGGGTTATCGGTAGAGCAGGCTAAAGCGGCTGGAATCGACGCTGCCGAGGTCAAGGTGCCCATGAGTATTGACGCTAAGGCGATGATGACGGGTGAGACGGATGGCCTGATCAAGATGGTCGCGGACAAAGTCAGCCACCGTATTGTCGGGGTACATTTCTTGGCGGATCATGCCGACTTGTTGGTGGGTGAAGCGGTCATGATGGTCAGTGCTGGGCTGACTTTGGGACAGGTAGGTGAAGCGATCCATCCCCATCCGACCCAGACGGAACTCTTTGGAGAGATGGCGCGGCGTCTGTTATCGCGTTTGCGGCGCTCAGCCAAAGCGGCGAGCTGATTTTAGTGGAGCGTAACCAAGAAGAATTGCTCCCAGCGGCGGCTATTAGTGGGGTGCGTAGTCGGATCTTGCGTTTTTACGAAAAAATTCTTGATCTGATCGTCATTGCGCTCATTTTTATTATGCTGATCACACTATTAGCCTCTGTAGTGGGGTTAGTCTGGGATGTTTATGACACCATAATGGCTTTTCGCCAAGAAGAAGCCATCCAGAGTCTGGTGGCGGATGTGCTGTCGGTCTTCGTGCTGATCGAATTGTTCCGTACCTTCACGGATTATCTGGAGTTTCATCGAATCAGGCTGCGTGTTTTGTCGGAAGTGGCCATCGTATTTGTTTTGCGAGAACTGTTCATCGGCCTTTATGCGCATCGGATGGGCCCCCTAGATTTACTGGCGACGGCCGCTTTATTGGCAGTGCTGGTGGCGACGCGTATTGCTGCCGTGCAATACACGCCGCGACAATCGACTGGGGACTGATGCGCAGGCCTTGCTTGACGATGCGGGCAAAAAGCGAGCAAAATGGTCGGGTATCCACTGAACAGCGCGCTCAGGCGCATGGAGCTATACACAATGAGCACAGCAACTGAAACAATGACGAATCTGGATTCTATCCCTCCCGTAATGACGCTGACCCAGAATGCGGCGGACAAGATTGCGTCCCTTATTGAAGAGGAAGGTTCCGAAGACTTGAAGCTGCGTGTTTTCGTGACCGGTGGTGGTTGTTCTGGTTTTCAGTACGGCTTTACCTTTGACGAAAATATGAACGAAGGCGATACCGAGGTGCAGCAGTTTGGTGTCAGCCTACTCATTGATCCAATGAGTTATCAGTATTTGGTGGGTGCCGAAATTGATTATAGTGAAGGCTTGGAGGGTGCGCAGTTTGTGATCAAGAATCCCAATGCCACCACCACTTGCGGTTGCGGATCTTCTTTCTCGGCCTGATTGTTCGGACGTAGAAGGATTCCCTCAGGGGAGGCTGATGGCCTCCCTTTTATTTTTCGAGCGGGTTATGATGACGGCAAGGGTTTTCCATCGCCTTGTGTGTCGGTTATCGGCTTTTGGGGCCGTTTTAAAATCACCAGAAGATAGAAGGAGTTCGGCATGGCAGATAAGAACGTTGCTCCCGGCCTAGAAGGTGTTGCGGCCACGCACTCCAGCATCTCCCATATTGACGGTGCTGCAGGTTTGTTGAGTTATCGTGGGTATGCCATTGATGATCTGGTGGCACATAGCCGCTTCGAAGAAGTGGCGCTGCTGCTGCTCGACGGTACCTTACCCTGCGCAGCGGATCTCGAAGCCTTTGATCAGGGAATGCGCACGCATCGTCAGGTCAAATACAATGTCCGGGAAATCATGAAATTCATGCCGGTTACCGGGCATCCTATGGACATGCTGCATTGCGCGGTGGCGAGTTTAGGCATGTTTTATCCGCAGCAGGAGCTTTCGGATGCGGAACGGGAGAATACGCCCCATCTGGATGCCATGGCTATGCGGATTATCGCGCGCATGCCCACTATTGTTGCCATGTGGGAGCAGATGCGTTTTGGGAACGATCCCATTATGCCGCGCACGGATCTCAATCATGCCGCCAATTTTCTTTATATGATCTCTGGTCGGGAACCCGATCCGGCGCTGGCTAAAATTCTCGATTCCTGTCTGATTCTACATGCGGAACACACCATCAATGCGAGTACCTTTTCGGTTCTGGTGACCGGCTCGACACTGACGAATCCCTACCATGTTATCGGCAGTGCTATCGGCACTCTGGCTGGCCCGTTGCACGGTGGTGCCAACCAAAAAGTGGTTGAAATGCTCGAAGAAATCGGGAAAGTCCAGAAGGTCGGTGCCTACTTGGATGATAAAATGGCCAAGAAGGATAAAATCTGGGGTTTCGGACATCGCGTATATAAAACTCGGGATCCGCGCGCGGCTATTCTCAAAGAGATGATGGAAAATTTAGCCAGCCATGGCAATCTGCGTCACAGCCAGCTCTTCGAAATTGCCATGGAAGTCGAAAAGCAGGCCACTGAGCGGCTGGGTCCCAAAGGAATCCACGCTAACGTCGATTTTTACTCGGGCGTGCTTTATCACGAAATGGGTATTAAGACCGACTTATTCACGCCCATATTTGCTATGGCGCGTTCGGCAGGGTGGTTGGCGCATTGGCGAGAGCAGTTGGCGGACAATCGCATTTTCCGGCCAACCCAAGTTTACAACGGTGCTGCGTTGCGACCCTATACGGCGCTCGAAAACAGGAAACAGGAAACCGTATGACCGAAGTTTTACAGGAAATACCCCGCCTCGCTACGGATCGTACCGAGGCTTTGTTGGATATTGAGCGCCATTTGATTGCCGGCCAGTCGGCCATTGAGCGTTGGTTTCGGGGGCAGTTCCAACAAACGCCCTCTCCTTTTTATGCGTCGGTGGATTTGCGGAATTCTGGATTCAAGCTGGCGCCGGTGGATACTAATCTGTTTTCAGCGGGCTTCAATAATCTGAATCCTGAATTTTCTTCGCTCTACGTGTCGGCGATTCAGCATTATCTCAATCAGTATTATCCCGGTCTGGAGCGGATATTGTTGGTTCCCGAGAGCCATACGCGGAACCTGTTTTATCTGGAGAATGTGGCGCGGCTGCGAGAGTTGCTGGAGATGTCGGGACTGGAGGTTCGGGTAGGATCACTGGTTCTAGAAGAGCGTACCGCTTTTGATCTGCCTTCGGGGAACCCACTGTTGCTGGAGCCTCTGCAGCGACAAGGCAGGCGTCTAATGACCGCCAACTTTGATCCGCAACTGATTTTGCTCAATAACGATTTGTCGGGCGGGGTTCCGGAAATTCTCGAAAATCTGGAGCAGCCTCTGTCTCCGCCGTTGGCGGCGGGATGGCGTAATCGTCGCAAATCCCAGCATTTTACCCATTATCGCGCAGTCGCCCGTGAACTGGCTGAAGTTATTGATATTGATCCGTGGTTGATTGATCCTTTTTTCCGGCGCTGTCAGGGGATTGACTTCATGCGCTCCGAAGGACGGGAATGCCTAGTCTCCAACGTGGATGCAGTGCTGGAACTGACGCGTGAGCGTTACGCCCATTATGGAATAACCCAGCGTCCTTTCGTCATCGTCAAAGCCGATGCGGGTACCTATGGTATGGGTATCATGACGGCTTATTCGGGCGCGGAGTTCATGGATCTGAATCGCAAGGAGCGCACGCGCATGGCCAAGAGCAAGGAGGGGCTGCCGGTCAGCGATGTATTTATTCAGGAGGGCGTGTATACCTTCGAACAGACGGCGCAGGGTGCGGTGGCTGAACCGGTGGTGTATATGGTAGGTCAGCAGGTGCTGGGGGGATTTTACCGGGTGCATACGGAGCGCGGGCACGACGAGAATCTCAATGCTCCGGGCGCACACTTTGAGCCGATGGCCTTTGGTCAGCCCTGTGTGGTGCCGTGCCGAAAATCGCCTCCCGATGCGCCGATCAATCGTTACTACGCGTATGGTGTGATTGCGCGCCTGACCTTGGTGGCCGCTGCTCGAGAAATGGCTGACTGGCGTCAGCAGGATACCTTGGGAGTCAACCTATGAGTGGATTGCAAGCCGCCATTCTCATGGACCCCATTGCTGGAATTAAGCCCACCAAGGACACGACTTTTGCCATGTTGCTCGCGGCCCAGAGCCGAGGTCATGCGTGCTGGGTATTTACGCTGCCGGATTTGTTTTTGCGCGATGGCAAGGCCTGGGGGCGACTGCGTGCGGTGACAGTGCGCGACGAAGCGGTAGATTATGTGACTCTGGGTGGCGTAGAAGAACGTCCGCTTGCCGAAATGGACGTTGTCCTGATGCGCAAAGATCCTCCCGTGGATCTGGAATACTTAACCGCCTGCTATTTGCTGGAACATGCTGGAACTTGGGTAGTGAATGACCCGACCAGCCTGCGCAACGCGAATGAAAAACTGTATGCCCTGCATTTCCCCGAGTTTTTGCCACCCTTGTTGGTGAGCCGCGATCTTGGCGATTTACGGGCTTTTCTGGCAGAGCATGGCGAGATTGTCGTGAAGCCCCTTTCCGCTCGGGGGGGCGAAGGGGTTTTTTATTTACACCAGCAAGATCGTAACGTGGGTAGCATCCTCGAAACCGTCACCGGTTGGGGGCAACATTATGTCATGGCGCAACGTTATCTGGAGGCGATCCGCGAAGGTGACAAGCGTATCCTGCTGGTGGATGGTGAGGCCGTTCCGGGCGCTATGTTAAGAGTACCTTCGGCGAGCGACTTTCGGGGGAATCTGGTTGCGGGAGCGACGGCGGTGGCTGCTGATCTCACTGCTCGCGACCAAGAAATCTGCGCCGCTATTGGTCCGGCTTTGCGAGCCGCCGGCCTACTTTTTGTGGGTCTGGATGTCATCGGCGGTTATGTAACGGAAATCAATGTAACGAGTCCTACGGGGGCGCGGGAAATCCGCCGGTTTTTTGGGATAGATGCCGCAGAACGGCTCTGGCAGCGTCTGGAGCGTGGACAGTAAGTGATCGCTACGGTTATTGCATGGCTGAGCCCTGCCGTTTTCATCAGAAAACACGTACTATAAGCGCATGACTTTTCCATCTCTTAAAAATCATCTGCTCATTGCCATGCCCGCCCTGCATGACGGAATTTTCGATCGGACCGTCATTGTGATTTGTGAGCACAGTGAAGAAGGGGCTATGGGGGTGGTGATTAACCGTCTGGTCGACATCAATATGTCGGATGCCCTCAAGGCGGTGGACATCCAGCCCTCCGAAGAAATGATTCATCGCCCCGTTTTTTGGGGCGGACCCGTTCAACCGCAGCACGGTTTTATTCTGCATAGCCCTCGGGGAGATTGGCTCTCCAGCCTCGAAATCAACGACGAACTGGCGCTGACCAGCTCGCCAGACATTCTTCAAGCTATTGCACAGCATGAAGAACCGCAACGCTATCTGCTGACGCTGGGTTATGCGGGATGGGGAGCCGAGCAACTCGAAGAGGAACTCAAGGATAATGCTTGGTTGCATGGGCCACTGGATTTGTCGGTGATTTTTGAGTTGCCCGCCAGTGAACGCTGGCAGGCCGCAGCCAAGACCATCGGCGTAGATATGCGTCTGCTCAGCGGTGCAGCGGGACATGCCTGAGGGCGCCGGCCCCTTTCTGGGTATTGATTATGGTGAACGGCGCATTGGTATTGCCGTGCTGGGTGAGTCGGGATTCGCCCCTCAAGGGGTCACGACATTGCGGAATGGAGAAGGCGGTCCTGATTGGGAGGGCTTCGCACGCCTCCTCAATGAGTGGCAACCCCGAGCTTTGGTGCTGGGATTACCGCTGCATATGGATGGTAGTGAGGGGCTGATGGTGAGTCGGGTCCGTAATTTTGCGCAAAGCCTACAGCGCCGCTTTCCCCTGCCGCAGTATTGGGTAGATGAGCGTTTGAGTAGTCACGCGGGAGAATCGGTGCTGAGGGAGCGGGAGTTTTCCCATAAAAAGCGCGGACGTCTTTTGGATCAGGCCGCCGCTTGCGAAATTCTCCTGACTTTTCAGAATGCTGGAGGTGGGCATGAGTGCTGACTGGGATGTAACCGCATTGTTGGGAGGGATGGCTCGTGATTTGCGGCCGCATGTGGACCCAGAACAGGCAGGAATGATTGGTATTTTCACCGGAGGCGTGTGGTTAGCCCGCGCTCTGCATGGTGCCTTAGGCTTACAGCAACCACTGGGACAGGTCGACATTTCATTTTATCGAGATGATTTCAGTCAGATTGGCCTGCATCCTGAAGTGCGCGCTTCAGCAATTCCCTTTGATGTCGATGGTCGAGATATTATTCTGGTAGACGATGTGCTGTATACCGGACGCACTATTCGTGCGGCCATGAACGAAATATTTGACTATGGGCGTCCCGCTAGGATTATTCTCGCCGTCTTGGTGGATCGGGGTGGCCATGAGCTGCCGATAGCCGCAGATATTGCTGCACTGCGCTTGAACGCAACGGCGGGTGAGCACATAAAGCTGCGCGGGCCAGATCCATTACGTCTGGAACTTGAGGTTCGGGGGCCTCAGCCATGAGTCCAAGCACTTTTCGTTTTGGCGAGGGAAATCTGCAATACGATGCGCAAGGACGCTTACGGCATTTGCTCAGCATTGAAGGATTGCGAGAGCGGGAATTATTACAGATTCTGGATACGGCGGAGTCCTTTCTCAGTATCGCCAACCGGAGTGTCAAGAAAACCCCTACGCTGCGCGGTCGTACCATCGTCAACTTGTTTTTTGAAAACAGCACACGCACGCGAAGCACCTTTGAGCTTGCCGCTAAACGGTTGTCGGCAGATGTGCTCAACATTGCGGTCAGTACCAGCAGCGCCAGCAAAGGCGAGTCGTTGATTGACACCGTCGATAATCTGATGGCCATGCAAGTGGATGGTTTCGTGATTCGTCATCCTGACGCTGGAGCTGCTCATCTGATTGCTCGCCATCTGCGAGAATCCGCACTGGTCGTCAATGCCGGGGATGGGCAACATGCCCATCCTACTCAGGCCCTGCTGGATGTGTTTACGATTCGCCGATTGGCTGGTCCTATAGAGAATCGTGTGGTGGCTATCATTGGCGACGTGCTGCATTCGCGGGTGGCACGTTCGCAGATTCACGCCTTGTCTATTCTCGGCTGTCCAGAAATTCGGGTGATTGGTCCCCGTACCCTCGTTCCAGAAGATCTTACGGCCTTGGGTGTCCATGTGTATCACGATCTGCAAGCGGGATTACAGGGGGTGGACGTTATTTGCGCGTTGCGCTTGCAGCGGGAACGTATGGAGTCCCATCGCCTGCCCAGTTTGGACGAGTTTTATCGACGTTTTGGACTGACGCCGACGCGCTTGCAGTGGGCGGCGCCTGACGCCTTGGTGCTGCACCCTGGCCCCATGAACCGTGGTGTTGAAATCGCATCAGAAGTTGCCGATGGTCCCCAAGCCGTGATTTTGCAGCAAGTGTCGCACGGTCTGGCCATCAGAATGGCGGTTCTGACCTTGCTGGCGGGGGCGGTGGGTGGAGGTGATGAGCATGCGTAAACTGATCCGCAACGTCCGGGTGATGGACCCCGGAGATGGCTTTGATGCGATCACTGATCTGGCCATTGCCGACGGACGGATTGTGTTGCGGGAAGAACGCATCGCGGATTTTCCTGCTGATGAAGAGTTGGATGGTACGGGCCTGATTGCCTGCCCTGGCCTGATCGAAACCAGTTTCCATGCGCACAGTCCTGGTCATGATCGAGACGGAGATATGGCGAGTGAATTGCGTGCTGCCGTGGCGGGCGGGATAACCCAAGTCTTGCTGCGCCCTGATACGCAACCCGTAACCGATACGCCAGCGGTGGTTCAGGAACAGCGTCAACTGGCTGCGCGTCTGGGTTTAGCCCGGGTGCATTGCGCGGGAGCCTTGACGACGGCCCTTCAGGGGAAGGCGCTGAGCGAAATGGCGGCCATGCTCGATGCGGGGGTTCTGTTGTTCAGTCAGGCCAAGGTGGCGCTGCCCGATGCAGCCCTTTTACGCCTGGCTTTGAGCTATGCTGCAGACCTTGGTCGTCCAGTGTGGCTGCATCCCGAAGATGTAGACCTGGCCGCGCAGGGAGTGATGCACGAAGGCGGTTTGAGTCTGCGTCTGGGATTGCCGGGACGGCCAGCGGCTGCTGAACAGGTCGGTATTTACCGGGACATCACGGTCGCTGCCCTAAGTGGTTGTGCGGTGCACTTTCCGCAGGTGAGTACGGCCTCGGCGGTGGCGCTGGTGGCAGAAGCCCGTCGACGCGGGGAGTCCGTCACCTGTGGTGTCAGTATTCATAATCTTCTGCTGTGTGAACAGGATGTTGGATTTTTTAATAATCATGCCAAAGTGCTTCCGCCGCTGCGTACTATCGCCGAGCGCGATGCTTTACGCAGGGCATTAGCCAGCGGCACGATTTCGGCCATCAGCAGCGATCATTGTCCTTGGGGAGTAGACCGCGAAGGCATGACCTTCGTGCAGGCGCCATTTGGTATAAGTGCCGTGGAATGGCTGTTGCCCTTGGCTTTGCGTCTCGTGGATGAAGATATCCTAGATTTGATGACAGTGCTGGGATTACTGACCCAAGGTCCAGCCCAAGTAATGGGGTTACCCGCGCCTTCGCTCGCGGTCGGAGCTATTGCAGATATGTGTATTTTTAATCCAGACACCTACTTTACCCTAGACCCAACTCGTTCTTGGAGTCGTGGCCAAAATCTTCCCTATGGTCAGTGGCAGTTACGCGGTCAGGTGTTGTATACCTTGGTGGCTGGACGTATCGTTTATCGTGGGTAAAATGAATATGTAAGCGTTTCATAATCTATAAACGTCTTATGGTTTCTGCGAGTTATATTCGCTTCTTTGCTTTTTTGTTCAAAAACGACCGCTAAAACAACTGCTAGGTGATTAAAAATGAGTTACGAATTTTCGGATCGAAGCCAAAAACTCAATCTACCAAATCCCTATCGAATAGAAAATCTATTTTTATATATAGCAGGAGGTGTATTGCTCCTAATCGGACTGATTATCTTGTTCTCTGTTCGCAGCCATTTACAAAATAATCAGTTGAACATAGGTGTTGTCGGCGCGCTTATCGTCGCTGTTGCGATGCTTCTGGGTGGTATGGCCTGGTTTTGGCGAGGTGCCAGTCAGCTCAACTATTTTGTGGGTCGAGGATTACCGAAAGGTCTTGCCCCGGAAATTCCTGAGGGTCAAGACGGCACAACGACTCAGGGACAAGAAGTACGAGAAATGCTGAGAAATGGGGCAGTAACATTCCAAGACCCAGGCCATAATCCGTTATACCGATTTATGCCGAATCTTATTTTTGCCCCCCAAAAAGTACGTGCGATTGCAGGATTATTGGCACAAAATGCCATAGCGCTGGCTGCCTATATTGTGAGTATGGCTTTGGCTCTCTTGATCTTACCCAATGCTCACACTACTAATTGGCTAGGTCTTTTTTACCTCGCCTTAGGTTTTTGGGTGATATTTAGACCTATGGTCAAAGGTAATTTGGCTGCAGAAGCTAACACGCTGGATGAGGCTAAATTGAGTATCGGATTTTTAGTTTCCCTAGTGGTCGTAGCCATAGTCGGTCCAGTTTTTCTAGCGTTATTTCAGTCAGATCTGCCAGCCTTACCCATGCTGCATATCAACGGTGCGTTATTTTTAACCGCGATAGCTTCATTTGTGGCCATGATTTTAGGTCTGATTTCCTTGTCGGCCCAGATGGGTCCACCGCCGCAATCCGTAGGCTCCGCGCAAAAGACGGAAGTATTCACTATGAATGCACATCCTGCAAAGTTGATGGAACAGGTGGATCGCATGTTGATGGATCGTTGGCAGGAGGCTATTCCAAATCGTCGCTATTTACGCCACTCGCCAGAAGTGAATAGTCGTCAGGGACAGTTTAGACTGGAACTGGTAGAAGAGTCTCAACCTATGCCTCGTGAACGGGTTATGCCCGAGGGCGTTGGGCATGCGTTTTCTTTACCGCAGTTTCGCTGGCTAGCCTTGTTATCCGCATGGTTTGCCATGTTGATGGGTGGTGTGGCTTTTGCTGCGTTTGGCTTGGCACATGCCTTTATGAATGGTGCGAATTTTTCTACCTGGTTGATGCTTGGTGCTGGCCTGAGCGTGTCTGCAGTCTATTCTATGCGGAGCGCACACGCGCTTTGGGGGCGCTACGATTTTCGCTCAACGCTCGTCTGGGTCCAAGTGCAAGGTAGCTTTGAGTCCGCGCACATTGAAATAGGTAGAGTGCTGTCCGACAGCCTGAAAAGTGAAAAAGATATTATCAATATTGAAGCGATGACTCTTCGAGTTTGGGCATCAGAAATTGATACCGTATTATTTGAACGGACTGGATCACGGCAAATCCTTGCCATGCGGGGACTGATAGAGTACGCCCAGAATATGGCCCAAGAGCTTCGCGGTTTTGGACAAGAAAGGACGACACTGGTTACGCCGCAGTCCACAATTGATATGCAGCGCGCAGCGCAAATTGGTCAAATAAATAGCGCAATGGGAAATAATTCCACTCCGCCATTGAGTTTGGCGTCCGGATTGCAGAGCTCGATTGCCGGTAATGATCCGGCTTTGTCAATGTCTGTGGTGAAGGCTCTTTTTTGTCATCAGTGCGGCCAGCGTGCGGATCAAGAGGATCATTTTTGCGGTGCTTGTGGAACGCCCTTGGTGGGTTAAAAGTCTACCGTTTGGGACGGCTTGGCGCGATCCCGTTACCACGTTATCGCGCAGCTTTAATTCGGACTTTTGTAGACAGACTCCGCCATTAGCGTTGATTCATGCCGCGCCGGATCAGGAATTCGTGCATATGAGGGCGTGCCTCCTTGCTGGTTAGTCCGGCGATTTCTTGTGTCCAGCGACTGTCTTTACGTTGACCGGAGCGGCTCTGATAGTAGTTGTGCATGGTTTGATCGTAGGTAGTGATTACTGCCGCATCGTTACTTTCATCATAACGGTTGTGCTTCAGGACCACGGATAGGGGTAGACGGGGTTTAACATCGATTTCTTGATCTGGGTAGCCGAGACAGAGGCCGAAAACCGGGTAAACTTGATCAGGTAACTCAAGTAGTGTGCCGATTTCCTGTGGATTATTGCGTACCGCGCCGATGTAGCAGGTGCCGAGTCCCATGGATTCTGCGGCGATGACGCAATTTTGCGCGAAAAGGGCTACATCAACAGTGGCGATAATGAAGTGCTCAGTCATTCCTGGAACGAAGGTGGTCTCTGCTTGTTCACAGATGTTTTGGGAGCGATGCAAATCGGCGCAAAAAACCAGAAACGTGGCGGCTGAACGCACGTATTCCTGATTGCCTGCTAGCTGGGCGATTTCGCCACGTAAAACAGAGTCCGATACCTGAATGACCGTGCAGGCTTGAATATGGCTGGAGCTTGCTGCATGCTGCCCGCAGCGGATAATTTCCTGTATTTGGCTTTCTGTGATGGGCTGTGTGGTGAAGCGACGAATAGAACGATGCTTCTCAAGCAGGCTGCATACTTCGTTCATAAAAAACTCCCTGATTTCCGTGTGAAAGTAAAAGATTAGTGGATATGGATAGAGAAGACGAACGTGTGCCTATGTGTCATGCTGGCTTGGCGCTGATGCCAAGTGGGCATAGAATTCCCCAGTTAAGGATAAGCATATAAGGCAAAATTGCGTATGAGCGTAGAAAACTCCGATGGTAAAGAACTGCGAAAAGTAGCGTTGGCGATTGGTACTGCACGCACCCGCTGGGGTCGGAATCTGAAAATTGCCACGTTTTTTGTCACTTTCGTGCTGACGTTGCTGATTCCGATGGGCGTCATCGTTATCTATTATCTCTGGAAACACGGCAATCAGATTCTTCAAGAAAAAGAGGCAGTACTTGCGCCCTCAGCACTTAACTACGGGAGTAGCACGGGCGAGGAGTAGACCGATGCTGGCGCTGGCGGTGGCAGGAGCACCGTGGGCGGACGATTGTTGGGGAGGGGCCTGATGGGCCGAATCGGGGGACGAGGGGCTCCGGGATGCGGATGCCACCGTTGGTAAGGTGGATAGGGACCGATATACGCCGGTATATAAACGTGCTGCCGCGTGGGTTGAGCAGCCTTGAGACTGTTTTGGTAATTGTTAATAGCCGTCAGTAGATTCAAACGTTCAGTAGCTTCTTGGGCTTTATTTGCGGCGGTTGAAGGTGCCACGGAATTTGACGGCGCTGACCGTTTGGGGGTGGGCGGTGGGGCCGGAGGAATGGGCGGCATTGCTCGGAGTTTTTGCGCATTTTGTGGGGGTTGATCACCGTAGTTGACTACACCGTTGGGAGAGACCCAGCGATAAATTGAAGCGGTCCCGGTCATTGGCAGCGCTATCCCAATGAGGAGCAGTAAACGTAAGGATTTAGCCCCGAAAAAGTAGCGCCAATGCGCCGTACGCTGGCGTCGGAGTCTGTTCTCCTGGTGACGGTCATATTTTGTGGATGCAATGGGCATAACGGGCGCCTTATTTCAGCAGCACCATGGCGGTGCGGGCTTCAACCCTATGCTTAGGCATCTTTTTTCGCCGACAGTTCGGCTTTCATGCGGGCAAGCTCATCATCAACGCCGCTGTGGGCACGAAGTTGATCCACTTCCCGGTCCGTCTGCGAGCGATGATCTAAGGGATCAGCGATGGCCCCGGATTCCAATAGACCTTCCATGGCCTGCGCCCGGGCCTGCTCGTGCGCTGTGCGATCCTGCATTCGACGCAAGGCATCGCCAGCATCATCCAGCCCATGACCGAGTCCGCTCAAAGATTGGCTCACCTGAACTTGCGCCTGAGCTGCTGCCATCTGGGTTTTCATGACTTCTTTCTGAACGCGGAATTGCTCGATACGATCTTGCAAAGTGTGTTCGTAGTCCATGAGCTTCTGCGCTTGGGCGGCCACGCTATCATGGGCTTCTTGCAGCGCGGCGATTTTTTGTAGCTCGGCTTGTTTTTCCGCCAGTGCGCTGCGGGCAAGATCTTCGCGGTTGGCGTTGAGGGCCATGCGGGCGTCATCTTCTGCCTTGGTCACCTGTTTTTGAGCTTGGGCAATCTGGTTTTCCAGTGAGACGCGTTCGGTAACCACATCCGCCAAATGACGCTTGGACTCCTGAAGATTGGTGATCATTTTTTCATAGGAGAGATCCAAGGTTTCGGCGGGATCTTCGGCTTTGCTCAGTAAGCGATTGACCTTGGCTTCGAGGATATTGGCGGCGTGTTTGAAAAGAGACATGCACTGCTCCTGTTTATGGGCGACCGTGTCAAAACTGTCGACGCCTAGATATAACACAGCCGCAATATGCTGCAAGTATTCCGAGACTGGTGCGGAAGGCGCAGATAAATCGGCTGTGTGGGCTCGCGTGCGTTATTCTGGACTTCCCCAAGTGTTTTGGGGAAGTTGCGCATATTTTCCGGTAAAGCGCTCTTTTTCCATGGTAAACGCCGTCGGGGTCGTCTTGCCTGGGACGAAGTGAATGATCCAAAAGTAATCAAAAGTCTTTTTAGGCCAAGTTTGGGGTACATTTTTGAAGGTGCCGAGATGGAGCAGTTGACGAAAGGTTACCGCTTGGCCGGGAAATTCCTGCTCCAGCTTGGCGTTGGCAATGTGTTTGTGCTCCCACATGATAACGACCACTTTTTGGTCATAAGCGGGGTTCGTCATAATGTCGTGAACGGCTTGTTGGGTACGCAGGTTTTCTTCCACCATTTTTTGGTGTTTTGTCAGCCCCTTTTCCGGCACCACGGTAAATGCTGTTACCGGTAAGCCCCAACTTTGCGCTGTAGGAGTCATGGTTTCAATCGTGTGCAAGGTAATAGCCATGAGCGCTGCCGGTTTTTCGCCGGAGGGAATCAGGCTGCGTGTCGCATTGTTGCCGAGATACTGTTCGGCTAAAGCTTGGGCACGCCGTTCACCGATGGAGGAAAGTGCATAATGATTCATTTTTTCGCCATGCCGCAGAAGAATAATTTCCGCAGGCGTAGCGGAAGCCAGCATCGGCACGCCTAGGCTGGCGAGTGTGACCATGATAATCAGGATCTTGAGTTTACGGATAGGCACAGCAGGTGCTCCTTATGGGTTTATGGAAAGCAAAATTGGTTAACGCCTCAGCAGCAGTCCTCGGGCGATGCCGAGAATCAGCGCAGAACTGAGCACGCCAATCACGGACATCGCCATGCCATCACCGATGATGCCCTGTCGGAAATTACTGTAAATATAAGTGGATATGACCTGCACGCCAGCGGGTTGGAGCATGAGCGACGCTACCAGCTCGCGCATAGACAAGGCAAAAACGACGGTAGCCCCACCGACCAGCATGGGCCAGGCAATGGGGATATGGACTTTCAGGAAAGTGCGCAGGGGCCCGCTGCCGTGAACTCTGCTGGCGTTATCTAGCAGCGGCGGAATTTGGGCAAGGCCGGTGCGCGCATAGCGCATGGCAAAGGGAAAAGTGGTGGTGGCGTAGGCAACACCCAGTATCGCGACATGCCCGAAAATGGGGAGGTGATTCCAAGGCGCATTCCAGAAGAGAATCATGCCTACCGCCAAGACCACACCAGGAATAGCCATGGGTAAAGTCGCCAGTAAATCGAGAAAAGCCGCAAAATGTCCACCCCGTCTTACGATATTGGCGGTAAGCAGCGCGGCGATCATGGTGCCTAGGGCTACCAGTGCCGCTAATTCGAGGCTGGTCTCCAGTGCTGCGAAAGCGCCGGATTGGTGCGACAAAATATGATGATAGTGGTGCCAGGTAAAATTGCTGGCTTGGAGTCCCACGGTCATCGCTTTCTCAAAGGAGATAGCCAGTACCGCAGCGATGGGGAGCAGCATGGCAATGAACACAAATATCGCCAAAGGCAGGATTGACCACCAGCGCCTTCGGTAGGAAACCTGCTGAATTTGCCCCCGATTTGCCTGGGCGAGCGGCCGATAGAAAAACCAAGCGACCACGCCCAGACTACAAAGAACGAGACCGATAGCGGCGGCGCGTGGCAGATTTACGGGCCAGACGTTAGTGGCGGACTCAATGCTGGTGCTGAGAACCTCTACCCCAGCGTAGCCGCTTAACAAAGCGGGGACTCCAAATTCTGCGGAAGTGTCCAAAAATACCAGCAAGCTGGCGGCGGCCATTGCCGGTAAAATTAACGGCATCACCCCAACCCGAAAAGCCCGCCAAAGGCTACCACCATGAACACGAGCGGCCTGAATCAGGCGGAAATCACCATTCTCTAAAGCCGCGCGCACAATAATGTACACCAAGGGCGTCAGGTGCATGGCCATCACCGCACCCATCCCGGCTAGGCTATATAAAAAATTTTCTAGGGGCGTGCCGAAAGCATGAATCAACTGTTCGATAAGACCTACGGGGCCAACCAGTAAACTCCATGCCTCGGCGGTTAGGTAAGGTGGGATCAAAAAAGGGATAAGGATCAGCCCTTCCCAAAGCAGGCTCAGTTTGGGGGGCGCGTAAAACATCAGTAGCGCTAGGATGAGCCCGGTGGGTACCGCAAACAAGACCGCCAGCGCAGACATGCCAGCGGTGCCTAATAGAGCGGTGATAAAGTGCTGGTCCACGCCCAGTTGCAGCAACGCCATGCCGTGATGCTGGCTGGCGTTGGGCTGCAATGCCTCGTAAGTTATCGTCGATAGGGGCGCAAGAACCAGTAGGCAGAGGATCGCAAAAACCAGAATCCGGTTCAGACTACGGCTCATTGACCGAGAATGTCCTTTCGGAACTTCGCGAGTACGGTAGCCCGGGTTTTGGCGACTTCATCCCAATGTACGGTCATGGTTGGATACGTTCCCAGTTTGGCGAGGGCGGGTTTGGCAGGAATGCCTTTGAGGGACGGATAAAGATCGTATTTAGCCACGAGTTTTTGACCCGATGGCGATAGAACAAAGTTGACGAACTGTTCTGCTAATTTCTTATCAGGTGCCGACTGCATAATCATGATCGGGCGCGGGATCAGCATCGTCCCTTCTTTGGGGTAAATGAGCTGGATCGAATTTCCCTGAACTTTGGCGGCCACGGCGGCATGTCCTACGCATTCCACCATACCACTGCGCTCCCCCGAAAGTACCGGCAACAACGCTGCGTGGTTAGTTCCTGGCCAAACGGTGCCATTAGCTTTGAGCTGGTCAAAATACTGCCAGGCTTTGTTGCCATATTTATCCACAAAAGCGATGACGAAATCCGAAGCGGTGCCGGAAAGGAGGGGATTGGGTGCAGTCAGGCGGTTTTTCCAAACCGGAGCGGTGAGGTCAAACCAACTCGTGGGCATGGCCGTTCCCTTGGGGAGGGCTTTGGTATTCATGACGATAGAAACGGTGTCAGCACCATAGGGCAGAAACGGTCCCTTGAGTTGCATGGCCGGGAACAGATTTTTGTCGATATTCTTCGGCTGGTAGTTATAAACCATATGATCGCTGGCCAGCTCCAGACCTGCCGTCCAGTCGGCGACCATCACGACGTCCGCATGCGGATGATTGGCTTCTGCGGCCAGACGGGCCATGACCTTGCCCGTGCTGGAGGTCCAGACGACTACATGGTTTCCCGTTTTTTTGGAAAAATCGCGCGCTAATACTTTGGCAAGCGAGGCTGGGGCGGCACTGTAAAGGGTGAGCGTCGTAGCGGAAGCGGTGCCTGCACAGGCGAGGCTGAGTAGGGTGACAAGTAGTCGTTTCATGCGGTTTTCTCCTGAGTTGTAGAGGTTTCAGCGGGAATGCACCAACCGTGGTTACGGACGAGTCCCCAGCGGCGCGGACCAAGGTTCCCGTTGCTGGAGTAACTCAATAATTCGTGTCCATCCGGAGTGTTCATCTGCACTAGGTAGCGCCCCTCGCTCCAATGCGCGTGGGTGACCTGTGCGGTAAATGCGCCATCGGGACTACTGCAATCAATGTCTCCCGGACGCAGCAAAAGTAAGCCCGAAGCACCAGCCCGGAGATCTGCAGCGGCGGGTACCTGCAAGGACTGCTGCTCGGCAAACACCTCGGCAATACCGTTTTTATAGGCGCGAACGGTTATTGGCAGGCTGCGCACAGGGCCACTGAGTCGTGCCACATTAGCGCTGGCCGGAAAACGATACAGATTTTCGGGTTGATCCCATTGCTCCAGCCGACCATTATGCAGAACGCCCACATGCTGTCCTAAATAGAATGCTTCGCTGGGATCGTGCGTAACATGCAGGGCGGCGATACCTTCCTCTGCGAAGAGGGTTCGCAAAAAGTGGCGAATTTCTTCGCGCACACCCTGATCTACTGCCGAAAGAGGCTCATCCAGCAGAACGAGGCGCGGCCGCGCGATGATGGCGCGAACAATGGCTACGCGCTGCCGCTGTCCCCCCGAAAGTTCGTGGGGTTTGCGCGTCGTCGCACTAGCGGGGATGTTCATTTTTTCGAGTAAGCTGATCGCCCTGTCCCGATCCACCGGAAGTCGCCGTGCCCGGAGGGGAAACAAAACATTGTCGATGATGCGCAGATGTGGCCACAAAGCGGCATCCTGAAAGACCATGCCAATGCCGCGTTGTTCTGGAGAGACTGCGCGTTGCTTCGCCGTAAAAACCGCTTCGCCATGCAGATGGATACTGCCACTCTGGGGCTTCAAAAGCCCTGCGATGGCGGCGAGCAAGGTGCTCTTGCCTGAACCGGACGCGCCGAGAAGACAGGCATAATGGCCATCTTCCAACTCTAGGCTCACATCCCTAAGCACCTTCTGGCGGCCAAAACATAGCTCCAGCCCCTGCACGGATAGTGCCTTGGTGGAGTTTGTTTGCGGTGCGCTGCGGAAGTCTTCGGTAGCTGCGTATTTTTCGATGGCCATTTAGTGACGGACCAACGTTGTAACGCGCGAATTGTATTGAGGCATTACTAGAACTTCTCCAGCTATTTCGGAGAGGAGTGTACGCCTCAAATATTACAGTTTGATGACAGCTTTGCGCTTGTTGCGATCTAGTCAGACGCCCGGAATGCTGGTTAAGCCGCCATAGACGCCGAGTCCGGCAGAGAGGACTACCACAAAAAGGACTACCCAGAGATAGGGGCCGCGCAGTCGATGTTCAGCGGGCAGTGCTTTGATGGAGAGTGCAACCAGAAAGCCCAAGACTAATGGTAGCAGTAAGGCGTTCATCACTTCTACGGCAATATCCAGACTGACCAGATCCGGAATGCTGATCACGGCAATAGCCCCCGCTGTGATAATGGCGGTGTAAATACCGTAAAACCAAGGGGCATCTTTGGGGTGATGCTCTAGGGAGTGGCGGAAGCCGGTGACTTCTCCCCAACCCCAGGCACCAGCAAGTGATGCGACAATGGCGGCCACCATGCCCGCACCGAGGATGCCGACGGAAAATACGATACGGCCCCAAGTATCCCCGAGATAAGGAATAATGGCTTCGGAGAGTTGATGAACGGTATTGAGCGGCGCATTGGGGTTCAGCCGGCCAATGGTTGCGGCTGTGGCAATGAGTACCGCCGCCATGATGGCCTGGGTGATGATGGCGCCAAAGGCGGTGTCCCATCGGGCGTGCCGGTAATGTTCGGGATGCAGTCCCTTATCGGCGACCGCCGACTGCTGATAGAACACCATCCAGGGCATGATGACCGCACCAATATTGGCGGCCACCAGCATCATGTAATCACTATTGGTAATCGGCGCGTGCAGCAGCCCTTGCAATATTTCATGCATGCTGGGATGTGCCGCCCAAGCGATCCCGAAAAAAACCAGCTCAAAGAGCCCCATGATCAGAGCAATGCGTTCTACCCGTCGGTAGGAACCGGTCCAGACAATGGTGAGTAGGGTTACAGCGGCCAGAACAACACCTACAGCGCGGGGTAAGCCGTATAGATGGCTCACGCCCGCCACCCCGGAAAACTCGGTGAGCAGGGCGCCGGTCGTAGCAATACTCAAACCGGCGACGGACAAGTACGCCCAACCTTTACCAAAAGTCTCGCGGATAAGTTCTCCGTGGCCTTTACCGGTAAATATGCCGAGCCGTACAGTCAGCTCCTGCACAATGTACAAAATAGGCATGAGAATAAATTGCAGGAGCAGCAGTTTGTAGCCCCACTGGGCACCGCTCTGGGCGGCAGTAATGATACTGCCGACGTCGGTGTCGGCGAGCATGACGACCAGACCTGGACCCAAAACGGCGAAAAAAATGCCCCAACGAGAGCGTTGCAAGGGTTGCTGCGCGGAAGAGGAGTTAGCTGACATTAAGAATCATCCCTATTTACATTTATAATTTGCGAATGATTATCGTTTAGAAAAACTTTGTCAAGTGCTCGGCTATGGTTTGCGATGCGGAAATCGTAAGGTAGCGATTAAACCACTTTCTGGTGCCGCGTAAAAATGCAGGGTCGCGTTATGCATGGCCATGATCCGATGACAAATGCGAAGACCGATGCCCGCACCATGGCCGGTCTGGCGCGGCAGGGTTCCCTGATTCATGGCAATCAGGCTGGCGGGTGACACGCCGGGGCCGTAATCCTGTACCCGTACCTCGGTGTAATCCGGGTGGTCTATGATGTGGATGCGAACGCGTCCTCCCCCGTAGCGTTGGGCGTTATCAAACAAGATGCGGAACACGCGCTCCAAGGCTAGCGGGCGACAGTAGAGCGGGCGGCACTCGGCCGGTAACCCGGAAAAATCCTTTTCCACGGTCAGTCCGTAACGCTCTTGGGCCGTTTCTGCCATTGCGGTGACCCAATCCTGAATTTGCACCGCCACCACTTTTTCTTGATCACCACTGCGTACCAAGGTCAGAAATTTGTCGATAGTGTCATCCATCTCGCTGACATCAACGCACATAGCCTCCTTTTCGGCGAGGAGTTCTTGATCTTTCAGATGTAAAGTCAGCAGCAAGCGGGACAAGGGGGTACGTAATTCGTGAGAAATACCGGTCAACAGCAGGGTGCGTTCTTCATGGAGGCGATGCAGGTCATTGGCCATACTGGTGATGGCCTGGGTCAGATATTGAACTTCTAGCGGGCCGCCAATGGGCTTCAGCGCGTCGGGATGGTCGCCCATACCTATGCGTGGTGCTTCGGCGGCAAGGCGTGCTAAGGGGCGATTGATTTGACGGACAATCAGCCAAGCGCCGAAGAGGGTCACCAGCGCGATGACGCCCAGACGCATGAACATAAAGCCTTGTCCCCCGAAATCCATGGGCGATACCCGGAGCCCAAGCCAGGGCTGGTGGGTGCCGCCGCGAATCCACATCCAGGCGGCGCGGCCATCGTGTTCGGGCCCAACCCGTAGGGCCGCTCCCGGCGAAAGTTGCGCAAGATAATCCGCACTTTTATGCAAAAAATAATTGTTGGGGGCAATGCCGGGCTGATCCTGGCCGGGTCGCCACTGGAGATTGCCGGTGGGTGTATACGGGGCTCCGCTGGCGATGAGTGCATGGTCGGTTTGCCAGAGGAATTCGGCGAAGCGTTCAGCAGCGGGGTTCAAAACATACTGATGGAACAAAACATAGACAGCGCCTTGGGTGCCGAGCAGCAGGACACCGAGCAGCAACAAGGTCCGCCCGAGGGTGCTGCGCGGCCAAAATGATCGGAGCTTCAGGGTTCGGCCACGAAGAGGTAACCGTGTCCCCAGACGGTACGAATATGCCGGGGTCGGCCCGGTTTATTGTCGAGTAGACGGCGTAACCGTGAAATCTGCATATCGATACTGCGATCATCAGCTTCGAGTTGACGGCCACGCGTGAGCCACATGAGTTTTTCCCTCGTCAGGGCTTGGCCTTCGTGCTTAATTAGCATGGCCAAGGTTAAAAATTCTGCGCTGGTAAGGGTCATTTTCTGGTCATGATGATGAATTTCCTGACGTGTCATATCTACCTGAAATGGCCCGCACTGATAGGTGGTGAGGGCATTTTCTGGATGCGGTGTGGCACTTCGGACGCGGCGAAGAATCGCCTGAATGCGGGCGACCAGTTCACGCGGATGAAATGGTTTGGCGAGATAATCATCAGCGCCCATTTCCAGTCCCAGTATCCTATCCACTTCATCGCCCCGCGCGGTAAGCATGAGGATAGGGATGTCGTGATGCTGGCGCAGGCGTCGGCAAATTTGCAGTCCGTCCTCATGGGGCAGGCCAAGATCCAAGATGATCAGGTCGGTAGGGGTTTCGGTCAGCGCCGCTTCGAGGTGACGTCCATCATTCATCCCACGCACGGCAAAGCCGTAACCTTGTAAATGCGACTCCACTAGGCTGCGCAAGCGTAAGTCATCGTCTACCACCAAAATATGCGGTTTATTGTCCATGGCGATTACTTTACGCCTGCCCTTGCGGTAGACCAAACCCAAATGTAACGAAAGCGACGCTCCGGAAATACAGTGACGAGTTGTTACATGGGCAACCCGCTCTGCCCACGATTGTTACAGTCGCTGTCGTTAAGCTTCGGGTGAGTTCCCCATGGACGAAATGAGAGCGCACCATGAATAACCAGTCTGCAAGCGAAAATGATTCGCCTATGGTACCCAATGTCCGAAGGAAAACCGTATCGCGTCTCGTGAATTTCGCGGTGATCTCGGTCTTACTGAGCGGATGTGCGGTGGGACCACATCTGCAACCACCTTCGCTCCCCACAACCCCATTTTACAATGCTCACAAAGTGGATTTGCACGCCAGTTCACAGCAGGTGCAGTGGACCACGCAGCAGGCACAGTCTTGGTGGAGTCTGTTTCACTCCAAGCCCTTGAATGCTTATATCGCGCAGGCTATGCAGGCTAATCCTGACTTGCAGGCTGCGCGAGAAGCCTTGATTCGTCAGCAGTCTTTGATAGTCGTCGCCGAGGGTGGGCTATTACCCCAAGTGGGCGCTAATGCTGGGGTGAGCCGGGCGCGTGCCTTGCGCACAGGTGCGGATGGCGGACGGAGTTACCGAATCCCCGGAAATCTTTATAGCTTGCTATTGGGAACTTTGGACATCAGCTATAACCCCGACGTATTTGGCCGACAAAAAGATCTGGTGCATTCCGCCGAGGCACGCGCTGCAGTCAGTCAGGCCAGTTTGCATCAGAGTGAGGTATTTCTGGCTGCGGCAGTGAGTCGCGCCGTAATCAATGGCGCGACGGCCCAGTCCCAATGCCAGGCAGCGCAGCAGATCGCTGCTGCCGATAGGCATCTGTTGCATCTGCTGCGGCAAGAATACCAATTGGGAGAACAAAACCTGCAGACGGTAGAACAGCAAACCGCCATTACGGCGGCTGCCCAAGCACGGATTGCGCCCCTCCAGGCAGAAGTGGCAGCCGCACGCCACGCCTTGGCCGCGCTACTCGGACAAGCACCGGACCTACCCCTGAAGATGCCGGATCTGGATAGTCTGCAATTGCCCACAGTGCTACCCACGACCTTGCCTTCAGCGCTTGCAGAACAGCGTCCGGATATTCAGGCGGCGCGGGCCGAACTCCAGGTGGCGGCAGCCCAAGCCGACGTCGCCACCGCTGACTTGTATCCCCAGATCAATCTCAGTGCCGACATCGGTAAAGCAGCCATGACGGGTGGATTGTTTTTTAATCCCATGTCGACGCTCTGGTCGATAGGGGCCGGACTTGCGGCACCCATTTACAACGGCGGCAGCCTCCACGCACAACGCCGTGCCGCGATAGATCAGTACCGAGTCGTCAGCGACCAATATCGCGCGACGGTGCTCAATGCTTTTCGGGAAGTCGCCGATGCTTTACGCGCCTTGCAGGGTGCCGACACGGCTTATGCGCAGCAAAAGCAAGCGCAAACAGCCGCTGCTCAAGCACTGCACCTTGCCAAGGCGCGCTATCGGGATGGTGTCACCGATTATGCCACGGTCCTGAACGCCGAAATCGCTTACCAGCAGGATACGGTGACCGCCATTCGAGGCCGCAGTCAACGTTATCTGGATAGTGTTGCCCTTTTTGTAGCGCTTGGCGATGGTTGGTCGTCGACCCCTTCCGTTACTGCTAGCACTGCTTCCCATTCTCCTTCCACCGCGCATCACGCTTCAGGAGCCCCCGCATGAAAAAAGCTTTTTTGATCCTCGCGATGGTTGTTGTTCTACTTTTTGGCGCCGTCTATGGCTGGTATGCCTGGCGCCAAAATCAGTTGCAGGTCCGCCTCGCCGCTGCTGCCCATCCCGTGGTGACGGTATCTGCCACCCATGCGGTTACCAGAAACCTTGCCGCTACCTTAACCGCCGTGGGCGAAATTGTTCCGCAGCAGGGCGCAGCGCTCAGCCCCCAGACGGGGGGTATTGTTCGACAGATTGATTTCCACTCCGGGCAAGCCGTGGCCGCAGGACAATTATTGCTCTCATTGGACCCCGGCGCTCTGCCTGGTCAATTACAGGCGGCTCAGGCCCAGTATGCCCTGAGCGAGACGGATTATCAGCGTGCTCAAAAGGTCTATGCTATTCATGGTATTTCCACCGCCGCCCTCGATAAAGCTCGCTATGGCGCTCGTGCCGCCCAAGCGCAGGTGCTTGCGCTTCAGGAGGCGCTGACCGATACCGAGATTCGCGCCCCTTTTGCGGGTATTTTGAGTTTGCGCACGGTGAATGTGGGCGAATATGTCCATGCGGGTACCGCCGTCGTGCATCTTGAAAATCTGCAGCATCTTTATGCGGATTTCAGTGTCCCGCAACGCGATGTACAGGCCCTGCAGAAGGGGTCACCGGTACAAATCGATATTCACAACGGTGACGTCGTTCGTCACTACCGTGCCCAGGTCTTGGCAATTTCCAGTCATGTGGATGCAGAAAACCGCGCTGCTCGTGTGCGAGCGTTGATTACTGCGCCCCAGGGACTCAAGCCCGGCATGTTTGTACGCGTCATTCTGCAGAAAGAAGCGCCAGCAGCACAGTTGATGATTCCCAAAGTGGCGGTGAGTTTTAACACCTATGGAGACTTTGTCTATGTGCTCAGTCCGGGACCGAATCAGCAACTGATTGCCAAGGAACAGGCGGTCACCACCGGTATGCAACAGGGTAGCGCCGTGGTGATTCGTTCTGGGCTCAAGGCGGGTGATCTGGTGGTCACGGCGGGACAGGTCAAGCTGCACAACGGTGATCCTGTGCGTATTAACAACGCCGTACATCTCAGAGGCTGAGGATTCCCATGCACTTCACCGAACCCTTTATTCGTCGTCCCATTTTGGCTATTTCTCTGGCCTTGGTCCTCTTTTTCTTTGGGCTGCGTTCCTTGGGATTGATGCCTATCACGGAATATCCGCCCACCAACAGCTCCATGATTACCGTAACCACCCACTATTTCGGGGCTACGCCTAAAACCGTCAATGCTTTTATCACCGCACCGTTGGAAAAAGCGGTGGGACAAGCCCCTGGCATCAATTACATGACCGCCGTCAGCGAAGATGGTATTTCCATTCTCACGCTGTATATGCGTATGGGGGAAAATCCCAATGCCGCCCTGTCTCAGGTACAGAGCAAGGTCAATACGGTTCTAAACCAGCTACCCAAAGGGGTGATGCAGCCGGTGGTGCAGGAAATGTCCGGCTCCGGCGCTTATCTGATGCTTCTCAGTTATCATGGTAAGGGATTCAATCAACAGCAGATTACCGATTACCTGACCCGGGTAGTGCAACCCGCTATTCAGGCGGTGCCGGGAGTAGGCTTGACCTCTATTCTGCCTCCGGGTACGGGGCCTAACGGCAACACCTATGCCATGCGAGTCTGGCTCGATCCCCAGGAAATGTCGGTACTCGGTATTACCCCAGAGCAAGTGAGTACGGCGCTCAAGCAGAATGATTTTGTCGCCGCTGTGGGTCGTTTGCGGGGCCAATATACGGCTGTCTCCCTGAGTGCCAATACGGCGCTGCATAGTGCTGCCGAATTTCGTAATTTGGTAGTGGCAACTGTACACGGAGTACCCATTCGACTGGGACAAATTGCTAAGGTTTCTCTGGGTGCCCAAACCTATGATTCATCAGTGATGGTGGATGGTCAGCCCGCCGTAAATATCGGTATTCAACAAGCGCCCGGCAGTAATGCGCTGCAGGTTTCTCAGGGCATTGATAAGGTCATGACGCAACTCAAAACCACCATGCCTCCGGGTATGCAGGGTTACACCATTTATAATGGCGCCCAGTTTGTGAAGAGTTCCTTGCAGGAAGTCGAAGTAAATATCGCTCTGGCGCTGCTGGTGGTGATCCTAGTGATCTATTTTTTCATGGGATCGTGGCGGGCGTTGATTGTCCCCGCGCTGGCGATTCCGGTAGCGATGATTGGTGCAATCACCTTGCTCCACGCCCTCGGCTACACCCTCAATTTGTTAACCCTACTGGCGATGGTGCTGGCTATTGGTCTGGTGGTGGATGACGCCATTATTATTGTCGAGAACGTGCATCGACACATTGAGCATGGTGCTACGCCTATGCACGCAGCGCTCATGAGTGCCAAGGAGTTGGCCAGCCCGATTCTGGTGATGGCGACGACGCTGGTGGCGGTTTTTGCACCGATGGCCTTCATTGGGGGCTTGGTGGGGCACTTGTTCAGCGAATTTGCTTTCACCATTGTCGCGACGGTGGTGCTCTCCATGATTGTCGCCCTGACGCTCGCGCCCATGCTGGCTTCACAAGTTCTGAAGACCGGACAGGAAGGCCGCATGGCGCATCTGGTAGATCAGGTATTCGGGCGACTCAAAGGGTTCTATGGACGGACCTTGTTTGCCAGTCTGCGGGTCTGGCCCGCTA
The DNA here is from genome assembly GCA_041676785.1 of Acidithiobacillus sp. Classification (GTDB taxonomy): domain Bacteria; phylum Pseudomonadota; class Gammaproteobacteria; order Acidithiobacillales; family Acidithiobacillaceae; genus Acidithiobacillus. The sequence continues at coordinate 98,481 of JBAYRF010000002.1, read as the reverse complement.
CGGTGACCTTGGCGCTGGTGCTGACTGGGGGTATTTATGGGCTGTTTTCGATCAGTCAGAGCGAGCTGGCGCCTCCGGCCAATCAGGGTATTGTCTACGTCAATGGCGTGGCCCAGCCGACCGCAACTTTGGAGTATATGAACGCTTATGACCGCTATCTAACCAAAACCGTTTTCGACAAAATCGCCAGCCGCAGCCATAGCTTTGCCGTCAACGGCGTAGGTATTGGCGGTATGCTGCTGAATAATGAAGTCATGGCGGGGGTGGTGCTCAATCCCAAGCGTGGTGACGTGACCACTCAGGCGGTCAAGGAAAAAGTGCAGAATCTGGCTGAGCAGGTGCCGGGCATGAAGCTGTCCGCCTTTGGCTTGCCACCGCTGCCCGGTGCCGCAGTAGGCTTGCCCGTCCAGTTTGTCCTCACCACGACCGGCGGCGGTTATCATCAACTGGACGCTCTTTCCGGCAAACTGGTGCAGGAAGCCAAGGCCAGCGGGCTATTTTCTTTCGTCTGCAAAAATCTCAAGTACAACAATCAGATTCAGCAGATTGTCATCAATCGACAGATGGCGGCGAGTTTTGGTTTGAGCATGGCGGATATCGGGCAAAATCTGGAAACTTTGCTGGGCGGTAATTACGTCAACTACTTTGACATGGATGGCCTCAGCTACCGCGTGGTGCCTCAGGTGCCTCCGGCACTGCGCGCTAATCCGAATTTTCTGAAAGCCTATACCATCAAGACGCCCTCCGGTGCGCAGGTACCACTGTCCACTTTTGTATCACTGAAATCTGAATCGGCCCCGACTTTTCTGCCCCAGTTTCAACAATTACCGGCGGTGTTTATTCAGGCTAATCCCGCGCCCGGCGTATCCTTAGGCCAAGCCCTGCAGTTTTTGCGGGATCATGCGCAAAAAATCCTCCCCGCTGGCGACCAGATCCACTACGCGGGAGTCTCGCGCCAGTACATGCATCAGGGTAATGCCCTCGCCGTAACTTTCGGCTTTGCCCTCCTGATGGTGCTGCTCTTGCTTGCGGCGCAATTTAATAGCTTTCGCGACGCCCTAGTGGTTCTCACCGCCGTACCTGTTGCCCTCTTCGGCGCGCTGTTGCCCATCGCCTTAGGCGCTTCCAGCATCAATATTTACTCGGAAGTGGGTATGGTGATGCTGATTGGCCTGATCGCCAAACAGGGCATTCTGATTGTGCAATTCGCCAGGATTATGCAGGAAGAAAAGCATCTGGATAAACGCCACGCCGTCGTCGAAGCCGCTACCTTACGGTTACGCCCCATTTTGATGACCGTTGCGGCCATGATTGCCGGTGCCGTGCCCCTATTGTTTGCCAGTGGCGGCAATGCGGACGCACGCTTTTCTATGGGACTCGTCATTGTTAGCGGTCTGGGATTTGGGTCGCTGGTGTCGTTGTTTGTGATTCCGGCTTTTTATGTCTGGTTTGGACGGTCGGTGCGGAAGCCGGAGAGGACTTTGGTGGAGTAGTTTTGTGAGCGGTTGAGCCCAGCCCATTTTCATGTGCATTATGCGGAGTTCAAGGCCGTCATCGCCATCGAATCCTTGTCCGTTATAAGAGGCCACCTGCCGCGTCGCGCTCAGGAGCTGGTTCTCGACTGGACCGAACTGCATCAGCAGGAACTTTTGGAAGATTGGGCCTTATGCCAGGCCAAGCAGCAACCAAAGCCGATAGAGCCTTTAGTTTAGGAGGTACGCATCATGGAATGGGATGTGATAGAGGTCCACGCAGAGCCGCCATTGGTACTGAAAGTGCGCTTTGCTGACGGAACACAAGGACAGGTGCGCTTTGAGCCCAGCCATCTAACCGGTGTTTTTGCCCCGTCAAAAGACCCAGCGATATTCAGCCGAGTACATATTGATCATGGCGCTTTAACATGGCCAGGTGATGTAGATCTCGCGCCTGATGCCATGTATGACGCTATCAAGGCGCATGGGGAATGGGTACTCCTCTAGAATGGACGGCCTCAGCGTTCCGATAGTGATGTTCTAACGGGGATGCGTGGCTGGCTTCTCTTCTCGAAACTCATCGGTCAGCGTATCGATGAATCAAGCGCGGAAACCGAGAATCGGTAGCCCCCAGAATACTTGGGGCAGTTCTCATAATGGGGAGGCTCTCAAAAGTTCTCCATTACCAGCACCACTGGCGTTTCAAATATATGTAGCTATAATAAATAAATGAAGATCACCTACGATCCCTCCAAACGCCAAAAGACCCTTGAAGAACGAGAACTGGATTTTGAAGACGCTTCACGGGTGTTTGCGGGGAAACACATTATCAGCATGAGGAAAGCCAATGAGCGAGAACAAGCCCAATTTGCCCAGCACCTTGGTTGATTCGGACGATGCCCCCGAACTGGATGCGCAGTTTTTTCGGGAAGCGGGCTTATATCAGGGGGACCAACTGATCCGGCGCGGCCGGGGGCGCCCGAAGCTGGCCAGTCGCAAGGTGCTGCTCTCGGTGCGTTACAGCCCAGAGGTGGTTGCCTACTTCCGACAGACCGGAGAAGGATGGCAATCCCGCATGGACGCCGTGCTGCGTGAATATATCCAGCGCAAGGCGTGATGCAGTAGGGTTTTTCGGGCAGAGAAACGGTAATCCAGCATTATGAAAGCCGCAGATCTTCATCAGGCGTCTTTTGCCCGTGCCTATTCGTTTAGCGCACTTGCAGGGTATAATAGTGCGTGGCTGAACGTTTATGGGCCAATAATGGCTCAGAAAATATCACCCTCGCCGTTCGGCTAACTCTTCCCCTTGTCGGGCGAGTAGAGGACTTTCACCTCCAAGTGAGTGCGCACTGCCGGGCGCAGCAATATAGATAGCTAAATATAATTTTGGCAGGATTGAAGGATGCAGCGGTTTTTTTTCTTATCTATATGATTTAACTGGTTTCTAAAAATTCTGCAGGTTTGGGGTTACACCCAAATTAGCGAACTTCAGCAGGTCGCGGTGTTTTTACTGTGGCGATGATAATACCCATGATGGCGACGACGACCGCAACTGCAGTCACTATAACTGTGCTCGAATTGAAGGCTGCGGAAAGCCCAAAGACCAGCATGCCAGCCGGAATACCGACCGTATGGACAATCTGATCCCGGACAGCAAACGCATGAATCTGCGCATCCGATCCAATTGACTGTCCGAGCGTGTCCCAGCGAATTCCAGAAACCGTAACCAAAGCTGATCCCACAAATCCCGAAATCCAGACCACGACAGGAATTGAGATAAACAGGAAACATAATACTTCCGCAGCGAGGCCGAAGCAGCACATCAATTGCAGGTATTCCCAACGCGTTGATTTAACAGAATTGAGAAGTAATGAAGCCGACGATCCAACTAGCGAGCCGATGGCCATGCAAGCCGCAGTTACCGCCCAGACCAAAGCTGAATTCCGATCTATGACAAAGGTTGGCCCAGCAACTCCCAACAGTCCAATCGTTAGTGCGGCAAACAGCCAAGTGATTAAACCGATGTTGACCCAACTTGGAAGTGCTATGTCATCGGCTGCGGTGCCAGTGAGTGCTTGGTCTTCGTGAATCATTGCAGCAATTGTCGGATCAGTTCGAGTGATCTTGATGCTCATTAACAGAACGATACCGATAAGAAAACTGATCGAGTCGATGAGCAGGACTGCTTTAAACCCGATGGAAAGCAATATCATGGAACCAGCAAGCGGCCCAGCGATCGCGAGGCTGTCGCCGATAATAGAGAGCCAAGAATTTGCGTGCCCTAGGTGCTCTGGTGGAACGATCCGTGGGATCGCGGTGAAACGAGCAGGCTTGTTAAACAGCGTGCAAAAGTATCCAGTATTGGGTGGAAAACAGCGTGTAAATTGACCACCTGATACCCTGCCGGATTTGACCGGAGGAACTTGGAGTGATTTGCATGGAAACGATAGCCAAAGTCCGTCGTCGGTATCATCTCAATAAAGAGTCTGTTAGCCGGATTGCCCGCACAATGAATCTATCCCGCACCACGGTTCGCAAGTATGTGGACTATGACGAAGACGTTCCGAAGTTCGTCAGGAAGGAACGACCCAAGCCACAGTTGGGGGCTTTTGAGGAGACCCTGCGGCAATGGTTGGAGGCAGATGCCCATTTGCCCCGCAAGCAGAAACGCACGGCGCGTAGGCTTTTCGAAGGTTTGCAGCAGGTGGGATATCCGGGTGCCTATGACAGCGTTCAACGTTGGGTAAAGGTCTGGAAAGCCACCGCCCGCCCCAGTGTGCACAAGGCCTTTATTCCCCTGAGCTTTCGTCCCGGCGAAGCATATCAGTTTGACTGGAGCAGCGAGACGGTGATCTTGGGTGGCGTCACCACCGCGATCAAGGTGGCTCACTTCCGTCTGGCCTACAGCCGCATGTCCTTTGTGCGGGCTTACCCGAGAGAAACCCAAGAGATGGTCTTTGCTGCGCATCAGGAGGCCTTCCTAGCCCTGGAGGGGGTGCCGGAGCGGGGAATCTACGACAATCCCAAGACCATTGTGGATGTGGTGTATAACCGCCCTATCAAAGGCCAAGAGCGCGCCTTTAATCATCGTTTTCTGGCGCTGATGAACCATTACCTGATTCGTCCTACCGCCTGCACGGTCGCCGCCGGATGGGAGAAAGGGCAGGTCGAGAACCAAGTGGGCAATATCCGCGAATGGTTTTTTACCCCTATCTTGCACTTCGATGATTTTGATCCGCTCAACGCCTGGCTCTGGGAACGTTGTCAGGAGCGCGCCCAATCACATCCGCACCCAGAGCAGAAGGCGCGGATGATCTGGGACGTATTCCAGGAAGAAAAGGGGTTGTTGCGCCCCTTTCGGGCGACTTTCGATGGGTACATCGAGGACCGGGTGCTGGTGAAGTCTACCTGCCTGATCTCGGTGGATCGTAACCAGTATAGTGTCCCGGCCCAATGGGCCGGACAGTGGGTGCGGGCACGGCGATACGTGGATCGTATCGTGGTGCTGATGGAGAGTGCAGTGATTGCCACCCATGTCCGTCACCTGGGACGCGATAAGATCACCACGGACCCCCAACACTACCTGAGTGTGCTGGAGCGTAAGCCCGGGGCTCTGCGCAATGGCTTACCCTTCCAGAATCTGCCACGACCTATCACCTTGGTGCAGGAGCACCTCTTGGCCAAACCCGGTGGAGATAAGGCCTTCGTGGAAGTGCTGCTGGCGGCCAGAGACCATGGCATGGAGATTCTGGAAACCGCCTGTGCCCTGGCTCTGGAACAGAAAATGATCACCGTGACGGTCATCCTCAATCTGGTGTATCGCTTAGCCAACCCACTGCCACCGCCCCCACAACAGACCCCGGAAGCGTTGCATCTCAAGGAGGAGCCGACTGCGGATTGCAGACGTTACGACACCTTGCGGGAGAAGCGTCATGTCCACTGAATGGGTTACCGCGCTGAAAGCGCTGCATCTCTACGGTATGGCCACCGCTTACCAGGAATGGGTGGCGCATCCGGAGCCCGTGACGGAACCGGTTTCCTGGCTGGGCCGACTCATTGATGCCGAAAAGCAGGATCGTCATTACCGCAGTATGAGCTACCAACGGCGCATCGCGCGATTTCCCCTGCGTCGTGACCTCGACGCGTTTGACTTCACGGAAAGCCCCATAGCGGAAGCACACCTACGGAATCTGGCCCAAGGCTCGTATCTGGAGGCAGCGCACAATCCGGAAACGATTCTTACCGGTTCAAAAAACGCCGCAGCCACCCCCTCTAACCCTGGACAAATTTAGACGCTGTTCACTGACCATTTTTAAACGCTGTTTGACAACCCGGAAGGCCCGAACATCCCTGATAGATGATGGAAACCACTTAAGAATTTTGTCTACATTTGAATCATGTTGTTATGATCAGCAGATGCTGGCTAGTAGAACATCCATAACGGATGATTCATGCTTTTCGCGAAAGGTATAGATAGAGTGGGCTGGCTATCGTCCACGGCATGCCCGCAAGCTACGGGGATTTTCACCTTACATGAACTTTGCCCAGAAAGGAGCTCTATGGGTTACAACAAGCGCGCGGATCGTCCTTGTGCAGAGAGCAGGCTTACGGCTTTTTTATCGAAAGAAAAAAAGGTTTCTCCGCCCAGCCAATGGCCTTCATAGGCCATCACGCCATCGGCAAAATCTCCACCGGCATCCAGCATCCGCAATCCAGCCTCTACGGCCGGGCGGTTTACTTCCACGTTCGCAGCACGAAGAAGTGCCCGAATCGCCAGTGCTACGTCGTCTGCCAGCAAATTATATACCCGGAGTAGTACCCATACGAATTCGCAGAGACAGGGGGTGGCTATTGCGATTAAATCGGCATCGATCAATATCTGGGCAGCCCGATCCGCTTGTACGGGATCATCGCGCATGACCGCGCGCACCAGTACATTCGTATCCACGGCGATTTTCATGGCTTATCGGCCCATCCCCGTGCTATTGCCGCGTTGATTTCTTCGAGGGTGGCCACCTTCTGGGTCTTCCCCGAGAGTAAACCGATAAAGCGGGATATCGGCTCAGTGGGCTGGGCGGCCTTCAGTACACCCCGACCATCCGGCAGCAAGTCTAACTCGATCTTGTCGCCGGGCCGGATACCGAGATGCTGCAGAACATCCTTCCGAAAGGTGACTTGTCCTCTAGCGGTTACCGTCAAGGTGGCCATGATCGGGATTCCTCGTCATTGCGGTGATTGATCATCGATAAGATAATGCAAAGAAGCCTTATCATCAATGTCGGTTCGCGGTGAAGCGGATCGCGCCCATCCGATCAACAAGATTTTGGAAACCCGACGAAGTATGGTTGGCATTCATTGACCCTAATCCCGCGATGGAGTAAGGCAAGAATAGATTGAACGGCCCAATCTGTAAGGGTTTCCGGTATAATAGTCTCGACGAAAAGATCCACCTGCCGGGAGATTTATAGGAGGGGCCGATGACCAAAATGGTCCTTCTTCAAGGGTGCCCACGATCGCCAGAATCACCGCCATGATCATCAGAATACGCAATTGAGCCACACCCGCTTGATTCAATCGCGGAAATTTGGTCGAAATATACTCTTGAACCGATATTCTTGATTTATTACCCTATTAACGAGTTTCGATAAGGGGATGTGCCTATCCGACCGTCTGTTGTGCTAGACATGAAGCGCAGCGCAGTGCGTGAGTTGATAGGCCGCTGGATCAAAACCTTGAATTGCAGCGAGAAGCCTTGATCACGGCGGGATCTCAAAGGTTTTCGAAAACAAGGTGAGCGGCACGCGGGCTGACCGCCCGGGCTTGTCCAAAATTTGCAGTCCGATAGACCGGAAGCTAGGAAAGCTTGGCGTGACTCGACTTTGCTGCTACAAAGACGGGCATCGCCTCAGATCTCCTTGAAACCGAACCTCGGATATTTCAGCCATGCTTAACCCCGCCCTATCTGGTATTTACAAGATGCGCTCCGTTGACGCGTCGCTGTGCACATCGGGACAGCCGACGCAGGCTCAACTACAGGAAATCGCGGCGGCTGGCTTCATGACGGTCATCAACTTGGCGTTACACGATGATCCGCGTTACTCCTTGCCGGATGAAGCGGGGACCGTAAAATCGCTCGGCATGAACTATGTCCACATTCCCGTTCAATTCTCCGCACCCACAAAGCAAAACCTTGCTCAGTTCTTCAGCGCAATGAAGGCGCACGATGGTCAGAAGATTTGGATTCACTGCGCGGCAAATATGCGAGTTTCCGTCTTTCTGGGTCTGTACCGTGTCATTGAGCAGGGCTGGAAGCGGGAGGTAGCATTCGCTCAGCTCAGGGAACTCTGGAAACCCGACGAAATATGGTCGGTGTTCATCGAATCGGCACTTGAGTCACCTCCGGTGTCAGTGTAGTCGTCGCCTCCCTGAAAAGAGCCAGGTCAACGTATATATTAGGTCCGATCAGAAGCGATTTCTGCCCCTTAGCTCCGCTGAAGCCTAAGAACGCGCTCTTTACACGATAATGATTCTCATTTACATTGTAGACTCTTTTGTCACCTATGGAGATAAGTATGAGTTGCGCCAACCCTGAGATAAGAAAAATCGTAGTTCCGATAGATGTGCTGAGAAAGTCAAAAGATGCCATTGTCACAAGAAATGAAACGTGCGATGGGCGATGTACAAACTGCCCAAAAAATAAAAAACGATCATTAAATCAATTAGAAGGGGATAAACAATGAATTCTACCGATAAAAGTAAGGCGATCGAACTGTTAAATAAGATAATGGAACTGGAACTTGCCGGCGTGGTCAGGTATACCCATTATTCTTTAATGGTGTTCGGTTATAACAGAATCCCTATCGTGGAATGGATGAAAAGTAACGCGCAAGAAGCATTACTTCATGCACATAAAGCAGGAGAAATGGTTACGCTGTTAGGTGGTCATCCATCACTAAAAATAGGTGCGCTACTGGAAACACAAAAGCACGGAATTGGGGCTATCTTATCGGAAAGTATGGAGCATGAGCAAGCAGCAACGGATTCTTATTATGAGCTCCTAGAGGTAGCCAAAGATGGAAAATCGATTCTGCTTGAAGAATATGCTAGAGAAATGATTGTTGATGAAGAATTGCATCTTGATGAGGTCAACAAAATGCTGAGAAACCCTGGGGATATTCAAGCTTTCAAGTCTTAACTAACTCTATTATCAGTAGTAAAAAGCGCCGCTTGTTCCTCGCTGATATTGAGCGGCGCTGTATGTTTCATTGCATCATCGTTCAAAATAGCGTTTGCCAAAACTCCTCATCTATTTCGTCTTCGAGCGCAAGTTCGCGTTGCGCGGCTTTGATCCATCGCTTGAGATAGGTGGCTTGGGAGAGTTTTTTTATTTCTTGCTGTAACGCCGTGTTGCGGCCCTTGGCCTCTCGGAGCGTCACCTGAAATTCCCGAACGAGAGATTGAGGGGATTGCATCGAAAAAGGTGATATACCTAGGATTCCGGCCAGTTGCTGTTGAATTTTCTGTATGTTGTGTTGGAGTGTGGCCAGTTGTTGCTTGAGCGCCGCATTATAATTTTGCAGTTGTGTATCGGATTGGTTCTCTACGGATGAAGGGGTCGCTAAGCCGAGTTCTTGCTGAAGCGTAAGCAGTTGGACGAGATTGTGTTCACTGTAGGCGGCGTTGATGCGCTGCATCAGCACCGTTTTTTCGGCTTGTAATGTAGGGTCTACTTCTCGATCTGGATGGATGGTGCTGACGAGGCGTCGATAAACGCTCTGCAGGGTTGCGTGTGTTTTGCTCGCCTGCACGGGCTGTCGCTGCGCATCTTGTCGAGTATGGTTAGGGCGAGATCGCTGCCGGTCTGCGCTGGCTGATTCACCATAACCAGTTGATTTTTCGGTGGGGCGTGGTTCCGGTTGGTCCACTTCAAGATCGGGATCATTGAGGCCGGCGTGGCGATCAAATATTCCGCGAAGTTGGGGATCGGGTGCTTCGGTCATTAAGTTTTGGGCAAGGCGGATAATCATTCGGGAAAGCGTTTGCTGGTCTGCCTTTCCCAAGTTCTCCGTCATGCTGACCGTGTCTAGCTGTGTGAGTAAATTTTTACGAAGTTGCAGATGTGCGTTTTGGAGTGGCGTTAACTCCTTGAGCGTCTTTATCCGTATGTTTTCGAGGGTGATTTCCCAATTCCGCAGCTGTTGGCTGATCTTGGCAAGGTCTTGGTTCAGGCGGCGAAAGGTTTTTTGCTCCCGTGAAAGGGGTTTGTTGGCAGAATCCGGCGCTAAGGTGATGAGTGCTCGGTTTACGGGTAGGGACATGCCGGTTTCCGGAGGTTGAATGATCTGCAGATTATAGCGCGAAGCAAGCCTTCCGATAGTATCAATTATCGTTTTAATAATTAATTAAATCAGCTTATAGATATCTTTTTGAAGTTAGCGAATTCAATAATACTATTTTAATATGGCATAAAACCATATTTTAATAGATGTGACATTGTGTAACAGTGTTTCATTTTTTTACAATTTTGCGCATTGATATCTTATATCGCAGGGTTTAGGGTTCAGTAACACCATGATGATAAAGAATTAATTATTATATATATTATTTAATTCTAATGCTTGTGGTTGCTAGTTTTATTATTTTCACATAATTGCAATTGATGAGGAGAAGTGATGAAATTCCGCAGAATAGTCATATGTTCCGCCATTAGTGTTGTTGTTTCTGGTGCTGCCTGGGCGCAGACCAATCAGATCCCTCAAGATCCCGCACATAATCCTCTGGACCCTCAAAGTCCCTTTGCCACCTTGTATCTTCCGCAAAATGCCCCTTCGGCTGCCGATCAGGTGGGTCCTGCTGAATGGACGCACGCTTACGGTAACCCACAGCACAATGCTGGTTTTGCAGTAAAGGCCACCGCGCCTGCGTGGATTCGCGATGGTGTACGCTGGAATTTTCCGGAAGCCCGTGCCTGGCCTCTTAACGATAACCATCCCTATGGAGAAAAAGTGGACGGGATCAAAGAAGCGTTACCGGTGCAAACCCAGTTTTATGGCAATGCTCTGGGAGTGTCCATGGTCAAGGGAATCGTGTATGCCGAGAGTGACGATATGTTTGCCTATGCCGTCAATGCCCAAACCGGTAAGCTGATTTGGCGCAGTAGTCCCGTTGCAAATACGTTGATGGGTAATCCCTTGGTAGTTGGTAATCATGTGTATTTATCAGCAGGCAGCGTCTCTTTTAATTTTGCCAACGTCATGGCGTATGCCAAACACCCGCAGCAAGCAGGGCGCGGCAAAGACATCAGTTATAATGGTATTTTCTGCTTAGATCGCACGAACGGCAATTTATTATGGAGCTTTAAGACCCAAGGGGATGCGATGCCGACTCCGGCTTACGCCGAACATTCTCTGTTTATCAGTACCGGCGATGGAAATATTTATCGTATTGCTTCTACTAACGGCAAACAGATTTGGAAAACCCATGTGGGTGGTATCGCCAATATGTCGAGTCCTGTCGTTTGGGCAGGCAAAGTTTATGTTTCCATGTCCGTCATTCCCGGTCTTTATGCGCTCAATGTGCAGACCGGTAAAGTTTTGTGGAAGGGAGAAATCCCGGGCGCGGTCAATACGGGTATGGGGGATGTGTCGCCTGCGGTGGATGATGGCATCGTGGTCATGGATAGTGTGGCTAACCCTAAAAAGGTCAATGGTAAGCCCACCATGGAGACTTTGGTGCGCGCTTTTAATGCCGATACGGGTAAGGTGCTGTGGACGGATAACATGGGACGTGGTCCTAAAATTCCGGCCTTCAAAGGAGGCGTGCCGATGATCCATGATGGTATGGTGTATGTGGGCTCACCGGTCACTTCAACGTATGAAGCGATCAATTTACAGAGTGGTAAAGTCGCATGGACTTGGCATGTTCCCAATCCTGGACCTGCAGGAGCGGGTCGCGGTGCGCCGACGTACTACGATCATATGCTCTATATTTCAACGGGTCCCGATGTGTATGCCATCAACCCGGATAACGGCGCAATGATCCATGAATACCATGTCGGTGGACGATTTGGCATCGTCAACCCCACTATTGTTGGCGGAACCCTGTATCTCGGTAATTCTTGGGACTGGATCAACGCAGTACCTTTGAAAGATGTTAATCCGCAATTCAACGTCAGCAAACCATAAAAGGAGTTACTTATGGCAACAACGATGAAATCTGCATTTTCTGAACCATCTGCACAGCATTCTTGGCGAATTCTCGCCATAGGAATGCTGGCCGTGCGCTTTGTACAAGGTTGGATTTATTGGGGTGGTGGTTCTCGTCGGTTCATTTATGGTCCACAAAAAATCAATCCTGCTGGACACTGGATGGCATACAAATTTCAAACGGCTATGCCTGGCGCCATCCTCGGTCTCAATCATTTGGTGGCTTTTTTGCTGCACCATTTTGTATTGCTTTATGCGGGGGTCATTATCTTCAGTGCCATTGAGCTGATTTCTGGCTTAATGCTGATTTCTGGCTTTTTAACGCGATTGGCTGCGGTCTTAACGTTATTTTTGTCTTTCACTCTCATGCTGCTGTTTGGTTGGCAGGGGGCTACTTGCATTGACGAATGGACCATGGCGGCTTCAAATTTTGGAATGGGTATTACCTTGTTCTTGGTTGGTGGTGGGGCATACTCCATCGACAACTGGATGATGAAACGCAGCCCTGCATTAGCGCAAAAGGGATGGTTCCGCTGGTTAGGTGGTAGTTTGCCGTTGCCGCTCAATGATGGTGCCTTCAAAAAATTAGCGCTGACGCTCTTCTGGATTGCGGTCATTTTTATCGTGGCAACGTACGCTTATTATCGGGGCTCAGTGATTACGCCTTTTCATGGTGATCCTACGGGAGTGAAGGCGCATCACGTAAAAATGACCGATGTACAGGTTTTACCGGATGGTCGAGTTGATGTGCATATGTACATCAATGCAGGTACGGCTTCCGTACCTGCACATATTATCGCTATTCGTTTATTGGACTATAACGGAAAGGTGGTAGAGTCTTGGGATGGTAAACAATTGTCGCGCCTGAATCCCAAAGATATTCATAATAATTTTGCTTATCAGCAAATTGCGCCGGATAATATCCTCGGCCTTAAAGCAGGCTTGGGTGCCGAAGCGATGCTGCATCTGCCGATCAGTAGTTCTGGTTTTATCAGCACCAGTAAAGGTCCCTACCAGTTACAGGTCTTGAATATCAACGGACAAAAGTTCGAAGTATCGGCACAAATTGCTTCGAACTGATTCTGTGTGTAGTTCATTAGCGGGGCGACTTTGGTCGTCCCGTTTTTTAATATCCTGCGCAGGAGCCCGCATGTGTTATATTCATCTCTAAAAAGCAGGGTGTTTGAGGGCAATTGGAGATGGATCAGGATTGTAAAAAGTTGACAGAGCGATATTTCCCAGAGGCTATGGCCGCTCTGCAGGCCCGTATTCCCGATGAAAAAGTGGCGTGCGTGCGGGCCTTATGCTGGCCTTTGCAGTATGTGGACACGCACTTGCCCTGTCCGACTATACCGGGACGTCCTGCTCGCCCCGCCCTAGTGGACCCTAAAAACCTCCCCAGACGTCGAGCCCTGAGTACGGTAGCGGGTCGTTTCGCGTTGCTGCATGCTTTGGCGCATATTGAGTTCAATGCGATCAATCTCGCATTAGATGCGCTGTGCCGTTTTCCGGATATGCCCACCGAGTATTATCAGGATTGGCTGCGGGTTGCCCAAGAGGAAGCCGAGCATTTCATGCTGTTGCGGGAACAATTACAGCGATTAAGCGGCGATTATGGAGACTTACCCGCCCATGACGGTCTTTGGGAAATGGCCATGGAAACGGCCCAAGACCCCTTGGAGCGGATGGCGCTGGTACCACGGGTGCTGGAAGCGCGTGGCTTGGATGTGACCCCAGCCATACGCGAAAGGCTATTAGCTGCAGGAGATAGGGAGGCGGCGGCGGTACTGGAGCGTATCGAAAGAGAGGAACGCGACCACGTAGCCATTGGTAGCCGCTGGTTCCGTTATCTATGCGCTCAGCGCGGGCTGGAACCGGATGCGACTTTTCAGAGTCTGCTGGAGCGTTGTTACCGAGGTCGAATTCAGGGCCCTTTGGCTTTAGCGGCGCGTCGTGATGCCGGTTTTTCCGAAGGCGAGTTGGATTGGTTGCAAGGGCGCGCTGTAGCCGGGTTGACCCCTCGTGCAGGATTGGTGAGCCATGACTGAAGGTTCTATCCAGCGGGTTTTGGGTATTGAAAGTTCTTGTGACGAGACGGGAATCGCTCTTTACGATCGTCAACAAGGTTTGCTCGGCGAGGTGCTTTTTAGTCAGGTGACCTTGCATGCGCCCTACGGTGGTGTGGTGCCAGAACTGGCATCCCGAGATCATGTACGGCGACTACCTCGGCTACTGGAAGAACTTCAAATGCAAACCGGAGGGCAGCGACCCGACGCCGTCGCCGTGACAGCGGGTCCAGGACTCATCGGCGCCCTGCTGGTTGGCGTTAACTTTGCCCGTGGGCTCGCCATGGCCTGGGATATTCCGGTGATCCCCGTGCATCATCTCGAAGGACATTTGTTGGCACCACTGCTCAACGATGTTGAACCTTTTCCAGCGGTGGCTCTACTGGTTTCGGGTGGACATACTCAGTTGATAGAAGTTCGCGGTCTCGGTGACTATGTTTTGTTGGGAGAAACGCTGGACGATGCGGCGGGTGAGGCCTTCGACAAGGCTGCAAAAATGCTCGGGTTAGGATATCCCGGTGGGCCGGCGCTGGCAGCGCTGGCCGAAGGGGGGGATGCCCAAGCCTTTCGGTTGCCACGACCGCTGCTGGATCGCCCCGGTCTGGATTTCAGTTTCAGTGGGCTGAAGACCGCTTTTCGTTTGGCTTCAATGCCCATCTCGGCAGAAGACACGACACAGAGAAAAAATATCGCTGCGAGTTTTCAGGCTGCGGTCGTCGATACCCTATTCCGAAAATGCCAACGGGCTTTACAGCAAACGGGTCTGAAACGCTTGATCATTGCCGGTGGCGTGGGCGCTAATCAGCGGTTGCGGGCGCAGTTGCAGACTTTGGCAGCGGAAGGCGTAGAAATTTTTGTCGCGGATCTTGCGCACTGTACGGATAATGCGGCAATGATTGCTTTAACGGGTGCTTTGCATCCCGAGCGGGCGCAGGCGGCCAGCGCCGATTTCCCGGTGCGCGCGCGCTGGCCGCTCGCCAAGGAGGAAACGGCAACATGACGCATGAACCTTTCTCACTGGATGTGGTGGTGGAAGAACGCGCGGCGGCAGATCGGGATTTTCAGGAAGGTTTGGACTGGCAGCAGACCGACCATCCGCAGAAGGCCGCCGAAGCCTTTAAGCGTGCGCTGGATCGTGACCCTGAAACGGCTTTGGTCTGGACGTTTTATGCTTGGGCCTTAGCGGCTTCTGGCGACGTGCATGGGGCGATTGCGGCCTGTCGTCGTGCTATTGCCTGTGATGCCGAATGGGGCCAAGCCTGGAATGATCTCGGCGAATATCTGATGGATACGGGACGAGAAGACGAGGCATTGTTTGTGATTCGTCGCGCCCTCAAATCCAAGCACTTTGATTCGCCACATCTGGCATATATGAACCTTGCGCGCTATTACTTACATCAGGGCAGCATGCGACGGGCTCTTGCTGCGGCCCAAGCAGCGCAGCGTCAGGTTCCAGGTTTTCGTCCCGCCACCAAGCTCATGGACTGGATTTCCGAGCGCATGCAGGAATGGAATATTCGCGATTGAGATTCAACGTTTTTTGAAGGGCGTTTCGCGGCCCTCCAGTAGACGGCGAATGTTGCTGCGATGACGCCACAGAATCAGCAATACGAGGACGATGACCAGCGTGCGAATGCTGCTTGCTCCCGACAGCGTGAAGGCGATAGGGATGGCGCTGACAGCCGCCAACAAGGCGGCCAGAGACGAAACCCGGGTGATAACGAAAACCAGCACCCAAGCACCAAGTACCGACAAGCCGATAAACGGCACTAGGGCCAGCAAAATACCCAAGGCGGTGGCTACACCCTTGCCACCGCGAAATCCAAAAAATAGGGGATAGAGATGCCCGAGAAAAGTCGCTAGCGCGACGGCGGCTAAAATCCAGTCGCTGACACCGAGCCAGCGGGCTATCAGGATCGGAATAACCCCTTTGATGAGATCGCCGAAGAGCGTCAGTGCGGCGGCTTTCTTCCCCCCAATACGCAAAATATTGGTAGCACCGGGATTTCCCGAACCCGACTGACGAGGGTCTCCCAACCCCAAAGCATGCCCGACCAAAATGGCGGTAGCTATGGAACCGATGAGGTAGGCACCAAAAATGAGAGGAACATCCAGAAATGCTGACATACGGTGCTTTGACCAAGAAAAGCGTTATTATAGGCCGAGACGTGACCAATTGTCGCACTTTTTGGGGAAGGTATGGATATTCTTTTTGTACGAGAGCTGAAAGTAGATACCCGCATTGGTATTTATGACTGGGAACGTCAGATTAAGCAGACGATCCTCATTGATTTGGAAATTGCCGCTGATGCCAGCGTTGCTGCGCAAACAGATAAGGTTGAACAAACCATTAATTATCAGGCGGTTTGTCAGCGTCTGGTGGCGCATATTAGCGCTTCAGAAGTCGAGTTGGTAGAAACGCTCGCGGAGCAAATTGCGGCGATCATTTGCGATGACTTTGGCGCTGCGTGGGTGCAGGTCACTGTTCATAAACCTGCGGCGGTACGCGGAACCAAGGATGTTGGTGTACGCATTGAGCGCGGTAAGCGCAGCGAGTGAGTGGGCGTATTCTAAATCCGCGTCTCGCCGTTGACTATTCTTTGCTCAATACGCCCTGTAAATCATAGGCATCAGCCTTGGTGATGGTCACGGTTACCCGATCGCCAACATGGAGATCTGCAGCCTTGCGCACATGGACGACGCCATCTATTTCGGGTGCATCGCTGGTGGATCGGGCTACTGCTTTAGCGCCTCGGCCAATGGCGTCAATTAATACCTCGCGCTGTTGTCCGACATGACGCTGCAGGCGGGCACGGCTGATGCTTTCCTGTACCTGCATGAACTCGGCGCGGCGTTCTTCCTTGACCGACTCAGGAACGGCACCCGGAAGGTCGTTAGCCGACGCGCCGGTAACTGCTGAGTAGGCAAAGCAACCGACGCGATCCAGTTCGGCGGCGCGCAGAAAGTCCAGGAGTTCCCTAAATTCCGTCTCCGTTTCACCCGGAAAACCGACAATAAAGGTGCTGCGAAGGGTGATGTCAGGAACCATCTGCCGCCAGGCTATAATTCGGTCGAGGGTTTTTTCGGTGGCTGCGGGGCGGCGCATGGCTTTGAGAATGCGCGGACTACCGTGCTGCAGCGGGGCATCCAAATAGGGCAAAATCTTGCCTTCCGCCATGAGTGGGAGCAGTTCATCAATGTGCGGATAGGGATAAACGTAATGTAAACGCACCCAGACACCGAGTTCGCCCAAAGCGGCGCAGAGATCGGTAATGCGCGTTTTGAGGGGGCGACCGTGGTGGAAAGCGGTGCGATATTTGCGGTCGACGCCATAGGCGCCCGTGTCTTGAGAAATGACCAGCAGTTCTTTGACGCCGCCGGCCACCAGCGCTTCGGCTTCGCGGAGAATATCATCTGGTTCACGGCTGACCAGTTTGCCGCGCATGCTGGGAATAATGCAGAAGCTGCAGGACTGGTTGCAACCTTCGGAGATTTTTAGATAAGCATAGTGGGGTGGGGTGAGGCGCAACCCCTGAGGCGGTACCAGATCGGTATAAGGATCGTGCATGGGGGGTAGTGCCTGATGGATGGCTTCCAGCACGGCACCCGATTGCTGGGGTCCCGTTACCGCGAGCACCTTGGGGTGAACGCTGCGGATAAAATCTCCGCCCTCTCGCGCTCCAAGGCAGCCGGTAACGACGACCTTACCATTTTCATCCAGCGCTTCACCGATGGCTTCTAGGGATTCCGCAACCGCAGCGTCAATAAAGCCGCAGGTGTTGACCACGACGACATCGGCGCTGCTGTAGTCGCTGACCAGCAGATAACCCTCAGCACGCAATTGGGTGAGAATGCGTTCGCTATCGACCGTGGCTTTAGGGCAGCCGAGACTGACAAAACCGACTTTAGGTGGAGGCGTAGTTGTTTGTTTCAAAAGGTATTGCTCACGCTGACCACTCCCGGAACCGCACCGACAATGCGTTCCACCACCTGTTTGAGATCAATGACTGAATTGGGACATCCGGCACAGGCACCCTTCATGCGTACTCTGACATCGCGGTCAATAATATCTACCAATTCGATGTCGCCTCCATCGCGGTTAAGAATATGCCGCACCGTTTGCACGGCCTCGGCGACGGCGGCGGGGTCCGGTAAGGGATCATGCGGTCCATAACGTTTCTGGCGATCGAGCCCGCGTTCGGCCATGGCCTGCGCATGGGCAATTTTGGCGGCCGCCAGAGGGTCGCTTTCCTCCAGAATATCCAGTTCTTCTTCGCTATAAAAGCGGATGGGGCTTTTTTTCGATGCGTTCATGAGGGTTAATATAACATGCGGCCACCGTCTACGACGAGGTTGTGGCCGGTGACGTAAGGCGCGTCAAAAAGTAGATAAGATACAGCACTGGCAATATCTGCCGGAGCCCCGATTTTTTTGAGTGCGTTGCGCTCCAACAAAGCCTGTCGATCTCCGTCAGGAGGGTCCTGATTTTCGGCCCAAAGAACCACGCCAGGAGAAACGCTGTTGACTCGGACCTCTGGCCCCATTTCTTTGGCTAAGGCGCGGGTTAGTGCGAGTAGCCCCGCTTTGCTGACACTATAGGGCAGGTATCCTCGTAAGGGGATATTGCCATGAATATCCCCAATATTTACCACGGCACCCTGCACTTTACGCAGATGCGGCGCGGCGGCTTGAGTCAGGAACAGGGGAGCATGCAGATGAATGGATTCCATCGTGGTCCAGTCTTCGGGGGTAATCTGCCCAAAAGGTGCCGGAACGTAGACTGAAGCATTGTTGACTAGCCCATCTAGTCGACCGAAATGCTGTATGGTCAGATTAATGAGTCGATCCGGAGTGGCGTGATCTCCGAGATCGCCCTCCAGTGGCAGTATTTCCACCGCGTAATTGCGGCGTAGTTCTGCCGCCAAAGCTTCGGCTTCTGTCCGCGACCGCTTATAATGCAAAACGATCTGGCAGCCCTGAGCGGCAAGATGGCGGGCAATGGCTGCTCCGACTCTGCGGGCGGCGCCCGTGATCAGAACGACTTTTCCGGTAATTTTCAAGAGGATTCCATGCGCATCAATCGTCCGGATTTTTTAACGCATTCCCGAGAGGGGCGCAAGGCGCATTTGCCGGAACCCAGCGCCGCTGCGCAGGCGCATTCAGCGCGATTATTGGAGAAAATTCGCCAAGAAATGGAAGCGGCGGGAGGGATTCTCTCGTTCCGTCGCTACATGGAGTTGGCCTTGTATGCGCCGGGCCTCGGTTACTATATGGCCGGACAGACGCGTTTGGGTGCGGATGGCGATTTTATCACCGCGCCGGAAATGGGGCGCGTGTTAGCCACCGTGCTCGCCCGGACCCTGCAATGTGATCTGGGACCGGATGGCATCCTCGAATTTGGCGGGGGAAGTGGAGCCTTGGCAGCGCAAATACGCGCGCAGTTATCGACGACGATTCCCTACACCCTGCTGGAGCCCAGTCCTGATCTGCAACAACGCCAGCAGGCGGCAGCACCTGGTGTGCATCATGTGCAGCAGCTTCCAGAACAATGGCGTGGGGTTATGCTGGCTAACGAAGTATTGGATGCCATGCCGGTGGACATCATTGAGCTGGATAGGGATGGGTGCCTGCACGAGTGCGGAGTACGCTGGAATGGCACCTCTCTGGAATGGGCGGTACTGTCCAACAACCCTGAGGTAGCGTCGAGCAAAGCCTTATTGCCTTATTACGGCCAATGGTGCCAGCCTTATCGGACCGAAACCCATCGCGTGGCTGAAGCATGGTTACGCGCGGTTATTGAGCGTTTGCAAGCTGGAAGTATTGTGCTCATTGACTACGGCCAAGAGGCTGCAGAGTACTATCACCCCCAGCGCCAGACGGGGAGTTTGCGCGCCTACTACCGCCATCATTGGCTGGATGATCCTTTTTATCTGCCGGGATTGTGTGATTTGACGGCGCATGTCAATTTTTCGGGACTCATGCAAGTTGCGGTTGAAAAGGGTTTAGAGATTGTTTTTTATGGCAATCTTGCCCGTTTTCTGGTGGAGCATGGCCTGGCAGAAGTCTATGCACAACTGTGTGCTGAAACGGATGTGGAGGGAGTGCTGGCGCTGAATAATGAAATCAAGCGACTGACTTTACCCCAGGAAATGGGGGAGAGCTTCAAGGTTTTGATTTTAAGAAAGAAGGAAGCTATATGACCATCATGATTTATGGAATTCGTCATTGCGATACGATGAAAAAAGCCTTTGCCTGGCTGGACGCGCAGGGGCTGTCTTACGTTTTTCACGACTTTAAAAAGACCGGTGTAGAGGTGCAGGCGTTGCGCCAATGGGCAGAGATTTGGGGTTGGGAATCGCTCATCAATCGCAAGGGTACGACATGGCGACGTTTATCCGAAGCGGATCGGGCTGTTGCTGACGCCGAATCCGCTTTTCTGTTGATGCAGGCGCATCCCAGCATGATTCGTCGACCTATCCTGATTGCCGATAAAAAAACGTTGCTGGGTTTTGATGCGGTGCTCTGGTCGGCGACGCTACAGCCTTGAACAAGGTATCGCCGGAATTTAACCGGCACCGCTTCAAATGACTCGGGAGTAATGTACGGTTTTCTGGTTTAAATAAGCATCAAAAGCCATGCAGACATGACGTATCAGTAGTCGCCCCCGAGGGGTGATGGTCAGTGACTGGCGATCTATCTGCAGCAAGCCGTCTTCTTCCATCTTTTTCAGCGAAGCAAGGCTTTCCGCAAAATGTATCGCAAAGTCCACGTCGAAGGCCTGACGGAGTCTGGCAAAATCCAAGCGGAAGTCGCAAACCAGGCGCGTGATGACGTGACGACGCAGTAGGTCTTCATGGCTCAGGTAGAGACCGCGTTCAACCGGTAACTGACCCTTATCTATGGTGGCCCCCCAAGATTCCAGATCCTTGAGGTTTTGGCTGTAAGTCGGGCCGACCATGGCGATGGCACTCATCCCAAAAGCCAATAAATCGGTTCCGGCGTGCGTGGAGTAACCCTGAAAATTCCGGTAAAGACTCCCCTCGCGCTGCGCGACTGCCAATTCATCGTCGGGCAAGGCGAAATGGTCCATGCCAATATATACATAACCCGCTTGCTGGAGGGTGGCGATGCTATCGGCCAAAATGCGCAGTTTATTTTCAGAGCTGGGGATGTCGGCATCGTGGATGCGTTTCTGGGGAGGGAAACGCTCGGGCAGGTGGGCATAATTGAAAACGGACAGGCGGTCGGGGCGAAGACCAATAACGGCGCTCAGCGTCTGCGCGAAAGACGCTGGGGATTGCAGAGGTAAACCATAAATCAGGTCGAGACTGACCGAGCGGAAACCGAGTGCACGCGCTTCTGCGATTACGGCTGCCGTTAATTCAAAACTCTGTTCTCGATGTACGGCTTTTTGCACAGTGACATCCAGATCCTGCACGCCGATACTGATGCGATTAAAGCCGAACTGGCGCAGCAATGTCAGGGTGCCGGGTTCGAGAGCCCGGGGATCAATTTCAATACCATATTCCCCCTGATCATCGGGAAGCAGATGGAATTGCGCGTTAATACGATTGAGGAGATGCTCCATGTCGGCGCGCCGCAGAAAGGTGGGTGTGCCGCCCCCAAAGTGCAACTGCGCAACGGGACGGCTACCGTCGATATGGCTTCGGGTTAAGGTCATTTCCCGGTCCAGATGCGCGACATAAGGCGCACCCCATTCGTGATGGCGGGTGACCACCTTGGTGCAAGCGCAGTAGAAACAAAGATTTTCACAAAAAGGAATGTGAAAATACAGAGAGAGCGGTTTGTTCCCTGTGTTAGACGCATCCAGCGCTTGAGCCAGCGCCTGGTCATCAAAATCGCTGTGAAAATGCGGTGCCGTTGGGTAGGAAGTGTAACGTGGTCCGGATTGATCATAACGACGGATGAGATCAGGATCGAAGATGAGTGCTTGTGAGTTAATAAGGGTATTCATGAGGGTGGTGCTCCGGGCCAAGCGTGCTAATGACGATCATACCCCCGGAATATCTTTTATCCCAAGTAAATTGGCCGCTACACTGGCGCGAATCTCGCCGAGAAATGCTTGCATGTGCGCTTGTTCGGCCTGTTCGCTGGTGGTGGCCGCCTGTAAAGTTTGCCAGAGGCCCTGGGCGCCTAGCGGAATCGCACGGACGTAACCCTTTTCGCGATAACTGCCGATTGCCCAGGCAGGTAGAGCGGCGATACCTTGGCCAGAAGCGACTAGCTGCAAAATGATCACGGTGAGTTCCGCATGACGGCGACGCCAAGGTTGCACACCGGCAGGTTGCAAAAACTCTCGAAACAGATCAAGCCGACGATCTTCTACCGGATAGGTGATCAGCGTTTCTTCCAGAAAATCTTCGGGAGTGAGAAAAACCTGTTCCGCTAGGGGATGACGCGGGCTAACGAGAGCCACGACTTCGTAGGCAAATAGGGGATGCAGAACAATATCCGACGCCATGGCATCCGGCGCTGTTAACACCGTCAGATCGGCCTGATGACTTTGTAGTAAGGGCAAAGGATCTTGTTGAAAACCAGAAACCAAATCCATCTCGACATCTGGCCAGGCTTCCCGGAATTGGTCCATAGCGGGAGTCAGCCAGTCAAAACAGGTGTGACACTCCACGGCAATACGCAAGCGCCCACTATTTCCGAGCGCGCGCCGCTTCAGTTCTTCCTGCGCATGGCGAATGCGCGGCAGCACCTCGCGGGCGGTTGCCAGTAATTCCTCACCCGCCGGACTGAGGCGTAACTGCGCTCCTCGCTCGCGATCCAGCAGATTGACCCCAAATTCTGCTTCTAGGCCCCGTAACTGATGGGAAAGGGCAGATTGGGTTAGATGCAGGCGTTGCGCCGCCGCCGCCAGACTGCCAAATTGGGCGACGGCTTCTATGGTTCGCAAGTGGCGGATTTCGAGGGGCATGAATCTGAAGTCTCTGCGCTATCTAAAGTAAGGCAGTGTCCCATGCGACAGCACTTCTGAAAAGTGGCTGCACAAGCCCAGATCAGCCCGTTCGCGATGGTTATTTTCGATGATCGATATATCTGATAAAATATAACGTCACAAAAGATTCATAAAACCGTCATCAAACTGTCATGTTGCTCAGTTATGATCGGTCGTCGTTGTAAAGAAGCCTATAATGAGGAGGTTATATGTTGAAGAAAAACCGCGTTGCTGTCGCTCTGTTCGCTGCTCTTTCGGGGTTTGGTGCTGTAGCGCATGCTGATACGGCATCCCAAGGTAACACCTTGGTAGATTATTTTATGCACAGTAAAGTCAACGGTCAGATTCGTTCCTACTACTTCGACCGCTTTTTTGGTAAGAACGCGACGAATCTGAGTGCATTTTCTCTGGGTGGATACCTGAACGTGCATACGCCTTCAGCGGCGGGATTCAGTGCGGATGTGGGTTTTTATACGGCGAATAGCTTAGGCGCTAATTCGAATAACCCCGATCCGACTTTGATGGGTACGGCACCCTCCATCAATGCCCTAGGGCAGGCTTACCTGCAATACGCTATTCCCGATGTCGTCATGATCCGTGCGGGTAACCAGGAAATTAATACGCCTTGGGTGAATGACTCGGATTCCCGCATGGTTCCAGCGACTTATCAGGGTATTTTTGCGGAAGTGTCTCCTTATTGTAATGTCCATTTTTACGGTATGCGCATTTTCCGCTGGAAGAGTCGTACCTCTAGTGATTTTTACAATGACAACCTCTATTACCAGACCGGTTTTGATGGCGATCCCATTTATGGCGGGACCGGCGTGCTCCCTAAATCTACCAATAATGCCAATGGGATATTGGCTTTTGGCGCCAAAGCCAGCGAAATGGGAGCGACGGCGCAGGCCTGGTATTATGATTTTTATCAATTCAGCAAAATGTTCTACGGAGAAGCTGATTATACCCTCAAGACGGGAAGTGGTTTTGATCCCTTCGTTGGTGGTCAATTTGTGCGCGAATGGGAGGCGAACAGCCTTCTCAACAGCTCTTTAGGAACAAACAAAATTGCTGGGTCTGCCGGGAATGGCGTCAGTAGCACGGCTTGGGGTGTGCAGGCGGGTGTTAAATATGATCTGGACAATGCGGTACTGGGTAAGGGAGATCTGAGTTGGGCGTATAACCAGATCAATTACCAAGCGGGCGCCGTTGGTGGTGGTGTCATCGTTTCTCCCTATACCACGGGTTATGCCACTGATCCCTTGTATACCACGACCATGATTCGTGGTTTGGTGGAAATGGGACCGGGTAATGGCTGGAAAGTGAAGTGGACGCAGCACTTGCTGAATAATCAGTTCCAGTTCTCCGCCGCTTATGCCAGTTATCATTTACATTCCGCTGGGAATGCCAACGATATTTATGCGGATCTCATTTATTTCCCAAAGGGCTTCTTCAAGGGACTCTCCATACGAGATCGTGTGGAAGTAGCGCATGGCGCCCTTCCAACAGGCTACTTCATTTATAACCGCGTGATGCTGACTTACGCATTCTAAAAACCGCCTGCAAAACTTAAGGAGAAACGAGATGTTTGCAAAAAAACATGCGTTATTGTCTGTGATGTTGATTGCGGCGGCAGGTTGTGCTGAGGCCCCTTTTCAGGGATGCCCAGCGCACAAAGCCCCAGTGGCTGCGACAGTGGTGGCACCCGCTCCAGCGCCGGTGGTTGCTCCTGCGCCCATCGCTCCAGTACAACGTACGGTACTGCAAAGTAAGCCAATCACGATTACGGGGATTAATTTTCAGCTCAACTCGTCCAAACTGATGTCTCATGATATTCGGGTTCTGGATCAAGTCGCTGATTTTGCCCAGAAGCATGATACTGCGGTACTGGATGTGAATGGGTATTGTAGCAAAGTGGGTAGCTATGCTTATAACCAACGTTTGTCCGAGCAGCGCGCGGCAAGTGTCGCCCGCTATTTGGAAGCGCATGGTGTTTCCCGCTCGCGCATGGTTCTGAAAGGTCATTCGTTTAATGATCCAATCGCCAGTAATGCGACACCACAAGGACGTTTTGCCAACCAACGTGTCGAAATCAATTCGACCATTCAGGTGCAAAAAGTTATTGACTAGGCAAATAGCCTTCTTTCTGTTGAAAACGTGCTGATTTTACTCTGGCAGTGCCATGGCATTGCTCCTCCTCTCTTAGCCCCGTATTTCGGGGCTTTTTTTCGTTTTATATTCTCTGTAGATTTTGCAAGACTTGCACGGGGTCCAAATCTTCCATGCAGCGATGATGCTTGAGCGGGCACTCGCGTTTACCGCAAGGACTGCAGGGGAGTTCTAGGCGTAGCGGTAGCGCTCCGGCCGAAAGCGGTGGCGTCATTTTTAGTGGGGACGAACCATAAAGGGCAATGACTCGGCTACCCACTGCTCCAGCGACGTGCATCAGGCCGGAATCATTACTGATGGTAATGGTTGCCAGCGAGAGTAAATCAATAGCTTCAGTCAGCGTGGTACGTCCACCCAGATCGACAACACCAGGGACGGCAGCGGCAATAGCCTGGGTGATTTCGGCATCTTTGGGGCTGCCGAACAACCATACGCTATGACCTTCTTGCAGTAAGGATCGCGCTAGGGTGATCCAGTGGCGTTCTGGCCAGCGCTTGGCCGGACCGTATTCGGCTCCGGGTGCCAAGGCAATGAACGGTTGCTGCGGAACGGGAATTTCCAGGCGCTGTAATACGTTTTCGCGAGCGGTGAAATCGACAGATAAACGCGGCGCGGGGAGTTGTGTGGGTTGCGGCAAACGGTGTGGTAGCCCGAGGGCCACAAAGCGATCCACCGTGCGTGGCAGCTTTTTTTTATGGAGATGACGGCGGTCATTCAGGAGCAGGCTTCGGGTTTTACCCCCAAAACCGGTGCGCGTCGGGATGAGGGTCCAATAGGGGATCAGTGCGGACTTGAAACTATTGGGCAGACAGATTGACCAGTCGTACTCCTCTTTCTGCAGGCTTTCCGCCACTATCCGGCGTTGTTTCCAACCCAGTTTGCCGTGGGGAATTTCGAGCGGAATGCAGCGCCGTACCTCAAGCATGCGCTCGGCAATCGGCAGGCTGGCGGGGGGTGCGAGTACATCAATTTGTAGTTTCGGCCAGCGGCGACGCATAACCTGCAATAATACTTGGGCCATCACCATATCTCCAACCCAAGCGGGTCCGACTAACAAGAGTCGTGCCGGTTCATAAGTGCGCGCGATCCGAGTGTTGTGGGGCGTGAATGCACTTTCCTCATCATAGGGCAGCGCGGCATCTTCTCTCTCGCGTTGTTCGTCCATCCTGTTATTTGCCCAAGAGCATAATGAGGGCTTCCGCTGTGATTAGAATAATAATGATCCATTCCAGAATGGTTTCCCGATGATGACGACTGGCGACAATCATGATTTCCAGACCTTCGTGGATGGCATCGAGTTTTTCATCGAGAGCCCGAAAACGGCTGGTGAGTTCCAAATCGGCGGAGAGCTCTCGAGAGAGAATTTCAAGGCCGGGAGTCTCCCAGACAATATCGGGATTATCGAGCACCGCCAGACGCGAAAGGATTTCGGTGCGCGTGGCTGAGGTGGATGCCAGAAAACGCAGATGACCACCGCGACGCCCCGGTAGGCGGCCGGTTCGTGTTACTTCCGAAAGGAGGTTGAGAGTGGTTTCGAGCAGTGTTTCAACCGCTTCTTCGTGGAGTTCCAAGGCGAGACTCTGGGCTAAGCGGAGAGCGACCAAGAGAATTCGTTCGTCGTCGATATTTTTAAGGGTGACCCCATCCCGGGCTACCCCGTCTTTTTCTCCGGTTTTGATATGGAGTTCTTCGACTTTTGGGTGGCTGATGGCTGTAAATTCTGCTTGTACACTGGCGATAATCCGTGATTGCAGGGCGGGTCCAGCCCCAAAAAAACAAATAACCCCCGAACGAAAAATAGAAACCCAAGTGTCACCCTCGCGTAATAAACGATGGCTTGGATTGTCATCTATCAGATCCATATCGAAGGTTTCATGCCAGTTTTTGAGGGCGATATGGCGTACGGGTTGAATGGCGTGGAGAATATTGTTCACGATCAACCTTCTGGAAGTAGCTTTCCGGGATTTAAAATGCCATCTGGGTCAAATACCTGTTTAATGGCGCGCTGAATGGTGAGATTTTCTGGACTGAGTTCCAGAGGCAGAAAATCGCGTTTGCTGGTTCCGATACCGTGTTCACCAGAAAGAGTGCCGCCGAGGTTGAGAACCTTCTGAAAAAGCTTTTGCAATCCGTTTCGCGCGCGTTGCATTTCGTCCTTATTTTCAGGGTGTACCAGAAAGTTCACATGTAAATTGCCGTTGCCAGCATGACCGAAGCTGACGATCTGCAGAGATTGTTCGGCCGCTATGTGCTCTATGGAGTCCAGCAAGTCGCGCAGGTGACTAATGGGTACAACTACATCTTCGTTGATTTTGAGGGGAGCCATGGCTTTGGTGGCTGGTGATAAAGATTTGCGGGCCGCCCAGAGTGCGGTGGTTGCAGCCGCATCGGTGGCTTCAAGAATCTCCAAGTTTCCTTCTCCGGCGAGCGCTTGGTGCAGCGCGGCCAGTTGTCCGGCTATGGTTTCAGGTTCGCCATCCACTTCTGCTATGAGGAGGGCGTGACTTCCCTCAGGTAAATCCGTCGCCGCGCCCATCTGGCGCACGGCAGTCAGCGCATAAGGGTCCATCAATTCTAATGCACTCGGCGTGTGGCGCTGGGCCATGACCCGCTGTACTGCGGCGCAAGCATGGCGGGTGCTGGCATAGGCGGCTCGTAACGTGGCTTTGGCGGGGGGGAGAGGCAGGAGCCGCAATGTGGCTTCAGTAATGAGTGCGAGGGTTCCCTCACTACCCACCAGAAGCCGGGTCAAATCGTAACCTACGACACCTTTGCTGGTGCGCACGCCGCAACAAAGTGTTTCGCCGCAACCGGTAACGGCGCGCAGACCGAGTACGTAGTCTCGGGTAACGCCGTATTTGACGGCATGTGGTCCACCCGCATTCATGGCGAGATTTCCGCCGATTCGGCAGTAGGGGCTACTGCCCGGATCAGGGGGGTAAAAGAGGCCGTCTTTTTCGACATGGGCGCTGATCGCGGCCGTAATACAGCCCGCTTCTACCGTAATAGTGCGATCAATGACGTTGTAATCGCAGATATTTTGCATGCACTCAAAACTGATGACAGCGCTTCCTGGTACGGGCTGCGCGCCGCCGACATTCCCGGACCCGGCGCCGCGCGCCACCAGAGGTAGGTGATGGCGGCGCGCGATGTTGACGATAGCCTGCACTTCCTCATGACTTTGTGGGAAGAGAACGAGGGCGGGTGTACAACTGCCGGAGGTATCGTCGCGGCTATAGATCGCTAGGGTGTCGGGATCATTCCGGACTCTTTCACTATCGAGAGCAGCCCGCAGCGCAGGGATAATAGTACCGACGTTCATGGCCGGGATTCTCGAATTTTATGCAAAAGTGCCGTGGTGCTGCGCTCATGCTGGAAGGGAATGCTGCACACGCGTCCGCCGCGTGCCAGCACCTCTTGAGCGCCCACAATGCGCTCCACGGGCCAGTCTCCGCCTTTGATCAAAACGTCGGGTTGCAATTTTTCGATCAGATGCAGAGGCGTGTCTTCCTCAAAGATAGTGACAAAATCAACGGCTCCCAGCGCCGCGAGTACGGCCATGCGATCGTCTTCTGCATTGATGGGACGATCTTCACCTTTACCGAGCCGGCGGACGGAAGCATCACTATTGACACCTACCACAAGGCAGGCGCCCTCCGCTCGTGCTTCGCTGAGATACTGGACATGACCGCGATGCAGAACATCAAAAACGCCATTGGTAAAAACTAACGGACGACGAAAGGAGCAGGCATCCTGCAAGTCGTTCCAGTTCGTTAAGATCGTGCCAGTGAAGGGAGCCGGCTGCATGGATGCTTCCGTAAAGGCATCATCGACGGCGGCACAAAGTGCATGAATCAGCACGAGATGAACTTCCTGAATGCGGGCGGTTTTACTTTCCGGTACCCGCAATTCGATATCCGCCGGACGCAAGAGCGATGCCAACTGGCCACCATCTTTACCCGTCAGCGCGAGAACCCACATGCCCCGCGCCTGTGCTGTCTTAACTGCAGCCAGCACATTGGCAGAGTTCCCTGAGGTGCTGAATGCTACCAAGCAGTCACCGGGCCGACCCAATGCCTCAATTTGTCGTGCGAACACCTGCGCGTAAGCGGCGTCATTGGCAATGGCGGTGAGTACGCTGCTATCGGTGCTGAGGGCGAGCGCGGGCAGCGCTAGGCGATCACTTTCAAAGCGGTTGATCAGCTCGGAGGCGAGATGCTGGGCATCTCCGGATGAACCACCGTTGCCGCAACTGAGTATCTGGCCTCGGGCACGCAGCGTCGCAATCAGGCGCGCGCTGGCTTGGTTGAAGGGCGCGGTAAGGACTTTGACAGACTGTGTTTTGCAGTGAATGCTGTCGTGTATGGCGGCTTCTATCCAGTGATTATCGGTCATGGGCTGGGTACTCTGAAAGCATCGCGAATCCAGTTTGGCGCTGCGTCACCATCAATGGCAATGACGTCAAAACGACAGGGACGCAGACCCAGTCGTGGGTTACGAAGTAAAAAATACTGAGCGGCTCGGATCAGCCGCTGCTGCTTGCGCGTATTGACGCTGGCAGCAGCATCACCCTGACGATTATGTGCCCGCTGCCGTACTTCAACGAAAACCAGCGATTCATCATCCAGAACAATCAGGTCGATTTCTCCGGAGCGGCAGCGAAAATTGCGTGAGATGAGCTTTGTTCCGGCGGCAAGCAACATCGTCAAAGCTCGATTCTCACCCTCTTGGCCCAATTGTTGGCTCGGGGAAGGCATAACTTAATGCCCCGGCTTGGGTATTCCCGCTAAGGGAACCACTGAGCCATTCTCTACCTCCATCCATTCCATGTCACGCTTAATCCGGCCATGTTTTTTAAAATGCAGGGTTCCAGTAGCGCCAATAATAGGGACTGTTGTGGTATGGGTGAGGATGCGTTGGGCAATGTGATAAGCGTCCAGACCGAAAGCCGCCATCCGCCATTGGGTATCTGTCGCCTGTGGGAGTGTGTTATGCAGTAGGGACGTAGCCTGCGACCATCGCGCAGCGGGATTGATGATCCAGGGCATGTCAACGGACTCAATACCGGTCAGGTTCTGGGCGTCAGCCGATAATGCCGCGCCGTGTAATAGGGCGGGGCTAAAAATGGGGATGCTGCTGTTGATAAGCCGAATTGCATTAACTGCGGCGTTTGCGTTTTTGCTGTTGGCGATCAGAAACACAAACTGACGCGGGCTTGAAGTGCCGGTCAATAGTTGCTGTGCCTCGCCAGTGAGAGAATGTCCGGGGAGGTAAGTCGTCACTCCAGCCACGGTACCGCCCAGTTTTTTCCAGATACGGATGAAGTCCGCTTGGATCGCCGCGCCACTGGAGTCTTGGGGGTAGAGAATATATACCTGACGGTAGCCAACGGTATAACTTTGTTCGGCAATTTGTTGGGCTGCCACATCCCTGCTTAGGCTAAAAGTATACAAGCCGGACTGTTGCACGCCTGAGCCGGACCCCAGTGCAATCACGGGTGGGTCAGAAGGCTTGCGGACGGCAGCTACTGCATTGATGTCCTGGGGGAGCCACGGACCTACAAAAATCTTGCAGCCGTCTTTGATGCCGCGTTCAAACAACGCGGCGGTATAGCTGGGATTTCCGGTACTTTGCAGTAATTTGACGGCCGGACCAGATTCCAGTTGTGCGGCAGTTTCCATGCCGGCACTAATGGCTTGGGACAACAACGCATAAGGACCCGTAGAGGGAAGCAAAGCGCAGATAGTATCCGCGCCATCGCCTTCGGCGTCTGCAACATTGATTTCATCATGGCTAGAGAAATCTATGGGGGGGTGACCAGGGTGCGCTGCCATCCAGGCGTTAATGGCGGCTTTACGTTGTCCGGGGCTCGGATTTTGGCGGCTGATCAGGGCGATGGCGAGCCATTCTTGAACCACCGGATTTCCGCTGCGTCCTTGCCAGTTCTGGATGCGTGCGGAAGACACGGAATCCAAAAGTGCATGAATACGCTGATGATTTTTATGAATGGCCGAACCGGTCAGAAGGCTGTCACGTTCAATCAAAAAATTCAGCGCGGTGAGCTCATGGCCTTCTTGGGTATAAAGGGTGGCTAGCGTGCCCATCGTTTCGGCGCGGACCTTCTGCGGCGTGGTGGTGATGGTTAGCAACTCTTCGAGATTGCCTTTGGCGCTTGGTGTTTGTCCTTGATCCATCAGTCCCTGGGCACGCACCCAGAGAGCCTCGCCGCGCAGCGTGTTATCATTGTGCTGAAGGCGCAGAACTTCATCCGCGAGAAGTACCGCTACCTGAGGCTTGTTCCCTTTCAGAGAGGCCTTGGCAGCCTCCATCAGATAGTGCAATTGGGCCTGGCCCTGTACTTCAGCAGCGGCTTTAATGTAGGTTTTGGCGGCCTCCAGATCATGCCCTGCCGCAAGCAGAGTGCCAGCCTGCCGGGCACTCGATGTCTCGGATGTACTATTATGGGTCGATGTCACGGAGCTGGGTATCGGCGCCGCAACGGGAGCGACCTGATGCGGCAGGTTCGCACAGGCACTGAGCGCGGCAGCGAGAGCGAAGGATGCGGGCCAACGCGATAGCCGAGACAATAGATGGAGTGGCAGTTTCATGAGCAGAGTGTATGGAGAATGGAGCAGGGGTTCAATGACTGAAATGCTTTTTGATATCGGTGGGTTTTAGTGAGCGAAGCACATACGGAGATGGTCGAAAGCGGCGGACTGTTGACCATTATTTCCACACCGATCGGCAATCTGGACGATCTCTCGCCCCGCGCCGCCCAAGCTATTCGTGATGCCTCCCTGATTTTGGTGGAAGATCGTCGTCACGCGCAACGATTGTTTCAACACCTAGGCATACGACCCAAGACCATGGCTTTGCATGAACACAATGAGCGAGCGCTGGCGCCGCAAATCGCCCAACGAATCGCTGCCGGTGAAGCCTTTGCCATGCTTTCGGATGCGGGGATGCCGTTGATTTCTGATCCCGGATTTCCGCTCCTCGCATTGCTGCGCGAACAGCAGTTACCCGTGACGATCATCCCGGGCCCCAATGCCGCTTTAGCAGCGCTGGCGTTATCTGGGTTGCCGAGTGATCGTTTTGCTTTCGAGGGATTTTTACCCGCTAAAGCCGGAGCGCGTCGAACCCGACTGGTAGCTTTGCAAGCAGCCTCCTACAGTATGATTTTTTATGAAGCGCCGCACCGAATTGTCGAAACGCTGACCGCTATGGCGGAGGTCTGGGGGTTCGAGCGCCCGGCGGCCCTCTGTCGTGAGTTGACTAAAGTTTATGAGGAGTGTCTGCGGGATACCCTCGGTGGCTTGTTGGATCTACTGAACCAATATCCTGGAAAGGTGCGCGGCGAGATGACGCTGGTAGTAGCGGGTGCGCCGGAGCGTGATCCTAGTGAGGCTGATGCGGATCGGTGGTTGACACCCTTATTGAACGAATTGCCGTTGGCACAGGCAGTACGCATTGCAGAAATGCAGAGCGGCATGGCACACCGTCTATTATACACCCGCGCGCTGGCCTTGACTTCCGGAGCTGACCCCGCTTAAATACGCGCTCTTGGCCCAGGTAGCTCAGTCGGTAGAGCAGAGGACTGAAAATCCTCGTGTCGGCGGTTCGATTCCGTCCCTGGGCACCATATAAAACAGCAAGTTATAAAATTTCTACTGATAATTATCTGCACCTCGGGTACAGATTTGGTGCACTAACGAATCTGGACACAAGGCGCATCAGCGTAAAGGTCTTGTCGAGCATTGCTCAAAGATGTGCTGCTACGCACTGCCCAAGCCGCCAACCCGTGGACTGGGTTGATCTCAAGGCGCTTATTGACGAAGGTCGAGCATGAAATTTGTTCTGGATGCTTCTGTTGCATTGCTTTGGTTGGTTCCCGAATCCCCGTCTCTCTAACTTATTTTTATCTCTTATCTTGTTGAGGGTGTTCACTTAGGATTTAAGGTCGTCCAGAAACTCCGATCCTGGCGCAATACCACTGACCAACAGTGTGTCGCGGGCGCGCGTGCAGGCAACGTATAACAAGTGCCGCTCGGTATTGTAGACTTCTTCGAGATCTGCGTTGTCGGCAACGGATTCAATGCGTGCCTGCAATGGGATGACCTCATCATCACAAGCCAGCACCGCTACGGCGCGGAATTCTAAACCCTTGGCCAGATGCATGGTGCACAGAGAGGTGTACCCGACCGTGGTCTCGACCTGGTCATCGAGCACCCGAAAAGGCAGCGCCGCCGCTTCAGCCGCCGCACGGGCGCGATCTATTTCCGTGTCTGAGCGCACAAAGAGACCGATTTCGTGGGGCGGCATCCCTTCCGCTACTCGTTCCTGAAGCCATTGCGCTATAGCCGCAGTCTCATCCGCCGTATCCGCAAAGATGCGAATCATCGGTACGGGTCCGTTGAACACGGATACCGTGCCGCGCCGGTCTTCCGTATTACCATCCACGTCCGACACCTCCGGCCCGAGCAGGCGGTCGGCTTGCATGCGGATCTGGTGTGAGGTGCGGTAGTTGATATGCAGGGTGCGGGAGCGACCACGGACGTCTACCCCTAAGGACTTCCAGGAAAACGGCATTTGGAAAATGCGCTGGCCCAGGTCACCCGCAAAAAATAGCCCATTGCGGCGATCGCCCGTCAAGGCGGAGAGAAAGCGCAACTGCGCTACGCTGATGTCCTGTGCTTCATCGACCAATACATGATCGAAGGGCGGTGCCATACCTGCCGCCCTGCGCTCGGTCAGCGCCGCAGCCAGCCGGGTGAACATTGCCGCAGGGGTGATCAAGCCTTGTGCCGCCAAACGTTGCTGCATCGCCGCAAAAATACCCCACAACGCCGATCGCTGCGCCTCGCTGAGCCGTGTTTTACGACCGAGTCGTTTCACATCGCGATACGCCTCCCAACTATCGAGCTGCCAGGCATCCACGAGGTCATCCCACTCCCCCCGCATGAAAGCCAGACTGAACTTCAAGCCATCCGCCGCAGCTACGCAGTCCGCCAAGAGATTCTGAATCTGCAGGTGCGTGGCGATCTGTGGCACGCCATCGCCGAAAGTCGCGGCAAACAAACGCTCGCTGATGGCATCCATCCCTGCCACTTCCAAGCGCTCGGCAATGCGGGGCTGGTTGTTGATCAGCCTGCGCAGCTTACCGCGCAGCGTTGGCCAGCGTGTCGGAGAAGGTGGTTAACAGTACACGACTCTGCGGGTTGGCACGCGCCAAAAACACCGCCCGATGCAGCGCCACAATCGTCTTCCCCGTACCCGCCGAACCAGCGATGCGTGCCGGGCCACGCTCATCACGCTCCACCCATTGCTGTTGCGCCGGATGTAAAAACGTCGTCCATTTGTCCCAGGGGAAGGCTAGCGCCCGCTCCAGTTCCTCGATATCGGCCATCACGCGGAAGCGGCGCTGGGCATCGGGGTGACTGAACGGGTCGGCACCCATCGCCAAGGCGGGGGAAATGCGGGGTGTGCCACCCGTTGCCAGTTCCAACAGGGCCTCGGCCGCTTCACTAGGCAAATGATCCGCCAGCGCCAACAAGGCATCCTCGTCCGCCTGACGCACATCAGCCAGCCACTCGGCGGGCACGCCATAATCCAGCAAGGTGTCGTCCGCATATTGCGCGAACAAGGCAGGTTTCTGAACGGGTGCAGACGGCACCTGCGCGATGGTAGTCTCTTCTACCCGCTCGCGGATTTCCACCCACTGCGCCGCGCCGGTCTTGGGGTGGGTCTCCAGTTTGCGCCGCTCTGCCCAACGGTAGGCCGGATCGTGATGATCCACATAGCATAGCAGTAGGCTGGATGCCGTCTTGTGTACGATCAGCCGAATATCGCTGCTCACCCGTATCGACCAGAAATGCTTATCCCGTGCCCTGTCCAGTTTGTGAAAGCTCATGCCAGGATTCGCGGGGTTCATTTGCAGGTCGAAGGCGGTGGTCTTGGCCTGTTTTTGCTCCTCGCCAGTTAATCGGGCGAGGCTGTCGGTGAAGGTATCGGAGATACGGAAGTCCATCAGTGCCTCATCCCTTCGGCTTCTTTGTGGGTAACTGCTGCACCATGCGATCAAAATCCGACTCGAAACGCTGGTCATCCAGTACCCGGAACTTGTCGAACTCCTGTTCAGCGTGCTGAACTGTTCGGAATAACCGAACAGTTGCCGCCGGCGTCAGTTCCCCATCCTCCAAGTTGTGCCTGATGTGCTCGCTGATGGTGCCCTTGGCCTTGCCGAATAATTCCGTCAACTGCTTCTGATTGAGCCACAGCGTTTCCGCCTCCAGCATCACGTCAATGCTGGTGGAGCAGTCTTCGCTTTGGTAGAGTAGGGATTGTTGGGGTTCGGTCATAATTGTCATTTCCCTGCGATTTTGACGGCGTTTCGGGTGTCACCAGCGAGATTGAGAGGCCGTCGTTAAAAGCCTCAGAGGTCAAAATCTATTTATACGCTATATATCCACTTCGTTAGTTTCTGCGGAAACTTCTTCTGGCGCAATACCTAGTTTACTCCCAAGTGCTATGTTATTCTTGATTATTTTCTCAATATCATTTTGATCAACGCCAATGAGTTTAAGTAGATGCAATTGAAATAGTCCTTCTAACTTCCGGCACAGACTAATCAAATTAACGTCTCGAACTGCGCTGCCAGAGTTTTCAGAGCTGTAATGGGTAAAATAATTTCTCGTATTGACGGTCTTGTTTATAAAATCGTTCTGTCGTTTTTGATCCCCGAAAAGACTTGAAAATGGTGCAATCATTTTTCTCATCCTCATACGCAGAGATGGTTCATTAGCATACGCCAGTTTTTCTTTGAGCCATTTTTTATTCTTTTCAGGGCAAGCGTCACCAAGCAGTGCCACTAATTCTTGAAATTCATTTGCAGTCATGTAAGTGTCTTCACTGTTTCTCCTATGCAACGTCTCTAGTCCTTGAATGAGAAATAGAAACTTACTCTCTAGGTACATGTTTTCGCTAGATTTTGTTGAAAAATACAAATTAAATGCGGGCTCAAATATAGCATAATTATTTAGCCACTCATTCATTATTGATTCGATATTGACAGACATGCTACCGTATGGAAATAACATATCATTATGATATATTTTTGGCTTTTCTATAGGCAATTTGGTGCCGTAAAAATAGATTGTTACAGGCGCTGCATACTGATCGTCATTATCTAAGGTTCGCTTTATATCAGGAGAGTATCCCTCTGCATAGTCTATGGCAATTGTCTTATCCATTACGAACCGCATGAAATTATTTATCTTAAAAACTAAATCCAAAAAGACCTGAAGCGATTGCGGAGACTCACACTTCAGCTCGACATAGGCTTTCTGTGTTATCTTGGCTTCCTTAATAACTGGGAAGCCTGGAATCGTCCACATGAAAATAAACGACAAAGTAAACTCGTTAGGTAGGTTGATCGCAATTCCGTCAGGGATCACGTAAGATATTGACGCGATTTGTTCTTGCCAATTATGCTCTACTCTAATTCCTGTTACTCCTAACCACTCGTCAAGCCCCTCTATGGAAAAGCGAAGCGTCGTAAATGTGATGGGAATGCCCTCATCGTAACTGAACCCAATTAACGCATATTTTGCGTGGATTAAAAACCTTGATAAGCCTCCAAAACTTAATTTTAGTGACCTACAATTGCATTCGCTCAAAGTAAGTGGTTTACCATCCTCGGTAATACCAGTAACCCTGTCTAACTTTGAAAAAAGTTCATTATTAACAGAGAATATTCCGATAACTTCCGCTGTTACTTCTCCGAGACGAGAAATATGTAAGGTACCCGGGAACCTATTTTCTGGCGAACCTGGTAGCCAAAAATATGCCACCTTCTCAATTGGTTGGGATAACCGCACCTCAAGTACCCACCCTAAACACCTTCATCACCTCATCCCCCAAGTGATTAATCACCTTTACCGCAATCCGCCCTGTCGCGGGTTTGTCAAAAGGCCGGGAGGTGTCGCTGTTCAGCGTTGCCCAGGCTTCTGCGTCTATCTCCGCTTTCAGGGTGGTTTTCAGCGATTTGTACGGGTCGTTGGCGCCGAGGAAGTAGGCTTGGCGGACGAAGAAGCTTTCTTCGTTGTAGTCGGTGTCGATGAACCAGCAGGCGATGCCGTCGGGGCCATCGCTGTGGACTTCGCCGCTGTTGGGGTGGAAGACGTCGACGCCGTTGACCTTGACGCGGATCTGGCCGTCTTTAGCGTCGAGGATATCGATGTCGGGCTCGCCGAAGATGACGAAGAGGTTGCCTTTGCCAGTGTTCTTGAGGTCGTTGGCCATGTGCAGGTCAGCGTTCATGCGCGCTTTGAGGACGGGGACGCGACCGAGTTTGTCGAACTCGCTGGCGTGGGCGTCGTAGTTGAAGGCGCAAGCGATGAGCACGTCGAATCCGGCGTCGGCGGCCTCACGAGCGGCGGCGACCAGATCAGGGCGGGAGACGGTGCCGAATTCGGGGCCGATGAAAATAGCGGCGCGGCGCTCGGTGCTGCCTCCATCCGGTCCGGCGGGTTCCAGATAGCGACCATCGGCGCAGACCAGTTCACCAGGCCACGGGGTCAGGGCGGTGAAATTGATCTTGCCGTCCTTGTGGGCCTGCTGCACTCCGGCGGTTTTGAGGTTTTCGAGAATGATCTGGGCGAAGTCGCGTTCCTCGCCGTAGCCAGAGCCCTGATCGCCGATTTTACTGACGTTGGGATCGATGAGTTCGTCGTTTTCGTCTACGCCCAGCACCCGGTGGGAGGAGAGACTTTCGACGGTGAAGGGACCGGCGACGCGGACTTTTTTCTTGTCCTCATAGGGCTTGTCGTAGAGATACTCGAAGTCGGCCTTGGCGGCGATGGAGGCATCAATGGCCTGCTGGCGGGCGATGCGGGCCTGCCAAAACGCGCTGAGGGGTGCATGAGTGCTGGCGGGCCAGTCGGCGGGGGCGTCGCGGGGGACTTCCCAGTCGAGCAGGGCGCTGGCGCTGACGGTTTCGCCGCTGGGCAGGGTGACATTGCGACCGTCCGGCGCGTCGAAATGCAGGAGTTGGCCCTGCCGTCCCCCGCTGGGGACTTTGTAGGGCGTTTTATGGCCTTTTAGTGCGGTGTTCAGATCTGCCAAAGCACCGCGACGGCAGGCTGCCACTGGTCCCAGATGACGTCGATCTCGGCGTTATTGGCGATGGATTTGAGGGTGATGTGGGGCACGCGCTCGTAGACGAAGCCGAGGCGGATGCTGCCGTAAGTGGGTTTGCCGGAGGGGGCACTGCGGGTGACTTCCGCCTCTTTCTGCTGTCCTTCCGGGCTGTCGGCGAGGAGATAGTAGGGGTAACGGGCGCCCATAATGCGGGCACGGGCCAGAGCCAGGGCGACGCGCGAGGTATCGAGGGTGATCCAGCGACGACCCCATTGTTCGGCGACATAGGCAGTGGTGCCGGAGCCGCAGGTGGGGTCGAGGACGAGATCGCCGGGGTCGGTTGCCATGAGGAGGCAGCGTTCGATTACTTTAGAGCCAGTCTGAACGACATAAATTTTGTCATCAGTAAAAGATCCCGTTCCCGTGTCAGTCCACACGTTTGATAGCGGTATCACCGGAAAGTCATTGAGAAATCGGACATATTGAAGCGTTCCCTGCGTCGTTGGCCAAAGCCGGTCAGCTTTCTCAAGCCGCACCATGCCAACAAGATTCGTTTTCCACCCTCCCTTTTTAGGTGCAGCAACTGCCATTCCCCGAACTTCAAACGGGAAAACGGTGGTAGTGCTTCCCGACTGAGATGTCAGATTGTCAGAACGAAATTGTCGAGCATCGTAAGGTATCAAAGATGAGTCCTCACGTTGAGCTTGGGTAATTCTCTTGTTTGAACCGTTAGCACTACGAATTAGAGAATAAACTTGATCTGTGGAAGTCCCTGTCAGCTTGCCCTGATAGGAGGTTCGGAATTTGCAGTTCTCTCGGTTTTTTGCGAACCACAGAATATAGTTAGATGCTGACGATAGAAAGTCGCCCGCACGACCAGTTGTGGTGCGGAATGTAATTTGGGAAATTTGATTCTCATCCCCAAACACTTCATCCATCACCGCCCTTACCCGGTGTACATTCTCATCCCCAATCTGCACAAAAATCGACCCGGAATCCGTCAACAAATCCCGCGCCACGGTCAACCGGTCGCGCAGGTAAGTCAGGTAGGAGTGAATCCCGTCTCTCCAAGTGTCGCGGAAGGCCTTGACCTGTTCCGGCTCGCGGGTGATGTGCTCGGTGTTGCCATCCTTGACGTCGCGGCTGGTGGTGGACCACTGGAAGTTGCTGTTGAATTTGATGCCGTAGGGCGGATCGAAATAAATGCACTGCACTTGACCGCGCAGGCCTTCGCGCTCGGCCAGGCTGGCCATGACCTGTAGGCTGTCGCCGAGGATCATGCGGTTCGCCCAGTGGGCGTCGTGCTGGTAGAACTCGGTCTTGGCGTTGGCGTCGGGCAGGCCGTTGAAGTCGGCGAAAAGGTCGATCTGCTGGCCGTCCTCCGGCGCCGCCGCGCCCGGTGCCGGGTTCCGTGCCTGAAAGCGCCGGAGGTCGTCGATGAGGACTTTGGGGTGGACTTTTTCCTGAATATAGAGGGGCGGCGCCTGCACCACGAGGCTGGACCAGTCCTGTCGATCCTTGCCGCGCCAGATGAGCTGGGGGTCGAGGTCGGGGTTGCGGCTGCGCTTTTCGTCCTCCAGCCCGGCGGCCTGCCGGGGGTACTCCACCCGCACCGGCTTTTGCTCGTCCTGCCGCATCACCGCCTGATATTCGGCGGTGGGGATGTTCTTGCGCGTCGCCTCGTCGTGGGTGAGGGTTTCGATGCTGAGAGGGATCGTCTTTTTATAAGCCATGGAATAAGTGCCGTTTAGGGTCAGGAATCAAGAGCATCGGGGTTCTTCAGTGATTTTTTCTCTTCAGCGCTCAAACGGCGCTCGACTTTTTTCACATCTTCAGCAGGCGGCAGAACTTCCGGGCGGATGCCACGTTCCAACAATGTCTTGCGCACGGCCTCATTATTGGTGATGTGTTCGCTGGAAATAGCGCGCTCGCTGTTCAATTGATGTTCGCGGGCGTTGAAGATCGTGATTTCGGCAGCAAAGTCCTTGGCTTTGAGAATGATGGTTGGGGCAAAATCAGCCAGCGGTCTGTTGTCAGGTATCTGCCATTGCGCTTTCATGGCCTGAGTGGATTTACCGAACAGTGCATGGTCGCCTTTGCTGCGGATGAGAGCAAAATCCTGATTGCCGCCAGTCTGTTCAAAAATCACGTGGGAAAGTTCTTTTTCAGTCAGTATGAGCTTTTTGCGCGCCGTGACCCGCTCTGCATCAAGCAGGCGTTGCTCAATCAACTCAGCACGCCGCGTCTGTACGGCAAAATAGGTCTGGGCAAAGGCAATCTCATGTTTCTTCGGGTCACCATTTTGTGCGATGAGATAGCAGGCGAAGCGGGTGAGCATAAGGTCATCGACTTCGCGCTGGCTACCAGAACCCAGATCGACCATTTTCCCGACATCGGCAAAATGGTCCGCCACCGCATGACCGGAGACCTCGCAGGCAGTCTTAGCCTTGGTGACCACGTTCAGAAAGTTGTCCCACTTGCTATAGCCCAGCAGATGCTGGAGATCGCGTGCAAGCCAAAACTCTACCCCACTCTCGGTACGCTGTGCGTGCGCCTCAAAATGGGTAGTCAATGCGTGGACCTGTTCAGACTTCATCGGAGTAACTCCTCTTTGACCATGCTCCAATCTTTAAACCGATCGGCACCTTGGCGCAGCGCCTTTTCCCGTTGGGCCAAGATGTTTCCGTGCCAAGCGGAAGGGGAAGCATCCGCTGGTTGCTGACAACGACTATCCCAAAGAGACTTTATCGTCTGGATTCTTTCACTGGTAGAGCATTCATCCAATTCAGGCAAATCAATCATGGCATCCCCTGTAACGTCGAACAATCAAGAAGCCGTGCCTCACGAGAGGGATGTGTTATAGAAACCTGCGACTTGGCGCCGATGTTAGAGCGACGTGCATCGTCCATCAGGCACATGCGCGCACCGATTCCATTAACCGATTAAATGCCACCTGTATCTCCCAGACATCTGTGAACTCGGTGAAGGCCCAGCGGCCGTGGCTGCCGATGTTGTTGACGCCGGGCACCCAATAAGTGTCCATGGTGGCTTTTTTGTCCTTGGCGTCTTCACCACGATAACCCTTGATCTCGACAATGAGATTCAGCAGATCCTCATCGCCATGGCCGTCGTCCACCCGCACGATGAAGTCGGGGCGGTAGATGCGGGATTCAGAGCCGTAGCGGTAAGGCACTTCAAAGCCGAGGTTGTGGTTTTTCACATAGGCGCGCACGCGGGGGTGGGCCTCCACCACACGGCAGAACTCCCCTTCCCAGTCGCTGTCGAGGATGACCCAATTAAGGGGACACTTGGGCGGCGGACCGCTGGTGTCCCAGCGTTCGGTCTTGGAGGTGTTGAAGTTGACGTGGGTAGTGCTGCCGCTGGGGTTATAGGGGTCCAGGACGACATGGATATGGCGCCGTGCTGCTTCCGAATGGTCCGTGAGCATGGCGCGATTGATCGCGGTGATGATGCGGCTGGCGGCCATGTCGGCCAGCATCTTGTATTTGAGTTGCGCCGGGTAGGTGCCGCCCTTGCAAGTCAAATAACCATCAAGCCATTGTCGGGCAATACGCTTGAGCTGGCCGAAGAGGTAAAGCTTTGGCGCACCGTCTTTGTCGCGGAACTCATTGAGCAGTAGGTAGGAGGTTAGTTCGTAGACTACCTGTGAGGGGCGCACGTCACCGGTATGAACGAGGTTGAGGTCCACCGTCTCGCCGATGATGCCGGAGTTGCGGGTCTCGGTGGCGCCGACCAAAGCGGGCGTGAGTTCTAGGACCGAATCGGCATCGAAGCGCGCCGCGAGCGGCGTTTCTGGTAACTCGACACGGTAACCCTGCACCCGTGGAAAGCGGATTTCCAGGGCATCGCGCTCGGGTCGCAGGGCTTTGACGTGAATGGTTTCGCGGGGTGGTTGCGGCGGCGCCACTACCGGCTTGGCGGTGAAGTCGAAGGGAATGCCCAGCACATCGGCATACTCGACGTTGAACAGCCCTTCCTCATTCAGATCGTAGGACTGGCGCCGCAAAGCGCGGCCGATGACCTGCTCGCAAAGCAACTGGGTGCCGAAGGCGCGTACCCCCAGCACATGGGTGACGGTGTTGGCGTCCCAGCCCTCGGTCAGCATGGATACGGAGACCACACAGCGGACGGAATCGCCCAGTCGACCCGGCTTGCCGACGGTGTTCATTGCTTCGCGCAACAGTTCCTGATCGCTGATGCTCTGACCCGATTGCAAATCGCCACTGCGCTCCACCATCTCGCGGCGAAAACGCTCGATCTCATCAGCCGCCATGACGCGGAACTTGTCATCCAGCGCATCGCCGGATTCCAGTTGTTCGCTGTCGATAAGCAGAGTACGCGGGCGGCCCAGCGCGTTGCCGTGTTCGTCATGATTGCGAAACAGTGGTAAACGACCTTCCACCAACTGGCTGGAATCGTCTTGCTGGACCTGCTGGAAACCGGCGATGTAGTCATAAACCAGCTTGGATGTGGCGGTATTGTTGCAGACGATGATGAAGCAGGGCGGTACGGCAATGTTCGCTTCCTCCCAGAGATTGAAGGTCTTTTCGTAATGACCATAAAGCGCATCCAGCGCCGTCTGCAAAGGAATCGGCATGGCCCGTGGGTCTATGAGGTTGCCTTTGCCGCGCCCAGGCTTGGGCATCTGGCTGCGGATATGCTCCCAGAGGTTGCGGAACATGGGCATCTCGCCACCGGGGATATTGTCCGCCACCGGCACACGCGGCAGCTTGACGATGCCGCACTCGATGGCGTCCATCAGCGAGAAGTCACTCATGGTCCAGGGGAAAAGTGTACCTTCAACATAGCCCGAGCCGCTCAGGAAAAAAGGCGTGGCCGAAAGATCAAACACCCGCGCCAGCCCAAGCTTACGCTGCACCGCTTCCAGCCCCGATATCCACAGGCGGGCGGCGGCGCTGTTCTCTTCGGCCTCCTTTTTCTCGTCGCCTTTGAGATCGTCGTCCGTCGCGCCGGGTTTCTCGCGGTAGCAGTGGTGGGCTTCGTCATTGATGGCGATGATGTTTTTCAGACCCATGAGTTCGGGCATGACGCGCTGGAGCATCTGGCCTTCCGTCTCCAGCGTGTTCAGTGCCTCGCCGCCCTGCCCCTGGAGCAGGCGGCGACCGCCCTTAGAAAGTTCCAGCCGCTCACGCAGTTTGAAGGCATGGTAGTTGGTGATAACGATGCGGGCGCGTTCCAGGTCAGCCAGCATATCGCCGGGCACCAGTTCGCGGCTGGCGTAGTAGCTGTCCGGATCGTTGGGTTGCAGTACGCGTAGGCGATCTTTGATGGTAATGCCGGGTGCTACGATCAAAAAGCCCCGCGTGAATTTTTTGCTGTTGGGGTGCCGCACTGCGTTGACGGTCTGCCAGGCAATGAGCATGGCCATCACCGTGGTCTTGCCTGCACCGGTGGCCAGTTTAAGCGCCAGACGCAGCAGGTCCGGGTTAGCATCGTGACTGGCGTTACGCAGGTGATTTATGTAAGTCTGCGCTGATTTCCCCATCTGCGGGGCGACTTCGGTCAGCCAGATGGCGGTTTCCACCGCTTCGATCTGGCAGAAGAAG
The DNA here is from genome assembly GCA_041676785.1 of Acidithiobacillus sp. Taxonomy (GTDB): domain Bacteria; phylum Pseudomonadota; class Gammaproteobacteria; order Acidithiobacillales; family Acidithiobacillaceae; genus Acidithiobacillus. Next base: position 54,882 of record JBAYRF010000002.1, on the reverse strand, counting down.
GGACGAATGCTGCTGAAAGCGTGGTGCCGCCAGTGTTGCAGCAGCCGTGTCGTTTCCGGGGTCACCCGCCAGTCTGCGGGGTTAGGGATGCCACGCCATTGGTCTACTTCGGTACGCACGCCGTTGATGAGCGCAGTGATGTTGTACTGCTGCTCTTCAGTCGAGAGGCCCTGCCCTTGGTCGAGCACTAGCGATGCTTGTCGGCCGGCCCCTTTTTGCTTGCGTGGCCGGGGGATGGGGCTGATGAATTCCGCCTTGCGGCGATTGTCGATGATGCGTTGAGTCGGCTGTCCCTGTTCATCCAACTCCCAATGACGCTGCGGATACGCATAGGGGGAATTGAGGATGGGTTTTTCAAAGAAAGGGTTTTGCATGGTTATTTATGGTCTGCGGCGGCCAAGCTTTGTCCCCTTTATAGCCTATAAGGGGCCGGTTGGCGACCTGGAGACGGTCCACCCTCCTTGCCGTGAGCCGCTATAATGGGACGGATGACACAAAACCCGCAGTATGGTGACACTGGCTGCCATTTTCCCGAAACACGGGATGCCCGTTGTGGTATAGGCGTGAAACGGGTGGCCTAGGAACGGACTTTACAAGGTGACGCCGCCATGTTGCCGGATATCCCATGAACCCGCCTGGCGGGAGGAGGTGAAGCATGCAACGCGTAGCGGGTGCCATGATGGGCGCCCTGATTGGTGATGCGCTGGCTTTGGGGTGTCATTGGTACTACGACCTTGCCGAACTGCGGCGGGTATGCGGCCCCTGGATTACCGACTATCTCACGCCGCGCCCCGGCCGTTATCACAGTGGCCTGCGTGCCGGCGACTCATCACCGGTCTGCGTGACGCTCCACGCTATCTGGCGCTGGTGGCGGAACTGGAGCAATGGGCGGTCAGACAGGAAACGCTTTAACCCAGGATGGGTTCGGTCATGGCAGGACCGACTGAAAACCAGTCATTGGGCAACTTGGAATCTCTCGCTGATCTATTTGGCGAGTGGAATATGCTGTTTATGGAAGAGGATGACCATCTTCGCGCGCGCGCAGAGCCTCTTCGGTTTGGAAAATGGCTAAATCTACCGGCAAGCTGCGCTCGCGCATGACTTCGTAAAATTCGGGCACGGCACCGGTGGCCCGAAAAAAGCCGCGTACTTTGCCCTGCGCATCGTAGCCTTGCTGCTTGTAGGTGAATAGTTCCTGCAACTGGATGGTACCGCTCTCGGTACCGGTGACCTCGCAGATACTGGTAATTTTGCGAGAGCCACAGGAGAAGCGCGTAATCTGTACGATGACATCTACAGCAGAGGCGATTTGCTCGCGAATGGCGGTTAGCGGTAGATCCATTCCCGCCATCAGTACCATGACTTCAAGACGAGAAAGCATGTCTCGAGCCGTGTTTGCGTGTGCTGTAGTGAGGGAACCGTCGTGCCCGGTATTCATGGCCTGCAGCATGTCCAGCGCTTCGCCGCCCCGACATTCGCCTACCACAATGCGGTCGGGACGCATGCGTAGCGCATTGCGAACCAGCTCACGAATGGGAATCTGTCCCTTACCTTCCATATTAGCGGGGCGCGCTTCCAAAGAAACGAGATTAGGCTGATAAAGGCGCAGTTCTGCAGCATCTTCAATGGTCACAATGCGTTCATGATTCGGGATATAGTTGGAAAGTACATTGAGCAAGGTGGTTTTCCCCGAGCCGGTACCCCCAGAGATAATGATGTTTTTGCGTTGCTGAACACAAACTTGAATGAACCGCGCCATAGGCATCGCCACAGAATCGTAGGCCATCAGATCCTCCATTTGCAGTCTATTTTTGGAAAACTTACGAATGGTGATACATGCGCCTTTCAGGGCTAAGGGGGGAATGATGGCATTGACGCGGGAGCCGTCGGCCAGTCGTGCATCCACCAGTGGGGAGCTCTCATCAATACGTCGACCAATGGGGGCAACAATGCGATCAATAACGTGTCGCACCGCCATGTCGCTGCTGAATAAAGCAGGAGCAGCCCATAGTTTACCTTGACGTTCGATAAATATTTCATCAAAACGGTTGACCATGATTTCGGTGATGCTTTCATCGGCCAGAAAGTCCTCCAGTGGACCTAACCCGATGGCTTCGTCCAGTACCTCTTTGACCAGATGTTGTCGATCAATTTCGGGAGCTGGATTCATTCGCCAGACCACCTCTCGAACCAGCTCCCCGACTATGCGGCGAAGTTCCTCAGAAGACATTGCGCTGAGATCAATGCGCCGTAAATCCATTTGGCTACGTACGGTTTCATGCACTTCACGCACTACAGCCAGCCATCGCGCATTGTAAGCGGGTCGAATCGGAATTTCGGGCTCTGGCAGAGCGGGCTGGTCGTGCTGCTTGGCGATTTGCGGCCGGTCTACTGGAGTTGTGACTACGGATTCTGGGGCACTGGATGAGAGTAAAGATACTGTATCCATTGTTTTTTCAGTATGGTGCGTATCCGAATGCTCTTCGTCAAAACGTGGAAGAACCTGCAAGCGATATCCTGCTACGAGAATATCATCGTGGGCATCGATAGGACCGAAGGCTCGCATGCGCTCGCCATTGACCACTACGGCGGCAAAACCACTCAGCCCCTCAATATAGACGCCACCTTTTTCCGCATAAATTCGGACGTGTTCCTTGCTGATGCTCCAGCCTTCCAGTCGCAAATGGACGTGCTCCGCCTTACCTAATAGACAGGTGCCATCCTTTGCGGAAACGACTTGCGTACCAATTTTGGGATGTGAAGCGCGCACTGTAAACATGGCGATTTCTCCTAACGCAGCGGTCCTTTATCAGCGTTTTTTTGGTATAGGTTTTCGAGATATCGAGCATGGGATTCGGCATCAATATTGTCCCGGGAGTCTGCCGTGATGACACTAGGAGTCACAAGAAAAACGAGATCCGACTCATTATCCCGAAAATCATCGGATTTAAAAAGATACCCAAGAATAGGAATGTTGCCAAGTCCTGGTATTTTGTTACTATTTTTTGCAAGGCTATGATCAATGAGTCCTGACATCACTAGGGTTTCGCCATCTTTTAGATTGATTTCCGCTTTGGTGCGGCTGGTAAAAAATCCAGGTACGCCGCCAACGGTTAATGAGGGATCAATATTGCTGACTTCAGTAAATATTTTTAGACCGACATTATGACGATCATCGGCGACGGGAGAAAACTTGAGACGAATGCCAAAATCTTTGAAAATAACAGATGTTTGACCAAAACCGATAGCCAGAGGAATGGGGATCTGGCCGCCAGCTAGAAATTCAGCCGGTTCTTTGCTACCGCTCTTGGCACTTAGTTTAGGATTGGCAATTTCATAGGCATCGCCATTTTGCAATGCATAGTTAATTCTGGAAGCCACCGAAGCGATGATCCCGAAGTTGGTAGCAAAAGGCGCGACCTTCAGAGGCAAGTCGGTGATCCCGGAGCTAGGGAAGGAGAAGTTCGCCAACGGTCCGCCAGTACCATTCGTTGTAGGTACACCCATGCGAAAATAGGGATTAGAACTAAAATCTCCGACAACACCGGCTTGTGGACCCGCTATAGATTGATTCCAGTTGACTCCAAGGCTGCGAAAAAAATCGCGTTTCATTTTGAGAATGCGCACATTCAGGAGGACCACTTTTTCCATCCTGAGGGGCTCTTTTTCCGCTAAATTAACCAAGTTAGGATAAATGGCATGGAGTTTATCAATGCGATTTAAATCCTCCTGGGATATATTTTTACCGTCAATGATCACTTTCTCACCGACAATTCGTACTTGAATATGCGAATTAGAAGCCAATAAACCAGAAATTTCTTCGGCAGCACGACCAACATCCTTGGCGGCAATCATGACCCGTGCGGCACTCTCCTCACCATTTTTGTACCAGAGATGTAGATTGGTTTCTCCCGCACCTTCTGCCAAAAGCAATAATTCTTTGTTATCCACAAGGGTGACGCTCAGTATTTTTCCATTACCGACAGCGACGCGCTTTACCGTATTTGTCGGAATAATTTTTACCTGACCAGAATACATCGTAATGCTGGAAGACGGGTCTGTTGAAAATAGATTCGCTGCGTTGGCTATGCAGGGGATCATCGTCGTGATTATGGTTATAGCCAGCGCTTTTATAAGCGGTTTCATGAAAATTCCTATCAGGGTTGGGGTAATGGCGGAACGTAAGGAAGGGGTAGGTGCGGTGCTGCGTTGGGTGGTGTGATATTGTGCAGATCTTCGGCGTACTCGTTCGCAGATGCTTGTAGCGGCGACGAAGTGGGAGTCGCGTTGTTATTAGTGGTTAGTACGTGCCCAATATCGGGTGTTCCGTTAACGGATGAACCCCCCGCTATATATTCCACACCGGTAATGGCGCGGGGGTAACCAATGATGTCATGCAACGAAACCGTACGTTTGGACCAAGATCCATTTTTCTCGTTGCCACGCAAATCTAGGCGTATTTCCCCACTTTTTTGCGCTACCAGAATTTTTTTGGCTTGTAATGGGGTGACCTCGAGAGTAATGGTGCTATAACCCTCCGCATTATTGTTGTCGCCATTAGGAGAAAGATCTTTGCCAGTGGCGATAATTTTAAGATTCTGCCCTAAAAATCGGGCTAGCGATCCATCTGGAGAGGAGGATGTTCTCTGCAAGTTGCTTATCGCATTATTAGCGGCGTTATTACGGATATCGGCGGGCGTAATCCACAGCATGTCCACGTGATCTCCCGGACGTAGCATTTTGTCAATGGAGTTTTCGGCATTTACAGATATCGTTAGTGCGATATGTTTATCGTCAAGTACATCGGCTGGACTTTCCATGCTGCTGAACATAGATACTGTCAGCGGCTTACCGCGTTCTGCTGGGAATATTAGGCGCTTATACTCTATCCTGTTAAAGTTGGTATCAAGGATGACCCCTGCTGGGGCGCTATCTGCAGGAATAGTGCGGCGCGCGACCATCGACAAAGTGAGTACTGTATTGGCAGGTAGGTTTTCTAGAGGTACTACGACGGCAATAGAACTTTCTTTTTTAGGGGACAATTCCCTAAGAAGACGTTGTTTCAGAGCAGCTTCCTGTGCATTCAGCGTGTTGAGAGCGAGAAAAGCCGCAACGATACCCAGTAAAATGGCGACAGCTAACAGAATCCAACCGGTGAGCGCCAAACTCTTTTTTTGCACGATGGGCGGGGTTCCAGATTCAGGTCTAATGGTTGGCGTCGACACAAAATCTCCTTAGAAGGGTAACGTGGCGATGGCTGCGGCCCAAGAAAAATCGCTGGAAAATTTCCGCAATGCTTCCATAAGCTGAACAATGGGGCTGGGTGCGCCAATAAAGAGGAGCCCAAGCGTGAAAAGAGCGATAATTACGTACTCAATGCTGGATTGTCCTTGTTCTTTCATGGGCGTTCCAAACGTTGGTCTAATACCACGACTAGACGACTTTTTCCGCTCTCGTCCTTGCCGATAACGATATCTAGGTGGCGATTATCTTTGCTCATGGAGATCACAGCGGCGTTTCCGCGTGCCACAGATGTTGTCTGCCACTGCTGGGCCTGTAACCTTTTTTCGAGTGTGTTACGAATCTTTGCCATCGGTGCGTCGACGTATACGTGCAAGACGCGCCCTCGGATATCGCCATCGCGCGTTTCTATGTCTTGCAGGATTTCGGCGTTCGCGGGCAGAGGAAGATCATGAGGGAGCGGGTCACGTTCGACTTTCTGGTCCAAACGCAGGCTGGAAAGTGTGCCGTAAGCGGAATCTCCCTCCATATGCCACTGAGTAGTTAACGAATAAGGTGGAGTAATGCAACCTTGAATGTGTTCATTGTGTAACTGATTTTCGGTGTATGATCCGCCTAATTTTGCACAAGATTCAACGAAATAGGATCTTAATTTTTCTTCATCAGCACCAACATGAAATTGTACAGCGCGCATATCCACTCCATTGATTTTCAAATGGCTGGCTAAGGGTTCTAGGACCGCGTTTTCGGGCATTGCCAACAAGGGGGCCATTTCTCTAGCGAACGTGCTGATTGGAACACTCAGCAGCATAGCGATGCACGATATATAAAGAAGGAAACGCGTCATCATTCGTCCCCTGAAGGATAAGGCTGTAGGCGATCTCCATACTGTATTTCGGGGTCGATATGCCCGAAGTCCAAATGATTGAGTTCAGGAAAAAGAGTGGCGCCCAAGGTTTTGACGGTATTTACAACGCTGTTGTCGAGGAAACCTGATGGCAGCAGTTTTTTTACTACCCGAGTTTCCTCGTCCGGACCATTGGCTGTCCAAGCATCCGTTAGTACGGCTGCCTGAGCAGTAATCTGTGGCCCTATAGCCAAAGGATTTTCGGACAAGTATCCATAACCGGGTAATCCCGCCAGTTGAACGCTGACGGTGGCGCTCGTCGGACCGGTCATATGCAACGGAACGTGGGTCAGTTTTATTAACGTGCCTAAAAACTTCATGGATACTCCGTCGGCAATGACTTCTTCTCGGGTTGTGGCATACACCGTTGAAAGATCCTGCAGCAAAGGCTGTCCATCATGTCGGGTCAGGAGAGGGTCTACTGTACGACTATTTGCGGGACTAACATGAGTTAGGCCATGGCCGCGCATGCCAAAAAATTGCAAAGCCGCTTCATTTCGTAAGTCTGCATCACTTTTGATTGCGGTCCATTCTCGCTCGCTGGGTGGTGATTTCCTCCAAACGATTCGTTCCCAGGCCACATAGCGTGCCGCTTCAATAGCTCGGAGCTGCGCGAATCCCCATTTCCCGGTATAAGTGACAAAGAAAAATAGAGGGATAAGTGCAAATGCAGTAATTACGACAAACTCCGTTATAGACTGTCCATGCTCCATAGTGACTAATTTATCTTGTTTAATGAATATTTTTTTATCAATGTTTAACATATTATAGTGCTCTTATTTTTGGAGACAAAGTATCGTTGCGTATCTAGCTCGATCGGTAGAATTTAAGTCTACTAGACGCGCTTCCCAATAGGGACTGAATAAATTTCCGCGTTCATAATAGTGATCTTTGCGTGCCCATAGTGAGGCTGGGCGTCGAAAGTAAACCTGAGCTTTAGCAATGGAGCGAATGTAATCAGCGGAGTTATTTTGTGGTAAAACGATATTCATTTTTTCTTGATCGGGTATCTTGTTGATATCTAGAGCGCCGGAGGAGTCCCGTAAGCGTTGTCGTTGATGTTCCACGACGGCGACGTAATAGGGCATGATGTCAGCAGGATCGCCATTTGCGTTGAGTAGCTTTTGACTCTCCCGATTAAAATCCCAATAGCGACTAATCCCTCCCGATGAAAAGCGCGTAGCATCACCCCCGACGGGTTTAGCGGCTGCACCGAAAGGATTTTGCTCTTCGGAGTACTGATTGGCGGCCTTTCCTGATGCATTAGGATTGCGGCGCCATGAGTTTTCATAAGCAGGCAGGGATACGGCCTTCCCTATTGGCGAATAGGCCTCTTGTGGTGTTGCCTGAATTTCCGTGTAGTTGGGTGCGTATGTGTAGTTATTGCCACCCCCGGTTTGCGATGCACCATATCCCAAAGTTGTTTCAGTCCATTTTTTTCCACCAAAAATAATTCCTTTTCGCCGCCAGCTATGAAAAGACAGCGTATCCATACCTGACCACGCGTATTTCCCGTCAGCACTATGGATGATGGAAGAAGCCCCAGCACGCCGGAACTCCCAGCCAACGACGCCAAAGTCTCCTTGACGGATGATCTTTGGCGAAAAGGGTAGAGGTAAATCATTTCGCTGTTGCGTGAACCCATCCCGAGAGGCATTGATCATATAAGCCATACGCGCTTGGGCTTGATCTTTGTCACTCCCCCAACGTTGAATAAGATCACTACGATATTGAAAATATGCAGCAAGATTACTTGCTAGAACGATACCATTTAATTGTGCTTGTGGATCATTGAATTTGACGACTTGCTCGGCAACCGCAGTCATTGCGCCGCCTGGTTTATTACTTCCACCTCCAGGATCGAATACACCATTAGAAAAATGATAAACCTCTTGAGCGCCACTCAGGGCTGCGTCGGTGATATCCAATGCCGGAAGTACCACTCTGGAAGTGGTCTCAATGCTCTGATCCAGCACTTGTGTGGTTTGAGCAATCGCATTAGTAATAGTGACGATTATAGAGCCGACCCCTGGTATAAGACTGGATATTTGACCTATTGTTTTAATATTTATGCCTAAATTTTTTACATAATGTACCCAGGAAACTAGGCTGATGGTTTGTCCAATAGCAACCTGATTGGCAACCATGGCACGATTTGTGTAGGAGATAAAATTGAGCTCTCTTGCTTCCATTTGCATGGCAGAAAAAGCAGCCGCATCGGCGGCATTTTGTGTGCGTATTTTGGTGGCAGAGGATTGACTGGTGTTGAATACAAAAAGGCCTGCGAGCAACACGGCAGGGATCAGAACGCTCGCAAGCAGTGCGGCCTGTCCTGAGTCAGGCTGTTCATGGCTATTTGACTTACCATTTTTCGACCAACGCCTAGACAATGTAGTATCCCCGTATAAAGTAAAACGTTGTGGTCTGAATCTACGGCATGAAATGGTTTGAGATAAAAGGCGGGAATATCCCGCCTAACTCCGTTTACTTACCTAAGTCTGATTTATAATCACTCATATTTTTCTGAAGCCCGGCATTGGTCGTGGCCTGTCCAGAAGTGCCTTGAGCAGCGGTGATCTCAGTGTTAGCGCTTTTTCCGGAGAGTTCCTGAGAAATGCCTGCCATTTGGTGGCGTAATGTTTGTCCGAAGTAAGAAAAAACAGCAATACCGGTAATTGCGATCAAGGCAACGATGATAAGATATTCGGTCATTCCCTGACCGTATTCTGCGTGAGAAAACTGCGGAGAGAAAATGCGCTTCATAGAGCCTCCATAATGAGTGAAGTGGCAATCACCACGAAGTTATTCAAACATATCATATTGCAGGCTTCAATATGGTCAATAATCATTGTTTTTTTATTTTAATATAATGAAATTAAATGTGATTTTGAGAAATTAAATTTTTATTGACGTGCTTATTAAATCAATTTAAAATTTTTACAATTATTTTTAATAAAAAATCCTATTGCTTATATATGTGTATAATTAATATGAAGTAATTCTGAGTAATGTGGCTGCTGTTAACCTTCGGAAAAATAAACGTGTAAAAAGTCGTTAATTGCCTAATACTCCGTTTATAAAATTGCGAGTTATTTTTTCAATTTGATGATTTGTTTCGCTACGTATTGCATTTGTTACGGTGCGATTCAGTTCTGCGCTTGGGTTCTCCTCTGGTGAAGTTTGTGTTGCTCTATTGCTTTGCGAATATAAAGTATTTTCGGCAGTTGGCGTGTTATTCACGGATGATATAGAAGTGGTTGCTGATGCAGTATTAAACGGAGTACTGATAGCCGCAGCGAGCCGGCCTAGAGTGAGTTTGACGACTTCGACACGACGATTTTGGGCGCGTCCTATTTCAGTTGTGTTACTGGCAAGCGGGCGGGTGTCGCCATAACCCACAACGTCCAGTCGTTGACTGGCAATACCCTGGGCCATCAATGCTTTTTTTACAGCGGTGGCGCGATTCAGAGAAAGTTTTTGATTATAGCTTGCTGAGCCTACCTGGTCGGTATGACCTTCTAGTCGTATGCGCAGGGTGGGATGTTGTTTTAGAAGGCGAATAAGTGATACGAGAGTCGTTTGAGCATCTGGACTGAGTGCTGCCTGATTGAAATCGAAAGGCAGGTGCATCGCGAAACGCCCTTGATCGTTCAATGCCGTGAGCATGCTTTCCGTGGTCAACGATTCGCTGTTGCTGTGAATCCTTGCGTTTTGCATGGGTTTGGTCTGTATTGCGTAAACGGAGGCATCCTGAGAATGACCAAACAAGGTGTTATCGTTGATAAAAACCAAGGTACGTATGCCATCGGAAGATCGATGTTCGGCCGTGAGCATGCGACCATTATCAAAAAGAAAATTTTCCACGCCACCGGTGAAGCCTGTTGCAGCGTTACGCCAGAGAGCGGTGTTGAGCGCCGCGTCATTATTAGTTCTGCAGGCATGATTGGCACATTGCCATAAAATATGGAATCCCGCTTGTTGCAATGCTTGCTGATAATTTCGGATGACTTCTAGAGGTGAGCGATCTTGGGGGACTTTGTATTTGATGTAAGTGATTTGTCCTTCGAGAGTCTCTGCGCGTGTTAGGCCGTTTTTACCCAGCGGTCCTAGGGGTATCGTCATTTCGTCATAATGGGCTGATTTGTAATTATCAATGACGCTTCCTGGGTAGCGTCCTAAAAATGGCAGATCTGTGCCATTTTCTGTTAATGCGGTTGCATAACCAGAGGATAAAAGTAGCAAAAGGCTGAGGGCAGGAAACCATCTAAACATGTTGTTCGCTCCAATCTGGTAAATTATCCGCGTGTGGCGCAGTCGACTTTTGCGGTCGTTTCCTGCCAATGGTTTTCAATAGACGAATCATGAGCATGCGTCTACTGGTGACGCCGTAACGTCGGCACAATACCGCGATACGCGAGCGTACTGTGCTCTCGCTTTGACCTATGGCGAGAGCTATCTGATGCTGTCCTATCCCGTGCAGAAGCAATTGCGCAATACGGAAATCGGTGGGACTGAGCTCGGGATGAAAAGGCGTTTCGATTTCTAGGGTTTGGTACAGGATCTTTAAATCCATCTGGAGATTCTGCACTTCTTCAGAACTTAAAACACGTTGGATGTCCATGTGAAACAATGCGAGCTGAGTGGGCGCAGCGTTGCAGAGTAAGACTGACGCTATCTCCGAGTCGCTTGTAATGTTGTAGGTTATTAATGTTCCAGAAGAAAATTCGCGCTGTGCGCGAATGATAAGCTCTCGTGGCGGAGCGGGCCAGCGCCCTGCTGGATAGCGCCACCAGCAGTGTGTTTGCCAGCCTTTGGCATGGCGGTGAAGGCGGTAGACTTTCAGTTGACGCAACCAACCTTGATCGCGCCAAGGTTGGATGATTCTAGCAGGGGGTTTACTTAAGGCGTTGCACTTCAAATCTGGGCCTGGGTCGTACGACACCGACTGGGCTGATAGGTTAAGCCACATTTTCGCTCCCTCCGTATGGAGAATTATGTACTTCTAATATTTATTAAAGATAATACCGTGCCAAAATTGATTGTCAACACCTCTCGGTGATTGTTTTTCGTGTGACCGGGTTTGTATTCTTATATTCTCTTAATTTGTTTATATAAAAATATAATATAATCAATATAATGGTAAATTATGCTTGTGATTATTAAACATCTTTTAGTCATTTGATGAGTGTGATCTAATGCCACTATTAATAAGATGAAAGCTAGTTATTCGTGGTATCTTTATATCAAGTGTTGGTTTCAATTCTCGTACATAAGCCGTTTGGAGCGGGTGTATTCAAGGGAGCATGTGGTGATCCATGATGCGTTTGCGGTGCTTGTATTTGTTGCCGTCGTTGGCGTGACTTGGGTGTTGTTGATCTCGGCACGCCAAGCTTTGGTTAAGGGGCAGCGCAGTTTCGCGCGCGATGGTCAGATCAAGCTGAGTGAGCTATATATTTTTACTGATCCGGCCTTGCTCTGGAAGTTGAATGTGGCGTCATTGCTTATTATGCCACCCCTCATTTGGTGGTTGCTAAGCTCGCTTGTCATGGCCATAGCCGCAGCCCTGTTAATCGCGCTGCTCCCGCGCTTTGTTTTGCGTTGGCTGCGTAAACGGCGGTTGGAAGGGGTCCATGCGCAATTACCCGACGCACTGATGATGTTGGCTAGCGGACTTCGCGGGGGTGCCAATTTGCAACAGGCTATGGAAGGCTTGTCCCGAGATTTGAGCCCCCCCATCAGTCAGGAGCTGGCGTTGGTGGTACGTGAGCAGCGATTGGGTGTTGCATTTGAGGATGCGGTGGATCGTCTGGCGGAGCGTGTTCCTTCTGCTGATATGCAACTGGTGGCTTCTGCTTTGCGCATCAGTCGCGAAGTAGGGGGAGATCTGGCTGATACGGTCGCTCGCTTGGGAGAAACCATTCGTAAACGGCTGATGATGGAACGTAAAATCAAAGCGCTGACAGCCCAAGGGCGATTGCAGGGCATGGTGATGACGGCTTTGCCCGCACTGATTATTTTGGCTCTTTTGCAGATTGAGCCGCAGGCGATGGGCGCGCTCTTCAATACCCTGCGCGGTTGGGTCGTTTTGTTCATTGCTATTTTATTTGAAGTGTTGGGCTATCTGTGGATACGTAAAATTGTGAGCATTGAAGTATGAATGTCTCGCAGAATGTTTTGCTGGCTTTGGTTGCCGGATTCTCCGTTGCGATTTTTGTATTGGGGTTAAGTTTCCTTGTTCGCCAGATGGAGCCTTCTCCTCGGGATTATATGGATCCTTTACCCAAGGGATTACGTCTGCTTTGGCCGTTGGTGCAGTTCGTGCGTTCGACACTCATCGTTTTTGTTCCAGAACGCCTATTACTGCGCACACAACGGCGTTTGCAGCGGGCCGGCGTCAACTACTTGCTCAGCGCACGAGAATTTGTGAGTCTGAAATTCATCAGTGCGCTGGTGCCTCTGCTGGTGGGCTTGCTGATTGACCACGCTTTTGGTCTGATGAGTATTTGGCCGCTAGTGATGGGAATGCTAGTGGCTAGTTTCTACCCCGATTTATGGTTGACCGAGCAGGCAAAGCGGCGGAGCCGACGAATTCTTAAGGAGCTGCCGGTATATCTGGATTTCATTACGTTAATGATTGAAGGCGGGCTGAATTTAACCAGTGCTATGCAAGTGGCGGTAGAGAAGGGGCCGCCGGGACCTCTGCGCAATGAGTTTAGTGTGATGATCCGAGATTTGCGGGCAGGTACGCCAAAAATGGATATTTTCAGACGATTTGGTGAACGTGTGCCTCTGCAGGAAGTCCGTAGTCTGGTGAGTGTGCTCATTCAGTCGGAGGAGCGGGGTGGAGATTTGGGTCCGGTATTGCGGGCGCAGGCTGAGCAGCGTCGAGAGGAGCGATTTTTGCGTGCCGAGAAGTTGGCTTTGGAGGCGCCGGTCAAATTGCTGGCGCCGCTGGTTGTGTTTATTTTTCCTATCACCTTTTTGATGCTGACTTTTGTCATTTATATGAAGTTTTTGCAGGAAGGTGGTTTGTGAGTGATACGGGGATGATTTTTCGTGAAGGTGATCTTTTGTGGGCAGAAATATCCCGCGCTCACCAATTTACGGAACGATTACAAGGCTTGTTGGGAATCAATGCGCTTACAGAGGCTCAAGGGCTTTTGTTGATCCCCTGCGGGAGTGTTCACACGATAGGGATGCGCTTTCCGATTGATGTCATTTTTCTAGATTCTTCAATGCGGGTACGCGCGTGCCATCCAGAGGTGCAGCGCTGGCGCTGGCGGGGTTGTTGGACGGCACACTCGACTTTAGAAGTTTCTGCGGGCGGTGTGCGTCGCCATGCTATTAAGCCCGGACAGTATCTGCAATGGCGTGCGCACCTATAATAATAACGCCATACCATTTGGGCATGTTGTGCGCTCGCGCATTGCACGCCCGCTCCATACAGTCCAAAATCCACCCCTACACGAGGGGGACCTATGTTTGACAATCTGACCCAAAAACTGACGCAGACCTTTAAAAACCTGCGTGGCCAAGGGCGACTGAGCGAAGACAATATTCGCGATGCGCTGCGTGAGGTGCGCTTGGCCCTGCTGGAGGCGGACGTTGCCTTGCCCGTAGTCAAGGACTTTATTCAAAATGTGCGCGAAGCAGCACTGGGTGAAGAAGTCATCAAGAGTCTTACCCCGGGTCAGGTGTTCATCAAGATCGTCAATGATGAATTGGTGCGGCTCATGGGCGCACACAATGATCGGCTGGATCTGAGTGCCCGGCCACCGGCAGTCATTCTACTGGCTGGCCTGCAGGGTTCGGGTAAAACCACCACCAGTGCCAAGCTGGCCTTATGGCTCAAAGATAAAGAAAAAAAGCGGGTACTGATGGTTAGTACGGACGTTTACCGCCCGGCGGCCATGGAGCAGTTGGCCCATCTGGGGAAAGATATTGAGGTGGAGGTGTTTCCGTCTCGACCCGATCAGCAACCCGTGCGCATTGCTCAGGAGGCCTTGGAAGCAGCGCAGCGCGGCATATATGACGTGCTGATTGTTGATACGGCCGGTCGTTTGCATGTGGATACCGAAATGATGGCAGAAGCCCAGGCGCTGACCAGTGCGGTCAAGCCGGTAGAGCTGCTTTTTGTCGTGGATGCGATGACCGGTCAGGATGCGGTGAATACCGCGAAGGCCTTTAATGATGCATTGCCGTTGACGGGGGTGATTCTGACCAAGGCGGACGGCGATGCGCGTGGTGGAGCGGCGCTATCCGTGCGGGCCATCACCGGCAAGCCTATCAAGTTTATCGGTATCGGTGAAAAAATTCGTAAGGGTCTGGAGCCTTTTTATCCGGATCGTTTGGCTTCGCGTATTCTGGGAATGGGCGATATCGTTAGCTTGGTGGAACAGGTCCAGCAGGATGTGGATGAAGACCAAGCTCGAAAAATGACCGAAAAACTGCGTAGCGGTAAGGGTTTTGATCTGGAAGATTTTCGGGAACAGTTGCGGCAGCTCGAAAAAATGGGAGGGATGTCCAGCATCATGGACAAACTGCCGGGCATGGGCGAACTTCCCGCCGAAGCGCAGGCGGCGATGCAAGATGGCAAACCGATGCGACGTTTGGAGGCGATCATCAATTCCATGACCCCAGGCGAGCGTCGTCATCCCGATATTATCAAAGCCTCCCGGCGGCGGCGTATTGCTGCAGGCTCCGGGACGACGGTCACCGAAGTCAACAAGCTGCTCAAGCAGTTTGAAATGATGCAGAAAATGTTCAAAAAAATGGGTAAAGGGGGGCGCGGTCTCAGTCGTTTGCTGGGGATGAATCCCAAATCGCTGATGAAGGGCGGTTTACCCTTCCGTTAGAGCTTGTTTTTAGTTACGATACGCCCCTTTCTCCCGTCCAGTGGGAGAGGACTATGGTTAAGGAGAACACATGGTAGTCATTCGTATGGCTCGGGGCGGCGCCAAAAAGCGGCCTTTTTATCATATTGTCGTGACCGACAGCCGTAATCGTCGTGATGGCCGTTTCATTGAACGCTTGGGTTTTTATAATCCAATTGGTGCCACGGCGGAGTTGCGGATTGATAAAGAGCGCGCTGCTTACTGGTTAAGCCAGGGTGCTCAGCCTTCTGATACGGTCGCCGGCTTTTTTAAGAAAGAAGGCGTGAGCAAGACGGTTGTCGCCAACGCCTGAAGACCAAGAGTGGGTGGTGCTGGGGCGTATTTCCGGCATCTACGGGGTGCGCGGTATGGTGAAAGTATTTTCTTTCACTGAACTGCGTGACACCATACTCGAATACTCGCCTTGGTATCTCGGCCCGGACCAGCTTCCTTATGTGCTGGAGGAAGGCCGTATGCAGGGTGAGGGTGTAGTGGCCAAGTTGGTTGCGGTCGATGATCGGGAGCAGGCGCGTGCGCTTATTGGTCAGACCATTGCGGTGGCTAAGGCGGCATTGCCCGAATTGGAAAGCGGTGAATTTTACTGGCGTGATCTGATAGGTATGCGCGCCATGAACCGGTCGGGCGTGTGCTTGGGAACCGTACAAGGCTTCTTGGAAACCGGCGCGAATGATGTCATGGTGCTGAACGACGAGAAGGGTGGAGAGCTGCTGATTCCTTGGTCGGACGAAAGTGCGGCAAATGTGGACTTGGCTGCGCGGCAACTGATTGTGGATTGGCAAGCGGACTGGTGATGCGTTTTGATGTCATCACGATTTTCCCGGAACTGATTCACGGATATTTGCGCGAGGGTGTGGTCGGGCGTGCGGTGAATCGCGGGCTGATCGCGGTACACACCTGGAATCCTCGGGATTTCAGTGATAATGAATATCGGCGAGTGGATGATCGACCCTTCGGGGGTGGACCTGGCATGCTGATGATGGCGCCGCCTTTGCTGGCAGCTATTGCTGCGACGCGACAGGCTAATCCTGGGGCGCCGGTAATTTACCTGTCACCACAGGGGCAGCCGTTACGACAGGCTGCCGTGCAGGACTGGGCAGTACTGCCGGGGTTGATTCTGCTGGCAGGTCGCTACGAAGGCATTGATGAGCGAGTGCTGGCGGCGGTAGATGCGGAATGGTCTATTGGTGACTATGTTTTGGCGGGCGGCGAATTGCCAGCGCTGGTGTTGCTGGAAGCCGTGGCGCGACAGTTGCCGGGCCTTTTGGGGCACGCGGATTCGGCGGCGGAAGACAGTTTCGCGGCAACCGGTTTGCTGGATTGTCCGCACTATACCCGACCGGAAGTGGTGGCGGAGTTGGGCGGAGTTCCAGAGGTGTTGCGTTCGGGAGATCATGCGCGGATTCGTCGCTGGCGTCTGCAGCAGTCTTTGGGGCGTACTGCCGAGCGGCGCCCGGACCTTTTGGTGCAGCGCGGGATGACGTTACAAGAGCAGGAATTATTGGAAGAGTATCGCCGTCAGCGCGGCGAGGTGCGGTAATACTAGGCGAAGGAGTAGGGCTGTGAACATCATTGATGAAATTAACAAAGAACAGGCGCAGGCGGAATTGCCAGCTTTCGGGGCGGGTGACACGGTCGCGGTGCATGTGAAGGTCAAAGAAGGCGATCGCGAACGTATCCAGGTATTCGAGGGGATTTGCATTGCCCGTCGTAACCGGGGATTGCACTCCGCCTTTACGGTCCGGAAAATCTCCAACGGTGAAGGTGTAGAGCGCGTATTTCCTTCTTACTCTCCGCTGGTAACCAAAGTAGAAGTGAAGCGTCGTGGTGATGTGCGTCGCGCCAAGCTCTACTACCTGCGTGATCTGTCCGGTAAGGCTGCTCGCATTAAAGAAAAACTGGGTTGATGCATTTCGACGTGCTGCCCGGTTATGGCCGGGTTTGCCGTGGCTAATTCGATTCTGACGCCAGCGTTGAGGGAAAGCCTCGATTGCTGGCGTTCTGCGTCGAATGCCGAGCGGCTGAGTATCTGGTCGAATGCAGAACAGCGCCTGTCGCTGCGCGCGGCGTGGCAGACGGACCTCGTCCCGCGTTGGTGGGCGGCGGCTGATGATGTTGCGGCTTTGCAGGTGGTGGCGGACACCCAAGCATTACTCGCCGAAGCTCCGACGCTTCCCGTAGAGTTGTTTGCTGCCGCATTGTTGGAACAGGAGCTGAAACTACCGCCAGCCGCCGCTGACCTACCTACCGTGTTGTGGGCGGAAGCTGCACAGCCTATACCCCTAGATATAGAAGTGGATGCTTTTGCTAAAGCCGTGGAAGATGCGGATTTGGAGATTTTGGCACCACTGCTTTTTAGTATGGCTGAAGATGACCATGCGCGGCGTGTAGTGTTAACCCGTCTAGCACAACGATTGGCGGATGATAATCAAACTCAGGGAATGCGCACGATTCTTTATGGGCAGTGGCATGATGCGGCAATGGATTTGCCCGCCCGTTCGTTTTCACTGGGCGCTCTGGCTCTCCTACGGAGCCACTGGCAGCAACCTTCGGGCGTCGCGGTGGTGGTGCCGGAAGGCCGAGCCAGCCGGGACCCGGAAGTCGATAAGCCCCTGCTTCACGCCCTGCGTGAACGCGACTTGCCGGCTTTCATGGGACGAATCAGAGCCTTAGGTGATCAGCCGTTGGATGCCATCCGGCAATTATTTTTGACGGTGACCCTGATGATCATTGAGGGCGGTGGCGATAACCAAGATCCCTTAGCGTTGCTGCGTCTTTACACTTGGCTGGGGACCTTGTTGACTTTGCCCCATCGCAGCTTGCGACAAGCGCGTAAGGTACTTTTCAGCGCCGCCGCCACCACCTTTGGTTTTGCGGGATGGCGGCGGCGCGAAGACTGGCCAGACTTCAGCACGCTGGCGGCGTATCGGGAAAGAGCCTTATCGGAACCGCCGCCACCCCTGTGGAGTTGGCAAAGTGCGCTCTATGCGGTAGCCGCCGATGCCTCTCAGGACTGGTGGCTGCAAGTTGCGGAGCGGGCTGTCGCCCAAGGCTGTTCGCCCGGTTTCTGGTCTTTGTGGCGCACAGCACAACGTGCAGGCGCACTGACAGGAGGCCCCTTGGCATGGATTCATCCGCTGGTACTTGTGCGGCTTTATCTCGATTAAGTAAGCAAGGCTACGCGTATTGGATGAACACCGGGGGCAGATCATGAACGATGCGTCTCCGCATCTGCAAGACCGCCAGAGGATAGACGCTTTTCTGGACGCGCTCTGGCTGGAAAAAAATCTCGGAGAAAATACACTGGCTGCCTATCGTCAGGACTTGCTACAGGTGCAGCGCAGTCTGATAGAGCAAAACCGTAGTTTACTGACAGCGGATGAGGGCGCTCTAGCCCGGGTTCTGGGGCAACGCCTTCAGTCCGGCGCCGCGCTGCGTTCGGTGGCGCGTATGCTGTCCACGATCCGTCGTTTTTACGCGCATGCAGAGCGAGAGGGCTGGATAACCCGAAACCCTAGCCTGAATCTGCAAAGTCCCCGTCTGGGTCGCTATTTGCCGCATGTGCTCAGTGAGGCCGAAGTAGAATCTCTGCTGGCTGCCCCAGATCTGACCCGGCCGCTGGGGTTGCGGGATGCGGCCATGCTGGAATTGATGTACGCCTGCGGTTTGCGGGTTTCCGAGTTGGTAAGTCTGGAAATGCGTCAGCTCGACCTGACTGCCGATTTGATTATGGTTTTTGGCAAGGGACGCAAAGAACGCTTGGTGCCCATGGGCGAGCTCGCAGCAGAACGCGTGGCTGATTATTTGCGGGTGGGGCGACCGCAGATTCTCGGCGAGCAAATTTCGGGCGCGGTGTTTGTGACCGCGCGAGGAGCGGCTATGACCCGTCAACGCTTCTGGCAGAACATTGAACATTATGCCCAGCTCGCCCATATTGAACAGACCGTTTCACCGCATAGTCTGCGTCATGCTTTTGCCACCCATCTGCTGAATCATGGTGCCGACCTGCGGAGTGTGCAGGTCATGTTAGGGCATGCCAGTCTGGGGACTACCGAGATTTATACCCATGTAGCCCAAGCGCGCCTTAAATCGCTACATGAAAAACATCATCCCAGAGGGTGATGGATTTATTTTTTGAGCACCGTAGCAACCTACAACTTTCCGACTATAGTAATCCTTATCGTGGCTCTATAGGTGGCTCGTAAATGATGCAACTCTTCCCGGTTATTCCGCAGCGTGACAATCGTACGGGTATTATGACGATTGACCATGAGCCAGTAGTTTTTCACTGTAATCACTACAATCGCTTTCTACAGTTGGCGATTGAAGATTGTCACTATATTCAACGCGATCCTATTTTGAAACAGTCGGCTGCTGAGGTCAGTTTTCGACAGCTACGTACGCATTTTCAGCAGCATCCAGAATGGTCAGTGGAGCAGCGACTGGCTTATGCGGAATCGATATATCGATTTTCGGGCTTTGGAGATATGCCTTTGGCCAGTTTTCGTTTGCCGGAAAATCCTGAAACGTTTTTCAAAATTGTTGAGAAGCATTCTCACTATGGTTCAGCGCTACGCTTGAATTATGGACAACGGCGCTGGGCAGGCGAGCATTTTGATCTGGGTTTTGCGATTGGTGCGTTATCTGCCGTGTACGACCGACCTTTCAGCGGGCATATCGGGAATCGGGCTGGAGATTTAGCGCTTAGCCGTGGTGATGAGCAAACCGAATTCTGGATTCATCAGCTTCATATAGCAGATCACGGCAGTGAAATCATGAACCTGTCGCCGCTGCCGAGCGTATCACTTCCATCAGCGGCAGAAGATATCCCCGAACGAAGTATCGGATGCCATGTGGACGAGGCCGCTATTATTACGGCAGTCAGTGGATTGCCGTTGGTGGGCGATGCTGACGGATTGATTCGAGAGTTTGGGGTATGTCTGACTAGGCATTATGCAGACTACTATAATTTGGTGTCTTTCCGCTTTGAACACGCATTGGTCAATGCACTGAACACGCATCCTTATCTCGATGAAATGCTTTGGTATGAATATCCCGCCTTGTTTTTCTATAAGGAAAAATTTGCAGGACTGCAGGGAAAAGAACTCGCGGATATGTTGCTCATTGAAGCAGGCCATATCTGCGGTTTTCATACGATGGGCGGCATTATGCGCTCGGACCCTTGGTATCAGTTGATCGCGCCGCAGCTACACTGCAAAGAAGACTGGCTGGCGGGTATTGTCGCCTGTATTAATGCTCTAGGTTGGGGGATATGGCGTATTCACGAAATTGTAACGAATGAACGTTTGGTATTGAGAGCGTGGTACCCTTATGAATCTTTGGGATATTTACGGAATTTTGGAATGGCGGATCATCCCATCGACTATCTAATGACAGGTATTGGGGCGTCTTTGATGAATTTGCTGTATAACGCGGACATTACCACAAAGCCGGACCTCACCCTCGATTTTTATTATCAGGTAAATCGGTCTAAAGCGGGATTTTGGGGAAAACAAACAGCTTGTGTAGCGATGGGGGATGCTTATTCTGAAGTTGTTGTGGAGCGGAATATCCTCTAATTGAGAGATGAAAACACCGCAGTCGGTTGGACTGCGGTGTTGTTGACCTATTTTAGGTTGGTGCCTACCAATTATTTCTTCGGTAAGGTAACAACTATATAAATACTGGATTTACCCTGACGTATCAGCAAAGGAATAGGTTGATTAGCAGGTAGGCCGGCAACCATATGTTTGAGTGCGTCGACACTATTGACTGCTTCCTGATTGATCTGCTGAATAATCATGCCAGGCATAATCCCCGCCTCGGCAGCCGCGCCTTCGCTGACACCAACCACGACCACACCGTGGTGAACGTCGAGCTGTTTTTCGATATCTGGTGTTAAATCTTGGACATGAATATGCATCCGCTTAATTTTACCGACTTTGGAAGGTGTGGTGGACTTTGCATTACTGGACTGTTCATCCATATTTTTGGGGAGTGCAGTGACCAGAACTTCTTTGGTTTCCGCTTGGTCGTGATGCAGTATGCCGACTTTGGCATGCGTTCCAGGCACGGTGTTACCGACCATGGGCGGTAACTGTCCGACGTTATACACGGGTTTGTCATTGTAAGTGACGATGACATCGCCGGGTTTGATGCCCGCTTTGGCGGCAGGGCTACCTGGCATAACGGAGGCCACCAGCGCACCCACGGGTTCCTGAAGGTGCAGTGCTTGAGCCATCTGCGGCGTGACATCCTGCACTTCAACGCCTAGGTAACCGAACTGGATCGGTTTGTGATCCTTGAAGTCTTGCACGACGCGCATCACCGTGTTGATGGGGATGGAGAAGGATAAGCCCATGTAACCACCACTATTGGTGTAAATCTGGTCATTAATACCAATCACTTGGCCTTTCATATTGAAAAGCGGACCGCCCGAATTACCGGGGTTAATGGGCACGTCGCTCTGAATGAAGGGAATATATTCATCATCAGGCAACGGGCGATTCATGGCGCTGACGACACCTTGGGTGACGGTATTGTAGAAGCCAAATGGTGCGCCGACGGCTAGTAACCACTGCCCGACCTTGAGATTATCCGAATTACCAATGGGTACGGTAGGGAGATCCTTGGCATCAATTTTGAG
Organism: Acidithiobacillus sp.; assembly: GCA_041676785.1. GTDB lineage: Bacteria > Pseudomonadota > Gammaproteobacteria > Acidithiobacillales > Acidithiobacillaceae > Acidithiobacillus. The sequence continues at coordinate 33,197 of JBAYRF010000002.1, read as the reverse complement.
CAGGGCCGTATCGTAGCGGACCGAAAGTCCGATGAGTTTGGCCGGATAGGCATGGTGATTGGTCAGGGTGACAACAATGTGGTTGGCGCCGCGAACCACATGGCCTGCCGTCACAATATAGCCGTTGGGGCTGATAATAAATCCTGAACCCAAGGACTGAATTTTTTCATGCTGCTGCGGACCACCTTGGCTGGAGCCTCCGGGCGCCGCAAAGTGATGAAAAAATTGATAGAAGGGCGAGTTCGGTGGAAACGGATTGGTCTGCTGGTGGATGACCTTGTTGGTGGTGCTGCTGATGTTCACAACGGCGGGACCGTAGCGATCAATGATGGGTGTAAAATCAGGTAGGGCCACCAGCGGTTGCTGGGGCGTCGCATTCGTGTTGATTGACAGAGTCGGTGCTGTCGGGGCATCAGCTTGCGCCCATTCGGTGGCACCGAGCGTAAAACCAAAACATGCGGCCACTACCGCAGTGACCAGTAATTTGGGACGCTTTAACATCGGATTTGGGCGACTATTCGCCATAAGACTCTCCTTTGGAGTGTTGTTTTGCAGCACAATGCGTTCTCGCTTGGACTCTAAAATCAGACGGTGAGTTCCAGCCCACATCTACACCATAGCATTAACTACGAGTCAGATTCGACTTTAATACAAGGCCCGCGACAGTTTAGTTCGATACTGATCAACCAGTGGGCCCTGATTACCCTGCAGGGCGAAAATCTTGAGGATAGTTTTGCGGGCGAGGCCGTCGTCATATGTTTTATGCCGCTCCACCATTTCAATGAGCTGATCTAGTGCGGCCGTCTCTTGGCCTTGCAGTAAAAGGACAAGCGCACGCTGATACATGGCGAGGGCGCGTGCGTCGCCTTTTTCGTGGGCGATGGTGGCTTCCAACTCAGTTATGGGTGGCGCTTTTCTGGCGCATTCGGTGAATTCGAGCAGCGCTTTGAGACCCTCCACTTCGGTTTCCATTTGGAATACGGGTGACATGGCTTTGATTTGCGCTTGGGCCTCATCATGACGATCCTGCTGAATAGCGAGATGTGCCAGTGCAAGCCGCGCTGGATCGTTCTTGGGGTTGGTCTGAATGGCTTCTTCCAGTAGTTTTTGCGCTTCTGCAGGTTGGCCCTGAGCAATCGCTTCTAAGGCCTGTGCACGCAGATCATCACCGGGTTTAGGCAGATGTTTTTCGAGAAACTGGCGTACCGCAGATTCCGGTAATGCACCGGTGAACTCGTCGACGACCTGACCATCTTTGAACGCTTTTACAGCCGGAATGCCGCGCACCTGATATTGACGAGAAAGATCGGGGTTTTCATCGGAGTTCACTTTGGCGAGCACAAAAGCGCCGTTCATCTCCGTCGCCAGTTTTTCGAGGACGGGACCGAGGGCGCGGCAGGGACCGCACCAAGGTGCCCAGAAATCCACCAGCACCAAAGTTTTTCGGGAAAGGTCGAGAACCGCTTCCTGAAAATTGCCAAGATGAGCATCAAGGATGTGTTCACCACTCGCCATGAAAAATCTCCTACCAAAATTCAATAAAAATAGAGTCACACTCGACCATAATCCGGCGAGCGTCTGCTGTATTAACTGCGGTTTGTTCCGATGCTTTTCAAGTCTGTAAACAGGGTGTGGAATTACTGCGGCTCCGCTTTGGCCAGTTCGTCTAGTACACCTTGGAGCAGGCTGCGCCCCAGTGGACCCATGCCGCGCTCTAATTTGCGGCGATCGTACTGACCTCTGGACAAGGGACCGAGCGCCGCGCCCATGCGCGCCATATCGCCACCGGCACGCTGCATCTGACTGGCCATCTGGCCTAACCAGGCCAAGGCTTCGGGTTCACCACGTCGAGCGGCCATAATGACGCTGGCAAGTCCGGGTGCGGCGAGACCGGGCTCCGCCTGAGCTCCAGCCTTGGGTAGGGTTTCGGGATTTTGTAAGCCCATGAGGATAGATTCTACGATGGTGCTGTCTTCTTCATCGAGCCCCTGCAAAAGGGCGAGCTCACGCTTGCCGCTGACAATCGCGCGAATGACGGCAACCAGTTCGCCCCAGCCATTTTGGGCGGCGACCCGCAAGCTCTCTTCCAGAGGGGCACGAAGATGAACGTTCTGGCAGGCGGCGACAACCTGCAAAATGAGCGCAGCATGCGCCGCGCGTATTTGCTCACGACGTTCGGGGAGAACGGACATATTCACGACTCCAAAACAGTGTTGAAGGGGTATTTTGCAACTTATCGAAGCAAATGTCGCGCCAGATAGTGTCCGGTATGGGAAACGGGATTCTCAGCAATGGCATCGGGTGTTCCCGTCGCGATAATTTGCCCGCCGCCGGAGCCGCCTTCGGGACCGAGGTCGATAATCCAGTCTGCGGTTTTGATGACGTCGAGATTATGCTCGATCACGAGAATGGTATTACCCGCATCGGCGAGCTTTTGCAGAACGTCCAGCAGTAATGCGATGTCATGGAAATGGAGTCCGGTGGTCGGCTCGTCAAGAATATACAGGGTGCGACCCGTATCGCGGCGGGAGAGTTCACGAGAGAGTTTGACCCGCTGCGCCTCTCCACCTGAAAGCGTGGTGGCCGATTGGCCCAGGCGCAAGTAGCCCAGCCCCACATCCAGCAGGGTCTGCAATTTTCGGGCAATGGCCGGTACGGGATCAAAAAATTGGCGCGCATCTTCTACCGTCATCTCCAGAATGTCGTGGATGTTTTTGCCTTTGTAATGCACGTCCAGGGTTTCGCGCTTATAACGTTTGCCAGCGCAAACATCGCAGGGTACGTAAATATCCGGCAGAAAATGCATTTCCACGCGGATGACGCCATCGCCTTCACAGGCTTCGCAGCGTCCGCCCTTGACGTTAAAACTGAAGCGACCCGGATTATAACCGCGCGCTCGGGCTTCACTGGTGGCCGCAAATAGTTCTCGGATAGGGGTAAAAAGGCCGGTGTAGGTAGCTGGATTGCTGCGCGGAGTTCGTCCAATGGGGCTTTGGTCGATGGCGATGACCTTGTCGAGTTCTTCCAGCCCCAATATTTGCTCATGAGGCGCGGGGCTCTGACTGCTGCCCATGAGCGTGCGCGCGCAGGCAGGGTAGAGAGTGTCATTGATGAGTGTGGATTTTCCCGAACCACTGACCCCGGTGACACAGGTGAACAGTCCGATAGGAATGCGGGCATGCACGGATTTCAGATTGTTGCCGGTGGCACCACGCACTTCCAGCCAGCGCTGATTTGCCTGACTGCGGCGTTTTTCGGGAACCGCGATACATAGGTCACCAGTCAGATAACGTCCGGTCAGAGAGCTGGGATGGGCGCGGATGTCTTCGGGTGTGCCCTGCGCGATGACTTCGCCGCCGTGCGTGCCGGCGCCCGGTCCCATGTCCACCACATGATCAGCAGCACGGATAGCATCTTCGTCGTGTTCGACGACGATCACGGTGTTGCCGAGGTCGCGCAAATGTTTGAGGGTGCCGATGAGACGGTCATTGTCGCGCTGGTGCAAGCCAATGGAGGGCTCATCAAGCACGTACATGACGCCCACGAGTCCAGCACCGATCTGTGAAGCCAGACGAATACGCTGGGCTTCGCCTCCCGAGAGCGTGTCGGCGGAACGATCCAGGCTGAGATAATCGAGTCCAACATCCACCAAAAATTTCAGCCGACTGCTGATTTCTTTGAGAATGCGCTCGGCAATCACCGCTTCTTGTCCTTCAAGCTGCAAATGCTCGAAATGTTGTAGCGCCTCGCGGATCGACAATGCAGAAGCTTCCTGAATGGCCAGTGGTCCGACCTTTACCATGCGGGCTTCTTCGCGCAGGCGTCCGCCCTGGCAAACCGGACAACGCAGGCGTCCCATGTAACGCATGATTTCTTCGCGGATCAGGTTGGACTGCGTTTCTCGAAGGCGGCGCTCCAGTCCGGCAATGACGCCCTCAAAACGCACTTGGTGGCTGCGCGAACCTTGCTGGACCGTAATGCGCTCGTCAGTGCCGTGAAGAATCTGCTCGCGGACGTCGAATGGCAGATCTTCCCAAGGCGTGTCCAGAGCGCAATGAAAATGCGCGGCAATGGCGTGCAGCAGCGGGGTATAGTGCTCCTGATGACGCTTGGTCCAAGCGGCGATGGCACCATCGCCCAGGCTGAGTTTGGGGTTGGGGATGATGAGATCGGGGTCGAAAAAGGTGATCTCGCCCAGGCCGTCGCAGCGCGGACAAGCCCCAGCGGGATTGTTGAAAGAAAACAGGCGCGGTTCAAGGGGCGGAAAGGAGCGTCCACAACTCGGACAGGCATGGTGGGCGGAAAACAACCGCTCGTCCTCTTGTTGCGGACCCATGCGGACGACGATGGCCTGATCTTCGGCAAGACTGAGTGCCGTTTCCAGCGATTCGGCCAAGCGCGGGCCACTATCGCCGCGCAGTACCAGTCGGTCGATGACGGCTTCAATGCGGTGCTTGCGCTTTTTGTCGAGAGCGGGGATTTCGTCGAGCTCTAGTATGGTGCCATCAACTCGCGCACGAATCAGGCCACGGGCGCGCAAGCTGCTGATAATGTCCTCGTGACTTCCTTTGCGGTCACGAATGACGGGCGCCAAGATCATCAGTTTTTCGCCTTCGGGCAAGGCCAGCAATTGGTCGACCATCTGGCTGATCGTCTGGCTCTGAATAGGCGCACCGCAGCACCAAGGCGTACCGGTGCGGGCATAGAGGAGGCGTAGGTAGTCGTGAATTTCGGTGACGGTGCCAACGGTAGAACGCGGATTATGTGAGGTCGATTTTTGCTCGATAGAGATGGCCGGAGAAAGTCCTTCTATCGCATCCACATCGGGCTTGCCCATCAGGGAAAGAAATTGCCGGGCATAGGCTGAAAGGCTTTCTACATAGCGACGCTGACCCTCCGCGTACAGCGTGTCAAAAGCCAGCGATGATTTTCCGGAACCCGAAAGTCCGGTGATGACGATCAGGCGATCACGCGGTAAGGTAAGCGAAATGTTTTTGAGATTGTGGGTGCGGGCGCCCCGGATATGGATGTGTTCCATGCAGCCGACATGCTCTTTTTGGGGACAATGGGTTAGTATAAAGCTTTCGGGGGCAATCGTCCCCTGCATATAAGGAGATCGGACAATGGCGGGAGTGAACAAGGTCATATTGTTGGGGCATTTGGGGAAAGATCCCGAAATGCGCTATCAGCCCAGTGGCGGCGCTATCGCAAACTTCAGTATCGCGACCTCCGAAACCTTCAAGGACAAAGACGGCAACAAGCAGGAGCGCACCGAATGGCATCGCGTGGCGCTTTTTGGACGGACCGCAGAAATTGCCGGCGAATACCTGCGTAAAGGCAGTATGGCCTATGTAGAGGGCCGCTTGCAGACCCGCAAGTGGACGGATAAAGAAGGCCAGGAGCGCTACACTACAGAAATCGTCGGTGACCGTTTGCAACTGGTGGGTGGACGCGGCGGCAGTGGCGGCGGCACAGCCAGTTTTGATGAAGAGGATCGCGGCGGTGGGCGTTCTATGGGTGGCGGTAGCAGTGCGGGGGCGGGGCGGAAAAATGAAATGCCGCCACCACCCGCAGAAGATTTTGATGATGATATACCCTTTTGATTAACATAAATTAATTAAATATAGACCCCGCCCCATGGTGGGGTTTTTGCTAAGACAGGCCCCAAATTTCATAAAAGTAGACTCAGCCATGCTCTGGATTGCCCCTTCCGAAAAAGACGCTGCCGCCACCTCGCTCGAAAAGCGTTTGTGGGATGCGGCCGATCAGTTCCGCGCTAATTCCGGCCTCAAGGCGCAGGAATACTCTGGCCCGATACTGGGGCTGATTTTTTTGCGCTTTGCCGAAGTACGTTTTGCCCTGTTGCGCAGCAAACTCGAAGCCGCTGGCGCGAGTTCTCGGCGCGGTAGCCGCGTGGATGAGCCCGCCGCCTACCATGCCGAAAGTACGTTGTATCTCAGCGTTGAGGCGCGGTTTGACTACCTCCTCACCCTGCCCGAAGCGGCGGACATCGGCGCTAAAGTCAACGCCGCCATGCGCGAGATCGAAAAACACAACCCGCAACTGGCCGGTGTACTGCCTAAAACCTACAACCTGTTCACCAGCACCCTGCTCAAAGAACTGCTGAAAAAAGTCTCTGAAATTCCCGCCACCCTCGACTACGACGCTTTTGGCCGCATTTACGAATACTTTCTCGGCGCGTTCGCCATGACGGAAGGTCAGGGCGGCGGCGAGTTCTACACCCCGAGCAGCATCGTCAAGCTCTTAGCCGAAATCATCGAACCCTTTCACGGCCGCATCCTCGACCCCGCTTGTGGTTCTGGCGGCATGTTCGTGCAATCGGCGCGTTTTGTCGCCGAGCACCAGAAAAATCCAGCCGCCGAACTCGCCATCTGCGGCGTAGAAAAAACCGACGAAACCGGCCGCCTGTGCCGCCTCAACCTCGCCGTGCATGGGCTGGAAGGCGATATCAAACACGGCGGCAACATCAACAGCTACTACGACGACCCGCACCATGCCACGGGTCAGTTTGATTTTGTGCTCGCCAATCCGCCGTTTAACGTCAACGCCGTCGATAAAGAACGACTCAAAGATATGGTCGGCGCGGGGCGGCGCTTCCCGTTGGGCTTGCCGCGCACCGACAACGCCAACTATTTGTGGATTCAACTGTTCTACTCCGCCTTGAATGCCCAAGGTCGCGCGGGTTTTGTGATGGCCAACTCCGCCTCCGATGCGCGCGCATCTGAGCAGGAATTGCGCCAAAAGCTCATTGAAGCGCGGGCGGTGGATGTCATGGTCGCTGTCGGCCCCAACATGTTCTACACCGTCACCCTGCCCTGTACCCTGTGGTTTTTCGACAAAAGCAAGGCAAAAACCCCGCGTGCCGACAGCGTACTGTTTATTGATGCCCGCCACATTTACCGCCAGATCGACCGCGCCCACCGCGATTGGACACCCGCGCAAATCCGCTTTATCGCCAACGTGGTGCGCCTCTATCGCGGTGAAGCGCTGGACACCGCCCTTGGCGACGACGAAACAGCGGCCAAGCTCAAGGAAGTGTTTGGCGACACGCCAAGCTATGCCGACATCCCCGGCCTTTGCAAAGCCGCCACCCTTGCCGAAATCGAAGCCCAAGGTTGGTCGCTCAACCCTGGCCGCTATGTCGGTGTTGCACCGGGCGAAGACGTCAGCGATGAGGATTTCAAAGAGCAACTCGAAACCCTTAACGAAGAACTGGAAACGCTGAACGCCCAAGCGCTGGAGTTGCAGACGCGTATCGCGCAGAATGTGGGGAAGTTGTTGAGTTGAATAAAGGAGATATGCCATGAGCACTACCCTTGAAACTGCCATTGTCGAACGTCTGCATCGTCTGGATGAACAACGTCAAGCCGAAGTTCTCGACTTTGTCGAGTTCCTGTCCAGCCGATCAAAAATCGCATCACCGGCGGTCGCTTGGCCGCAGATTGATCCGGCGCGTGATCTAGCTCAAACCGTGGGTATTGTGCAAAAAAAACCGCCAACCTTCGACCCAATGCGCTATAGCGGCACCGTGCAATGGCCGATGGACGGTCTCGCTTTTCAGAACGCGGCGCGTATGGATTGGGAATGAAAGCAGTTTTTGACACCAACGCCGTTATTTATCTGCAAAAAGGATGGCTTCTTCAACCCTTGCCGCCGGGTGCGTACTTCATTTCCGCCATCACCGAGCTGGAGCTTTTGTCTTTTCATGCGCTTGATGCTGGCCAGAAAGCTTGGCTTGATCTGTTTCTATCCGACATCACCATTATTGAACTCGACGCACAGGTCAAAAAACACACTGTGCGTTTACGTCGCGCACACCGCCTGCGATTGCCCGATGCCATTATCGCGGCCAGTGCGCAGGTATTCGATGCCACCCTGCTCACTAACGATCAACGCCTACTAACACTACCCGACGTGCGTAGCCAACCCCTTGAACTTAAGAATGATTAAACTGCGCTGCATCACCCAAGCAACTCGCCGAAGCGCACCAACGCCGCCGACCCGCCTATTGGGCAGGCAGGATTGGGCAATGAGCGCGGTGCTCGTGCAAGAGCGGGAGCAAACCATCGCCACGAATTGGGCGGGGATTTTGAGCGCATGAGCGCCTCGAAGTGGGCTCGGAAACCGTTGGGGGAAGTCGCGGATCTCTGCTTGGGTAAGATGCTTGACCAAAGCAAAAATCGAGGGGAACCTTTTCCCTATCTTGCAAATTTGAATGTTCGCTGGGGCGATTTTGAGTTAAGTACCCTTCGTACTATGCGGTTCGAGCCCAAGGAAATGGATCGCTACGGCCTCAAATTCGGTGACATTGTGATGTGCGAAGGAGGTGAACCCGGACGCTGTGCTATCTGGAGGAATCAAATTCCCGGAATTATGATCCAAAAGGCTCTCCACAGAATTAGACCGAAGGATATTCTGGACTATCGCTTTCTTTTCTATAACTTGTTGCATATCGGTCAATCGAGGGGATTCGACCAATACTTTACCGGCGCGACCATCAAACACTTGCCAGGGGAAAAACTAGCAAAGGTCGATGTATTCATCCCCCCTCTCCCCATCCAGCAACGCATTGCGGGCATTTTGTCGACCTACGACGAGCTGATCGAAAACAGTCAGCGGCGCATCAAAATTCTGGAGTCGATGGCGCGCGCCCTCTACCGCGAATGGTTCGTCCACTTCCGCTTCCCCGGTCATGAGCACCACCCCCGCGTCCCATCCCCCCTCGGCGAAATTCCGCAGGGCTGGACAGTGAAGACGATTCAAGATTTTGGAAAAGTCATTACGGGTAAAACACCTAGTAAGGCAAACGCCGCCAACTTTGGCGACGAGGTGCAATTTCTAAAGACGCCAGATATGCACGGCAATATGTTCATCCTAGGAACGAATGAACGCCTCTCATCGAGTGGCGCGGCATCGCAAGCAAACAAGACTTTGCCTGCCGGATCAATTTGTGTCAGTTGCATTGGAACGATTGGAGTTGTCTCAATCGCCACGGAGGAGTGCCAAACCAATCAGCAGATCAACTCGGTTATTCTTGCAAACCCCGTCAGCCGAGAGTTTCTCTTTCTGCGCCTTCAGGATGCAAAGCAAATACTCGAAAATCTGGGTTCTAACGGCGCAACGATGGGGAATGTAAATAAGAGCAAATTCGAGGCGATGGAAATAGTATCCCCGTCCGCTGATCTGATTACTCGGTACCACCAGATCGCGCAGCCAATGTTCACGCAAATTCTCGCTCTCCAACGTCAAATCCAAAACCTCCGCCGCACCCGCGATCTGCTGCTGCCGCGCCTGCTTTCCGGGCAGATCGAGGTCGAAAAACTTTCTGAGCAGGATGGGCCATGACAGAGGCTGAACTGATGACCCTGCTGGGTGTGCGCTCGGAAGGCGAGCACATCGAATTCAAAGAAGCCAAGCGACGCTTCGACTTTGAGGAGCTGGTGAATTATTGTGTGGCGTTGGCTAATGAGGGTGGCGGGCGCATAGTGCTCGGTGTGACTGATAAGCTACCGCGCAAGGTGGTCGGCACAGCGGCCTTTGATGTACCGGAACGAACCGTTGCTGGCATCCACGAGCGGCTTGACTTCAAGGTATTGTGGCAAGAGATACAACATAGTGATGGCCGTGTATTGGTATTTGAGGTGCCGTCGCGCCCGGTGGGGCATCCAGTGCATTATGATGATCGCTATTGGATGCGCGCCGGAGAAAATCTGGTTCCGATGACGCCCGATCAGTTGAAACGCATCATCGATGAAGGTCAGCCAGAATTTATCGATCAGCTTGCTCGCAGCGGTTGTACCGAGGAGCAAGTCGTTGCGCTGCTTGATGTACAAGGATATTTTGATCTGCGAGATCGCCCTCTTCCTTCCACACGATTAGAAGTGCTTGATACGCTGGCCAGTAAGGGGTTTGTCCGTCGGAAGGATGGCCTCTACGACATGACCAACCTAGGGGCTCTACTGCTTGCTAAGCGACTCACGGATTTTGAAACGGTGGCGCGTAAGGGCGTGCGTCTCATCGTGTACGACGGGGTATCTAAACGTAAGGTTCGGGACGGCAAAGACATTACTGGTCTGAAGGGTTACGCCGTCGGATTCGAGGGATTGGTCCACTATATCCATGAGCAACTGCCTGCCAGTGAAGAGATTGCTTCTGCATTACGTACGACGACGTATGCCTATCCGCTTAATGCGATTCGTGAAATTATAGGCAATGCTATCGTGCATCAGGATCTAACCGAGCGGGGCACAGGTGTTACCGTGGAGATTTATGATGATCGCATCGAAGTAACGAATCCCGGCTTGCCGATACTGTCGCCGGATCGCTTTATTGACGAAAGTCAGTCACGTAACGAACGCTTCGCTGCCGCACTGCGGCAACTGGGTATTTGCGAAGAGCGCGGCTATGGGATGGATGAAGTGGTTACTCAGATTGAGTTGCATCAATTGCCGCCGTATCGCTGTCGGCTCGGTGCGCATCATACGACTGTGATTTTATCGCGCTATAAGGCACTCAAGGATTTATCACCAGAAGAGCGGGTGAACGCAGTATATCAGCACGGTGTGTTGCGATTTGTGAATAATCAGATTACCAATAATGAGTCGATTCGGGAGCGCTTCAAAATTGACAAGAAAAACTCGGCAACGGCATCTAGGCTTTTGAGTGAGGCGGTCAATGCAGGAAAAATTCGAGCGTCAGACCCTGATGCGGCGAACAAGTTGATGCGCTATATACCTTACTGGGCATGATTTGTTTGACGAGTTTCACTCGGTATACTCTTTTATAAATATAACAATATGATATTGAAGGTTTAATTTATTTGATGGGTATTTGATGGAAATACTACTGGATACGATATGAAGCACAACGCTCTCACTTGCTGCATCTGCGGAGCAATTTCGTATGGGTGCTCAAGGGTTTTATGAGTCCTCATGCCTACACTGAGGATCAACTGATCGAGCAACCCGCCATTGCGCTGTTTGCGTCACTCGGCTGGCAAACCGTATCGGCACAGAGTGAAACCTGGGGCGCGGGTGGTTTGCTGGGTCGTGAAACCAAAGGCGAGGTGGTGCTGCTTGAGCACTTGCGTGCTGCCCTTGCACTTTTTAACCCGACGCTGCCGCCCGAGGCGATTCGCAATGCGGTGGATGCGCTCACCCGTGATCGTTCGGCCATGAGCTTGGCGGCGGCGAATCGCGAGATTTACGGGCTGCTGAAAGAGGGCATTGCGGTGTCGATTCCCGATCTTGAGCACGGCGGCCAGAAAACCGAACGCCTGCGCGTGGTGGATTGGGCGCAGCCAGAGAATAACGACTTTTTACTGGTGAGCCAGTTGACGGTGGTGGGCAATCTTTATACCTGCCGCCCGGATTTGGTGGGCTTTGTGAATGGCTTGCCTTGGGTAGTGATTGAGCTGAAAAAACCCGGTGTGCCCGCGCGCACGGCGTTTGATGACAACTTAACGCATTACAAGCAGCAGGTGCCGAATCTTTTTTGGAGTAATGCCTTGCTCATTGCCAGCAATGGCACGGATAGCCGTGTGGGTTCGCTGACCGCCGAGTGGGATCGATTTTTTGAGTGGAAGCGCATTGAGCGTGAGGATGAACCGCGTCGAGTATCGCTGGAGGTGATGCTGCGCGGGACTTGTGAGCGCCGCCGTTTACTCGATTTGGTGGAGAATTTCACGCTGTTTTCCGAGCATAAGGCCGGGGTGGTCAAGATTTTGGGGCAAAATCACCAAGTCCTCGGCGTGAACAACGCCATGGCTTCGATGCTGGAAGCCCGCGCTTTGGGGCACGGACGTGGTGGGGTGTTCTGGCAAACCCAAGGCAGTGGTAAGAGTTTTTCGATGGTGTTTTTCGCGCAAAAGGTGCTGCGTAAGCTGGCCGGTAACTGGACCTTTGTGGTGGTGACTGATCGGGTAGAGCTGGATGAGCAAATCGCCAAGACCTTCAAAACGACCGGCGCGGTGAGCGAGGCCGAAGGCGACCAATGCCATGCGCGCAGTGGTGCGCATTTGCGTGAATTGCTGCGCGGCAATCATCGCTATGTGTTTACACTGGTACACAAATTCCAGACGGCGGAGCTATTGAGCGAGCGCTCGGACGTGATTGTGCTCACCGACGAAGCGCACCGCAGCCAGTACGACACCTTGGCGTTGAATATGCGCGCCGCTTTGCCCAAGGCCACCTTTTTAGCGTTTACCGGCACTCCGCTGATCGCCAGCGAGGCGCGCACTAAAGACGTATTCGGTGATTACGTGTCGATTTACGACTTTCAGCAGTCCATTGAAGACGGCGCCACGGTGCCGCTGTTCTACGAGAACCGCACCCCGGAATTGCAGCTCATTAACCCCGACATCAATGACGATTTGTACGCACTGATCGAAGCAGCCGAACTGGCGCCTGAGCAAGAGGCCAAGTTGGCGCGTGAACTGGGGCGGCAATATCATCTGATTACCCGTGATGATCGGCTAGATAGCGTGGCGCAGGATATCGTGCGCCATTTTCTCGGGCGCGGTTTTATCGGCAAGGCGATGGTGGTGTCCATCGACAAAGCCACCGCGCTGCGCATGTATGACAAGGTGCAAGCGTACTGGCAGGCGGAAATCACCCGCGTGCAACAGGCGCTCGGCGAGCTAAGCTATCTGCCGCGCAGCGGGGGGATGTCGGCCGAGCAGGCGCGCCGCGATCGGCAACTGGCGGAATTCAATCAGCGTTTGCGGGTGCTGACGACCACCGAGATGGCGGTGATTGTGTCGCCGGGCCAAAACGAAATCGCCCAGATGCAGACGCTAGGGCTCGACATTGCGCCGCATCGTAAACGCATGAATGAATCACAGCCGGGCTTGGATGAGCGGTTCAAGGATGTGGATGATCCGTTGCGGCTGGTCTTCGTGTGTGCGATGTGGCTTACCGGTTTTGATGCGCCGAGTTGTTCCACGGTGTATCTCGATAAGCCGATGCGCAATCTACTTTGATGCAGACCATTGCCCGCGCGAACCGAGTATTCCCCGGCAAGCACAGCGGCGTGATTGTGGATTATGCCAACGTGTTTATGTCTTTGGAGCAGGCGTTGGCCATTTACGGCGCAGGCAAAGATGGCCAGAGTCCAGTGAAAGATAAGCAGAAATTGCAGGATGCATTACGCCAAGCGGTAGCGGATGCGACTGCCTTCTGTTCGGGGCATGGCGTGATGCTCGATGAGATGGAGGCCACCGGGGCGAGCAGTATGGACCGCTTGCAGAGCATTGAGGAGGCGATCAATGCGCTGATTTCCCCCGATCCGCTACGGCGGGCGTTTTTCGGCCACGAGCGCTTGGTGAGTACTCTGTATCGTGCGGTCAAACCGGACCCAGTGGCCCTAGAATTTGCCAGCCGCGTGGCGGGGTTAACCACCTTGGCCGAGGCCATTCGCGCCAAGCTGAATCCCAACCCGCCGGATATTTCGTCAGTGATGGGGGACATTAACCACCTGCTGGATGCGTCTATCACCGGTCACGCCATTCGAGAAGCGGGGCCGCCCGCCTTGGACCTTTCTAAGGTCAACTTTGAGGCGCTGGCGCAACGATTCAAGCAATCCAAGCATAAAAACACCGATATAGAAGTGCTTAAAGCCGCCATCCTCGCCCAATTAGAAAAAATGATCCAAGTGAACGCCACCCGCGCCAACTTTGCCGAAAAGTTCGAAGAACTCATCGAAAGCTACAACACCGGCAGTCGCAGTATTGAGGAATTATTCGAGGCGCTGCTGACGCTATCCAATAGCCTGAATGAGGAACAGGAACGGCATGTGCGCGAGCACATGAGTGAAGAGGAGTTGGTGATTTTTGATATTCTCACCCGGCCTGCCCCGGCGTTATCGACTGAAGAGCGCAATGAGGTGAAAAAAGCAGCGCGTGAATTGCTGGCGCGTTTACAGTCGTTACTGGTCCTCAACTGGCAGCAAAAGTCCACGGCACGTTCTCAGCTCAAGCTCACTATCGAAGACACCCTCGACAGCGCCTTGCCCCGCGCCTATACGCCCGAACTATACCAGCAGAAATGCTCGGCGGTGTTCGAGCATGTGTATGAGCGTTACCCCGAGCAGAAGGTGGGGATATTTGCGTGAGTTATTATAGAGCGATCTCAGACTCTTGCGGATAAGACGGGTTTTTCAAAGCTACGTTCCCGCAAGCTGATGCCTCGTAGTTCGGCAGACCGCTCAAAGTCTCTGATAACCTCCAGAACGTCGTGATCGATAAATCCTACCTGTTCACCATCGAGAATAACCTCAGCGCCCTCCGGTAGGCGCTCGAAGATGTGTGACAGACGTGCCTTGTTGACAAAAGTGACTTCCCGATTCAGAGCGATTTTGTAGGTGCTGCCCTCGCGACCAATATCGATGGCGCTGTGGTAGTTGGCTCTAAGCACAAAAAAGATGCCAGCCAGCAGGCCAACGATAACGCCAATAATGAGATTGGTGAAAAGGATGGCGATGATGGTAATCATGAAGGGGAGATATTGGGATTTGTCTAAGGCGAACATCCGCTGAAAAATGCGAGGATTTGCCAGTTTGTAACCCACAAAAATCAGAATGGAGGCGAGAGCGGCCAAGGGGATGTAATTCATCCAAGTGGCCATGAATACAATGGCGAACAGCAGAAAGGCGCCATGTAAAAATGCACTGGCTTTCGTGCGGGCTCCCGCCGCCACATTGGCGGTGCTGCGAACAATGACAGCAGCCACCGGTAATCCACCGATGAGGCCGCTAGCGATGTTGGCAATTCCTTGGCCGAGTAATTCGCGGTCTAATGGTGTACGTCTCTTGTATTGATCTAGTTTATCGGCAGCTTCAATCGAAAGCAGGCTTTCTAAGCTGGCAATGAAGGTGATGGCAATGGCGGTCACCCACACGGTTTTGGAGCCGATCATGCTCCAGTCTGGCATTTGCAGCATGCCTTGCAGATCCGCAAGGGAGCGGATGATCGGTAAATTGACGAGATTGTCTTTGTTAATGGCCAAATCGGGCAGGATGTGGACGAGTAGTAGGTTCAAAAGCGTACCGCATACCACCGCCATCAGTGGACCAGAAAGCCAGGTTTGTTTGCGCAATACGGAAATATTATCCCATAAAATCAATATTGAAAGAGATAGAATACTTACCAACACCGCGCCCCACTCAATATGATTGAGCGTTGCTAGGAGGGCGCTGAAAGTGTTTTCCCCGTGTTGATCCCAGAAATCCTGGTTACCAAATTCGCTAATATCAAAGCCCATGGCGTAGGGAAACTGCTTGAGTACAATGATGACGCCAATGGCTGATAAAATCCCCTGAATAACGGCTGAAGGAAAGAAATACGCGACTACTCCAGCTCGAAACACCGCCAAAACAATCTGAATACATCCAGCAATGACTACGGCGAGCAGGAATGCCGTAAAGCTGTTCAAAGCCTGCATGGCCACAATGACGGTAGCGACCACGGCCGGAGTGGGACCGCTGACGGCCAGTTGCGAACGGCTGAATAGCGGCACGATAAGACCGCCCATGATGCCCGCGATCAAGCCCGCAATGAGTGGCGTGCCTGAGGCTAAGGCAACACCCAAGCAAAGGGGCATGGCTACCAGCGCAACGACGATGGCAGCAGGAACGTCGGCACGGAAATTCTTGAAGGGCGAAAGATTCGCTTTGGAGGTCATGTCTGGTCTTTATTTTGACGGTTCGAAGGTTTTCTTTTCAAGATCGTAGTGCAGCAACTCCCCGTGCTGCATATCAAAGTACCAACCATGGAGTTGTAGTTCTCCGCATACGACTTTGCGACGAACGCTATCAAAGCTTAACAGGTTCTCCAGTGAAATAAGAATGCTGGCTTTTTCTAGCGCAGTGAGTTGTTCTTCCGGGCTCGCTTCGGCATATTTGCGCAAGACTTCAGAGCGTGCATCCCTGCTGATCTCTACCCACGGCTTAATGTACTTACCCCCTGTACCATTGAGTAATGCCTTGATACCGCTACATTGGGAATGCCCATTGACGATGATATGCTGCACTTCCAGATGATTCACGGCGAAATCAATTGCGGCGCTGGTGCCATGAAGATGGCCGTCCAGATCTTCTGGAGGAACCAAGTTGGCGACATTGCGTACCACAAAAATGTCGCCGGGTTCCGTCCCGAATAGGGAGGTCGGTGTGACACGCGAATCGGAGCAACCAATGAGTAAGGCTTTCGGGCTTTGTCCCTTTTGAATCAGTGTGCTGTAAAAATCTGGTTGTTGTTCATAATAGGTGTGGTGGAACGCGCGAAAACCGGCAATCATTTTTTTCGTAAATGCGTTGTCCATGCTTGGGTTCCTTTGAGGTGGAAAGTACGAAACTATCCTAGGTACTCAATGGAGTCTATCAAGGGAATTCCTCCCCTATCAAGCATTTTTATCGTGATGCCAATCACAAAAAAAGGGCCCGAAACGGGCCCTCTGATTGGAAGCTTGGGAGAAAAATTAGGCGTGCTTAGCGCGCACCTGTTTGGCTGCTTCTACCATGTTTTCCAGTGCTGGGGTAACCTCTGCCCATTTGCGGGTTTTTAAACCACAATCCGGATTGATCCACAGACGTTCAGCAGGCACAACCTTGGCGGCTTTCTCCATCAGCCCCACCATTTCCTCTACGCTGGGCACCCGTGGGGAGTGGATGTCGTAAACACCGGGTCCAATTTCGTTGGGATAGTTGAAGGTTGCGAAAGCGTCCAGCAACTCCATCTGCGAACGAGAAGTCTCGATGGTGATGACGTCGGCATCCATAGCGGCAATGGCGGGTAGAATGTCATTAAACTCTGAATAGCACATGTGGGTATGAATCTGCACATCATCGGGAGCAATTTGCGCAGAAATTCGGAAAGCCCGAGATGCCCAATCCAGATAGTGTTGCCAGTCTTTACGCTTCAGGGGTAAGCCTTCACGGTAGGCGGGTTCGTCGATCTGGATGATGCCGATGCCGGCATCGATCAAATCTTTCACTTCGTCCCGGATGGCCAGGGCAATTTGTAATGTGGTCCGTTCGCGGGGCTGGTCGTCGCGGACAAAAGACCATTGCAGAATAGTTACCGGGCCCGTAAGCATGCCTTTCATGGGACGCTGAGTCAGAGACTGGGCGTACTTACTCCAGGCGACAGTCATCGGTGTAGGACGAGATACATCCCCAAAAATCAGCGGGGGTTTAACGTAGCGCGAACCGTAACTCTGCACCCAACCGTGGCGGGTAAACGCAAATCCGGCCAGTTGCTCACCAAAGTATTCCACCATGTCATTGCGTTCAGGTTCACCATGCACCGGCACATCAATGCCGAGACGTTCTTGTTCCTTTACGACCAACGCAATTTCGGCTTCCATCGCTTTTTGATAATCGGCATTACTCAGCTCGCCTTTACGATTTTGCAGGCGTGCCTTACGGATTTCCGGAGTCTGCGGGAAGCTACCAATGCTGGTGGTAGGAAATGCGGGTAATTTGAAGCGCTTACGCTGAGCCGCTTCACGGACGGGGAAGAGGTTCTTGCGTTGACCGCTATCTTGGCCCAGTCCTTCAAGTCGCTGCGCGACTGCAGGATTGTGAATGCGCGGTGAGCTCTTCCGCGATGCCACTGCGGTTCGCGCTGTTGTCAGTTCTTGTGCTACGGCTGCAGCTCCTTGATTAAGAGCGCGGCCAATGATCGCGACTTCGTCCAGCTTCTGAACAGCGAAAGCGAGCCAAGATTTTAGTTCGGCATCTAATTCGTTTTCTTGGTCAAGATCTACAGGGGTATGTAGCAGGCTGCAGGAAGGCGCCACCCAGAGTCGATCACCCAGTTGCTGATGTGCGGGGCGCAGCAATTCCAAAGCCGCATCAAGATCTGCACGCCACACATTACGCCCGTCGACAACCCCTAAAGATAAAATTTTATCAGCCGGATAGTTATTCAAAAAAATGGGTAACTGCTGAGGTGCGCGCCGCAAATCTAGATGGAGTCCCGCTACTGGCAAGGCCTTGAGCGTATTGGCGTGCTCATCCACGGAGTCAAAATAGGTCGCTAGAAGCAGCTTTGGTGATTTCCCTTTGCTCAAGGTTTGATAAGCGGACTCTAGCGCTTTGATCCACTCGGTAGGGAGATCCAGAGCCAAGGCAGGCTCGTCAATCTGCATCCACTCCACGCCCATACCCGCAAGACGTGCCATGATCTCGGCATATACTGGGAGAAGTTTGGGCAATAAGGTCAAGCGATCAAAGCAGGCATTACCGATGGGCGCGCCATGACCATGACAGGCACTGTCATCATGGTGATGCTGCGCTTCATGATGGGCTTCGGCATTCAGGTCTTTTTCTTTGCCGAGCCACAAATAGGTGATGGGGCCGACGATAACTGGCTTGGGATTCAAGCCCAAAGCCTGCGCTTCTTTAACTTGTTCAAAGAGCCGCTCACTGCTCAGACGAAAATTCATCGCCTCGTGAAACTCGGGGACAATGAAATGGTAATTCGCGTCAAACCATTTGGTCATTTCCATGGCGGGTTGGGTGTTGGAGCCGCGTGCCATGGCGAAAAAAGTATCCAAACCGACCTGCCCGCCAGAAAAACCGTAGCGGGGCGGAATGGCGCCCAAGGTGCAGCTCATGTCCAACATGTGATCGTATAGGCTGAAGTCGCCAACGGGCACTAGATCCATGCCACAGGTCTGTTGGATTTTCCAGTGGCGATCACGCAACTGAGCGGCGCGGGATTGCAGCTCCTGCTCATCAATTTCTTTGGACCAGAAGCTTTCCAGAGCTTTTTTCAGTTCGCGTTTGTGACCAATACGCGGAAAACCGAGACTGTGAACGGACGTCATGGGCGTTACTCCTCTGCGAAAATTGCGGTCATCATGCCTTGCTCAGGCATCCGGCTCAAGAGGGAATTTTTAGAGCATCTGATGAAAAGTATTCATCAATCCATACGAAAACCGCGATGTAGGGCGACAATACCCCCGGACAGGTTGAATATTTCAACCCGATCTAGACCCGCATCCTCCATCATCATTTTGAAGGTTTCCTGATCAGGAAAGCGGCGGATAGATTCGACGAGATATTGATAGCTTTCCCGATCTTTGGCGATGAGCTCTCCGATACGCGGTAACAGATTGAAAGAATACATGTCGTAAATACTCTGCAGGCCCGGCCAGCGAGGATGAGAGAATTCCAGAATCAAAGCGCGCCCACCCGTTTTGAGAACGCGGTGAATTTCTTTGAGGGCGCGTTCCGGATGGGTCATGTTGCGGATTCCGAAAGCGAGGGTCACCAGATCAAATTCACGATCCGGAAAAGGGAGCTCTTCGGCATTGGCTTCTACGAATTCCACACTCGCGATGATCCCTTTATCGATCAGTCGGTTTTCACCGACGGCAAGCATTTCCGGATTGATGTCAGAAACGACGATGGAGCCATTGGGCTTGATGCGTGGATAAATTGCCGCTGCCAGATCACCCGTTCCGCCAGCCAGATCCAGCACCCGTTGACCAGGTCGAGGCCGGGCGAGATCCACCGTAAAACGCTTCCATAAACGATGTACGCCCAGCGACATCAGATCGTTCATCAGATCGTATTTGCTCGCGACACTGCTAAACACGCCTTTGACGAGATGTTCTTTATCCGCTTCGGGTACTTCTTGGTAGCCGAAATGGGTGGTAGGAACGAGTTCCTGGTCTTGCATGTCTTCTTTCTGCTGTTCACTCATACGCTTAACTCCTCATACCCTATCGTTAATACGACGCTGTCGTTTTAGCCGGAACGTAGCAGTAGGCTGCCTTTTTCGCTCATATAATTACGCAATCTTTCTGGAAAGTCAGCGGTTACTGAACCCGCTACCTCCGGTAATTCCATGAGAAATGCCGTCCAGCGCCGCAGTTTGCCTAAGGCTTCCCAGCGCGGTAAAGGGCGTAGCGCATGGAGTATCTCCATACGCATAAACAGCGGGGCTAAGGCGGCATCCACCAAGCTGAAGTTTTCGCCAGCAAAAAAAGGTCCGTCCACCAAAACTTTTTCCAGTCGTTCGAGTTTATCGAAGAGTTGGCGACTGGCAGCGGTGAATCGTTCATCACCCTGGGCTACCATGAGCTGAAATTGATCGCTGATCATTTCGCTGCCAAAAGCAATCCAGGAACGATGCCGTGCGCGCTCTAAAGGATCTGCCGGATGTAAGGTCGGGGTAATGGTTTCGTCTAAGTATTCGTTAATCACCTGAGATTCGAACAGCACCGTGTCGGTGTCCACTCGAAGGCAGGGCACTTTACCCATGGGCGACAGGGTCAGAAACCAGTCGGGCTTATGGGCTAAATCAATGTGGGTTAATGTGAAACCTACCTGCTTATGCAGGAGCGTAATCACCGAGCGCTGCACATAGGGGCAAAGAGGAAAGCTGATCAGTTCCAAAGTCATTGCGTTCTCCTCCTGCAGTTTAGCGCGCTTTTAGAGCGCACCGGTATAGGGCAACCTCGCCAAAAAGATTTGGCAAAAGGCGGTTGCGCCAAGTTTCCCGGCGACGATCATTCAGCACGACCCGTTGATAAATAGCGATACCGCTTTCGGCACACAATTGCTCAAAATCGCGGATCGTACAAAGATGGATATTGGGCGTATCGTACCACGTATGGGGCAGGGCGTCTGTCATGGGCATCCGTCCGCGAACGCCCAGTTGCCAGCGGGCATGCCAGTGCCCCATGTTGGGAAAGGTGACAATCACCTCGCGACCGACGCGAAGCATTTCGAGGAGTAGCTCACGAGGGTAGGTAGAGGCCTGCAGGGTGAGTGACAATACCACCGTATCTACGCTTTGGTCGGCAAAGTTTTTCAAGCCTTTGTCGAGATCTTGCTGAATCACGGGTATGCCCTGACGAATCGCGGCCACCACCCGCTCTTCTTCAATTTCTACACCATAGCCCTGAACCCCTTTTTGGGCGCGGAGATGGGCAAGGAGTTCCCCTTCACCGCAACCCAGATCCAGAATCCGACTTTCCGGCGCAATCCACTCGGCGATAATGGCGAGATCTTTACGGAGTGTCATAAGCCGATTTCCTCGGCGACACGCCGGAGATAGCTACCTAGAACGGATACATATTGGGGAATAGGCATTAAAAATGAGTCATGACCGTGGGTAGCTTCAATCTCGGCGTAGCTGACATCGCGGTTGCAGGTGTAGAGTGCTTGGACGATTTCTCGGGAGCGTTCTGGTGAAAATCGCCAGTCCGAACTAAAAGACACCACCAGAAATGCTGCGGTAGTGTTTGCAAAAGCTTCTGCAAGGTTGTTGGCAAAGCTACTAGCCGGGTCAAAGTAATCTAAGGCCTTGGTGATGTATAGATAACTATTCGCATCAAAGCGTTCGACAAAGCTGGAGCCCTGATAACGCAGATAGCTTTCTACCTCAAAATCTACATCAAAACCAAAAGAAAAGGCTTTGCCGCCGCGAGTATCGCGACCAAATTTGGTACGCATCGCGTCATCGGAAAGGTAGGTGATATGGCCGATCATGCGCGCCAGCGACAGTCCGCGACGGGGTTTGGTATCAAAGGCGTAATAGCGTCCATTGTGAAAATCGGGATCCGTCATGATAGCCTGACGACATACCTCGTTGAACGCGATGTTTTGAGCAGTCAGCTTGGGGGCGGCCGCAATGACGACGGCATGGCGCAGCCGCTCGGGATAATCCATGCTCCATTGCATGACCTGCATGCCGCCGAGACTCCCCCCCACAACGGCCGCCCATTGTTCGATGCCTAAATAGTCGGCAAGATTTGCTTGGGTTTTTACCCAGTCGCGCACGGTGACCATCGGAAAATCCAGGCCCCAAGGTGTGCCCGTGTCGGGATTGATGCTGGCGGGACCGGTAGATCCTTTGCAGGAACCGATAAAATTGGCGCATACAAAGAAAAATTGGCGAGTATCCATGGCCTTGCCGGGTCCGAGCAGGTGTTCCCACCAGCCCGGTTTACGGTCATCCATGCTATGGTAGCCCGCAGCGTGGTGGTCACCAGACAAAGCATGACAGAGGAGGATGGCGTTGCTGTGATCTGCGTTGAGCGTTCCGTAGGTTTCGTACACTAGCGTGTAACCGGGCAGACTCCGCCCACACTCCAGCAGCAGTTCTGCGGCAAAGGTCACCGTCTGCGGTGTTACTAATCCAATAGAATCAGCAGGTATTTGAGCAGGCATCGCATACTTTAATGTTAGAAATTGAGCAGAGCCGAGAGAGTCTAATCTTCGAGGACTGCGGCGACAAGCGCTGAGATGGCACGATGTTTTGTAAAAGAGCGGCTTCTTGTCTAAAATCTCAAAATAATTTTGCGGCTATTTGTGACAGGATGGTCTTTGTAGCGCTGTTGGAGATGAATGATTTTGGCCTGGAAATGGGTAGATCGCGTGGTAATCTGGGTCAGGGGAGGCGCTGAATTGATAGCAGCCCGCCCGCGCCCGTGGGTATATTTTGCGATGGGCGCCATGCTGCTGGCAGCTATTCCCTTCCCGGGCTGGCTTATGGATGCGTTGGCACCTTTGGGACTGCTGATCGGATTACAGATAGCGGGTAAAACCGATGAGGAGTCTTACACCCGACAACAGACGCAGCATGCTTTGCATGTGGCCGTAGTTTGGGGAATGCTTTTTGCCGTGTTCGGGATGATCTTCGAATTCGGTCAGGACATGGTCATAATGGGCAGTTTGCTGGCGGGTATTCATATCCCTTGGCATGACGATACGGGTCTGGGTCAGGGTTTTTGGGGTTGGTGGTTTGCTTTTGGTGAACGCTTTTCCGATCTATCCTTGATGCCTTATTTCTGGTTTTCCCCGGCATTTTTCGGCATAGCTCTGGCGCTGCATAAGGGGCATGGTTGGTTGGAATCCGAGGTGGAAACTACCTTGACCCTCATGTTCCGGCCGGAATTGCGCGATCCCTTAGTGGGGCTGTGGGCCATCATTTTGCTAGCCAACCTGTTTATGCCAGCGTTTTCGCAACTCTGGTTGGGTTTGCTTGTTTGGATCTTGGGGCCGCCTGTCATCTATGTGGCCTATCAGGATATTTTTGCAGATAAACGACGGCCGCCTCGTAAGAAAAAAGCAAAAAGTAGTGCGCGCTTTGTATTAGCAGCGCATCCCCAGCCCATACGCATCAAAATCTGATGAGTAAAATTCATGTATTGCACGCATTTTTTACCCTTGCCGTAAGGCGTCTCATCCATTAGTGTCTATCCCCACTTTACCCGGAAGTTTTTAAGGAGTTCGGCCATGTTTTCCAAAACCCTGACTATCGCTGATTTTGATCCGACGCTTTGGGATGCTATGCGCAAAGAAACTCAGCGTCAGGAAGATCATGTTGAGCTCATCGCTTCCGAAAACTACGCCAGCCCCATGGTCATGGTGGCTCAAGGCTCCGTGCTGACCAATAAATATGCGGAAGGTTACCCCGGTAAGCGTTATTACGGAGGCTGTGAATACGTCGATGTGGCGGAGCAGTTGGCCATCGACCGGGCACTGGAGTTATTTGGTGCTGAACATGCGAATGTCCAGCCGCACTCTGGTTCCCAAGCGAACCAAGCCGTATACCTTTCGGTTTTACAGCCGGGCGATAAGATCATGGGTATGAGTCTTGCCCATGGCGGACATCTTACCCATGGCGCCAAGGTCAATGTTTCTGGCAAGTTGTTTCAGGTGGTGGCCTATGGCGTGCGTGCTGAGGATGGCCGCATTGATTATGATGCCATGGCCGAACAAGCCGAACAGGAACGTCCAAAAATGATTGTGGCGGGTGCTAGTGCCTATTCACGTATTATTGATTTTGAAAGAATTGGCGAAATTGCTCGGAGTATTGGCGCTTACCTCCTCGTGGATATGGCCCATATCGCCGGATTGGTTGCCGCAGGTTTGCATCCAAGTCCGGTACCGCATGCGGATTTTGTCACGACTACCACCCACAAAACGCTACGTGGACCTCGTGGCGGTCTTATTCTTTGTCGACAAGAATATGCCAAGAAGGTCAATTCTCTGATTTTCCCCGGAATTCAGGGCGGTCCGCTGATGCATGTTATCGCTGGAAAGGCCATCGCTTTTCGTGAAGCGCTGCAACCGGAGTTCAAAGTTTATCAACAACAAGTTATTCATAACGCACAGACGCTCAGTGAAGTGCTGGCCGGGCGTGGTTACACTGCGGTATCTGGTGGAACGGATAATCATCTGTTTTTACTTAATATTGGCGAGAGAATTACGGGTAAAGAAGCAGAAGAAGCACTGGGTCTGGCAAATATTACGGTCAACAAGAACGCGGTACCGTTCGACACTCGCCCGCCAGCGGTGACCAGTGGCATTCGCATTGGTACGCCCGCTGCGACCACACGCGGCTTCGGCGAGCCTGAAATGCAACAGTTGGGTAAAAGTATTGCCGATGTGCTGGATGCGAGTACAGATGCTGCGGTCATTTCCAGAGTTCAGGCGGACATCAAAGCGCTTTGTAAGCGTTTCCCCGTTTACGGATAGGGTTCCGTGCATTGTCCGTTCTGCGCTTTTGCTGATACTCGGGTAGCGGATTCTCGCCTCGCCGATGAAGGCGGCAGCGTGCGACGGCGTCGGGAATGTCCGCAATGTGGACAACGTTTTACGACCTTTGAAAGAGCAGAGTTGACATTGCCCATGGTCGTAAAAACGGATGGTCGGCGCGAATCTTTTAATGAAGATAAGTTACAGCGTGGCTTGACTCGGGCCTTGAGCAAAAGGCCGGTCGCGACGGCGCGGGTTGATGCTGCCGTGCGTTTGATTCAGCGGCGTATTCGTGAGCGCGGTGAACGTGAAGTGCCTGCCCGATTGATTGGTGAGTTGGTCATGGAGGCGCTACGAGAAATGGACCCGGTGGCTTATGTGCGTTTCGCATCCGTGTACCGACGTTTCGAGGACGTGGATGCCTTTAGTGCCGAAATTGCGCGTCTTAAAGATGGCTTCGTTGATGATACAGGAGAGCAAAGCTCCGGTGCAGATTGACGAGCAGGATGCACTGTTCATGGCAGAGGCGCTGCGTCAAGCAGAGCTGGGCTTGCTGACCACGCATCCTAATCCTCGGGTCGGAGCGGTAGTCGTTAAAGAAGGTGTGATCATCGGTAGAGGCTCGCATCGCTTTGCTGGAGAGGCGCATGCTGAGGTCTTCGCTTTGTCAGAAGCGGGAGCGGCGGCGCAAGGATCTACCGTTTATATAACTTTGGAGCCTTGCAGTCACCACGGCCGCACACCACCCTGTGTGGATGCCTTGCTGCATGCGGGTGTATCTCGAGTCGTGGCGGCAGCGCTAGATCCCAATCCTTTGGTAGCGGGCCGTGGTATTGAGCGACTCCGGGCCCATGGCGTGCAGGTGGATGTGGGCTGTCTACAGGAATCCAGTGAAGCGCTGAATCCGGGTTTTTTTATGCGGATGCGTCAAGGTCGTCCCTGGATGCGTATGAAGCAGGCGATGAGTTTGGATGGAGCCGTAGCGCTGGGTAATGGGCAGAGCCAGTGGCTGACGGGTCCTAGTGCGCGGGCGGATGTCCAGCACGAGCGTGCTAAAGTAAGTGCTGTTATGGTCGGTATAGGTACGCTGTTGGCTGATAACCCGCGCTTAGCACCGCGCTTGGTGCCACAACCCCGGAGGTATCCAGTGAAAGTGATTTTGGATGCCCAGTTGCGCACCCCTCATGATGCAGCCGTATTCGCGAGCGAAGGTGCGGTGTGGATTTTTCATGCGCCGGATGCCCGTGCGGAACGCCGTGAAGTATTACAAAATGCGGGGGCTGTTCTGCTGTCGTGCGCCAGTCATAAGGGTCGGTTGGATTGGGCCGCAGTCATGCAATCTCTGGCGGATCGGGAGATTAACGAAGTTCTGGTCGAGGCCGGAACGGGGCTGGCGAGCACCCTTTTGGCGGCCGGCCTAGTTGACGAATGGCTGCTTTATGTTGCGCCGATGCTACTTGGCAAGGGCGCGATGCCAGCACTATCCGTGGGTCCCTTTACGCAATTGGCGGAAGCTCCGCGCTGGCGCGTTGTGCAGACTCAGTTGCTAGATGATGATCTAAAATGGACCTTGCGTCCGCAGGAGCACTAGGTAATGTTCACAGGGATTATTCAGGCATTGGGCCACATCCAGCAATTGCAGCCTCAGGGCGGTGACTTGCGGGTGCTGATAGCTTCGGGAGATCTGGATCTTGGTGATGTCCAGTTGGGGGATAGCATCGCCGTGTCGGGGGTCTGTCTGACGGTTGTAGAAGTGCGGCAAGACGCATTTGCCGTGGACGTGTCTCGGGAAACCCTAGACAAAACACTGTTTGGAAGCCTCACTTCGGGTAGTGCGGTGAATTTGGAAAAGGCCCTGCGTTTAGCGGATCGTCTTGGCGGACATCTTGTCTCGGGTCATGTGGATGGTGTCGGCCATATTCGTAGCGTTAGCGTGTCGGGACGGTCACAGCAATTTGCGGTGGCTGCCCCGCAGGAACTACGGCGCTACATTGCGGCCAAGGGTAGCATCTGTGTAGATGGCATCAGCTTGACGGTAAATGCACTTAAAGAAGACGTCTTCATGTTGAATTTGATTCCGCATACTCTGGCGCAGACGACAGCGGCCGAATGGCGGAACGGTCAGGCGGTTAATCTTGAGGTGGATCTCATCGCTCGATATCTGGAACGCTGGATGGTCAGTGATCCCCGCTCCGAGTTAAAATCACCAATTACCCGAGAGTCACTGGCTGGAAAAGGATATCCCGTATGAGTGAAATTAAAATCAGCCCGGCAGAAGAGATTATTGCAGATATCGCCGCAGGGCGCATGGTGATTCTCATGGACGACGAAGGTCGGGAAAATGAGGGAGATCTGATTATGGCTGCGGAATTTGTCACTCCGGCGGCTATCAATTTTATGGTGACCGAAGCACGGGGCTTGGTGTGTTTACCGCTGACTCGTGAACGCTGTGAACAATTACGCTTGCCGCAGATGGTAGGTCACAATACCGCGAGTCTAGGTACAGCATTCACGGTCTCCATTGAGGCGGCGCACGGCGTAACTACGGGTATTTCTGCGGCGGATCGGGCGACAACTATTCAAGCGGCTATTGCCGAGCAGGCTGGGCCTGAAGATATCGTCATGCCGGGTCATATTTTTCCTTTGAGCGCGGAGCCCGGCGGTGTCTTAGTGCGCGCTGGACATACCGAAGCTGCGGTGGATCTAGCCCGTCTGGCTGGCTGTAAACCGGCTGGCGTCATCTGTGAAATCCTGAATCCTGATGGTGAAATGGCGCGATTGCCGGATCTTCTACCTTATGCCGCCAATCACAGTCTTAAAATTGGTACGATTGCCGATCTGATTCGATACCGACTGGAGCGGGAACGTA
This sequence comes from Acidithiobacillus sp., assembly GCA_041676785.1. Lineage (GTDB taxonomy): Bacteria > Pseudomonadota > Gammaproteobacteria > Acidithiobacillales > Acidithiobacillaceae > Acidithiobacillus. Next base: position 5,812 of record JBAYRF010000002.1, on the reverse strand, counting down.
TTGTTCAGCGAGAAGCCAGTGGTCCTTGGCACAGTGTTTATGGGGACTTTCAGTTGCATGTTTATCGCGACTGGGTCGCTAAAGAGACACATTTTGCGCTGGTACTCGGCGATGTCGCTGCACAAGGAAGTCCTGTACTCGTTCGCGTTCAGGTCGGCAAAACCCTCAATGATCTTTTCGCGGGACCCGCCAGCCCCAATAATCAGGCTCTGCAACGAATTGCCGCAGAGGGGAAGGGCGTGCTGGTTTATTTGCATCAGCACGAAACTTGCGAAGATTTGCTTCGGGAGGTGGCCTCACTCCCTGAACAGCCAAAGGGACCCGGTCAGGCCGGAGATGCGGGTCGCGTGCTTCGTACTTTCGGTATTGGTGCGCAGATTCTTTCAGATCTGGGTGTCCGGCAGGCAGTAGTGCTCAGCGACAGTCAGTTCCAGTATCGAGGTATCGGTGGATTCGGGCTCGAAATTGTCGGACAACGCCCATTTCAAGACACAGTCAAGGAATAATCATGATTCGTAAAATTGAAGGTAGTCTGCAGGTTGGTGAATATCGTTTTGCTATTTTGGTAAGTCGCTTCAATAGCTTTATTACTCAGCAACTGGAGCAGGGTGCTGTAGATGCACTACGTCGACATGGCGCCAAGGATGAACAGATCAGCATAATCTATGTGCCGGGAGCCTACGAAATACCGCTGGCTGCACAAAAACTCGCGCGTAGCGGTCATTATGATGCAGTCATTTGCTTAGGGGCAGTAATTCGTGGAGGAACCCCGCATTTTGACTTTGTGGCAGGCGAAGTATCTAAAGGGGTTGCTCAGGTGGCTATGGATACTGAGATACCCGTAGTATTCGGTGTGCTCACCACAGATAGTATTGAGCAGGCCATTGAGCGTGCAGGTACTAAAGCCGGAAACAAAGGCTTCGATGCGGCCATGACCGCGATTGAAATGGTGCAGTTACTGGGACAGTTTTGAGAGAGCATGAAAAATAGCCGCCGTCGCCTGGCGCGTCAGGCCATCGTCCAAGCGCTCTATCAATGGCAGTTAAATCCTGAGCATTGTGCGGATATCGCGTTGCAGTTCACCACAGATCCCGAGCGTTTACAGGGTGCCGACCGCGATTTTTTCGTAATAGTCTGGGCAGGCGTTTGCCAAGCGATTCCCGAACTGGACCCGGCCATCGCTCAAGAAATTCCCGATCGGCGCTGGGAGGATGAAATCAGTGAAGTGGAACGGGCCATCTTGCGCCTTGCGGCCTATGAACTTCGCGACCTTCCGCAAACGCCGTACCGTGTTGTCATTAATGAAGCCATTGAACTAGGTAAGGATTTTGGTGCTGAGCAGGGACACCGTTTTGTCAACGCGGTACTGGATAAGCTTGCCCAGCGTTGGCGATTAGTGGAATTTACACAGGTGGGGCGATAAGCCAGTATCCCCTGAATAGGCCACTTGCGGCGCTCTTGCTTAGTAGGGACAAATAACGATTAGGGTGTTGCGGGCTGGCCCGCTATTAGATTAAAGAGCGGTCTTATATAGTGCCGACGGGCAAAAACTCAGACGAGCTTTGTCTGGCTCAGATATTACTGTAAAAAGCTCTGGTAAAACCTGATCTTTATGGTGTAACCTTCAATTTTGGAAGTCATTATCGCCTAATCATTCAGTATTTATTGGAGCACACATGCGCACTCATTCGTTTTTGCGTAATCCGTCTCTCTGGATTTTGTCGACCGCAGCTCTATTGCTGGTTGCAGCACCTCTAGCCAATGCGCAGACCGCTGCCCATAAATCCCAAGATGAGGATATGGCCACCTCGCAACCCGCAGATCTCACGACGGCCAAGCTCGAAAATACCATCGGGACCCGTTGCGCCCTCGGTGATGGCGTGCCGCAAAATTATAGCCTCGCTGCGCAATGGTTTGAAAAAGCGGCAATGCATGGTTATGCCAAAGCCGAATACAATTTGGGTATGCAATATTATTTCGGTCAGGGTGTCGCTAAGAACCTAGATAAGGCAGCTTACTGGTGGACAAAGTCCGCAGATCTTGGTGTTTCGTCAGCTCAATACAATCTCGGTAATCTTTATTTCACGGGTCAGGGTGTACATCAGGATTACGCAAAAGCTTCCTTTTGGTGGCACAAGGCTGCAGCCGCTGGAAATCCCCAAGCAAATAAAAATCTGGAAATTCTCGCGCGCTTGGTTCCTACTTATAAGCCGGAAGCTGTGGTCGATAAAAAAGACTGATGGAGAAAAATCGGCTCGGACAATGTATTAGTCCGGGTTTTCTGTATTAAGAGTACTTACACCGTTGCCCTTTTGAATGCGCAATGCGGCGGCATGCTCTTTCTCGATGTATTCTCTTTTGCCGCGTTCGCTGTTGAGCTCCCCTTCCATTTCGCTCAGGCGTCGTTCATGACGGCGAATCTTTAGTTTGTTACGAACGTGTGTCGGCAGATAAATGAGCATGCTGGCGATGAAGCCACCTACGAAACCACCAAGGAGTATTACCCCCTGGGTTTGGGCGAATGCCCAAGAGAAAAAATGGACAGTGGCGGGGGCGTTATTTTGTACGGCAAATATCACGGCCAAGGCAGCAATAACTAACGATATGATAATCCACATAATGACCCCCTTGCTAAGTGATAGTAGTGTAATTAAAAATGGCCGACTTTAAGAAATGCTAACCACGCGTTCTGAAAAAACTGCTGATCCACCGATGAATCATCCAAGTAAGACTGGGTAAAATGACGAGCCAGCTCCAGAATGGCAGATCAAGGATCAGCCGGTTGAGTTGATGCTCAAGGGCCGCAATTATTCCGATACCAACCACGATGAAGGTGCCGCCGACGCCGAATACAAGTCGCCGCATACCGTGTCGTAATTCTTCACGAATACCTTCCAGATCATTGTTGCGAATGACTAAGGGTAACTCGCCTTGTTGCGCTTGCCGGAGAATATGGTGAAGAAGTACGGGTATTTCGGGTACTACCAGACCCCACTCCGGTACATGTCGTTTGATTTCCGTCCACCATCCTCGTGGGCCGCGCTGGCGGCTTAACCATTCCGTGAGTAATGGCGTCGCGACTTCCCACATATTAAGAGCGGGGTTAAAGTCTCTGGCAATACCTTCAACGTTTACCAAGGTTTTTTGTAAAAGCAAGAGTTGCGGCTGGGTTTGCATCTGAAACGCACGGGTGGTCTGGAATAGACGCAGTAAAAGGTTTGCTACGGAGATTTCATTGAGTGGCTTTTCGAATACCGGTTCGGCAATAGCCCGGATCGCACTTTCAAAATCCTGAATATTGGTATCGGGTGGGACCCAGCCTGCTTCAACGTGAGCCTCCGCCACCCGTCGATAATCCCGCTGAAAGAATGCAATCATATTTTCAGCCAGATAGTGTTGGCTGGCGTCGTCGAGACTACCCATAATGCCAAAATCCACGGCAATGAAGCGACCATTGTCGGGATCTATGAAGATGTTGCCCGGATGCATGTCTGCATGAAAGTAGGCATCTCGAAATACTTGGCGAAAAAAGATTTCAGCTGCCCGCCGAGAAAGCTGATCAAAATTAATGCCAGCGGCACGCAAGGCATCCAGTTTCGAAATGGGAATACCGTGAATGCGCTCCATCACGAGTACGGAATCACTGCAGTAATCCCAGTAAATTTCTGGAACATAAAGCAGATCAGGTTCGGCAGCAAAATTTCGCCGCAACTGGCTGGCGTTAGCAGCTTCACGGAGCAGATCAAGCTCTCCGCGTAGGGTTTTGGCATATTCTGCAACTACAGCTCGGACTCTTAGCCGTCGACCTTCCTGGGAATAGCGTTCAGCGAGGTCTGCCAGCAAAGCCAAAATAGCAAGATCCTGATCAATGATTCGACGCAGCCCGGGGCGGCGCACCTTGATAGCTACTTCTCGTCCGTCCAATAAAATTCCAAAGTGAACTTGCGCAATAGAGGCAGCAGCTGCAGGCTTAGCGTTGAATTCGGAAAATACGGCATTTACCGGCTTGTTCAGCGCCGTTTCGATAATTTTCTGAGCCTCCTCCGGAAGAAATGGTGGTACCGAATCCTGAAGTTTGGCGAGCTCCTGGGTGATGTGATCCGGCAACAAATCTCGACGGGTAGAAAGCATTTGCCCTAACTTGATGAAAGTAGGCCCAAGGGCTTCCAATGCTTCGCGCAGTCTTTCTGCAAAGTTGCCCTGAGGCTTGGGGCCAAGCCATGACATAGGGCTTAAGCGCAAAATAGCCTGATATGGTTTGAGAATAGGTAAAAAATATAGCACCTCGTCCAAACGAAAACGCACGAGGACTCGGGTAATATGCAGTGTACGCACGAAGCGGAGCAGTGATTGTCGCATGGCGGCTAGTCTAGCATGGAATGACAATACTGCATGATGAAGATATAGAAGTGTGCCCATAAAAAAAGCGGGCCATGCAGGCCCGCCCTTAAAGCATACAGGTACAGGTGCCTTACTGCTGAACGGTTTTCTGGACCTTGATACTGGAATTGATTTCTACGCGCTGGTTCAGAAATCTGCCTTGGGTTGTGGCATTAGTAGCAACAGGATCATTGTAGGAATGTCCTTTCAATACCATGCGGTCATTGGCGACGCCATGGTTTGCCAAGTATTGTGCTACGCTCTGCGCGCGCAGCTTGGAAAGCTTCAGATTATAGGAGTAACTGCCCACCTTGCTGCAATAGCCGTTGACATCGAGGACGGCAGCGGGATGATTTTTGGCAAAGTCCGCGACTTCGTCCAACACTTTAATGTCATGATCTAGCAACTTGTAAGAATCAAACTTAAAGTTGATACCCGTAATCGTGATGGGTTTGCTGACCAGTACGGTTCGTTCCACCGGAGCGATTGGCGCAGGGGCTGGCGCAGGGGCTGGAACAGCTACAGCAACTGGTGCAGGCGGGGCACAGTAGGTCGGTACCGCACCATCAGTTACTGGCCGCCCACCGCGCACACAAGCACCCGTAGAAGTAACTACAGGCTTACCACCAGCTTCGATGGCATAACCCTGATAACCATTGTCAGCATATGCTGCGCTGGCAAATAGACCGCCAGTGATGGCAACCAGCAATGTAATACGTTTCAATTGTTGCATTTTATAAACCCTCCTCTCAAGCCCGGCAGGTATGCCTTGCATAAATCTATACAGCTCAGGAAAGAATGTTGTAAATCGGCAACGATGTCAAGGATGATGCACTAATATCGGCATTAAAGGCGATGTCAAAAAAAGTCCTAAGAACTAAAATGATAGCTTGCTCTAAAATCTTAAAAGGTGGGAGTATCGGCTATTGACAATGAGTATCGCAAAGCGGCACAATGCGCCGCTAATCGTGGGAGGGGTTCCCGAGCGGTCAAAGGGATCAGACTGTAAATCTGACGGCTCTGCCTTCGGAGGTTCGAATCCTCCCCCCTCCACCATATTGTTTTAGGTATGTCTTAGGTTTGATGCGTCCAAAGACGCTATGATTTGTGCGGGTGTAGTTCAATGGTAGAACCTCAGCCTTCCAAGCTGATGGTGTGGGTTCGATTCCCATCACCCGCTCCAGTAGTCGGCCCACATAGCTCAGGCGGTAGAGCACTTCCTTGGTAAGGAAGAGGTCACCGGTTCGAATCCGGTTGTGGGCTCCATATTTGGGTTTTATTTTTGGGTCTGTTTTCTTGGGGAGTGTCTGATGTCCAAAGGGAAATTTGAGCGGACGAAGCCGCATGTAAACGTGGGGACGATAGGTCACGTAGACCACGGTAAGACCACACTGACGGCAGCGCTGACGAAAGTATTGTCGGCGAAGTTTGG
>JBAYRF010000001.1:0-287987 GCA_041676785.1 Acidithiobacillus sp. | reverse complement strand
TCTGTTTGCGGGGGTAAAATTCACCGATGGATTGCCGGCCAATCAAATCCTGCCGGATGACCAACAGACCGCCGCCTGAAGCTATGTCAGTAAATGCTCATACACCAGAATTGACTATAGCTCGAGCGCAGCGGGACGCGGTGCTTTTGCTGGAGATTCAGCGGATCTGGCAGGCGCACCTGCAGGTCTACGGTGCGGATAAGGTCTGGAAGCAGATGAATCGCGAGGGGATACCGGTAGCACGTTGTACCGTAGAGCGCCTGATGCGGCATCTGGGCATACAGGGGGTAGTCTGCGGCAAACGGATCCGCACCACGGTTCCAGATACCCAGGTGCCCTGCCCACGAGACCGGGTCCACCGGATTTTTCGGGCGGAGCGGCCTGACCAGCTCTGGGTGTCGGATTTCACCTACGTTTCCACTTGGCAGGGTTGGCTCTATGTCGCTTTTGTGATCGATGTTTTTGCGCGTCGGATTGTGGGGTGGCAGGTCAGCTCAACCATGCATACGGACTTCGTGCTGGATGCCTTGGAACAAGCGCTACACGCCCGACAACCGCAGCGGGACCAATCCCTGATTCACCACAGCGACCGGGGTTCGCAATACGTCAGCATCCGCTATACAGAACGGCTTGCCGAGGCGGGCATTGAACCCTCTGTGGGGAGCAAGGGAGATAGCTACGACAACGCCCTGGCAGAAACCATCAATGGACTGTACAAGGCCGAACTGATCCATCGTCGTGCGCCCTGGAAAACCAAAGCGTCCCTGGAACTGGCCACCCTAGAATGGGTGCATTGGTTTAACCATCACCGACTTCTGGAACCCTTGGGATATATCCCTCCGGCAGAAGCTGAGGCACAATATTATCAGGAACTCGCCCGTCAGGCCGGTAAAGCGGCATGACTTACATTAATCAGCCTCCACAATACCCGGGGCGGTTCACTATTGCTTGTCTCTCTAGCGGCAGCCGCATTCGTTTCGTCGCCCCTGCATAGTGTCACTAGAGCGAGGATCAAGATGTATGCTCTTCCTGATGTGCGTAAATACGAAAAGATTCATGGAAGGCTTTCGTCAATCCATTTATAACATCATGACGCATACACTCCATACCCTCACATGGTTTGAAGCATGGGGCACAAGGGACAGGCTGCCGCATAATATGTACTGTTTTGCCAATAGGTTGCCATTGTCGGTAATCAGTCACACCGCTCCAAAATGATAAAACTGGGACTCCAGCCATTGCTCCAGCATGCGCCGCAAATGTCTCGACTGTAATCACCCCAGCAGATTGTGAAATACACTCCATGAAGGTGAAGACATCAAATACTCCGAATGTTGGTTTTATTCTATCATTACTAAGGCCTAATCTTTCCCATAGGTAGGCTTCACTTTCGGTTCCAGTCAATACAATGTTGACGGTAGTGTTCATGAGCAACCAAGTGATGATTTCCGTACTTCTAACTGCATCAAGCGTTCTTTCTTTTTCACGGCTTCCAAGATGTACTACGATATATGTACTCACACCAACAGTGTTGCGCACCGTTAGTAAGGCAGCGTGTTGGTCATACATAATATGTGGTCTGCCAGCAGATATATTCGGGCATATTTGCTTTAGCGCATCTATGTAGTGTCCCGTCTCATGAATGCCTTCGACCCATGGGGCGACTTCATCCAAAGCAAAGGAGAAACCTCCCGTGGCAAACCCGACTATGTAATTTGAAATTCCTGATAAATACAGAGGAAGTACGCCATTATCCATGAATGCACGAAGACATACTGTAGCGTCGTATCGCTGCTGAAGACGTTTGAATGCTTGATGACTTTTCGGTATATCTAATAGGTACTTTTTTCCAAATCGATTATCCATCGTATAAAAATGAGTGAATCTAGTGTCATGCTGTAGTATATGGTAGACGTCATTATTGGTCATGATGTCGATTTCACACTGGGGCATATGCTTCTTCAAAGAGTCTAGGACGGCGGTGAGTAGCAAGGCGTCTCCGAAGCCTCCGAAGTGTACTAAAAGTAATTTGTTGACTTTGATAGGTTTCTTGTTCTTCCGCCACCTGAGAAAAATGATCTTACAGATATTATTGAGGACCGTTAAAACGGCATTGATACTCTTCTTTCTGGTGAAGTACCCATCCACTATTTGCTGCTGGGGATGTGATCTCATCTGGTAGTATCCTTTTGGTTAGTCAAAAAGGCTATTGTCCAAGCAACTTGTTTTTTATGGTCCTTAGTTTTCTGGATATTCTTCCGCGAAACCAAAAATATGAAAGCTCTTTATCGCTTATATTTCTGGTGAGTATATGCATGCTTTGTGAAAAGCTTTGGCATTTGAGGCCGAATCGTTTTGCCAGAATCGACAACGCCTTTTCAGAGAACAGACTTATGTGTCCGTTCCTCGGCGCGGCGTACCACCAAGAGAGACGTTGGTCGTTCGTTACTGCACTGTCGCTCGTGCATGTACCTATTAATACTATCAGTCTGTCGTGATTTGCTAGGTCAACGAGTTTAGCCATCAAGCCTACAGGGTCAGACGCATGCTCCAGAACTTCTATGGCGGAGCAAAAGTTATAGCTGCCAATCTTGGCGTCGTCCATTGAAGATGCCCCATAAGGATCGTAACAATCATACTCATAGCCAAGCTCTCTGAGAATTTTCGCTGTTACACCATTTCCACCGCCATAATCAAGGCCCACCACAGATGATTTCTTTGTGGACAATAGGGTGTCGATAAAAAATGAATTTCTTTTTGGTCGTGAATCCAGATACTCAGGGTCCACCTTTATGTAGTCGGAATTGTAGATGTGCTTGCACCACATCTCCTCATTGAATTCGTCGAAGTATGTGGTGAATATGAAGCCACAGTTTCCGCATCTGTGATAAATCACTGGAATCAGTGAGGGCGTATCTGGGTACAGAGGTGCTTCACATTGCTTCAATAGATCAACTAGATCGAAAGGCATAGCTGTTGATTCGCAAATCTTACATTTGGATTTTGGATGCGATCTGTATCGTAATGATTCTGAGTTTGCTCGCGCTATCAGGCTATCTTCCATTAGTGTTCAACCAGTTAAGTTTAGTAACTTTAATCTTTAGCGCGGGCGGTGCAATAAACCATGATGTTCCTGTTGCTAAGAGCACTGATAATATCCCTAAAATAATGGTGTTCACTGCTGAAAGGTGCATACAGCTTGCTATTATAGATAAAGATATGGCTGGAACAGTCGGTGTTATACCACGCAAGAATACCTTCATGCTGTTGGTGACGATGAAGCAAAAGATTGCATCGGCCGCACTTCTTAACATCCAACTTATTGCAGCACCGTAAATACCTAACCAGGCCACAAAAATCCAAAGTAAAGCTAAGAATGGAATCAATTCAAAAATATAAAATTTTGCCATGATGTCCGGGCGACCCTGCGCAGGAAGTAAGTTGTGCGGAACATAGTTGGGACCATTTATCCATACCCCTATCAGTAATATGATAGCGACAGGATAGTATGTTGTGGCCAGAACATGGCCTATCCACAAGTTGAAGAATGGATGCATGAGCACTATTGCAAGCACAATAAGTGGCGTCTGTATGGCCACCAATGCCAAAATCCCATCATTAAGGAGTTGTCTTGTGTTCTCCTCGTTACTTTTAGAAAACCGTGGAAAGAGGGTAGTGCTTAAGGCCAATGGCAGGTAGGCGAATCGTTGCGTTAGACTGTAAGGTACGGTGTATGCGGTGACGGCAGCGGCACCGATCATGCCGCCTACGAAAAATCGATCCACGATAGAAAGAAATGGTGTGGTCAACCCTGAAACACTTATCCACCCACCAAAGCGTAGCAGTGGCCCAATTTCAGTCTGGTGTACATGGGGTGTTCCGTGTAAGGGTAAGGTATGGGCTGTAGCGGCAATCATAACGACAACGCCGATCAGCCGTCCGGTGAGTGCAGCAGCCAATAGAATTGGCATCGAAGTGTGGCCGATCAAAGCCACCGCCAGTGGCAACACCTGCAAGCCTATTACACCTGTCATCTGACTGATGCTGAGAGCCAGAAACGCTTGGCGCGCTTCCAAGGCACCAGCGAGTACGGAAATGACGGCTGTCAGCGGTACTATTGCGGCAAGCCAGGGAATGGCATTTTCCATTTCTGTGCGGAGGTTTGCAGGGATGCGGAATATCGTCGCAAAAAGCCAGTGTCCAAGAACAAATAGAATGATAGCGCCAATAATCCCCATTGCACTGGAAATGAGAAACGCTGTCCAGAACGTGTGATTACGTTCTGTAATGTCGTCTTGGCGAGCTATGCGTTGGGCAACTGCACGGCCCAATCCTAAATCAAATGCACCGAAGTATCCGAGAAAGGTAAAGGCCAGCAGCAGAACACCATAGCGGACTTCACCAATTTCCTTGAGGTATAGGGGTACGGTAGCAAGTCCGACGACGGTGGGCACCAGCAGGCCCGCAAGATTGATCAAGGTAGATCGTCCTATCCCTGGGTTTTTCTCTTTGCTGGTTTCAGACGCGGCTGCATCTTGCTCTTCACGCATCCGCTGGCACGCAATAGCTCTGATGACGCATAGTGTTTGTCAATCTACCCACAAACCGGCGAGGCTGAGGGGGACGGCGGCGAAGGGGTCGATGGCGGCGCAATCCTGATCGGCCCATGTGCCGAGGAGCAGCCAGTGGCCCGCTTGGTTGGTGTAGGCTTCCAGCGTGCGGGCGGTGGTGTCGATCATCCAGCAGTGGCCGACCCCGGCGGCGGCGTACAGAGGCATTTTCAGGGTGCGGTCGGTGCGGGTGGTGGCCGGGGAGAGTACCTCGCAGACCCAGTCTGGGGCCATTCCAAAATACGCAGTTTCGGGGAGGCGCGGCATCCGTTTGCGTTGCCATCCAGCAATATCCGGGACGAGAATGTCGTTGTTCAGGTGCAATTCGGGTTCGTCGAGTATCCACCATCCGCCGGGGCCGTCGCCATTGCCTTGGTCAAAGGGCGTACCCAGTTTGTTTCCGAGCGCCGAACTGGCCCGAGTATGGGCCGGGGCTGGGCGTGGCTGCGTAACTAGTTGGCCGCCGATAATTTCGCCGATGACATTTTCGGGCAGGTCAAACAGGTCTTCATAGCGCGCTTGTCGCTCTGCTACTGCCATGCGGGGCCTCATCATCGGTGAATGGGTATGCTCCGCAGATTAGGCAGCCGCTTCGCGCCTGTCAACGTGCGCTTGCGGAACGGGAGACTATTGTCCGGCCTGTGCGGCTTTTTGGTGTGACTCAGCCGCGTGTTTCTGATCTGGTGCGTGGCAAGATTAACCTGTTTAGTCTGGACATGCTGGTGAACATGGCGACAGCAGCCGGGCTGCACATAGAGCTGCGGGTGCTGAATGCAGCCTGATGCTGATAATGACGTTTACTGAATGCTGAAAGATTGTCAAAAAAAACCATATAGGTTAATGTGGATCTATGGAAAAGCGCACCGCACACTGCAAGCTGATCGTCATAAAAGAGCTGATGCGTGCAGGCAAAGTGCGCACCACGCAGGCGGCACGTATGGGTGCCCATGCTATGGGTCTCGACTACGCCGGAATGTTGGCCACCGTGTTAGCGCTTACGCCCACAGATTTTTACAAAAGCATGACCACCCATGCCGATCATGCGGTCTGGCAGGATGTGTATCGACCGAATACCCCTGCAGGAGAGGTTTACCTGAAGCTGACGGTGGTGGATGACGTGCTGATTGTGTCTTTTAAGGAGTTATGACGATGAAATGTCCGGTATGCGGTGCAGCGGAGCTGGTTTACGACACGCGCGATATGCCCTACACCTATAAAGGGGAGACGACCATCATTCCAAGCGTCACGGGAGACTATTGTCCGGCCTGTGCGGAATCTCTTCTGGATGCGAGCGAAACAGACCGCGTCATGCGCGAGATGCGTTCTTTCTCCCGGCAGGTCAATGCCGCCATAGTGGACCCAGGATTTATTGTGCGTGTGCGTAAAGAGTTGGCTTTGGATCAACGGCAAGCGGCAGAAATCTTCGGGGGTGGTGTGAATGCGTTCTCGCGCTATGAAACGGGCAAGACCAAGCCGCCGTTGTCCCTAGTGAAGTTGCTCAAGGTATTGGATAAGCATCCGGATTTGCTCAACGAAGTGCGCTGAAGTTGATGGGGTCCATTATACTCACAGCCGGACGCCCTCTTGTGCAATATTTTTTAATAACAGCGGATTAACGTAGAGTTCCGGATGCTCCCATTCGTCCATCCATACGGGTAATGGGGAGATGTTGATGCCTGTTTCTAATAACACATCAAACGCTACATCGGTCATTGCTAGTTTGATCGGCAGAAAGCGCTGGTGCGACCCACGCAGGAGTATCGCTACATCCGCATCGCTGTCCGGTCGGTGTGTTTGTCGCGCACGACTGCCAAACAGGATCACTCCGGCCATGTCGTAGAGCTTGTCTAGGCGTTGAATAAACAGCCGAGTGGCCTGTAGGGTGTCAGGATCAAGATCTGAAGTTTTCATGAATGCTTACCGCACTAATCCTGCAAATAGTCGTCCGCACTCTCACCTCATCATCGGTGAATGGGTATGCCCCGCAGATTAGGCCGCCGCCTCGCGCCTGTCAACGTGCGCCTCTGTAGTCCGCGACAAGCCGAATTTCCTCTGCACGCTTCAAAATACGTCCCAGTTCTTTGGGCGCTTGATCGTTTTTTTACGAGATGCAAGCTAATGTGAGGTGACCGTAGAGAAAAACAGCAGCTTTTTTTTCAAACATGGTCTAGAATCCTTCAGAGTTAGTCAGGTATAAGGTCCAGTAACAATGGAAGTAGTAAATATTCATGCAATAAAGGCCCAGCTATCCGTGTATCTCAGCAAAGTAGAGCAGGGCGAAACCGTCATTATTGCGCGTCGTAATAAAGCAATCGCCGAATTGCGACCGATTGCGACCGACCGCCTAGCCAGAAAAAGTCGACCCATGGGCCGGGCAACCGGAAAAATACATTGGGTCGAGGACACCTTTGCTCCCCTGTCTGATACAGAACTGGTCGATTGGTACGATACCCATCGGGATGACCCACTAGCTATTGGGGCCGTATCGGGAAAAATCTGATGCTGCTGTTGGATACCTGTACGCTGATCTGGTGGTTGGCGCAGGAAGACAAGATTCCGCCGGCCTCGCGCCGTCATATTGCCGAGGATCTGGAAGTCTGCGTCAGCGTGATCACGGTTTGGGAAATCTTGGTCAAACACGCCAACGGAAAACTGGTCATTGAGAGCGGATCCGAGTCGGTTTTTAATTACATACTGCAGCAAATAGACGCATCGGATTTTCAGCGCATCGCTCTGGTTGATACGGACCTTCGTCATCTTTCGCAACTGCCGGCGATTCATCGAGATCCTTTCGATCGCATGCTGATTTGTCAGGCGATCGAGCGTGGACTGACCTTGGTGACTCCTGATCCAATCATCAAACAATATCCTGTTCGAACACTTTGGCTGTAGGGGTCCCCTCAGAAAGTTCCTGCGAGGTCTCTGAATAACCAGTATTTGCTGGTTAAGGTATATTCCATCACCTGTCATTCAGAGCTAATGTGAACTTAGTTCCATTTGCGCAGTTCCCGGAAATTGTGAAATTCCCAGTGACCGCCCCAGAGCTTGGCATATATTTTCCGAAATTCAGGTTGGTTGCGCTGATTTTGCAAAGTGCCGCCACGTTTGCAGTGACCGTGAATGTGGTCGCGGCTGTGCTTGCCTGCGTAATCTCAGTACCTGTAAGCAACAAAGAGATGCCTGCCATTGCAAACCACGATCGTTTGAATTTCATAATGTCACTGATTATCACGATGGTTCACCATACCCTGCGAGGGCGTAAAGGATTCTGAATGCACAACATTTGAGGATATCCCTGATTATTTGTAAACGAATCTATTGCTTGTCTCTCTAATGAGATACACAATTGACTTAGGTAACTGGAGGAATCCTCATGGCACAAACCTCAATGCTGCATGTTCGCGTAGACGACGAGCTGAAAGCGGATGCGGCAGAAAAACTCGCCAATGTCGGCCTGACACTTTCGGACGCTGTGCGTATCCTGCTCACGCGTGTGAGCAAAGAAGGCGGTTTGCCGATGGGTCTGGTTGCTGATCCCGATGTCTATGACGCCTGGTTTCGGGAAATGGTGCATGAAGCACTGAATGACAAGCGACCGGCGGTCCCCCATCAGCAGGTCATGGATGCAGCGCAATCGCTCATTGACCGGAAGCGTCGTGCCCGTACTTGAGTGGCGGGAAGTGGCCCGCGCTTGATTCTGGTGGCATAATCCGGCGCAACCCTATAATGCGCATATCATCTTAACGGCGGTACATCCTGAAGCTGTCCACAATAACTCCACAAAACGTCCACATTGTTCTGATCAATTGGAATAGTTTGGCCGACACCCGCCGTTGTTTGCGGGCGCTGCGCGTGCTCACCGAAAAACCGGGGCATATTTGGGTGGTGGATAATCACTCTACGGACGGCAGCGCCGATGCCCTAGAACCATGGATAGCCCGCAGCGGTTTGCCGGCGACTCTGTTGCGCAATGCCGAGAATCTGGGATTTGGCGGCGGGTGTAATGTAGGTATTCGTCAGGCCCTACAAATGGGTGCCGAAGCCGTCTGGTTGCTGAATAATGACGCCATCGTCGACAAACATGCTCTCAGCGCCCTGATCGCTGAACTCCAGCGCGACCCGCAGGTGGGCGCGGTCGGTTCGGTCATCTACGATCTGGAACACCCGCAAAGCGTGCAGGTCTGGGGGGGAGGACGGGTGATACGCTGGGCGGGCTTGGGACATCATGCCACCAAAGCGCTTCCTACAGCGCGGCTCGACTACCTGATGGGTGCCAGCATTTTGCTGCGCCAAGAAGCACTAGCGCAGGTAGGGCTTTTTGATGCGGCTCGCTACTTTATGTATTGGGAAGATACCGATCTCTGTTTTCGCCTGCGTGCCCAAGGCTGGAAACTGGCCGTGGCCGAGGGCTCTCGCATTTGGCATCAGCATTCTTCGAGTTTGGGGCATGACAACCCTCTCAAGGACTACTACGTCACGACTTCGGCAAGATATTTTTTGTCCAGTTATAGTCGCCATCCGCGACTCGCGCTCGCTATCGGCTCGCTGTCACGGATGCTCAAGCGGCTGCGATATGGACAATGGACGAATATCCGCGCTATTCGGGAAGGCTGGCGCGGGTTGCCCTATAGCCATCAGTCTCTCATGCACGTACCGCTGCCGCAGACCGAGCGCCGCCGCACGGTGCGCGTTGCGGTGGAGGCGACCACGCTGCAAGGCCGGCCAGCCGGTATTGGCCACTTTGGCGAGGAGCTTACGCGTGCGCTGTCTACAGATCCAGCGATCAATCTCGCTTATTTCACGACGACGGGTTGTTCTTCTACCCCTCCTCATCCTGCTGGATTACGGATTCCTCAGCGATCCGACTGGAAAAAGAAAATTCCTCTGGGACGAGAGCTACAATTTATCCTGCAAGGGTGGCAACTGGAGCGGCTCAAACGCCACTGCCGGCCAGAAGTGATACTCGGCACTAATTATGTCCTTCCGCGCAGCCGCTCCCCACAGGTTTTGGTAGTGCATGATTTATCGCATTTGCGTAATCCAGAAACCCATCCGCCGGGACGGGTGCGTTTTTTGAATCGCCATCTTCGCCCTGCGCTGGAAAGAGCTACTGCCGTCATCACGATTTCGCACTTTTCCGAGCAGGAGCTCCTGCATTTTTATCCCGAACTCGCAGGACGTATTCATGTGGTATATCCGGGCATAGCGGATCGATTTGGCAGTTCTGTCAGCGAAGATACGCGGCGATCGTTGCGGGTGGCGCTGGATGGTGATTCACGATCGTATTTCCTGTTTTTATCGACGCTGGAACCCCGCAAAAATCTGGAACGCCTGCTGCTGGCCTATGAAGGACTACCTGAACGGATCAAGCGGGCGCATCCTTTGGTTCTGGTGGGACAAATGGGTTGGCAAGAAAGTGGTTTTGCACCCACACTGGAGCGTCTACAAGCCAAAGGAGAAATACTATTAACGGGTTACTTGCGTGATGAATTGTTGCCCGCCCTCTTTGAGCGCGCGGTCGCCTTGCTGTATCCCTCACTGTACGAAGGTTTTGGTCTGCCTCCCATAGAAGCCATGGGTTGCGGATGTCCGGTACTAGCCAGCAATGTAACCGCTATCCCAGAAGTCTGCGGTGACGCTGCACTCTACTGTGATCCGCTGGATGTGGAATCCATACGTGCGGGCATACTCCGTCTTGCTGAAGACTCCGTGTTGCGGAGAAGCCTATCCGAAAAGGGCAAAGAACAGGCCTCCAAATATAATTGGCAAAAAGCTGGGGAGCAGATACTGAGGATTGTGCGTGAGGTGGCGGGGCGGGGGTGACAGGTGGTACCATTACGACGGACCGTGCATCTATTTAACTCTTTAATAATTACCTGATCAGGATGTTATACTTGTGAAAGATTTAATGCCTCTGTTGGTCCTATGAACAAAAACCTACGTGATCTTTATGGCGTACATCAGGGAAAGGTGTCAGATAAATGGTCCTTGTATCTAGATGAATACGAAAGGATATTTTCTCATTATCGTGATTTGCCGATTAGGCTTCTGGAAATTGGGATACAGAATGGAGGGTCTTTAGAAATTTGGGGGGAGTACTTCCCAAAAGCAATGATGTTGGTTGGAGTAGACATTAATCTAAGCTGTCGTGCCCTAAAGTATGATGATCCACGCATATCGGTAGTGGTCGGTGATGCAAATAGCAATGAGTCTCGAACAGAGATATTAACGAAGTCGATTGATTTTGACTTAATTATCGATGATGGTTCGCATAAATCATCGGATATCGTGAAAACATTTGCTTACTATTTCCCTTTCCTGGCTGATGGAGGGATCTTTGTTGCGGAAGACTTGCATTGCAGTTACTGGAGAGAATTTGAAGGAGGGCTATACGATCCATATTCTTCCTTGTCATTTTTTAAGCATTTAGCTGATATCGTGGGGCAAGAGCATTGGGGAGTGAGTAAGGCTAGTTCGGAGGTATTGTCTGGATTTTCTAAATATTACGATATTTCCTTTAATAGTACTTCACTTGAGCACATTCACTCAGTCGAGTTTGTGAACTCAATGTGCATCGTCAGAAAGCTCCCTACGGATTATAATTGTCTTGGTAAAAGAGTGATTGTTGGTGATGAGGCGGAAGTTGATGCTGAGGTTCTGAAGGTTAATAAAACTTTGATAGAGCCGCCTTCTCAGTATGATAATAATTGGACTAAGTTGGCGGTGGATCCGGCAGAGGAGTATTTGGCGCTTAGATCAGAACTGATGCTGGAAATTGAACAGAATGCAGCAATAAAAGCGGAACTTGCTAAAATTTTAACAAGTAGATCTTGGCGGAGTACGGCTATTTTACGTAATATTGCAGCCTTACTGAGGAAGTTATTTTGATGACTTTAAATGGATAGTTTATTGTTTTTATGGGCCTTAGTTCTCCGGGGTGTAATTTATGATTAATTTCACTAAAAAAATAATCATATATTGGAAAAGTCGAGGGACAAGGCTTTTCATAAAAAAGGTGCTTCAAAAACTTTCGCTGCAATTATCCTCTAGAAAAAAAAGAATTAGTCAAGAGGTTGATTGTAATGAGGTTGATTGTAATGTTGAAGTGGTGACTGCAAGAACCTATCTGGATAAATGGTATTTTATTGCTCGTCCAATGGTGACTTATCGTCAAAGTGAGGCGGGAATATCTAGGGTAAATATAGTAACTGATAGTGTTCGCGCCGGGAGCCTATTCGGCGGGGTTGGTACTGCCTTGCTGTTTGGTGTGTGTTTGTCAAATAGACTTGGCGCTAACCTTAGGATTATTACGAGAACAGAAGAGCCAGACGAGTTGAGGGTGAATAGTTTTCTTAAGCTGTACAATCTTTTCCCAGAGAAGGAACTACAGTTTAAGTTTGAGCCTTGTGATGATGGCGGAAACGGTGTTGATTTTTCCGAAAATGATCTCTTTGTAACGACCTCTTGGTGGACGACGGCATCAACACTGCCTAGTGTTCCGGCGGGACAGATAATTTATTTGCTTCAAGAAGATGAACGAATGTTCTATCCGGTAGGCGATGACTGGATACGTGCCCATAGAATGATGAGTGACGATCAAATCCACATAGTGGTGAATACAGAATTATTGTTTGAGTATTTGGTATCCAATGGATTTTACAATATTTCAGAACGAGGAGTTTGGTTTGAGCCTGCATTTCCTTCTGAAATATACTCTAGAGGTGGACCAAAAGATGCGGGTGAACCTAAAAGACTTTTTTTTTATGCGAGACCAAATAATCCTAGGAATTTATTTCGGCTAGGATTGGAAGTAATTGATCGTGCGCTTATGAAGCGTGTCATTGATCCTGACCGTTGGGAAATAGTTTTTGTTGGAAGTGATATCCCGGATGTTGAATTGTTTGGCGGAGTGCGACCTGTTTGTTATAAAAGTCTTTCGTGGCATGAATATGCGCAGTTGCTCGGATCAGTAGATGTAGGTGTGAGTTTGATGAGTACACCCCATCCTAGTTATCCTCCTTTGGATCTGGCTGCATCTGGCTCTATTGTGGTAACCAATAAGTTTAAGTCAAAGAGAGAGTTATATAAATATTCTGAGAACATAATATGTTCAGATCTTGATGTTGACTCTTTAGTATCCGCGATTGATTTTGCGGTTCGGTTATCTGAAGATATTGAGGTAAGAAATCAAAATTACATAAATAGCGGCTTGAAGCGCGACTGGGGCTCATCTTTTGCAAAGGTCATTGATCATTTAGTAGGTGTTGCTCTTGATCACCATTAATATTGATAATTTTGACTATTCCGAGCCATGGGCACTTTCTTTCGATGAAAGGTTAGGTATGCTTTTATCTGGAAGTTTAAAAATTGCATACTTCTATGAGGAGCCAAATAATAGTACATTTAGGTATCGGGCTCATAATATGTCCGAGGCTTTGAATTTTTTGAGTGATAGATCTGTTTCTGCTTCATACTTTTTTTTGTCTGACTTACCTAATGTGCGATCAATCGTAGATGCGGCTGATTTGCTGGTGATTTGTCGCTCTCGTTATAGTTTACAATTGAATTGCCTGATTCAACGGTTTCGTTGTCAAAGAAAAAAAGTACTTTTTGACATTGATGATCTCGTTTTCGATGTTGACTATGCTCATCTTCTTATTAATTCTCTTGCGAATAATGGAGCATCTTCGCTGGTCATGGATCAGTGGTTTGCGTATATCAGTAGAATGGGTGCTGCTCTGAAAATGTGCGACGGCGCAATCACCACTAATAATTTTTTGGCTAGCAGAGTTACTGAATTTAGTGGTCTTTCTGCTGCTGTTGTGCCTAACTTTTTGAACTCCGCTCAGCAGCTGTATTCTGATACTATCTATTCAGCAAAGACTAATGGTGAATTTTCTACCAATGGTAAGAGAACTCTTGGTTATTTTAGTGGCTCTCCATCTCATAAGCTTGACTTTGCTTTGGTGGTTCCGTCCCTTGCGCAGTTACTAGAGGATGATGAATCAATAGAGCTAGTTGTTGCTGGATATATCGAACTAGAGCACTCCTTATCCAAATTTGGTAATCGTATTCGTTATTATCCATTTCAAGATTACGTTAATCTTCAAAAACTTATTGCTTCGGTTGATCTCAACTTGGTGCCTTTGCAAGATAATATTTTTACGAATTGCAAATCGGAACTTAAGTATTTCGAAGCAGGTGTTGTTGGCGTCCCTTCCGTAGCTTCCCCGGTTTTCACTTATCGCGGATCAATATCTCACGGCGAAAATGGTTATCTAGCAAGATCATACCAATGGACCGAGACGATTGCTCGTGCTCTTGATGATATTTCTTCCTCCAAGAGGATAGCGAACTGTGCACGGTCGCACTCCCAGTCTAATTATTCTTGGGATTCACAGTTCGACACTATATTGAATGCACTCACTCCCTTTGTTAATCTATAAGTTGTGTTGATTATATATATCATCGCTGTAATAATTATAACTTATTTTCCTTAGTTAAGGGGATGCGTTTAAGCAACCCGCCTTCCCAAATTTTGGGACCTAACCGATCCTGTCCGCGTTTGAAGAAAAAACCTGACTAATTCCAGTTCTTCGAGAAAGTCTAGCCGTTGATGGCTTCTTCCGATGGATTCCATCAGGGCCAGCAGGCTTATCGTATTGCATCAAAGGCCAGATATCCAATATCATTTGCACACACGGAGGCATCCATATAGGAATTTTGGATGATTCCTAACATTATTAGCAATATAAAACGATTACGATCAACAGGCTCAATATGAAGATAAGATTCCTTGTTTAATATTGTTCTAATTAATTATCCTCTGTTATCTGAAGTGTTATGAGTAGCGCAGAGTTTTCATGGCCTGCTATCTCATGGCCCCAGCGTTTGTTGAGTTCATTGCACCAAATTGCCACAGGGTGGATCGCATCTTCCAGATGAAGTCGAAAAAATAGTCGTTCTTGTCCGTGTAAGTGGATTCCGCCTTGACTGAAATTCAATGGGAGCATGGCGTTGTTATCCCGGGATTTTTTTTTCGTGTAGTGTGCGTAACCCGTTTGACCATCTCCATCTTGCAACTGCAAAACTAGTGTACCATTTGATCCATTAAAATTTCCGATAGTTAGTAGTGTGATGCCTTTCAGAGTGCCGCGAACGCCTGTAGGTACCAGAAAACTCCCGGAAACCTCGTTCTCTGGCGATAAAATCAGAGGTCCCGCATTCATCTGCGCAAGACCATAAGGGATTGCTACGGATATACATTCGGAGCGCCATGGATGATTTATTCGCGGGGGCGATGCTAAGGAGAAGTCTTCTCTCTCAAGTGTGAGGTTGGGATTATAAGCGGGGTCATTTTGGAGCAAAACTCCCCAGCGCCATTGCATATACGCACGCTCCAGAGCAAATCGGCGTAATTTGTCTGTTCGCACCATGTCGCTGCCACGTGATTTGAACTCATGATGATAAAGCTGCGCCTGCGGAAGCCAAACATTTCGTAAGCTGGCTTCTCTTATACGCAAGCACAGATCCACGTCATTGAAAGCTACGGTAAGCTCTTGGGTCATGCCTCCCACCCGCTCCCAAAGATCTTTTCGCATCAGCAGGCAGGCCGCTGTTACAGCGCTGAAGTTTTGCATCAAGGCTCCACGCCCACAATATCCAAAACTTTCATTGTAGAACGATCTATGTGCATGTCCTGCTATGCCATCCAATCCCAATATGACTCCCCCGTGTTGAATGGTTTCGTCTGGGTACAGCAGCTTGGCGCCTACGGCCCCAATGCCTTGGCGCTGGCCCTGTGCAAGCATTTCAGTCAACCACTGCTCAGCAATTACCTCTGTGTCATTGTTGAGCAGGCAGATATATTCACCACGGGATTGCGGGACTGCCCAATTATGCATTGCGGCATAATCAAAGGGATAAGGGTAAGACAACACCCGCAGGTCGGGGCGTTTTTGAATCTCAGCGAGGTAGGCCAAGGTTTCCGGATCATCACTCTGATTGTCAATGATTATTACCTCGGTGTTGGAGTAGCTGGTCCGACTGAGGCTATCAAGGCACTGGCGAAGAACGGAAAGTTTGTTTCGAGTAGGGATGATGATACTAACCAAAGGATTCCCACTGACAGTATAATGAGGGAGGTGGAATGCCCCATTGCAAACGCTCTCCAAAGCAGCGTATTCATCCCGTCGCTCCAAAGTTTCGGTAAGTGCCCTTTTCGCAGCGTCGACCACATAAGGTTTGGCCCCTAGATCACTCGCTGTAGACCCGCTGAGCATCCGCCAGTGATACAAGATGGCTGGGATGTGACGAATTTTCACAGGCGATAAATTATCTGTGAAGCGAAGTACGAGATCCCAGTCTTGGCTACCTTCGAATCCTGGCCGGAAGCCGCCTATATTGAGCACTTGTTCTCGTTTATAAACCCCTAAATGACTGATATAGTTCTGACCTAAAAGAAGTTCGGGGTTCCAGTCAGGTTTGAAATAAGGGTCGCAGCGTCGGTCCTTCTCATCGATTTTGTCTTCATCACTGTAAATCAGTTCCACATCGGGATTATGCACAATCACCGAGGCCACCCAATATAAAGCGTGCTCGGACAGCATATCATCGTGATCTAGGAGTGCGATGTATTCTCCGGTGGCCAGAGCAAGTGCATCATTGGAGGTCACCGAGATATGACCATTTTCATTACGGTACATCACCCTGATCCGCTTATCCTCCTCCGAATATTCTGCAAGCACCTTGCGCACATGAGGTTGAGAAGATGCATCGTCAGTGATACATAATTCCCAGTGGGGATATATTTGCGTCTTGACCGATTCAATGGCCAGTCTCAGGAATTTTTCGGGTGCGTTATAGACCGGCATAATTACGGAGATCTTTGGGGAGTTTTCCCAAGTGTTGATCTGCAGTTGGATAGCCTCACGATCCACGTCATTGAGCGTATCGTGGCGACGTATCCAAGTCTGATAATTTTGCTCAGCGTGTGATGAGAGTAGTCGTTTTCCGATGATGCGTAGCCGCTGTTTAGGTCCGGCGGATATAGGAAGCTTATGATACAGAAACCGAGCAAAGGCTTGGCGCTGATTTTTTCCATGTGCATTTTTTGCGAATAAATATCGAACCACCAGAAATTTTTTTTTGACTAACTGCAGTGAGTTGGTGATACGCAAAAAAGTTGATTGGATAGTCATTAAATGGTTTTTAAAGTAGCTAATTCCGAAGTGGTGGTGCTTCTATCAACGTAGCCTTTCTCCACCATTACTCCTTTATCGAGGCGCACATACTGATTGCAAAACTTTTCAATCTGTTCTTGGCTATGCGAAACGAGAATGAGTGACATGCCTTTATTACGCATTTCGGCAATTTTCGCTAGGCACTTCTCCTGAAATGCTTGATCCCCAACAGCGAGAATTTCGTCCGCTAGCAATATATCTGGCTGAAGATGAACGGCAACAGCAAACCCCAGACGCATCTGCATGCCCGACGAGTAATGCTTCAGTGGAGTATCAATAAAATTCTCAAGTTCTGAAAATTCAATAATGTCTTTAACCTTGGGTCGGATATCTTTATTCAAAAATCCATAAAGGCTGGCGTTCAGAAAAATATTTTCATAGCCCGTGAGTTCTGGGTTGAAACCTACTCCGAGTTGGATCAGCGGAGCGACTCGACCATGGGTAATGACACGTCCCTTGGTGGGCTGCAGGATGCCGGCAATAATCTGCATGAGCGTGCTTTTACCAGAACCATTATGGCCCAGCAGCCCCAGTGCTTCCCCTTGTTCTAGGGTAAAGCTCACATTATCCAGAGCTAAAAAATGTTCGCGGCGTTCGCGTTTGCTTTTATGAAACAGCGCCAGGAACCGGGTTTTGAGTCCCATGGCCCGATTATGGCGCAGGATGAATTCTTTGCTGACATTCTCGACAATCACGGCGGGTGGCATCAGAGGTCTTCCACCAGATGTCGGGCTTTGCAGCGGAAGAGGATCATACCTACGGTGACGGTGGCGATGGTCCATCCACAGGCAATAATAACGTGGTTCAAAGCAGGCAGGGTGCCGGCATAGAGCAGGGCATGAAAAAGATCCATGAACTGCGTGAGCGGATTCAGTGAAATAATTTCGCGGGTGGTGGGTTTGAGCACGTTAATATCGTAGCCAATGGGGGTAAACCAGAACCCAAACATCAGGGCGATTTCAACAAGATGCTTGAGGTCACGAAACTCCACCTGCAATACCGAGAAGGTGAGTACAATGCCCCAAATAAACGCAATGTAGAGCCCCAGCGCCAAAGGGTAGAGCAGCAATCCCCAGTGGTAAACACCGCCTAAAAATGGATACAGCACCACGAGGATCAGGATGGCGATAATCCATAAGGCCAAGGTAAACAGTAGGCTAGACGTTGGCACGAGAATGCGTGGAAAGTAGATTTTCTGAATCAGCCCAGAGGCGCTGGTGAGGCTTTCACAGCTTTGCGCGATAGCTTGCGAGAACAGGTTGTAATGCAGTACGCCGATGACCAAATAAAGGATGTAGTGCGGCAGGTCGCTGCGAAAAACGTGTGTAAAAACAAAATCGTAGAGCAGTATCAGTGCCAGAGGGTTACCCAGTGACCACAAAAAACCTAAAGCCGCACCTTGGTAGCGTACTTTAAGATCTTTAATGACCAGATTGCGCACCAGATCACGATATTGCCAATAGGGGCGCAGGGTAGCGGTGATGGGATTGGGCAAGTGTTGTGCGTCTCTGACAGTGCTATTGATATTTGGCGTCCCCAGGGGGGTTCGAACCCCCGTTACCGCCGTGAAAGGGCGGTGTCCTAGGCCACTAGACGATGGGGACCTAGACAGCGCTGCAAATGCTACACAGAAGCGGGGAATAGGGCAAGCAGTTTTTGCACAAGGCAGCGCATAGCCCAATGAGGGCTTCTTCGGGTAGACTGAGGGCTGTGTGCCCTACAATCACTTGTTAAGAAGGATGTTATGGAAGAGCCAGAAGCCGTATTCATGATTGAACGTATTTATGTAAAAGACATTTCCTTTGAATCCCCCAATGCACCGCAGAGTTTTGTGCAGACCGAAGCGCCAACCGTGGATGTGGGCCTGAACACAGGCAGCACAGCCGTGCAGGGCATGGAGGGGCTGACGGAAGTGACTTTGACGGTGACTGTTAAGGCCAAGGCCGGTGACAGCACTTATTTTGCCGTAGAAGTGCAGCAGGCGGGATTATTCCGTATTCAGAATATCCCCGAAGAACACCTGCCGGCTTTGGTGGCGGTGCATTGCCCGACTATCCTGTTCCCCTATGCTCGGGAGGTGGTAGCGGATTTAGTGGGACGCGGTGGCTTCCAGCCCTTGCACCTGCATCCAGTCAACTTTGAGGCGCTGTTTCAGCAGGCGCAACAAGAGCAGTTGAACCACACGACGCAATAAGCGATGCGCTGGGCCGTACTCGGGGCCGGACATTGGGGCACTGCTCTGGCGGCACATTTAAGCCGTCAGGGGCATACGGTGCGGCTGTGGGGCCGGTGCCGGGAGCGTTTACCCGGCTATATGGAAGCCCACAGCCTGTCACCCCATTTTCCGCAGGTGGCCATACCGGCGGGTCTGCAGTCGGAACCCGATTTGTTGGCGGCGGTGACCGGGGTGGACGGTGTTCTCCTGGCACTGCCCAGCCAAAGTTTACGTGCCGTATTGTCGGCAATCCCTGAAAATCTTCCGTCGAACATGCCTTGGGTATTGGCTTCTAAGGGCTTGGAGTTACCGGCTGCGCTGCGCCTCGATCAAGTGGTGGAGCAGGTTCGGCCTGCGGCTAAATTGGTGGTTCTTTCCGGGCCGAGCTTTGCCCATGATCTGATTTTGGGGAAGCCTTTGGCGATGACGGCAGCCTCTGCGGATAGATTAGCGGCGCAAGCGGTGGTCGAGGCATTTGCCAGCGAGCAGATGCGGGTGTATCTGAGCGATGATGTGGCAGGTGTGTGTTTGGGGGGGGCTATCAAAAACGTTCTGGCGATTGCGGCGGGTATTTCCGATGGTCTGGAGCAGGGGGATAGCGCCCGTGCGGCGCTGATTACCCGAGGGATTGCGGAGTTGCACCGTCTGGGAACGGCCTTGGGTGGACGCACGGAAACGTTTATGGGCTTGGCCGGAGCCGGGGATTTGATTCTGACCGCGAGCAGTGATTTGTCGCGTAATCGGCGCGTGGGTCTGGGTTTGGGGCGCGGTCAACCTTTGGCGGAGGTGCTAAGTGCCATCGGTCAGGAGGCAGAGGGCGTGCCTGCGGCGCGGGCGCTCTATCAGTTGGCGCAACGTCTGGGTGTGGAAATGCCCATTACCGAGCAGGTTTATCGGGTGCTCTTTGAAGGGGCGGACGCGCGGCTGGCGAGTGCGCAACTGATGCGCCGTGCGCCCCGCGCTGAGCATGGGACTACGTCGCCGCTCGGAGAGCGTTAGCCCAATGGCGATATTGCGTTTGCCAGGTGGGGCGGATAGCCGTAAACGGATTCCTTTTGCGCCTTTTCGGACCATCGGCTTTTTGCTGGTGCAGTTTGTGGTATTGGCCTTGCTCCTGCTGGGGGTGCTGCTGGTTCACACCAATCAGGATCTGCATACGCTGGATGCTTATACGGCCTACATGGCCGAACTGGCGGACAGTTCTCAGCAAACTTTGCGCGATTGGCAGGCTCGTGGACCGATGGCAGGCTTGCAGGCTTTGCGAGCTGCCGAGGCGCGGATAGCGGCGATTCATCCGGATCAGGTGCAGCATAATCCGCACTGGGTACGGTTGCGGGAAATTCTCGCCGCCAATAATCCGGCGTTGCTACCACAGGCGTTACTGCAGCTTTCCGATATCAGCTTGAATGAACATCAGCGGGGTCGTCGCTTGGTGCTGGCGGCAGGACATGATGCCCGCTATACCCTGGTCGGGACGGCTATTGCGCTGTTCTCATTCATGATTTTTGTGCTGGTGACGCTGATTTTTTTCCGGTTGCGGATTCTTGGTCCCTTACGGCGTTTGCAGGGGGCGATGCGCTCGCTAGAAATCGGGGCCTTCCGGCGAGTGACTGAGGGACATGCTGATCCGGGAATCAGTCCGCTGCTGCAATATTACAATCATATGATCGAACGTCTGGAAGACCTCGAAAAAACCCGGCGACAGTATTTGCAGGATTTGCAGCGCGAGGTGAATGAGGCGGCGCATACCTTGGTGGCGCAGCAGGCTGCCGTGGCGCGTTCGGAGCGACTGGCGGCGGTGGGGGAGGCGGCCGCAGCCTTTGCTCATGAATTGCGGAATCCGCTCGCTGGACTGCAGGTGGGGTGTGCCAATATTCGTCGGGAGATTCAAGACCCTCAACTGTCCGAGCGGCTGGGTTTAATGGAAGAAGAGTTGCGGCGGGTCAGTCGCTTGCTGGATCAACAACTGCGGGGTGCGCGGCAGGTGCATGAGCAGGGTCGGCGGGTGAATCCCCGAGATACGGTCGAAACCTTGTTGAATCTGTTACGCTATCAGTCTCCATCGCATGTGGTTCTCAAGCTGTTACCGGGAGCATCTCGGGATTGCCTGCTGCCTTTGGATCAGTTTCGCCAAGCCTTGCTGAATCTGATCTTGAATGCTATTCAGGCCCTGGCCAGCGAAGGCGGTACCATCACCGTGGCTATTGTGCAGGCGGACCAGAAAATGCAGTTGACGGTGACGGATAATGGTCCGGGATTTCCTGAGCGCTTGTTGCGCGAGGGCATCCGTCCCTTCGCCAGTAGTAAGGAACAGGGCACAGGGTTGGGCTTGTCGATGGTACGCCGTTTTGTGCGTAGTCTGGGCGGGGAGGTGCAGTTGCGCAATCGTGATCCCCACGGGGCAGAGATTTTATTGATTCTGCCCTGTCCAGTTATGACCGAAAAGGAGTAGTCCTCGTGGCCGATGCTTTACTCATTATTGAAGACGAGATTTTTCTGGGTCGAGAAATGCGTCGCTTTTTCGAGAAAGAAGGTTGGGAGGTTTACTGGGCGGAACGTTTTGCTGATGCCGAACAAATGTTGTTGGATCAGGATCTCAGTCCTTTGGTAACTTTGGCAGACTTGAATCTTCCGGATGGTAATAGTCTGGATTTGCTGGAAAAAGTGCGGGCGAAAGCGGGTACGGGAGAGTGGATTTTTTTGACCGCCTTTGGCAGCGTGCCCGATTCGGTGCGGGCATTACGTCTTGGGGCTTACGATTTTCTGGAAAAACCCTGTGAGATGGAACGTCTGGAAATGGTGGTGCGTTCGGCGGGACGAGGTGCTCGAGCGCAACGCCGGGTAGCGGACGATACTTTCACCCAGCACCGTCGTTATCAGCCAGAAACTTATCTGGGTAAGAGTAGGGCGGCCGATGTGGTCCGGGATATGCTGGCGCGTCTGAGCCAGGTTCCCTATAGCGCCTTGGTCATCTCGGGGGAAACGGGGACGGGTAAGGGGCTGGCGGCGCGCATTCTGCACTACAGTGGGGCGCAGGCGAGTGGGCCGATGGTGGAAATCAATTGCGCGGCGCTCCCTCGGGAGTTGCTGGAATCGGAGCTTTTTGGTTATGAGTCCGGCGCTTTTACAGGCGCGGTGGCGCGGCACCGAGGGCTGGTTGAGCAAGCCAATGGCGGCACGTTGTTTCTGGATGAAATTTCGGAAATGGAACTGGAATTGCAAGCCAAGCTGCTCAAAGTGATAGAGGATCGTAGTCTGCGCCGCTTAGGGGGGGATCGGGCTATTTCGGTGGATGTGCGGTTTATCGCCGCCAGTAACCGCGATCTGGATGCGCAGGTGGCACAAGGTCGGTT
The DNA here is from genome assembly GCA_041676785.1 of Acidithiobacillus sp. Taxonomy (GTDB): domain Bacteria; phylum Pseudomonadota; class Gammaproteobacteria; order Acidithiobacillales; family Acidithiobacillaceae; genus Acidithiobacillus. The sequence continues at coordinate 265,567 of JBAYRF010000001.1, read as the reverse complement.
TCGCGCCGATTTGTTCCATCGTTTGAGTGTGTTTCGTCTGGCTTTGCCTTCGCTGCGGGAGCGAAAAGAAGATCTGCAGGCTTTGGTGCCGCATTTTGTGGCTGAATTCAACGCGCAGGCGGGCAAGCGCGTGCATTATGTCAGTCCGGTCGTTTGGGAAGCTCTGGAAGCCTATGATTGGCCGGGAAATGTGCGGGAGCTGCGCAACGTCATCGAACGCGCCGTGCTGTTTTCGGATGCTGAAGATCTGCCTCTGGAGTGGTTGCAGTTACCGGGGGCGGTGAGTAGTGCCTGCCCCGTGCAGGGGGCCTGTCCGGTGGATGATCAGCATATTATTTTGCCTATGGATGGGAGTATGGATCTGGATGCCATGGAGAAGCAGATTATTCAGCGCGTTTTGGATAGGGCCAGTGGTAATGTGACCCAAGCTGCGCGGCTTCTGGGAATCACCCGGGAGACCTTGCGTTATCGGGTGCGCAAGCATGGTTTGGGAGAGGATGCGGAAGCCTGAATGGGTCAAGTGGGCTGAAAAGACGATCCGATGCAGCCATACCGGATGGTTTGGACTTGCAGAATGTGCCGAGGATCGTTACATTGCCGCCAGATGGCGGGTTGCTTCTTGCACCCGAACCAATTAGAACAAGGAGTTTGGATGTCACCAGACAGGACCGCTTTATGACTGCGGCGCTAGATCAGGCTTTAGCCTGGCAGCAGCAGAGCCTGCAAGACGTATCTCGTACTTTTGCGTTGACTATTCCGCAGTTGCCGGAAGCCTTGCGTGATGCCGTGGGCAACGGTTATCTATTGTGTCGTATTGCCGATACCATTGAAGATGACCCGGACCTGCGCTGGGAAGAAAAAGCCCAGTGGCAGCAGGCATTTTTGGCGGTGGTCGAGGGCTCGGCTGAGGCGGCGCCATTTGCAAAAGATTTTGGGGCGCGCTTGTCTGCGGCGATGCCCGAGGCGGAGCATGATCTGATTCGCAATACGGCAGAAGTCATCCGCATCACCCGGAGTTTTACGCCCAATCAACAGGCGGCATTAGCGCGTTGTGTACGCATTATGGGCGCGGGAATGGCAGAGTTTCAGCAGTATGCGTCCTTGCAAGGACTCGCGGATATGGCGGCGATGGACCGTTACTGCTATGTCGTGGCCGGGGTGGTGGGCGAAATGCTGACCAGCTTGTTTGTCGAATATGAGCCACGACTGCAGGAACACGCGCAAGAAATGCAGCGTTTGGCAGTATCTTTTGGTCAAGGGCTGCAGATGACCAATATTCTCAAGGATATATGGGACGATTGGGCGCGCGGGGTGAGTTGGATGCCTGCTGCGCTATTTGCGCACTATGGTTGTGATCTCACAACGCTGACTCCAGGAAAACAGGACCCCACTTTTCAGGCGGGACTGAACGCGTTGTTGAGGATCGCAGCGGGTCATTTGGAAAATGCCTTGCGTTATACCCTGCTGATTCCGGCAGATCAGACCGGAATGCGCGATTTTTGTCTCTGGGCTTTGGCGATGGCGGTGCTGACGCTGCGGCGGATTGGCGAAAACCCGGGCTTTGCCGCAGGGAGTGAGGTGAAAATCAGCCGTTCCTCCGTGCAGCGGGTGGTGCTCCTGTCGCGTCTGCTGCATCGTTCGGATGCGATGTTGCAACTCAGCTTTCGGGTGGGTATCAAGCCTTTGACCCGGTTAGCACTGCCGGTTCCTGCATGAACCGCATTTTACAGCCTGTGCAGTTTGGTTCGAAGCTGCCGCAGAACCCGCTGGAGCGTAGCATTCAGCAGGCTTACGCGGCGCTGGTGACGGAGCAGGCGGCGGATGGGCATTGGTGCTTTGAATTTGAGGCTGACTGTACGATTCCCGCCGAATATATTCTGATGCAGCATTACATGGATGAGCGCGACCCTCTGCTGGAGGCGAAAATCGCGGTATATCTGCGTAATAAGCAGGCAGATCATGGGGGTTGGCCCCTTTACTATGGCGGGCATTTTGATCTGAGTGCGTCGGTGAAAGTGTACTATGCGCTGAAGCTCGCGGGGGATGCGCCCGATTTACCGCACATGCGTCGGGCGCGTGAGGCCATTCTCGCCCATGGGGGTGCGGAGCACGCCAATGTGTTCACGCGCATTACCTTGGCGTTGTTTGCCCAGGTGCCGTGGCGGGCGGTGCCGTTTATTCCGGTAGAAATCATGCTGCTGCCGCGCTGGTTTCCGTTCCATATTTACAAGGTGGCCTCTTGGTCGCGGACGGTCATGGTGCCGCTGTTCATTTTGTGCAGTCTCAAAGCGCAGGCGAAAAATCCTTTACAGGTGAACATTCGCGAACTGTTTCGGCGTCCTCCGGAGCAGATCCGGGATTATTTCAGTCATGCGCGCCAAGGACTGGCGGCCCACAGTTTTCTGGCGCTGGATCGCTTCTGGCGGGTGATGGAAGACTGGATTCCATCGTTTATTCGCCGCCGCGCCCTGAAAAAAGCCGAGGCGTGGTTCACGGCCCGCTTGAATGGTGAAGAAGGTCTGAATGGCATTTTTCCGGCCATGGTCAATGCCCACGAAGCTCTGGAATTATTGGGTTATCCGCCAGAGCATCCCTATCGGCAAAGCACGGGTAAAGCTCTGCGTAAGCTGGTTGTGGAGCGAGCGACAGAGGCTTATTGTCAGCCCTGCGTATCGCCGGTTTGGGATACTTGTCTTGCCCTCCATGCGCTTCTGGAACACGATGGCGAAGTTGCGGAGGAAAGTGCTCAGGCGATTACTTGGCTCAAAGATCGACAGATTCTTGAGGCGCCCGGGGACTGGCAGGTACAGCGTCCGCAACTGGCTGGAGGGGGATGGGCCTTTCAGTATGCCAATCCTTACTATCCCGATCTGGATGATACGGCGGCGGTGGCTTGGGCTTTGTCACGGGCTGGGCGACCGGAAGACCGGGAAAGTATTGAGCGCGCGGCCAACTGGTTGGCGGGGATGCAGTCGCATAATGGCGGATTTGGTGCCTACGATGTGGATAACACCCATTATTATCTGAATGAAATTCCGTTTGCCGATCATAAGGCATTGCTCGATCCGCCGACTGCGGATGTCACTGGGCGCGTCGTCGCTTTTCTGGGGCATCTGGGACGGAGTCGGGATCGTGAGGTTTTGCGTCGCGCCGTGGCGTACTTGCTGCGGGAGCAGGAATCTTCGGGAGCCTGGTTTGGGCGCTGGGGTACCAATTATATTTATGGTACTTGGTCGGTGCTCATGGCCTTGAGTGAATTGCGCGATCCTTCTCTGCAGCCGGCGATGGACCGGGCTGCGGACTGGTTGCGGGCGATGCAACAGAAGGATGGCGGCTGGGGCGAGCATAATGACTCTTATGGGGAACCGGGTCTGGCTGGTGCTGGGCAGCCTTCTACCGCAGCGCAAACGGCATGGGCTTGTCTTGGGCTGATGGCTGCCGGTGACCGCACTAGTCTGGCTCTGCAGCGCGGCATCCAATGGCTGCAAGCGCATCAGGAGACCGGCGGGGGCTGGCAAGATCCGTTTTTCAATGCGCCGGGTTTCCCCAAGGTGTTTTACCTGATTTATCATGGTTACAGCTTTTATTTTCCTCTCTGGGCTTTGGCCCTCTACCGGAATTTGGGATGCCGTTTGAACGCTTAGGGATTGTGGTCGCGCTGGATGCCGAAGCGCGTACCTTGCGTAAACAGACCATGCCGCATGGCACGCTGATAACACTCCATGCGCAAGGGTGCATGGTGGTGTCAGGCATGGGCGCCTGCCGTGCCGAAGAAGCTGCTCAAGTGTTGATTGATGCGGGCGTGCAGGGCTTGGTTTCTTGGGGGACAGCAGGGGGCTTGCAGGCGTCGCGTCAGGCCGGTGATCTCCTGTTGCCGGATGAAGTATTCTGGCTAGGACGAGCGTGGGCGGTGGACGCAGGTTGGCGTGACCAGTTACGGCAGGGCTTGCCGGAGGCTGTGGGGCAGGGCGGGCTGTGCTCGGTGAACCAGCCCTGCACTTCGGTGGCGGATAAGGCGGCGCTTTTGGATGAATATCCTTCGGCACAGGCGGTGGACATGGAAAGTGGGGCGATTGCCGTAAAGGCGCAACAGGCGGGGATTCCCTTTGTGGTGGTGCGCAGTGTGGTGGACCCCGCAACGCAGTCGCTGCCGATTTCGGCAACCCGTACGGTTGATCCGTATGGTCGCCCGCAGATGGGGCGGTTACTGCGGACCCTGTTGCGTCACCCCGCTGATATCCGCGAGTTATTGCAACTGGGTACCCAGATGTCGCGGGCCTTGCGCAGCCTGCGCGCGGCAGGGCCGGTGTTATTGCCGGAAGTGCGCGTATGAAAGCCTTGCTCACCGGGGCTTCTGGCTTTGTCGGCGGGGCGGTTCTCCGCCGTCTACTAGCTGAGGGTTTGGAAGTGCGGGTGCTCCATCGCCAGGGTGCGGATTCCAGTAACTGGGAGGGTCTTGATGTCGAGCCGGTTCTCGGCGATTTGACCGATGGTCCCTCCTTGGATAAAACGGTGGCAGGCTGTGGAGCGGTTTTTCACGTCGCCGCCGATTATCGGCTGTGGGTACCCGAACCCGAGGCCATGTACACGGCCAATGTTGGTGGCAGTGAAAGACTGGCGCGGGCGGCTCTGGATGCGGGGGTCGAGCGCTTTGTGTATACCAGTAGTGTGGCGGTGTTGGGCCATTACGCCGATGGTCGGATTACGGATGAGGCGGTGCCCTCCGCTTTAGAAGACATGATCGGTCACTACAAACGCTCCAAATTTTTGGCTGAAGCAGCGCTGATGCAGTTGTGTCAGACCGAAGCTGCACCGATTGTCATTGTAAATCCTTCCATGCCCGTTGGTCCCGCTGATCGCAAACCCACCCCTACGGGACGTATGGTGCGCGATGCGGCGGCTGGCAAAATACCCGCTTATGTGGATACGGGCCTGAATGTGGTGCATGTGGATGACGTGGCGCTGGGGCACTGGCAGGCTTTTCTTCAGGGGGTGCCGGGACAGCGCTATATTCTGGGCGGAGATAATCTTTCTTTGGCGGGCATTTTGACCCGCATTGCGGGGCTGACCGGACAGCGTTCGCCGTGGCTGCGTCTGCCGCGACGGTCCCTGTATCCACTGGCCTGGGCCGCTGAAACGGTCGTGCGGATGCGGGGGCGGGGCACGCCGCTGGTAACCCGCGATGAATTACGCATGGCGGCGCATACCATGTACTTTTCTTCAGAAAAGGCGGAAGCGGCGCTGGGTTATCGGCACCGTCCAGCAGAAGAGGCGCTGCGCGATGCCGTGCAATGGTTTGCAGCACATCATTATATTTAAGGCGGCGCGAAGGGCTTCGGGCAGATGTCGTTGCTGAACGGGTGGGATTGGCTGAAGGGCATTGTCGCTTTGCTGGTGCTGGCGACGATGGCTTATCAACTCCTCGGGTTCTGGGCGCTGCACCGCTGGCGACCGGTGCTGACCGGGGCTGATCAGATCGGTGTCACGGAGGATGCCTCCGCAGACCCCAGCGTGAGTGTATTGAAACCACTGCACGGTGACGACGGCTCTTTGTATGACAGTCTGCGCAGTTTTTGTCGGCAGAATTATCCCCAATATGAAATCATCTGCGGCGTACAACACCCGGCAGACCCGGCCATGGCCGTCATTCAGCGTCTGCAGGCAGAGTTTCCGGCGCTGGCCTTGCGGGTGGTGGTGACTGAGGGGACGATAGGGAATAACCCTAAAGTGAACAATTTGATGGGCATTCTCGCGGCCTGTCGCTACGATCTGCTGGTGATCAGCGATGCCGACATTGTTGTCGGCCCCCATTATTTGCGTCATCTAGTGCCCTCCTTACAAGATCCGCAGGTTGGGGTGCTCACTTGCTTATATCGGGCTCTACCCTTGAAAACTTTCTGGTCCCGGGTGCTAGCCAGTCAGGTGAATACACTTTTTTTACCGTCGGTGCTGGTGGCGGCAAAGCTCGGTCCCAATATTTTCTGTGGTGGTGCGAGTATGGCTTTGCGTCGGGAAACGCTTGCCGCAATGGGAGGGCTGCCCCGGCTGGCAAATCAGTTGGCGGATGATTACTGGTTGGGTGCTTACGTGCGTCAATGCGGCAAACCCACGGTATTGGCGGATTATGTGGTCGATACCTTGGTGCTGGAACCGGATTTTAAACGCTTTTATCAGCATGCTCTGCGCTGGTCGCTGACCACGCGCTCTGTGCAGCCGGTGGGACATCGTTTTTCTTTTTTGAGTTATCCGCTCCCTCTCGTGTGTATCCTGGCCCCTTGTTTGGGTGGTTGGGGATGGATACCCCTAGGTGTGGTTCTCGTGTTGCGCCTCGTGTACCATAGGCAAATTATGCACAAACTCGGTGCGAAAGATACGTTAGGCACAGCCCTACTGGCAGATTTCTTGGGGTTGTTGATTTGGTTTCATGCCCTCTTTGCAAGGCGAATAGCTTGGCGCGGGTCTCAATATGCGGTCGCTGCCGACGGGCAAATAGGCGGCCAAGACGGAGCAACACAATGACGATGAAAACCCTTTTTCTGCAGGCCCCTTCTTTTGAGGGATTTGACGGCGGTGCTGGTTCACGTTACCAGGCCAAGCGGGAAATTCGTTCTTTCTGGTTCCCTACCTGGCTGGCCCAGCCTGCGGCCATGATCCCCGGCAGTCGGCTTTTGGATGCGCCGCCTGCGGATGTCAGTGTTGAGGAAACGCTACAGATAGCGTCTGGCTATGAGCTTTGTATCATTCATACCAGCACACCGTCTTTTCCTTCGGATGTGCGTATGGCCGAATTGCTCAAGGAGCACTATCCCAAGATGATGATCGGGATGGTCGGCGCCAAGGTGGCCGTCGAACCCGAAGAATCCCTTCAGGAAGCGGGTGCGGCCCTAGATTTTGTGGCCCGCGAAGAGTTTGACTTTACCCTGAAAGAAATTGCCGAAGGACGCCCTCTCAGTGAGGTGGATGGTATCACCTATCGTTCCAGTAATGGGCAGATCATGCATACGCCTGATCGCGCCATGATTGAAGATATGGATTCCTTGCCCTTCGTGTCCGAAGTGTACAAGCGCGACTTGCATATTGAAGATTACTTCATCGGTTATCTCAAGCATCCGTATATTTCTTTCTATACGGGTCGGGGTTGCCGCTCCCAGTGTACGTTCTGTCTCTGGCCGCAAACCGTGGGCGGGCATCGCTACCGCACGCGCAGTGCCGCTAATGTCGTTGAAGAAGTGCGTTACATTCAGAAAAACTTCCCCCAAGTGAAGGAAATTTTCTTTGACGACGACACCTTCACCGATGATCGTCCGCGCGCTGAGGAAATCGCTCGGGGCTTAGGCAAACTCGGTGTGACTTGGTCCTGTAATGCCAAGGCCAATGTGCCCTACGAAACGCTGAAGGTACTGCGTGAAAATGGTTTGCGCCTGTTGCTGGTGGGTTATGAATCGGGAGATCAGCAGATTCTTAACAACATCAAAAAGGGTATCAAAATTGAGGCCGCTCGCAAATTTACGGCGGATTGTCGCAAGTTGGGTATTGTGATTCATGGTACCTTCATTCTCGGATTGCCCGGAGAAACGAGGGAAACCATTCAGAAAACCATTGATTTTGCAAAGGAAATAAATCCACATACGATTCAGGTGTCCCTCGCTGCACCGTATCCGGGTACTTTTCTGTACAACCAGGCCAAGGAGCAGGGCTGGTTGACCGAGGAGGACGAAGCGCATCTGGTGAATGATCGTGGGGTGCAGATTAGTCCCATGAGTTATCCCCATCTGAACCATACCGAAATTTTTGATTCGGTCGAGGTGATGTACAAACGCTTTTATTTCCGGGCCGGAAAAATTGCGGAAATTACCGGTGAAATGCTGAAAAGTACCCAGATGATGAAGCGACGTTTGCGGGAAGGTGTCGAATTTGTGCGCTTCTTGCGCCAACGCCACGGTTAATGTGGGTCGGAGTGACGCCCGGCGGGTGATTTTTAACGCCGACGATTTCGGGCTGGATCTGGCAGTGAATGAGGCGGTGGAATCCGCATACCGATTGGGTGTGCTAACCACCGCTAGCCTTATGGTGGCAGCACCGGCGGCTGAAGATGCGGTGTGTCGAGCCAAGGCCTTGCCAGAATTGGGGGTGGGCTTACACCTCACGCTGGTGGATGGCGCTCCCATGTTGCCCGCGCGACAAGTGCCCGATTTGGTGGATGCGGACGGGCGCTTTGCGGCAGATTTGTGGTTGCGGGGGCTGCGCTATTTTTTCCTGCCTCGGGTGCGTAAGCAGCTTGCTGCTGAAATTCGTGCTCAGTTCGCCGCTTTTGCCGATTTCGGTTTAAGTCTGGATCATGCCAATGCGCATAAGCATTTGCATTTACATCCCACCGTGCTGCGGTTGATGCTGGACATTGGTCAAGATTTTGGTTTGCGCGCGGTGCGTTTGCCTCTGGAAACCTGGTACGCGGCGCGCTGTGGCGGTGCGCAAGGGGTGGCGCCCGCATTCTGGGCCTTTTTTTTGCGCCCTTGGCTGGCGCGCATGCGGCGGCAGTTGGATCGTCGCCAACTATTGCATAATGACGGGCTGTATGGCTTGGATGCAACGGGACACATGAATACCGCGCGCCTGCTGCGTATGCTGCATTGTTTGCCGTCCGGGGGTCTGACGGAAATTTATTTTCATCCGGCGACACGGCAAAGTCCGCTGTTGCAGCAGCTTATGCCAGATTACGAACCACAAGCCGAATATGCGGCGCTCCTCAGCCTCGAAGTTGGACAATATTTACACGATCAAGCGATCGTGAAGGGTAGATTCAGTGATTTCGCCAGCCGTTGAGCGCATTTTGGAGCGCTTCGGAAAATTTGTTGCACATTTGATGGTTCTGCTGGTGGATTTGTCAGTTCGACGCGCACGCTGGATGTTGGTGAGTGTGTTGCTGCTGACGGTGCTCGCCGGTATTTATGCGTTTAGTCACTTTTCGATGGACACCAACACCAGCCATGCGCTGTCGCGGGATTTGCCCTTTCAGCAGCGAGAAACGGCCTACCAAAAAGCGTTTCCCCAAGACAAAAATACCATCGTGGTGGTGCTGCAGGGTAAAAATGCGCAGATGACCAATGCCGCCGTGAATCGCTTGGTAGACTGGCTGCGCGCTAGACCACAATCTTTTCATGACGTTTATGTGCCGGGTGGTGGCCGTTTTTTTGAGCGTAACGGACTGCTTTATTTGTCGACAGCCCAGGTCCAAGACTTTGCTAATCGTATCACCAATGCCCAGCCTTTGATTGCCCGTCTATCCGCAGATCCCAGCCTGAGCGGCCTCAGTGATCTGTTGACCATGGCGATTGATCAGCGCCTTCACCACGGGGTGCACTTATCGGGGTTGACGGCTATTTTTGCGGCGATGGACGAGGCTGTGACGGCACGTTTACAGGGGAAATCCTATCAGATTCCTTGGAGCACCCTAATGGGGGGCGACTTGGCAAAACTAGGACCGGCCCAGCGCTTTGTCTTGATTCAACCGGCTCTAAATTATCATTCTCTTGAACCGGCAGGGGCCGCTATTCGAACCTTGCGGGACGGCCTCGCTACCCTGCAACTCAATGCGGCGCATGGTATGGACGTGGGGGTTACGGGCGGTGCGGTTCTCGACGCAGAGCAGCTCAAAACAGTCAGCGAGAGTGCTGGAGAGTCGCTGGCGCTCACCTTGGGTCTGGAAATTATTCTGCTGGCGATTGCGTTGCGTTCAGTGAAGCTGGTCAGCGGCGTGCTGATGGGTTTGATCTCCGGCATTATTCTGACCAGCGCTTGGGCATTACTGTTCATCGGCTCCTTCAATCTGATATCTGTTGCTTTTGCCATATTATTTATAGGGTTAGGTGTAGACTTCGGGATTCAGTTCTGTCTGCGTTATCGGGAAGAGTTGTTTAATGGCGCGGAGCATCGACTTGCGATGCATCGCGTGACGCAAGGGATGGGTCCTGCTCTGGGCCTCGCTGCGCTTGCCGCCGCACTCAGTTTTTATGCTTTTGTTCCCACGAGTTATGCGGGTATTGTGGATCTGGGTCTGATTTCGGGTACCAGTATGCTGGTGGCCTTACTGCTAACCCTCACTTTTTTACCTGCTTATCTGACCTTGTGGTCCATTGAAGTGAAAGGGCAGCGGGATGTTGGCTATTATCCCCACATGCACCATATTCCCACATTGGTAAAGCATCCCATTCATCGCTACGCCTACTATATCCTTGCGGCAGCTACGTTATTGGCGCTGGCCTCGATACCCTTTGCTCTGCGGGCCTCTTTTGACTTCAACCCCCTGCATATGATTGATAATCATGCGGAAGGGGTGCAAGTGTTTGAGAAGCTTCTAGCAAACCCCGATACGGCCCCCTACCGGATGGAAGTATTGGCGCCCAATGTCGATGCTGCCCAGGCCATCGCTCGGCGCGTCGAAAAATTGCCGACAGTTGCCAGGGCTCTTACCGTGAATAGTTATATACCAGCCAACCAAGCTGAAAAACTCCCTATTCTGGAAAACCTGCAGATTCTGGTCCCACCTTTTTCCTTGATGATGCCCGCGACCTTGCAAAAACCGGCGGCGGATACGCCTAAAAAACTTGCAGTACTCGTTGTGAAGCTGCGCACTCTGGCGGCTCAAGATGGTTCTAGCAGCGCCGATGGCAAAACGGCCCTGCAACTGGCAGAACATTTGCAACAGTTTTTGGATCGTGACGGGGCGCAACCTGAAGCGATAGCGGATCTGCAAAACCAGATGATGGGCACGCTTCCTGGCGAGCTGAAACAGTTGGGGATGGCGCTGTTGGCCGGACCGGTCAGTTTGCAAACCCTACCGAATTCTCTGCGCGAGCGCTATTTGACCGCATCCGGACAGGCGCGCGTCGAAATTTTTCCGAAGGCAAATTTATCCAGCAATCAAGCGATGCAAGTTTTTGTGCAAAGTGTGCTGAAAGTGGAGCCCAGCGCCGTAGGTACGCCGGTGATGTTGGTGGAAGGAGGAGATGCGGTATTAGGCGCATTTCAGGAGGCAACGTACATTGCTCTAGCCAGTATCAGTATCTTGTTGCTCCTGGCGCTGCGTCGTTATCGGGATGTGTTGCTCATCATGATCCCGCTGCTATTAGCCGCCTTATATACGGTTGCGGCCATGAGTTTACTCGGCCTAAGCTTTAATTTGGGCAATATTATTGTATTGCCGCTACTGATTGGTCTGGGGGTGGCTTTCGCCATTTATATTGTGGTGCGTTGGCGCAACGGGGTAGATGTAGCGCATATGCTCGGAACCTCTACGCCCATGGCGGTTTTTTTCAGTGGTCTGACGACCTTGAGTGCCTTCGGCAGTATGGCCATATCTTCAGATCCGGGAATGTCCAGTTTGGGCAAAGCGCTGAGTTTGGCGCTGGCTATTGTCCTCCTATGCATTCTCATCATATTGCCAGCCTTGATGCTGTTGTTTACCTCCTCTCCCCGAGAACAGGGTATTGCCCAGGACGAGGGAAGCTAAGCGTATGCGCCAAAAGCTTTTTATAACGGCGTTCGCGGGAATATTGGGCTTGGCTCTGGCGATTTATCTCATTGTCCACGCCGGATTTTCAGAAATCTTCGCGCTTTTACTGGTTGCGGGCTGGGGCTTGCTCTGGTTACTGCCGCTGCATCTGCTGCCCTTGGCTCTGGACGTACTCAGTTGGAAGTGGTTGTTACGTGGGGAGGCGCGCGCCCGGTTCTGGTTTTTGCTTTGGGTGGCGCTGGTGCGCGAGGCCGTCAATGGTTTACTCCCGGTGGCGCGTGTGGGTGGTGAATTTGTGGGCGTGCGTCTTCTCGCCCAGTATGGCGTACCAGCCTCGGTTGCGGGTGCCAGTATCATGGTTGAGGTATCTCTGACGCTGGTCAGTCAGTTTATTTTTACGTTGCTGGGCGTTGCTGTGCTGTTCGTGGCCGTGGGAGAGCATGCGCTGCTCCTGGAGGTTTTGGGCACTTTATTGCTGGCCTTGCCCTTGTTGGGGGCTTTTTTCTGGTTACAAATTCGCGGTGGTTTTTTTACACTGCTCCAGAAAGTGACTCAAAAAATCCTTGCCGGATATGACATTCTGGGGATGTTTGGTGATTCGCAGCAACTGGATGCGGAAATATTTCGTATTTATAGCCACGGCAGGGCTTTGTTGGTGGCAAATGCCTGGCAGTTGGCCGGTTTTTTTGCGGGCACGATAGAAGTCTGGTTTACGTTTTGGTTATTGCATCACCCATTGCCCTTCTGGGCTGCTTTGCTGATGGAGAGCCTGGGTCAGGCATTGCGCAGTGCTGCCTTTGTGGTCCCGGGTGGTATCGGTATTCAGGAAGGGGGATTTGTCCTCTTTGGCAGCGCTATTGGTATAGATGCCGATCTCGCCTTGGCTTTTTCCCTCGCTCGTCGCTTGCGGGAAGTGTTTCTAGGAATTCCTGTACTCTTGTCATGGGTCGCATTAGAAGGTCATTATATGCGCCGTCTGTGGCAACAAACACCTACTAAGGGGGGCGCGTAATATGGTGACGATGACACTTGAGCTCGGATCGGATCAGCACCGCGATTTGTTTTGTCAGTTTATGCACGATACGCATGTGCATTTTGACCCTCACAATATGGACTGGCCGGAATTGGATGCGGCAGCGGAGCAACGGGTTAAATCCTTGCCTTTCTGGGGCGAAGCCGTTGCTACCGAAAGCGTTACCGCACGCATGGTACAAAGCATGGCTGAATGTGAGCCGGACCCGGTGGTTCGGGCTGCGGTGGCTTTGGATGGGCGTGAAGAGCAACGTCACTCAGAGCTTTTGCAAGCGTTGGTGACGCATTATGGTATTCAGATCCCGCCCTTGCCCGCTCCGCCACCGTTGCGCGATCCGTACTGGGAATTTTTGTATACCGGGTATGGAGAGTGTCTGGATTCCTACTTTGCCTTTGGCTTGTTCGCGGCGGCGAAAAGCTCAGGATTTTTCCCTCCCGATCTCGTCAAGATTTTTGAACCGGTCATGCAGGAAGAGGCGCGTCATATCTTGTTCTTCATTAACTGGCTCAAATGGCACCGTCGTCGTCTGCCGTTCTGGAAAAAAGTGGTTTTAGAGTATCATCGCGTTCAAGTCATCCTCCTGCAGGCTTGGGCTCGAATTCAAACCGCCCGAGGTCTGAATGATCATCAGGAAGAAAATTTTACGCTGACAGGTCATGATCAGGTCAGTAGTGATATGAGTCTGAAGCAGTTGCTGGCCTTGTGCCGAGCTGAGAATGCGCGACGTTTTGCGCCTTATGATGTGCGCCTGTTGCGTCCCAAGTTGGCACCACGAATCGCCAACATCTTGTTTTTCTTTTTGTCGCGGAGTAAAGCTAACTAAATTGTCCCTGCGGTTGTTCTGCATACGATTTGGTATGTTATACTTGCTCTAATGGATTTTTTTACTTATCGGTTGTTGGCCGTCAGGCGGAGGTATTTATACTATGGGTGTTCCTTTAATTCAGAGCTATCGAGTGGGGCGCTATATTCTTGCGCAGAAATTGCGAGGCCGTAAGCGTTATCCTCTGGTCCTGATGTTGGAACCCTTGTTCCGCTGCAATCTGGCTTGCGCGGGTTGCGGAAAAATTGATTATCCGGATGAAACGTTGGATAAGCGCCTTTCCGTAGAAGAATGTATTGGTGCCGCCGAGGAATGCGGTGCGCCCATTATTTCCATTGCTGGTGGCGAACCTCTGATTCACAAGGATATGCCCGAAGTGGTTAAGGGGTTGGTGGAGCGTAAGCGTTTCGTTTATCTATGCACCAACGCCCTTTTGCTCAAAAAGCGCATGGGCGACTATGAACCTTCGCCCTACCTAACGTTTTCTGTGCATCTCGATGGTAATGAGCATCGTCATGATGATTCAGTATGTCAGCCGGGTACCTATCAACGTGCGGCAGCCGCTATCAGCGAAGCCGTGGCAAAAGGCTTCCGGGTGACGGTCAACTGCACGCTTTTTCAGGGGGAAGGAGCTGAAGAAGTCGCCAGTTTTCTGGACGACTGCAAAGCGCTGGGGGTTGAGGGGGTGACTATTTCGCCCGGATTTAACTACGAGCGCGCGCCCCAGCAAGAAGTTTTTATTCAGCGTCGTGCTTCGCGGCAGTTGTTCCGGGATATTTTCCGGATCGGCAAAGAGCGCAAGGCAAAATGGACTTTCAATCAGTCCAGTCTGTTTCTCGATTTTCTTGCAGGCAACCAGAATTATCAGTGTACGCCTTGGGGTAATCCCACCCGCAATATTTTTGGTTGGCAGAAGCCCTGTTATCTTCTGGTGAGTGAGGGTTATGCGCAGACGTTCAACGAGTTGATGGAAACGACGCCTTGGGATAAATACGGCGTGGGCGTGAACGGCAAGTGTGATCAATGCCAGGTGCATTCCGGGTTTGAGCCTACGGCGGTGAATGATACTTTCGCGCATCCGCTGCGTGCTTTGAAGGTGGCTTTGCGGGGGCCGCGTACGGAAGGACCGATGGCGCCGGACATGCCGACCATGCCGCCTCCGCAAGGTCCCAGTCACCCGGTTTTTCCGTTGCGTGTCGAACGTTGAGGCAATTTGGGGGCCTTACGCAAGGGCTTGAAATGAGGGATATATGCGTTTAAAAGAGACGATCACCATAATGGCGTTGATGGGGTTCACACTGACGCCAGTACTTGCTGAAGCCGCCGTAGTTAATCCTTCGGCTTCGAATTCAGCGAAAAAAAGCGATGTAGCAGGTACGCCACAGGCCACGATTAACGCACTTGATGGGGCGCTGCGGAAATCTATGGAAGGAGGCAGCAAAATAGGTTATAGCGGACGCTATGCCATTGTTTCTCCAGTGGTTAGGCAAGCTTATGATTTTGAGCGCATCGCCAGCCTGACCCTAGGTAATTACTGGTCTAAGCTCAATGCAGATCAACAGAAAGAATTTGTGAATGTATTGGCGGATTTTACGGCATCTACCTATGCGGCGCGTTTTGATGACTATCAGGGCGAACATTTTGCCATTGCCAGTAGCGAAACCTTGCAGCCAGGTACTGAAGGTGTATTCAGCACTTTGACGATGCATAACGGTAAAGTACATCGTTTTGACTATCTATTGCAGAAAAAAGGCGGGCAGTGGAAGATTGTGAATGTCGTAGCCGACGGTGTTAGTGATCTCTCCTTAAAACGTGCAGAATATACGGAAACCATGAAAAGCAAGGGATTTCCTGCACTGGTTGCGCATCTTAAGAGGCAGATTGCTGCCTATGCCAAGGGCACAAATTGATGCAGAAATCTCGTTTTCTGCTAGCGACTACGTTGGCGGGATTGGTGCTGGCCTTGTCCGGATGCGCCACAGTGAACGGTCCGGAATCTACGAAATTTGGACCAGAAAGAACCGCCCTGCAAACGGTGAATCACAGCATGTTCCATTTGAACATGGGGCTTTACGATTATGTGCTGCAGCCCGTATCGACAGGATATAAATATGTGACGCCTGATTTTGTGCGGACCAGTGTCAGCAATGTTTTTTCCAACGTAGACATGCCCTACATTTTTATCAACGACTTTCTGCAAGGAAGAGTGCAGCAGGGCATGGAAGACATGAGCCGCTTCTTGGTGAATTCCGTGTTTGGTCTGGGCGGGTTGTTCGATGTGGCAAACAAGCTAGATCTCCCCATGCACGATAACAGTTTAGGGGTTACTCTGGGCGTATGGGGCGTGCCTCAAGGGCCTTATCTGGTGCTGCCATTTTATGGACCGAGTTCATTGCGAAGTTTGCCCGGGTTGGCCATGGTGATTTTTACGGGCCCGGCTTACTACGTTACCAGTACCCCCGCCCAATATGCGTTGAGTGGTATGGGCATCATCAATACGGGTTACATCGATGGCCCGAAAATCCGTATGGTTCAGGACGCCGTGAATCCCTATGAATTTATGCGCAATGCTTGGGAACAGCATGAGCAATATCTGATTTCAGGTGGTGCTGTCAGTAAAAGTCAGTTGCTGGAAGGTTTGTCCTTGCCGCCTCCTAGCGCCGACGTATCCGCACCCGCTCCAGGAATAACTGCCAAAGGAAACCAATAATCATGGCTTTTGATCAGGATACAGTGCGGCGCACTGCCCATTTGGCGCGCCTTGCCTTACCTCCAGAAGAGGTTCCGGCCGTCGCCCAACAGTTGGAGAGGATTATGGGGCTGGTCGAAGATTTGCGGGCGATAGATACCACGGACGTGGTGCCGATGGCCCATCCGTTGGATCTGGATCAACCGCTTCGCCCGGACGTGCCGACGCATCAGGATTCTCGCGCACATCTCATGGCGAGCGCCCCGGCGGCTGAACACGGACTGTTTCTCGTCCCCAAAGTCATTGAATAGGAGCAGGATTTGGAACTCCACGATTTATCTCTGCGACAGCTTCGCGATGGTCTGCACAAACGGGATTTCTCTGCGGTTGAGCTGACCCAGACCCTGCTCAAGCGCATTCATATCCTCAATCCCCAACTGAACGCCTTTGTGACGATTACTGAAAACGAAGCGCTGGCGGCTGCAGCGAAAGCGGATGACCGCCTAGCCGCTGGTGAAAATGGGTTACTGCTCGGTTTGCCTCTGGCCCACAAAGATATTTTCTGTACGGCGGATGTGCGCACTACCTGTGGATCAAAAATGCTGGAGCACTTTGTAGCGCCTTACGATGCCACCGTGGTTGCCCGACTCGCGGCGGAGGGTATGGTGACCTTGGGTAAGTTGAACATGGATGAATTTGCCATGGGTTCATCCAACGAAACCAGTCATTTTGGCCCGGTCTGTAATCCTTGGGATCGCAGCATGGTGCCAGGCGGATCATCAGGTGGATCGGCTGCCGCCGTTGCGGCGGGTTTGGTACCGGTAGCTACGGGTACGGACACCGGCGGTTCCATTCGTCAGCCAGCGGCACTTTGCGGGATTACGGGCGTGAAACCCACCTATGGTCGGGTTTCACGCTTTGGGATGATCGCCTTTGCCTCCAGTCTGGATCAGGGTGGCCCTATGGCACGCTCTGCTGAAGACTGCGCTCTGCTGCTGAATGTCATGGCGGCGCACGATCCTCGGGATTCTACCAGCCATCCTGCGGCGGCCAGCGATTTTCTGCGCGGCCTCGACCGGCCTTTGCAAGGCTTGCGTGTGGGGGTTCCTGAAGAATTTTTTGGTGAAGGTCTCGACCCCGAGGTGGCGGCCGCTGTGCAAGCGGGTATTGCTGAACTAGAAAGGCAGGGTGCCGTCATTCAATCCATCCGCTTGCCTAATAACCCCCATGCGGTCAGTACCTACTACGTGCTTGCACCCGCCGAGGCCTCCAGTAATTTGTCGCGCTTTGACGGTGTGCGCTATACCCATCGTAGTGCCCATATTGAAGATCTTACGGACCTTTATAAGCAGAGTCGTTATGAAGGGTTTGGAGCGGAGGTGCGTCGCCGTATTTTAGTGGGTACCTATGTGTTGTCCGCAGGTTACTACGATGCGTACTATCGCAAGGCGCAGCAGGTACGCAGTCTGATCCGCGAGGATTTTCGGCGTGCTTTTGCGGAGGTGGATGTCATTGTCGGTCCGACGACCCCAGGCCCAGCCTTTCCGCTGGGTGCAAAAAATGATGATCCGGTAGCCATGTATCTTGCGGATATTTACACCATCGCGGTCAATTTAGCGGGCATTCCAGCGGTTAGTCTGCCTTGTGGTCTGACGCAGTCGGGTCTGCCCATCGGCATGCAATTGATGGGAGATTACTTTGCAGATGATTTGTTGCTGAATGTAGCCCATCGTTATCAACAGGAAACGGAATGGCATTTGAAGCGCCCGCAGTTGGCTGTGGGGGAGGCATGAGTATGGACTGGGAAGTTGTCATCGGCTTAGAAGTACATGCCCAGCTCAACACCGCTACCAAGATTTTTTGTGCTTGTCCCACGACGTTCGGCGCGGCGCCGAATACGCACACCTGCCCGGTTTGTCTGGCGATGCCGGGTGCCTTACCAGTACTCAATGTGGCGGCGGTAGACAAGGCGATTGCTCTGGGACTGGCCATTGGTGCGGAATTGAATCGGCATAGCGTTTTTGCCCGTAAAAATTACTTTTATCCGGATCTTCCCAAAGGGTACCAGATCAGTCAGTACGAACTACCCGTGGTCGGGAAGGGTACGTTGACTGTGCAAATGGCCGATGGCAGTGAGAAGATTGTCGGGATCACTCGTGCCCACCTTGAGGAAGATGCCGGTAAATCTTTGCACGAAGCTTTTGTGGGTCAATCCGGTATTGATTTGAATCGGGCGGGAACGCCCCTGCTCGAAATTGTCTCGGAGCCCGATATGCGCGCTCCGGCAGAAGCGGTTGCTTACCTGAAAAAACTGCATGCGCTGGTACGCTATCTGAATATTTGTGACGGTAATATGCAGGAAGGCTCTTTTCGTTGCGATGCTAACGTTTCGCTGCGCCGCCCGGGTGCGCCTTTTGGTACGCGTGCGGAGATCAAAAATCTCAACTCCTTCCGTTTTTTGGAAAAAGCCATTGAATACGAAATATTGCGGCAGCGGGATATCCTCGAAAGTGGCGGCAGTATTGTCCAGGAAACTCGCCTTTATGATGCGAACCGGGATGAAACCCGCTCTATGCGCAGTAAAGAAGAGGCGAATGATTACCGGTATTTCCCCGACCCTGATCTGTTACCTTTGGTTTTGGACGAGGCACGCATTGAACGGGTGCGTCAGAGTCTACCGGAGTTGCCCGATGCCAAGCGCGACCGTTTCGTAGCTCAGTACCATCTCTCGATATATGACGCTGGTGTGCTGACGGCTGGGCGCGTACTCGCCGACTATTATGAAGTGGTAGCCGACGGCGTGGATGGCAAGCTTGCCGCCAATTGGGTGATGGGAGATCTCCTCGGTGCTCTGAATAAGGCGGGGATAGAGATTGAAGATTGTCCCCTTAGTGCAGAAAAATTGCGTGTACTGGTGCAGCGTATTGAGGATAAAACCATTTCTGGCAAGATTGCCAAAGATCTTTTTGAGGAGATTTTTCATCAAGGCGGAGATATTGATGCCCTTATCGACAGTCGGGGTTTGCGACAAATTACGGATGTTGCGGCGATTGCGAGCATGGTCGATGCCATTATTGCGGCGCACCCCAGTCAGGTAGCGGATTTTCGGGCGGGTAAAGACAAGCTTCTAGGATTTTTTGTCGGGCAGGCGATGAAAGCCAGTCAGGGAAAAGCCAATCCTGACCAAGTAAATGCTTTGTTATTGGAGCGTCTTCACGCACCAGAGTAGTTCAGGGTTAAGGAAGTGTAGGTCAATGTAAAAAAGGGGTGCGCTGCAGAGCGCACCCCTTTTGAATTTACGGTAATGCTATCAGGAGGCAGGAACCGTTGCGGGAACTTCCTTGACCAGCTTCAGGAACGCGCCGAAGGGCCCCATGTTTTCCATGGCTTCCATTTTGGGACCTTTAAAATTGAGGCGACCGAACATCATGGCGGTCATAGGGGAACCCATGTGGTGCCAATCATGCGTACTCGCCCACATTTTGTAGTCGTAATTGTAGTTGAGATCAGTGACTTTGATCGGGCCGCCGTAAATGCATTCCGCCTTGCCGCCTTTGAGAGCGATTTCCAGTTGTACGGGAGGCGTGGTTTTCATGCTGGAGTCGGAGACTTCCATGACCTTGTAACCTTTTCCGCCATTGTTTTTAGCCCAGGAGCCTGCCAGTTTTTCTGTGAGAGTCGGGCTATTGTTCCAGCCAGTACACAATTCCTGTGCCCATGCCGGCGACATAAAAGCAGGCGCTTCAGCAGGAGTTTTAGCAGTGCTGTCGGCCGCAGCAGTTGCGGTATCGGCAGCCATGGCTACGGTTGATACGGTAAAACTCAGCCCCAGAATAGCTACCATCGTCATTTTTTTAAACATCGACATCTCCTCCGTCTTGCTGTTACAGCGCTCCCAGTGAGCACCTTGGCAGTATAGACGCCGTATCTGTAACTGGCACCCAGTTATTTTTAATTAGGCGATAAACAAGCAGAAAATAAGTATATTATTGAGTTATGTTAACCCGACGCTCTTTGAGGCGATCTCGCCGAAACGTTTTAGCCATTCCCATCACGTCACGCTTTGGTTAAACTCCATCCCCACGGAGGTGTGGCAGAGCGGTTGAATGCACCGGTCTTGAAAACCGGCAGGGGTTTGCGCCCCTCGTGAGTTCGAATCTCACCGCCTCCGCCAATATAATACCGTATGTATATGAATATAAATCGAATTTATTTTTACAAATGATGTAGTATGTCATCTGGTCTGCGGTGTGCTATCTGCTCCTTACTCACATCGGTAGGAAACATGGGCTCTCATTGCATGGTTGAACTGTTCTGCCTGCTTACATATGCGTGGCAACAAGAGCTTTGCGTAGCATAGTAAAGGGCATAAGTTAGCTTGGTGGGCAATGTTTAGTGGGGATTTATATTTTAATCAAGTAGTTGAAAATTTTATTTATTGAGTGTTTGTAAAATTATTTAAAATATTAAATTTACTATATTATAATAATCATATATATTGTTAATTGATTATTTATCTATGCGTTAAGACATAAATAATTTTATTGTTGTTATCATCGAATGCATAAGCTATAAAATAGATAACAGTATCCCATGTGGATTTGTAAACGGATCACAATATTTATAGATACGGATGCTGTGTAATTGCTCTGATAAAAAGAGGTGTTAATATGAATTCACAAGCATCAACCCCACAAATGCACCAGATGACTTTGTTTTCTTGGCCGTTGCTTGCTGCTCGGGGCGTCGCCGCTTTGTTTTTTGTCATTGCGTCGCTGATTGCTTTTGGCGCGACGATGACTCTTCTCGTTTGGTTTTTTGCTATTTATGTTTTTTTTGACGGTGGATATTCAGCCATGCGTCTGGCCCAGAAAGGTAGTGGTGCCTGTCCGAGGGTGTTAATTGCCATCAAGGCAGTTATCGGTATTGCTGCGGGCGTGGCCGTTATTATCTTGTCCCAAGGTGTTCATCACCTGTTACCCACCTTACTGACCATATTCGCTTGGGTAGCTGTTGTGGGTGTGTTAGAAGGGATTTGGGTGCTGCGTAATGTACGGAACAAAGAGGCGGTGATGATTATCGGTTCCACAGCCTATCTTGCACTTGCCGTAGCCTTACAATTCATTTTTGCACTGGCACCCGATGCCGGTCCTTCTGTATATAATTGGATCATCATTGGTTTTTCGGCGGCTTTTTCGGCGGCCATGTTTGGAATGGCTTGGGCCATGCGTCGCAATTTGTTGAAGATGGGCGGAGATTCATCTTCCCCTGCTTCCGTGTCGGCACATTCCAGCTGAGCTTTATTAGGCGATAGATGGGCTACTAGTCTTGGAATTATAGTATGCCTGCGCATCATCTTCCGCTGTTTAATGAGAGCCATGTTATCTTGCATGGCTCTTTCTGACTGGAAAATAAAAATTTCAGGGATGATCCCATGATATGGAGCAAAGCCACCGAACAGGCCCTGCGTGGGCTAATTTATCTAGCCTCCCAGCGTCGTGGTGAACCAGTACTCAGTCGTCAGATCGCCGATTACCTAGGTGTTCCCGTGCAATGCATTACTAAGGTTATGCGAAGTCTTGCAAAGCGCGGCTTGTTGGCCTCGGTGAAAGGTCGGGGCGGTGGTTTTATTTTACTTCCGGCCGCAGAGCATCTAACCATTATGGATGTCGTGGAAGCCGTAGAGGGACATGCTGCTCTCTCGTTACATTGTGTTCTGGGTTTGAAGGTTTGTGCTGATGAAACCGCGTGCCCTTTACATCGTCAATGGACGGATCTGCGCCGTCAAGAAATGGATTGGCTCCGCACCCAGACGATTGGTGAAATGGCCAAAATGTCTTCTGTTGCTCTGCAAACAGCTTAGGCCCCTAAAGCTGACCGTGTTTAATCGTCCCGGCGAACCCGAATGGTTTGGAAGTGACGATAAATAACCTGTCCAGGTCCACCACCCGATTTGCGCTGGATGTGCCGCACCTCAGTCCAGTCCACTTCTGCACTGAATGCGCGAGATTGACTATGTTGAAGGGCTAAACGTGCGGCAGCGGCAATGGTGTGCTCTGGCACGCGTGTTTGCGAATTATCTCGACGTAAAATGACGTGACTGCCTCCGAGATCTTGAACATGAAACCAAAGATCCCAGGGCTTGGCTGTGCGGAAGGTGAGTCGATCATTTTCTTTAGCGTTATTTCCCCAAAGTACTTTGAAGTTGTCGATAAGCGTTTCGTGAAAAGTGGTCTTAGCCTCCAGAGAAGACTCTTTGCGCGGTGTAGCTGGTGGATTGTCTCTCAACGGCGGACTATGTCCGTGTTGCAGCAAGCTCTGGAGTTGCAATTCACTTTCCTGCAGGCGACGATGGATTTCATGGGTTGCGCGCTGACTGCGGAGCGCCTTGTGCATGTAGGTTTGCGCTTGTTGGTGAAGGGTTTTACCCGGCGTAACGGCAATATTCAGAGTTTCTGCGGTTGGACTGGTGTGGTCCGTAGCCTGAATGTGTGGTTTATGAAAAACCTGATCGGGTAGAGCAAAAAGCGCAAAGGCCAAGGTACGATAGTGCTCTGGCGGCTCCCAACGAAGAAGATCGTGCTGCATTTGGTGAATGTGTTGTCGCAAACGGTTTTCCTCGACGTCCCGTGCGTGCTCGGCCAATGATTGGGGTTTTGCGGGGGGTGATAAATTGATGTGCAGCGCTTCCCACACCGCTATTTCTTGCATCGGTGTCCCATCGGTAAAGCGCAGAGGATATATGCAAGGGGTGCCTTCTGAGCCAAGGGTCTGCCACCAAGGTGCGCAGGGTTCGCACCGTTGCTTCCAAGCCTGTTGCATCGCCGCTTGTTGGGCGACTTCAGGCGGACGATAGCGTGGTGCAATGCGTCGTAGCCAGACACCTAGAGTAGGTGTGGGTGCCTCGAAGAAGCTTGCTTCCTCGGGGGGCTGGTATACTTTTCCCGGCAAAAAACGGGGTTTATTGCGATCATCGAGACTATCCCAGCGCCAAGCCCAGCGGATTTGCTCCTGTTCATCGAGAATCGCGAGATTGCCACGGCCCCCAAAGCACTCGGCGATGAGGCTCAGGCGGTCAACACGCTTGCTGATCTGCACGCGACGGCAATCCACACGGAGAATACGATCCGCCCAAGGGACGGTGATGCTCTGGATTCTGAAACCCTTGAAACGCTGATGCAGAGGACTACTCCAGGTGGTCTGCATCGGTTCCGCTGCAGACGGCGCAGCCAACCATAGACCGATGGGCGCGCGTCGGACAATGAGCGCCATGTGCGTATTGCTGCTACGCACTAGAATCCCTCCAGGTGCATCATAGATACCTTGAATAACTTGTCCTTGGAGCTTTTTATCAAAGCATTGCGCGGCGGCAGCCAGTTGAAGGGTATCCATTGTGCCGCGCGCTATTCGTTTAACGGCGGGTGATTCACCGCTCCTGACTGGTGCAGGTTTTCCATCAACAGAGCCAACGCTGCCGCAGGTTGTTGATGCGCATTATTGAGTACGCAGTCGGGATGTTCCGGAACCTCGTAGGGATCATCCACGCCCGTGAAACCGCTAATCTCGCCGCGCAGCGCCTTGGCGTAAAGGCCTTTGGGGTCGCGTTCGGCACAGATTTCCACCGGCGTGGCCACATAAACTTCCAGAAACAGACCGCCCGCTTCTTCTACTAATTGACGCGCTTCAGCGCGGGCGCGTCGATAAGGTGAAATGGCCGCTACGATGGCAATGCCGCCGTGGCGCGCGACGAGGCTGGCAACAAAGCCGATACGACGGATGTTCTCGTCCCGGTCCTCGCGGCTGAAACTCAACCCCTTGGATAAAAAACGCCGCACTATATCGCCGTCCAGCATGGTGATCGCACGTTCGTCCTCCGCTTCCAGATTTCGCGCTAACATGCCGGCGAGCGTGCTTTTACCGCTGGCAGACAGGCCCGTAAACCAGATCACCAGACCGCGCCGATCTGCACCACGATAGGCTTGCTGGAGAATTTTTATGACTTCTGGAGGGGAGAACCATTCGGGAATATCCTCTCGGTTCGCCAAGCGGCGACGCAGCTCGGTTCCCGAAATGCCCGCCAATGCCTCGCCGTTTGCTTGGTCCACTGGAACATAACAACGTCGGGTTTGGGAGTAGGCGTATTCGGGTAGAAAAATACCGGTGATCCCCATTTCTTTCGCGTGTTTTGCGAATAAGGCCTGCGCGTCGAAGGCGGGATAAAAAAGTCCGCCGGTGCTCACTCCAGGGTCTGCATGACCACGACCGATGATAAAATGCGTCGCTCCAAAATTACGACGAATCAGCGCATGCCAAAGTGCTTCCCGAGGGCCCGCCATGCGCATGGCCAAGGGTAGAGGGGAGAGCAGGGCGGTTGCTTCGGGATAATGGCTCAACACCGCACGATAAACGCGCATCCGGTAGGATGCCTCTATATCACCGGGCTTGGTGGGGCCGATAGCCGGGTGCAGTAGCAGGCGCGCACCTGCTCCGGCCTGCTCTAACCCGGCCTGGGTCACGGCAATATGGGCGTGATGCAGCGGGTTACGCGTCTGAAAGGCGACCACAGGGTGCGTTCCACGCCAGTGCTTTTGCAGCATGGCTGGGGTGTGGTACTCAGGTGGAAATTCGACGGCGGCGGCACGGGTCAGGGTGTCTGCATCCCAGGCGGACACGCCCCCTGCCACATAGTAAGGGCCGCGCGCCAGCAATTCGGCCACACCCGGATGGCTGGGATCGGTCGTCCCATAAACCGCTACAGCTTCCAGTCGCTTATCCGGACGATAGCAGTCGCTGACGGCAACAGAGCCGAGGGGGGTGCCATCACTGCGCTCCAAGCGCAAAGTGTCTCCTGCCACCAAAGAATGACCCAGCGCCTCACTAACGTCGAGCACCACGGGAATGGGCCAGAGCGCGCCATTGCTCAGACGCATATTTTGCAGTACGGACTGCCAGTCTGCTGCATCTAGGTAACCTTCCAGCGGAGCAAAAGCGCCAGTCAGCAACAGCTCTAGGTCACAGCGTTGGCGTGCCGTCAGGACATGAGTCGGAGGGATGGACATGGACCGATCTTTACGCGGAAAGCGGAAAGACCGGCAGATGCGCCAAGGCGATTACCTCCGACCACTGGGTGGCATCGCCTTCCGTGCAAATGGCCGCGACGGCGGCAATTTCTGCCTCGGCCTGCGTCATCAGCGCGCGCATGGCCGCTAGGGTCGAGCCGGTGCTCACTACATCATCCACCAGCACCACCCGCCTGCCGCTGATCGCCTTGCGGTCCTTGGCATCCAGATACAGGGTTTGGGGTTTGCCGGTGGTGATGGACAGGGTCTCCGAGGACAAGGCTTCGCCCATGTAGGACTTGTAGTTCTTGCGCAGGACGATATAAGGACGCCCACTGTGCACCGATAGAGCGTAGGCCAGAGGAATACTCTTGGCTTCGGCGGTGACGATCACATCGTAGGAAAATTCTGCCATGCGCCCATTCAGCGCATGGGCTGCGGCCTCCGTCAGTTCGGTATCGCCAAGGATGTTGAGGACGGCGATGGCCAAGTCCGGCTGCACTTTGAAGAGGGGAAGGTGGCGCTGTACGCCGTTGATGTTAAGCAGGTAGGTGTTACTGCTGTGGTGATCGGTGTGGGTCATGAATGCTCCTTTTATGTGCATTCTGCCACAGGGGGGAGGGGGTGGGTAGTTTGAGGATGGGTAATGGGGATGTATGCTACTTGAGTCACGTTAACCATAAAAAGCGACAGTATGAGCCCTTGGTTTATTCTGCTGGTGATCGGTACCATAATTGCCATTGCTTATGGCCGCTACATGTATCGACCAAGTTGGGAGTATTTGCGCAACCGTGAGTCTAACAAAAAGCTATGGGTTGAAATTTATTCATCCGATAATTTGTCAGTGGTAGAGGACGCATTAAACGATATTCAATATGCTTTTTTACTGCGCAAAGAGGACATTTTTCGTCTACGTCCCGACGATCTGCTGCTTGATATTTATAGGGCAGTTTATCCACTTCAGGGGGCTGATGCCCTTGAATTTGAGACGCTTACTTTATTTCTCAAGGAAAAAGGTATTCCAGAAAAAATGCTTGTTGAATTAACAAGCAAAACGGTTGGGGACATCGTCAATATATACCTAGCCCTACGCTCAAACGGGACTGCGCAAAAGTGAGATCGTGCATGTCTAACCACAGTCTGCAGCATGAGCGAAAAAGGCGTAAAAAAGCCAGCCCCCTTTCGGAGGCCAGCTTTCTGAGGCTAGGAAGGGAAGGGTGAGGCTTAGAAGCCGCCCATACCACCCATGCCGCCCATACCACCCATATCACCACCCATATCACCACCCGCCTTGTCATCTTTCTTAGGCAGTTCGGTAACCATGGCTTCCGTGGTGATCATCAGGCCGGCAATGCTGGAGGCCTTCTGCAACGCGGTGCGGGTGACCTTGGTTGGGTCGATGACGCCCATCTCGAACATGTCGCCATATTCGTCGGTGGCTGCGTTGTAGCCGTAGCCGTCTTTACCGTCGACGACTTTGTTCAGCACCACGCTGCCTTCACCGCCAGCATTGGCGACGATCTGACGCAATGGCTCTTCGATGGCGCGACGGATGATGGCCACACCCATGTCTTGGTCGTGGTTGGCGGTCTTGAAGCCTTCCAGCGCATGACGGGCACGGACCAAGGCAACACCACCACCGGGGACGATGCCTTCCTCGACGGCCGCACGGGTTGCGTGCAGAGCGTCTTCGACACGAGCCTTCTTTTCTTTCATTTCCATCTCAGAACCGGCACCAACCTTGATGACGGCAACGCCACCAGCCAATTTGGCGACACGTTCCTGAAGCTTCTCGCGATCATAGTCGGAGCTGGCATCTTCCATCTGACGACGGATCTGCTCAACGCGTGCCTTGATTTCGCCCTGCTGACCGGCACCATCAATAATGGTGGTATTTTCCTTGTCGATGACGATTTTCTTGGCTTGACCCAGTTCAGCGAGGGTGGTGCTTTCGAGCTTCATGCCGATTTCTTCAGAAACCACGCGGGCACCGGTCAGGATAGCCATATCTTCCAGCATGGCTTTGCGCCGATCGCCAAAGCCCGGAGCCTTGACTGCGGCGACCTTGATGATGCCGCGCATGGTGTTGACGACCAAAGTAGCCAGCGCTTCGCCTTCGACATCTTCAGCAATGATCAGCAGGGGCCGACTGGATTTGGCAACCTGTTCCAGCACCGGCAACATGTCACGGATGGAAGAGATTTTTTTGTCGTGCAGGAGGATGTAGGGATTCTCCAACTCGGCTACCATCTTGTCCTGATTGTTGACGAAGTAGGGCGACAAGTAGCCACGGTCAAACTGCATACCTTCGACGACATCCAGTTCGTTTTCAAGGCCAGAACCTTCTTCCACAGTGATCACGCCCTCGTTGCCGACCTTCTCCATGGCTTCGGCAATGATTTTACCAATGGAATCATCAGAGTTGGCAGAAATCGTACCGACCTGGGCAACTTCTTTCTGGGTCTTGCAAGGCTTGGACTGTTTCTTCAGCTCTTCGACAATGACGATAACTGATTTGTCGATACCGCGCTTCAGATCCATGGGGTTCATGCCGGCGATAACCGCCTTGAGGCCTTCGCGGATGATGGCTTGGGCCAAGACGGTAGCGGTAGTGGTGCCGTCACCGGCTTCGTCGGAAGCCTGGGAAGCCACTTCCTTGACCATCTGTGCGCCCATATTTTCGAACTTGTCGGCCAATTCGATTTCTTTGGCGACGGAAACACCATCCTTGGTGATGGTGGGGGCGCCGAAGGACTTATCGAGCACCACATTACGACCTTTCGGGCCTAAGGTAACCTTGACAGCATCGGCAAGGACGTTAACGCCACGCAGCATTTTCTCGCGGGCATGTTCAGCAAAGGCAACTTGTTTGGCTGGCATAAATACTCCTCAAAATAGGTGAATAAGGGTTGATAGATTCAGCAACGCTTACTTTTCAATGACGGCCATGATGTCGTCTTCACGCATCACCAGCAATTCTTCGCCTTCAACCTTGATTTCGGTGCCGGCATATTTAGCAAAAAGCACATGGTCACCCACTTTCAGATCAAGGGCGCGTACTTTGCCGTCTTCCATAATTTTGCCGTGGCCTGCGGCGACAATTTCGCCCCGCACCGGCTTTTCTTTAGCGGTATCGGGAATGATGATCCCGCCAGCAGTCTTCTGCTCTTCTTCCAGACGACGAATGACGACGCGATCATGTAAAGGACGCAGTTTCATTGAGCATTTCCTCGTTTTAACCAGTGAACGGATAACTTCATCCTGGGTGTTGTTAGCAGTCACACCCATCGAGTGCTAATCATAGGCGCTGAGATTCTGCTGTCAAGAGGGAGAGGGTTTCTTCCGCTTTAGTCCCTAGCGTCGTTCCAAAGGTGGCGCAGGCTGTTGAGCAGCAGGGCATCTGCACCCTGCAAGCGATGCTGGATGCCCGGCAAGGGACGCACCGCCATTTTACGGGCGTGAGCGTGGGCGGCGAAATCATAACTGCGTTGTAGAGGGACGGCTTCATCCTCAGTACCGTGCAGGATTTCTACAGGACCGTGCAGAGCCGGTGGAAAACGCAGAAGATCGTAGCGCCAGCTATCCATGACCAGATCAAAGCGCATGCGCAACGAACCCAGCCCATAGTGATCCTGCCAACAGCGGAGACCCGTGTCCTGCCATTGCCGTTGTTCCTCTGCAGAAAGCCGCTGGAAAAGATCTTGAATAAAGTTATAAGCCGGGGCGATCAGGAGGAGTCCAAGGATCTGCTGAGGCCAGCGCGTCGCAGCGATGGTCGCGAGCCAGCCGCCCATACTCGATCCGACCAAGATGACCGGACGCCCACCGAGCATTTCCAGAATCAGCCGAAGATCGGCCAGATAACGAGAGAGCGTCAGCAACTCAAATAATCCGTCCGAACGCCCCACTCCGCGTGGATCAAATCGGACCCAGGTCCAGCCTTGGCTTTGGGCGTATTGAGCCAGTAATTGTGATTTGGAACCGCTCATATCCGATGCGAAGCCGGGCAAAAAAATACCCACCGGACTTTGCTGCGTTTCATGGATCAGCCCGCAGAGGCGTTCGCCATCGGGGTGTACGAGAGTAAAAGGCCTTTCGGCGGAGAAGGTCATATTCATTGCTCCAAAAAAAAAGGGCGACTCAATATAGTCGCCCTAAAACCACAAAGGAGGAAAGAAACATGCGCTCGTAGTCCATAACAGACTACCCCATTATATTAGCAAATAATGTCAGTTTGTGCAAATAACATCCCGACCGGTCGGAAAAAAGAAGGGCGGAATCCGAAGATCCGCCCAAAACCACCAAAGGAGGAAGAAACATGCGCTCGCAACCATCACAGCCGCTTGCAAAAGATTGGAACATGCTTTTTGGGGAAAGTTCCAATGCCTGCAAAAATCTTCGGTGGTTGATCAATCGTGGACGGTGATGGCGTACTTGTTGCTTGTCGAAGAGGTAGGTAGTCTGCACGGGTCAGCCTTTCCGGCTGCCATTTAAAGCGCGGGAGCATAAACCGTATGGCGGTGGTGGTGAGAAATAGGGCCTTATGGGCCAGATTTATTCTGTGGATCAGTGCAGTTTTGCTTTTTGGCTTCGGAATCCCAGCGGCTTCTGCCGATCATTTTCTGAGTCCCAGCGAAGCCTTCGTATTTTCAGCGAAACTTTCGGGACCCCAACAGTTGCAGTTGCGTTGGGATGTGGCGCCGGGTTATCACCTTTATCGTGATCGCATCCAGTTGGTTGTGAGGCCTGACAATATCCGGCTCAGTCATTATGTACTACCCCAAGGCGTAAAGCTCAATGATCCGGCATTTGGCAAAATGCGGGTGCTGGAAGGTGAAAACACTTTACGAATTCCATTCTCAATCACCGGTAAAGTACCTTCGGCCATAACCCTTACCGCCACTTATCAGGGGTGCGCCAATGCGGGCGTGTGTTATCCGCAACAAACCAAGACGGTGCATTTGCCCCTAGAGCCCTTGGTGACGGCAGCACCCACCGCTACCCCGATGCCTGCGGTGATTGCTCCGGTGCCGCCCGCCCCGCGAACGGTACGTCCTCCGAGCAGTAATGCGGGCGTGTTAGCCAGTGCCCTGCAAGACCATTTCTGGCTGACTTTAGGATTATTTTTTATCTCAGGATTGGGACTGGCTTTTACGCCCTGTGTGTTTCCTATGATTCCCATTTTGTCGGCGTTGATTGTCGGTCAAGAAGCGCGGCGCGGCACCCGTAAATCTCGAGCTTTCATCTTATCGTTGGCCTATGTGCTGGGGATGTCTCTCACCTATGCCATTGCTGGCGTGCTTGCCGCAGTGACGGGAGCCTATTTGCAGGCGGCTTTTCAGAATCCTTGGGTACTGGGTGGTTTTGCCTTGATTTTTGTATTGCTGGCGCTCTCCATGTTCGGCTTTTATGAATTACAAATGCCGAGCGCTCTACAAACTCGACTTTCCGGTATGGGACGCGGAGGTCATCTTTTCGGGAGCTTTGTGATGGGGGCTTTGTCGGCGCTCATCGTTGGGCCTTGTGTGGCGGCACCGCTGGCGGGTGGGCTGCTCTTTATTTCCCAGACCGGCAATATTTTTCTGGGCGGACTGTCCTTGTTTGTCCTGAGTTTGGGCATGGGCTTGCCGCTATTGGTGATCGGTACTTCAGCAGGGCATTGGTTACCGCGCGCTGGCGCTTGGATGGATGCGGTAAAAGCGGTTTTTGGGGTGATGATGTTGGCTGTGGCTATTTGGCTGACAGCCCGAGTTTTGCCGGGACCGGACAGTCTGCTGCTTTGGGCCGCATTGGCGGTTATTTCTGCCATCTATCTCGGTGCTCTGGATGCGCTCGCTGCCGATGTTTCGGGTTGGCGGCGATTCTGGAAGGGTTGTGGCATTTTACTGTTGGCCTATGGGCTGATCATGGGTTTCGGTGCCCTGCAAGGCGCTAGTGATCCCTTACAGCCGCTAGCCCCATTAACGCAGGCGGCGATGCCCAGCAGCGCCCAACAACGGAGCAATGTGCTTCACTTTAAAGTCGTCAAAACACCGCAGGCACTGACAGCGGCGCTGGCGGAGGCTAAAGGTAAGCCGGTATTCGTAGATTATTGGGCGAGCTGGTGTGTGGAGTGCGCGCGCATGGATAAGGTGACGTTTGGGAGTCCGCAAGTCAAAGCGGCTCTAGCGGATCGGGTATTGATTCGCGTAGATGTGACACGAGATAACGCCGCCAGTCAGGCTTTATTAAAGCGTTACGACCTAGTGGGGCCTCCTGCTTTTATTGTTATTGCAGCAAATGGTCAGGCAGTTGCGCAACAGGAAGGTTATCTAGGACCGCAGGCTTTCCTGCGGTGGTTATCTTGAAATAGATCGGCAGTTGCCGGGATCTCTGCGCGTATTTAGTGTCCAGCGGCTTTTTTGAGTGGACCGCCTTTGAGGACATAGAGGGTGCCGCAATAGGGACAGCGGGCTTCTCCGGTATCTTCAATTTTGAGAAATACCCGAGGATGCCCATTCCAGCGGCTCATGTCCTTTTGTGGGCAATACAAGGGAAGATTTTGGGGCTCCACCTCGGTGAACCCCCGATTGCAGCAACTCGGTTTGGTCATGATTCAGCCCACATGATGTAACCATTCTGGATGGTCATCACGCCGACCTGAAACCGTTTCAAAGTAGCGACTTTGTAGCTGTGTAGTTATGGGTCCCCGCTCGCCGTTGCCAATGATTCGACCATCTATTTCACGGATCGGCGTCACTTCCGCCGCTGTTCCGGTAAAGAACGCTTCGTCAGCGATATAAAATTCATCGCGGGTAAGCTGTTTTTCGACGATAGGAATGCCGGCTTGCCGGGCAAAACCGAGGATTGTGTCGCGGGTGATACCTTCCAGCGCGCTAGTGAGGGTAGGTGTATACAAGATGCCATCACGCACCATGAAAACGTTTTCACCAGAACCTTCGGCCACATATCCTTCGCGATCCAGCAGGAGTGCTTCATCGTAGCCACAGGAAGAGGCTTCCCGTTGGGCAAGCATCGAATTCATGTAGTTGCCGGTTGCCTTCGCTTTGCATAAATGAACATTCACATGATGACGGCTGAAAGAACTGACCTTGACGCGGATGCCTTTATCCAAGGCCTCTTGTCCGAGATAGCTTCCCCAACTCCAGGCGGCGATCAGGGCATGCACTTTCAGTCCCTTGGCGGACAGGCCCATGCCTTCGGCCCCGTAAAAAAAGAGGGGGCGAATGTAGGCTGATTCCAGATGGTTGACTCGGATGACCTCTTTCGTTGCGGCGTTAATTTCATCCTGCGTATAGGGCACTTCCATCTGGAGAATTTTGGCACTGTTGAATAACCGTTTGGTGTGCTCAGTGAGTCGAAAAATAGCGGCACCCTGGGGTGTGGCATATGCTCTTTCACCCTCAAAACAGCCCATACCATAGTGCAGGCTATGGGTCAGTCCATGCACCGTGGCTTCTCTCCACGGCACCATTTTGCCATCAAACCAAATAAAACCGTCACGATCCGCCATGGACATCGTTACATCTCCTTAATCGGTATAACTGCCAATACATTCCCGCCAGATTCTTTGTACCCCGTGCGCGGCAGCTTGTAGCTCCTCCCAGTGGGGGCTATCAGCAGCACGCACGCTGTTCTCCTGCAAGTTCAGCCAGCGCTCATTTTCTACCTGCCGGTAGAGTTTCCAAGTATCCAGCAAAGTTCTTCCCTGCTCGGCATGCCAACTGCCGGACTGGGTTAGCGCGCTGATTGCGGAGGAGGTGCTCGTATTCTGACACAAATCCGCATGCTGCGGGCAAAAGCGTAGCATAGCAAATTGTACCAGAAACTCGATATCCGTGAGACCGCCTGGACTGAGTTTGAGATGAAAAGCATTCGATTCTACGCTTTTGCTCTCACGAATACGTCGTCGCATATGGCGAACATCGGCTCGTAAGGCATCGGGATCGCGTGGCTGATTGAGAATTTCTTGGCGCAATGCTGCAAAACGCCGACCCAGTTGGATGTCACCAGCGACCCACCGCGCGCGCGTCAGCGCCTGATGCTCCCAAGTCCAGGCCGATTCTTGCTGGTAACGACTGAAAGCCTCCATCGTGGTGACCAATGGACCGGATTGACCGCTGGGTCGCAGACGCATATCAATTTCATACAGCAAGCCCGCGCGCGTCAGCGTGCCCAGAATATGAATCAGTTTTTGTCCGAGACGCGCAAACCAGGTGGCAGCCGCTAGTGGATGCGGACCATGACTTTCGGCATCTAGTGGCGCGTCGTAAAGAAACACGAGATCGAGATCCGAGGCCAAGCCCATTTCTCGCCCTCCCAGCTTGCCAAAAGCAATGACTGCGAAGGGGGCGGGCTGTCCCGATGCGTCATGTACTTGGCCGTGGCGTCGTACTGTTTCTGTGTGTGCCCAGCCTAGGGCTGTTTGCAAGGTGATTTGCGCGAGATCGCTCAGTTGCGGCAGTAGCTGCTCTACCGCTAAGGCTTTTGTCCAAAAACCGGCCGCTAGGCGGACTTGCTCGGCATTTTTGAAGCGGCGCAGGGTGTCCATGCGCTCCTCCAGATCTTCGGCGTTCTGTAATTGCGCGTGGAGGGTTTTGGGCCACTCCAGAGAATCTGGTTCCTGGCCCAGTACGTCATCAAGGAGTAGGGGAAAGCGTGCAAGTTGTTGTGCCAGCCAAGGGCTGCGCAATAGCTGCAGACAATGTTCCAGATAGCGGGGGTTTTCGGCGAGTAGTGCGAGATAATGGGCTTTGCTCAGTATGGCTTCAATCAACTGCAGGAAGCGATTGAGGAGTGCATCGCTTTCGGGTTCTTGCTGACAAAGTTGCAGGATAAGCGGAAGCAGTTGATCCAGTCGTTGCCTGCCCACCGTGGAAAGGCGTCGTGAAACATCCCCACTGTGCGCGAAACGCCATAGCCTAGTCCAGCTTTCGTCCGATGCCGCAAAATGGGTTTTCTGCAGTAGCTCTAGGGGAGGTGTTTCCAGCGCGCCGGTCTGGGCACTCTGCCAGAGTTTGCGTTCTGTGGTCTCCGCTTCTTTCCATTCGGAGTCGGGCACGGCGAGTGTTTGTGCAAAAATTTGGTGGACAGCGTCGCGCAAGGCATCCAATTCTCGGCGAAAGGCGTCCTCGCTTGGATAGTGCATGGCCTCGGCTAGTCGTTGCCATTCTGGGGTTGTATGCGGTAACTGTTGAGTCTGCTGATCGTCGAGCATCTGCAGACAATGTTCGGTGTTGCGCAAGAAAAAGTAGGCGTTGCGGAGCAGGTGGGTATCGGCGGCGGGCAGCAGACGCATTTCTGCGACTATGCTCAGGGCGGCGAGCGTGTTGGTGTTGCGTAGCCGAAGATGGCGTCCGCCGTGAATAATCTGCAGTGACTGGCAGATAAACTCGATCTCACGGATTCCACCACGGCCTTTCTTGATGTCTTGGCGGCTCTCACCCTGCTCAATATCCAT
Source organism: Acidithiobacillus sp. (assembly GCA_041676785.1). Lineage (GTDB taxonomy): Bacteria > Pseudomonadota > Gammaproteobacteria > Acidithiobacillales > Acidithiobacillaceae > Acidithiobacillus. The sequence goes on along the minus strand of JBAYRF010000001.1, from coordinate 230,991 downwards.
CAGTGCTTTGACTTCACGGAGTTCGTTGAGCGCGGTGTAGTCTAGGTAACGACGATAAACAAAAGGCCGCAAGGTTTCCAACAAGGACTGACCAAAAGCCAAGCTGCCAGCGACGGGGCGGGCTTTGATAAAGGCATAACGTTCCCAGCCACGACCATGATGCTGATAATATTGCTCCATCGCGGCAGCGGTAACACAGAGCGGACCGGCATCCCCAAAAGGGCGTAAACGCATGTCGACCCGAAAGCAAAAGCCGTCGGCGCTGCGCTGATCGAGGGTCTGAATCAGCCAGCGACCGAGACGCAAAAAGTATTCACTGTTATCGAGGGGACGTGGACCATCACTACTCCCACCCTCACCGTAGCAAAAAATGAGATCAATATCGGAGGACAGATTGAGTTCTTCTCCGCCCAGCTTGCCCATGCCGAGCACGGTAAAAGGCACTTCTTCGCCCTTCTCATTGCGGGGGACGCCGTGCCGTTGTTTCAGTAGCTGAATGCCGTATTCGTAGGCTTTTTGTAGGCAGGTTTCGGCCAGCATGCTTAACGCGGTTACGGTTTCGAGCATATGTTCACCGACTTCCCGATCTTTCCAGATGATCTCTACCATGCGGGCATTGCGATAGCGTCGGAGTGCCCCAGCAAAGTCTTCGGCATTGAGGGCGCTGATTTCCGGAAAAGGGGTGACTTCGGCATCGGCAAGGCGGAGGAGATGCGCCGGATCACGTTGCAGGGCATGACGCACAAAACGGCTGGCGCAGCTCACCTGTAACCAGTGGGCGAGAAACCCTGCGTGCTGCTGTTCCAGCGCTATTTGATCCGCTTTGGGGAGCGCTGCCCAAATTTCTGACGTTGCCTGCGCGATCGCCTCCCTATCTACGGGAAGCTGCTCCAGGGCGCGCGTGATTAGCGTCGGCAAACTCAATGCGGACATGGCGGTTTCCTCGTCATCGGGGCTACCGAGATAGTGTAACTGAACCCGGAGAGATGGTCCTCTAGGCGCGGTGGTTCCATTCTTATGGTAGGCTTTGCGCGAACTGACGGCATTATATCGGATAATTCACAGATCGTGCGCATTACCTCTTCCATTTTATTGATCTTGGCCGGATTTTTATGACGGATGCTCCGATCAAAGTGGGGCCACTCCGATGGCTGGGTCAGCGTCTATGCCGCGTCCGAGGGTGGGCATTTGGGGTGCTCGTTGCGGTTCCTACGATTTTGGTATTGTTGGCGGCGGTTTTCTATCTTCTGCTGATACCGCGCCTTGATTTTTTTCGTCCCTACGTCACGCAAGCATTGGATCAGATGTTTGTGAAGCCGGTCGAAATGCAGGGGATGCGACTGACTTGGGATTGGGGACCCTCACTGCATTTGGATCGTATGCAGGTAGGCTCCCGTTCAGATCCGCAACTGTCATTGAACAATGTGAATCTTCGACTTTTTGCGCTGCCGCTGCTGTGGGGAAAGGCGATGGCACGGGATCTCCAAATAGGCGCGGGGTCGTTGCAGGCCGTGCAAAATCCCTCTGGGGGCTGGCAAATTGCCGGATTGAAACTTGGTCATGGTCTAGCCCGACCGGAGCTTGATCTGAATGGGGCGCACATCCATATCCAGCATGTTACGGTAATCCTGCATCTCGCCCGGCGGGTTGAGCCGTTACGCATCCATTTGAACGGGTATAGTAGTGGCGGTTTAAGGCCCCAGATGCGCGTCCATTTGCGTTGGGCGGGGGGTGGTCAGATGGACTATTCATCAGGGATGGCCCAGACTATTTTTACCCAACCGGGACAATCTTCGGAAGATGGTCACTGGAAATTGCAGGCATTGCCCTTAGCGTATCTGTCGATTCTCGATAATCGCTTTCCTGATGTTCAGGGAAAACTGGATGCCAGTGGCACCGTGCAATGGCAATCGGGTTTGCCGCGCCATGCCCTCGTGCATTTCCAGATTCATCATCCGGTTTTTGCCGGGCAACCGCTGCGACGCTTAAGTGGAAATCTGAGCTGGAATAGTCACTTTGACTCGGGTGTTTTGCAACTGCTGAACGTGAAGGGGCTCACAAAAACACCGCTCCGTGCAACGTTACGGGGTCACTGGCGGCATGACGCGCAGTGGCAGTTCAGCGTCCCGGAGATTCCCGCGCAGATCATTCGCTATCTGCCGGTCCAGTTTTTGCCTCCAGAATGGCGCCACTTTACGCAGACGCAGTGGCAGGGTAGCTTGCGTCACCTGCAATTCACCGATTCAGAATCGGGTATGCATTCTGGTCCGCACTGGCAGTTGCAGGTCCAACTCCACGATCTCCGTATACCTACGGATAACACCACGCCGGGTTTGCAGGGGGTCAGCGGTCATCTGCAGGTGCGGCCTAACGATTTCCTTTTAGCGCTGCGCAGCCCCCGAATGACTTTGGATTGGCCAACGTACTTTGCGCACCCTTTGAATTTTCTGAATGTGTCTGCGGTGATCTCGGGACGTAAGCAAGCCGCACAGTGGTTATTCAAGGTGCATTCTATGCGCCTGAATGGTCCGGGGCAGCTGCAGGCGCAGGCCACGCTGACTGGGCGCAATCTGGCGTTGCAAGCCCATCTGGAAAATATGCCGGTGGTGGATATTGCCCATTTTGTACCCCTAACCGGAATCCGCCCTTCGCTCAGGCGTTGGCTGCTCGCTGCGTTTCAGCAAGGGACACTGTCTCAGGCTGACTTGAATTGGATCGGGCCATGGAATCATCTGCCCCGGAATCAGCAAGGCGAACATTTCTCCCTGCTCGCCCGGTTTCACGAGGTGAACCTCCATTATGCCAAGGGCTGGCCAGAAGTGACGCATCTGGATACCTTGTTGCAATGGTCTGGCCATCATCTAACACTGAGCAGTCATCATGGTGAGATTGCCGGGATACCCGTCGCGGAAGCCCGGTTAATGCTGAATAATCTGGATGCCGTCCATACTTCCCCTTTGCAGCTACAAATTCACACGCCGGTAGTACTCAATCAAGTTTTACCTTTTCTTCAGAAAACTCCGATAGCCCGAAACGCGTCTTGGACAAAATTGCCGCTACAGTTTTCCGGTCATGGGCAGTTGCATCTTGGGCTCATAATCCCTTTTGGTGCGGCTAAAGCGAAGGTGAATGGCCGTCTGGATTTGCAGTCTGTGGGTATGAATTGGTCAGGCTGGAAGGCACGCCATATTTCTGGCCAAATTGCCTTTCAGCGTCATAGTCTGCGTACTCAGTCATTACAAGGGAACTTTGCCGGCGGACCCGTACAGGCGCGTCTGGAAATGCATGATCGCAGCGGCGTGCATCCCGGATTACAGCTCAAGCTACACGGAACCTTGCAAACGCAAAGCCTGCCCTTACCCGTCTTGTGGCGGTCCGCCTTGCATGGCGTTGTTCCCTACGAAGCCTCGGGAAATCTGAGGCATGGCATCCTGCAATTACAAGGGATTGCTCATCTACAGCGCAGTCTCAGTACATTGCCGGCCCCCCTAGATTGGGGATACACCCAAGATGGCACGGTTACGCTGAATGGTCGTGGACATTTATCCCAAGGCCTTAATCTGACTCTGCGCGCTCCTATGGGTAGTGCCGCCTTACACTGGGTACATGAGAGCCAGCATTGGCGGTGGCGCGCGGGTGTCCTGCATTTGGGTCCGGGGGCGACACCTGCGATGCCACAACGGGGTTGGCTAGTGGATGGGCAGGGCAATAATCTACCGGTGGATGCCTGGTTGAAACTTTTTACGTCAGGGCAAGATTCCGCCCTCTTGCCGCAGATTCGGTTGAATTTGCATTGGCAACAGGTCCATTTATTAGGACAGTCTTGGCAGGATACCCAGATGCAGGGAGATTACACCAAAGGAATCTGGTATTTGCACTGGCGTAGTCCTCAGTCGGTGGGCGCTTTGACCTATCAAAAAGCACAGCGACTTGGGCTTCCCGCCACCGTAGCGATGAATATTCAGCACCTTAACATCGACACTCCAGTGGCAATACCTGCGGTGGCCGCGCCCACCACGTCCAGCGCGTCGATCACCACGGCACCCAGCTGGGCCTCCGGTAGCCCCCTGGTGCTGCAAACCCGTATTGCACAATTAGACTGGCATGGGCATTCGCTCAGCAAAGTGTTGCTCAATGCCCAAAGATCGCCAATGGGCTGGAACATTTCGGCGCTGAAGGGGCGTTGGGCAAACAGTGACTGGGATCTCGTCGGTCAATGGCATGCGCATGATGAAAATACCACCACATTTCAAGGCCGTATTCACAGCCATAATATTGCGCCTATTCTGGAGGATTTCGGTATGCGCAGCTTGGAGTATGGGCAGGCTACTTATGACGGTCAATTATCGTGGCCAGGAGCCCCTTGGGATTTCACCCTCAAGACGGTTACCGGCAAAGTGCATTCCATCCTGAAAAATGGTCGTCTCAAAAAAATAGGCACCCAAGTTTCCTGGCTGGTTTTCCTGAACCCGACCACTTTACTAAAAGACTTGCTGACTTTTGATTATCGGCCACTTTTTGGTGACGGTTTGTTTTTCTCCAAGCTCTCTGCCCATTTTGACTTGGCGCAGGGCCTAGCCCGGACCTCGGATCTGAGTCTGAAATCCAGCGCCTTGGCCATGAGCGGGCAGGGTGCCTTCAATCTCTCCCAGCGCAGCATGGATCTTAATTTGCAGGTGTATCCCCTGCAGAGTTTTGACTGGTTGCTCGGACATTTTCCACTCCTTGGTCCGGCTCTTTTTGGAGATTCTGGTAAGGTGCTAGAGTGGCGCTATCATGCGGGTGGATCTTGGGCGCATCCTATGCTGACTCAACTGCAGATTTCTGCTCCTGCCGAAAAGGATCACTGACCATGGGCGCACAACTTGCCGTTATACAAATGGTTTCATCAGCGGTGCTGGCAGAAAATCTCGCCTATGCCGAAGTATTAATCACCGAGGCTGCAGCGGGTGGTGCAGACCTCGTCTTGTTGCCCGAAAATTTCGCGTTTATGGGCCAGCATGAACAGGACAAGTTGGCCCTCATGGAGGAGGACGGTGAGGGTCCGATTCAGACCTGGTTGGCGAATCAAGCGCGTCGCCACCGACTCTGGCTCGTGGGCGGCAGTATTCCTATATCGGCTCCGGATGGACGCTGCTACGCCACTTGTCTGGTATTTGATCCCGAAGGTCAGCGGCGTGGACGTTATGACAAAATTCATCTTTTTGATGTAGATCTTGCCGACGATGAAAGTTATCGGGAGTCGCGCAGCATTGCACCAGGTCATGAGCCGGTTTCCGTGCAAACCCCTTGGGGCGTCATGGGGCTTTCCATCTGTTATGACTTGCGTTTTCCCGAGCTTTACCGTCGCTACGCTGGCGCCGAATTACTGGTGGTACCCAGCGCTTTCACCCAACAAACCGGAGTCGCGCACTGGGAATGCCTGCTCCGAGCCCGAGCGATTGAAAATCAGGCTTACTTACTTGCGGCCGATCAGGGTGGCCTGCACCAGAACGGCCGTCGGACTTATGGGAGCAGTATGATTATCGACCCTTGGGGCCAAGTGTTGACCCGTATAGAACAGGGCCCAGGGGTAGCAATGGCCATGATGGACGAGCACTTTCTGCAGCGTTGCCGGACTAATTTACCCGTCCTGCAAAATCGCCAGCTCAGCTAATCCTGTTTACCAAGCGATATAAGCGTAACCTTTTTGCTGCAGGGTAATGAGGTCCACGGCACCGCTGAATACCGGAGTAGCCTGAGGAATCAAATCCGCTTTATCAATATGAATCGTTTTCATGGTTTGTTCGCAGGCGTTAAAAACGACCCCGTACATATGTAGGCTTTCTACCTGTTCCATAATAAATTTTTCATAATGCTGATGGTTCTTGGGGGCTTTGACCAAGAGCCACAAACCGGGGCCAAAACAGTCTATGACAATATCGGCATCGCTGTTGTAATGTCCGAGTACCACGGCGGCGCTGTGCAGGATATCGAGGACATAAGCTGCATCAGACTTATTCAGCTGAAAAACCACCTTGTTTTTGGTGGGACCCATCATGCTCTCGGCGCTGCTCTGGCTGCTGACGGCCAGCGCCCCGACGCCGGCGACCGCAGCAAGTCCGCCAATAAAGTGGCGGCGGGAATGGTTTTTGGATTGAGCCATGCTATTCTCCTGAGATTTACGGTAAAGACTTTCTTTGTGAGTCTAGCAAGATTTAAGCCTGTGGGGTTTAGAAGATTAAGGAGCGTTGGAATGGTGGAAGTGATTGTCAGGGAGAACACCCATGAAGCAGTTTAACGGGGCATTTTTCCGTGACTTGTGGCGAATCACCAAGCCTTACTGGTGGCATTCGGAAGAGCGCTGGATGGCACGCAGCGTTTTCGCGATGATTATTATCCTCAATTTGTTTATGGTATTTATTTCTTACCGGATTACCGAATGGTATGCGGTCTTTTGGAATGCCCTGCAACACTTTGCGGTGGATGCCGCTTGGCATCAGATGCTGATTTTTTTACTGCTAGCCACTGCCTACATCATTGCGGCAGTCTCCCAGACTTTTTTTACGCAAATGCTGGAAATCCGCTGGCGACGCTGGCTCACCAAACATTATCTGGACGCTTGGCTGGCGAAAAGCACTTTCTACCAAATGCAGGTGTTGGGCGACGGTACGGATAACCCCGATCAGCGTATTAGCGAAGACCTCGCCAGCTTTACCAATCAGACCTTGAATATTGTGATCGGACTGCTCAGTTCGGTGACGACGTTGGTGGCTTTTGTGTTTATGCTCTGGGAACTGTCCGCCATGATTACCATTCCTTGGCAGGGCGCTTTGTACACCATTCCCGGTTATCTGGTCTGGGCCGCACTGATTTACGCGATTATTGGAACGATTCTGACGGCACTGATTGGTCGACCGCTGATCAAACTGAATTTCAATCAAGAACGCTTTCAGGCGGACTTTCGTTTTAGCATGATGCGGCTGCGTGAAAATAGCGAAAGTGTGGCGCTCTATGGTGGCGAGACGGAAGAACGTCATCATTTTCTGCAACGCTTTAGTAACGTTTATGCGAACTATTGGCGTATTATCTGGCGTTCCATGCGTCTTAACTGGTGGGTTTCCGGTTACGGTCAGGCGGCCATTATTTTTCCGATTCTGGTGAGCCTGCCCGCTTATTTTGTGAATAAGGCCATTGGGATTGGGGGGCTCCAGCAGATCGCTTCTGCCTTCAGTCAGGTACAGGGAGCGCTTTCCTTCATTGTCAGCAGTTATAGCAGCTTAGCGAATTGGCACGCGGTGGTGGATCGTCTCCGCTTTTTTGAGCAGTCCATGGACGAAGTGCGGGTGATTCGCGAAACGCACTATCAGATTGAGCGCAAAGACGGCGATGAGCTGCAAGTCAAAAATCTGAATGTGCGCTTACCCGATGGTCGCGAACTGGTGCATGACTTGAATCTACAGGTACGTCGCGGTGAAAGGCTACTCATTATGGGGCCATCTGGTGGCGGTAAAAGCACCTTAGTGCGGGCCTTAGCTGGAATCTGGCCCTTTGGAGAAGGCGAGGTGGAGTTGCCCGCCAGTGACCGTCCCCTTTTTCTACCCCAAAAACCCTATTTACCGCTGGGGACCTTGCGCGACGTGCTGGTCTATCCTTTTGGCGGTGCCAACGTGGATGACCTAAAGTTGCAGCAGATTTTGAAGTTGGTCGGCATGGATACGCTGAGTGACAAACTCGAAGACGCTCGGCTCTGGTCCCATCTGTTGTCTTTGGGAGAGCAGCAACGCCTTGCCTTTGCGCGTATTCTCGTGCAGAAACCACAATGGGTATTTCTGGATGAGGCGAGTTCCGCGCTGGATGAGCCGGCGGAAGATGAACTTTACCGCCTGCTGATTGATGTGTTGCCAGAGACAGCTATTATCAGTGTGGGGCATCGTTCCAGTTTGCTGCAACACCATCAACATTGCCTCCGTCTGAACGGGAAGGATGGCAGTTGGACGCTGACGGCGGTAGCTCATTGAAGTACCTCGCGCATTTTGCCCGGCATCGTCGTAACGCGCTGAGTGCGCTGGCCCCACTCAATTTTTGATGAAAATATGGAATGAAGATCAAGGAGAACAAATATGGCAATGACGGCAAAAGATTTACCCGTAGGCGGCGCCATGCCGCAATTTTGTCTGCCGCTCGGTGGACAAGAAGGGCAGTGGTGCAGTAATCAGAGCAAAGGTCAGCCTTTGCTGGTGCTCTTTATTTGTAATCACTGCCCTTACGTAGTCCATATCAGCAAGCGTTTGGGTGAATTAGCCCAACAATGGCAAAGCGAAGGATTACAGGTAGTCGCTATAAACAGTAATGATCCGATTACCTACCCAGAGGATGCCCCAGAAAAAATGCCCGCCGAGGCTGCCCGTGCTGGCTATGTTTTCCCCTATCTATTTGATGAACATCAGGATGTTGCCAAATCTTTTAATGCAGTTTGCACCCCTGATATATTCCTTTTTGACAAAGCGGGGACACTTTTTTATCACGGACAATTTGATGCTAGCCGTCCTAAAAATGACATACCGGTGACTGGTGAAGATTTGGCAGCCGCCGTCAAAGCTGTTCTCGCTGGCGCCGCAGCACCCATTCAGGCTTCGCCGAGTATTGGGTGCAGTATCAAATGGCGGCTAGGTAACGAGCCTAGAGAATAATATTTCTATAGGCTGGCTGTTGCGCCGACTTGCGTGTTTATGCAAAGAGGGGTTCTTTACTTAGGATAAAATATGTCATTACAAGAAGAAAAGCGGCGTATCGGACAGGTATTGCTGCAACGAGGATTTATTTCTGCCGAACAACTGGAACGTGCGATCAGCCGTCAGCGGGAAGGGGGCGAACGTCTCGGTAAGTTGCTTATTGCCGATGGCCTAGTGGGTGAACAAGACCTAGCGTTAAGTCTTACGCAACAAGCGCGCTTGCGTCACGAGGACCGCAAGGCGAAAAGTGCTCGGCTGTTGGCTGGCTCTGTGGAGAAGCTGCGCGCGGATCTTGAAAAACAGGCCCTAGACCTGCTGAAAGAATGGCAACAGCGGGTACCTCGCATTTTGGATCGGGAGGGTGGCGGTGAGCGCAAAAAACGGGATGCGGCTTTGCGCCAGGCCATGGATTTTCCGCGTGCTCTGGCGGTTGCCCGAGAGGCCATAGAATCCGCCAAACGTAAGGGAGATCCCGGTCGCTTACGAAGATTGTTGAGTGTTCTTAAACAAACCGAAAAAGATCTAGAGGCTTTCCGCCAAGCCATGGCCGGGGCGTCTCCCTATCCCGTACACGAATGGGTGGCACGCTGGCAATGGCTTCAAGAGTGTGCAAAAGACTTGCAGCGCGCTTGTGTTTAGGATTCAGTGAAAAATCTGTTGTAGCTACGCAGCGTACAAGCTGCTCCACGCCTTTTCTGCAACGTTCGTTTTAAATCGGTGCTGACCTCATGTTCGTGATGCAAGAATACAGGCCGCACTGCTCCACGGCACTGCAGTGGCGTTGATCTGGGCCCTGTGAAATGGTCTGAAATGCAGCATTACGAGTCGTCGAGGCTGATTGGCCAACTGCTTTTGCACTGACCATTGTAGAGGTCGGAGGATGTGAAAAAGATGAAAATACCATACACTATTTACTCGTTATATTGAGAATCGGAGAGATGCTATGCGCCCATCGCTCGCGTTTGAACTTCATCGCAATGAGGTGCGTGAAGCAGTAAGTCGCTTTCCCACAACGAATCCGCGTGTTTTTGGCTCCGCAGTACATGGTACCGATGAAGACGGCAGCGACCTCGATCTACTGGTCGATGCGCTGCCAGGCGCAACGTTGTTTGACCTAGGTGGTTTACACTGCGAACTGGAGTCTTTGCTTGGCGTTCGCGTCGATCTGCTGACTCCCGCAGATATACCGCTGAAGTTCCGCGCTAAAGTGCTTGAGGAAGCGCGGCCGGTATGAGCGAGAATCGACTTCCTGACTACCTTGATCATATAAAACAAGCGGCGACTGATGCGTGTAGCTTTATGGAAGGGTTGAGTAAAATCGATTTCTTAAATGACAAGCGCACTCAGCAAGCTGTTATTATGAATCTCATCATTATCGGTGAGGCCGCAACTAAAGTAATGGACATATACCCTAAGTATGCGGAAGAGCATTCAGAAATACCTTGGCGGAGCATGCGCGGAATGCGCAACCGCATCGCCCATGGTTATTTCGACATCAATCTCGACGTGGTTTGGGATACTGTGCAGACGGCGCTGCCGGAATTGGCGGCACAAGTATCCGGAGTTGTTCGCCGATAGTGAATCATCGACCCAGAAAAATCTTTGGGTTTCCGTACATCCGACGAAGTAGTAGCATAAAATATCAAGAACTTAAATGAAAGTTTTGCATGTATGAACGTCCCCGGTATTAGTGACAGATCTCCCGGATAGTATTCTGGGCATTGCCCAGTTGTATTGGGACTGTGCCGATGCAGAAAACAGTTTTGGCGAGTTGAAGAATCAGTAGAACTGGGGCGGGTACAGCACCCGCAATCTGGAGCGCTGCCGGATCTTCGCGAGTGCCGTGGGGTTGATCTACAGTTCATACTTTAGCGGCTATATGCCGAGCAGCTGACGGGGCCACGTTTGTGCATATCGCATGACACTGAGAGTCGTCAGAACGAGCGTAGTGCTAACTGCCTGCATAAGCTAAAAAATTTTATTACTCTAAAATGAACAAACACCTCTCTAGTATTTTTTCGTTGTTAATCACCACCAAATTCAATTTCTTCTTGGCCCGTGTTATATTTTGGAAAAGCATTCTTTCCAGATCATAATGTGCCTTTCCGCTGTATATCAACTTACCATGTAAATTATAAGTAAAGTTTTTATCCATAATCACAGCAACACCATCAAACTCCTGCCCTATAACTTTATGAGATGTTTGTTTCGCAGGATTGCAGTATTCTTCGTGATACTCTCTGTTATATAGTGATGGTGTAAAGTAAAGTACCTCCCATTCGCTCTCGTCTAACGTTTCAAGGTATTTTTTCGCGCTTTCAGGTGAGTTAAAATAATTTAATTCAATATTTTTATTTCTCGGATTGGGAATATTCCTTGTGCTATTGAAAAGCATTTTAATGAATGTGGAAATTTCCTTATTTGTTCTTATTTTTTCCGTTAGCGCATGTGTAGCAATCTGATCTATTGCTTTGATTTTTGATTCGATATCATTTTTCTCCTCCTTCTCGGCTAATGTTTGAGCCTTGTCATATGAGAATATGCAGTTTCCAGCTCCTTTTTTTATTTCATTGATTATGTATTCAAGCTGATCAGGATTAATTCGTTGTGCTTCGTCAATTATTACGACGTCATATTCTAACAGATTGTGATTGTTTAAGCATTTTATTGGGATTATATTCCAATCCATACCGTTTAAATAAATCTGCCCATCGTTTAGGTTTGCGCAATGAATTATTAAATATTTTTTATTTTTATCTATTATGGTTTTAGCTATGTCATAAATTAATAAAGTTTTTCCCGTTCCGGCGCTACCTGTGACTGAAATAAAGTTGTGATTGCTTTCGTCAAACGATTTCATTATTAGTTTTTTTATTTCTTCTTGATGGCTAGTCAAAAAATAGCTATTTTTTATAAATTCATCCGTAGAGTTAAATGGAGAAACCAGGTAGTTTGAAGGATTAAATAGTTCATCAAAATTATCAACATAATTAATCTTTTGTTTGCTTAGTAATTGATCTAAATCATCGAAATTAGTTTCGATTAATTCATTGTCGTTATTTAGATAGTATAGCTTTTCTTCGCTTGAAACATATGCTAATAAATGCACTGTTTTACGCATAAAGCTTAAATAGTATTTATTTCTTTCTAGCTGGTTAATTATTATTTCTCGTGTGCATTTACTTTTTAGTTCCAGATTTATTATACTCTCATTACCGAACCTGAGTAAGTCAAACTCTTTGCCAATTTGTGGGATTTTATAGCCAACTAAAAATCCATTATAATTATTATTGTTTGAATTATTTAAGTTTTTCAATAACGAATTCAAGTCGTCAATTTCTTCGTTTTTCAAACATATTTCGAAATGGTTTAAATATTTATTATAGACATCTTTATCTAAAGATTCACGTGCTTGCACCAGAGATAAAACGTTTATGCATTTCATGGATTATCCTTATACGAAAGCTGCCCATCTCTGAACTTACCGATTTGAGCATACAGGTCAATCCTTTCGACAGACTTACAGAAGGTGCTTCCAATTCAAAACTGCAAAACCGCCGCTTAACTCTTTGATATTGTTTGTCATTACTTCTTCGGATGTGCGTAAATTCAAGGATTTTAGGATCTATTATTTGTTATCTCGGCAACCTTAGTCAAGCGTTGCTGGGCGTATTGCGATAAATTCCTTCCTTTAGGGGTGTCTGTCTGAGTGTTGAGTTATTTTTTCATTAGGTTGGCGCTGCTAGGGGCTGTGGGGATCGGTACAGTAAACCCGCAGATGGATGCGTATTCCCTGTTCAGCATGTCGCGCCCTTTCTCGACCTCGGTCATAAGTTCAGAGTCTTCTTCAATCTCTTGGAAAACCTGCGCAGGCGTCGAGCGAAGCCTTCCAATACCGCCTTTACAGGTCAATCTTACATCTTTAGTCAGAATGACAAATCGACTAGTACGATCTTGCTATACCGCCATGTGATAGAACTCCTGCCGGTGATCCACGTCCAAGTGCCACCGCTCCGGATATAAAATGATATAGAGGGGAGTGAAGACCGCTTTCCGGTCTATGGTTGCCAATCAGCCTGTGGATCGCTGAGTCCTCGGTATCAGTGAAGCTATACTGTCTTGATGATACTTATGTAATTGATCAACTCTTCGCTCGTTATGTCTGAGCTTCAGTGAAAAATTTGTTGCAGCAGTACGCTGGCGTGCTGTTGCTGTTTGGCTGCAAAACGCATCCAGTGATGGCTGTTTCTTTGGCGACGTAAACGGAGCAGGCGTTTTTGCAGCTCTCGTTTGATCCGTTGGCGTTCATGTCCGGCCATAAATGAAGAATAGCTGGGAAAGTGGCGAACTCTTCGCAAGGCTGCCAGTAAATTTGCGCTGCTGTCCATGGGTATCTCCTATACTCAAAGCTATGGATAAGCAGTAAGCAAGGAGCATGCCAATATGAGATTGCTCAATTAAACAATGTGTTGCGGAATGATAAACCATCAGACTGATTAAAATCGTCACTATTTAGCGACAACCTCGGCAATCATGGGGATGATCGTCGACACTTTGGGCCTGCTAGGCTCCATTAGTGTTTGCGGAAGGCATCAATAACCAGAATAACCGCACCAATAGAAATAGCACTGTCGGCAATGTTGAAATAGGGCCAATACAAACTTCCCCAGTGCGCACCTATAAAATCCACCACATAGCCGAGGCGGATGCGATCAATCAAATTGCCGACTGCGCCACCCAGAATGAGTGCCAGAGAAACAGCGGTCCAGCCCGAACCGGGTTTAAGGCGTCGGAGGATGGCGACGATGACGATAATGACCAGCAACGCGATGGCGATGAGCAACCAGCGTTGCCAACCGCCCGCGCCAGCCAAGAAGCTAAAGGCAGCCCCAGTATTATGGACCAATCGAAAATTGAGAAGACCGGGAACCACCACAATACCTTGACCCACGCGCCAAATATGACTCAGCCAGAGCTTAACGCCCTGATCAATAAAAATAACGGCTAGGGACAACCAAAGATAACGTAGCATCAGCAGAACTCCCGTGTTTCGCCCGGTAGGTTGAGGTTCGTTATACAGCGCCCACAAAGTTCCGGGTGTTCCGCCACGGACCCAACATCTGGACGACGATGCCAGCAGCGTCCACATTTTGCGGCGGTGCTGGGAACAACGGTGAGAGCCACTCCCGGCAGAGTCTCTGAACAGTCTTCGGGTTTTTCAGGATAAGGCATCAGCGTGCAACTGGAGGTGAGCAAGAAAAAGCGCAGTTCTTCAGCAAGAGGGCTGAGGAAGTCCTGCCACTCTTGGTTGGCGTATATCTGTAGTTCTGCATCGAGGCCGGAGCCAATTTTTTTCTCCTGCCGCAATGGTTCCAAAGTCGCATTCACCGCATCCCGTAATTGGTTGAGGCGCTCCCAGCGTTCAATAAGTGGCGCTGCGTCGGCAGGCATGGCTAAGGTGGGGTATTCGGCAAAAAATACACTGGGTGCCGAACGACCACGCATTTCCTGCCAAATTTCTTCAGCGGTGAAGCTCAGAATGGGAGCCATCCACACCACCATGGCTTCCAGTATCTGCCAGAGCACGGTTTGTGCCGAGCGTCTGGCCCGAGAGGCTGCAGGTGTCGTGTACAGACGGTCCTTGAGCACATCCAGATAGAGACCGCCGAGATCCACCGAACAAAAATGATGTAATTTTTGCTGTACCCGCAGGAAATGATATTCATTGTAGGCCGCGCGAATTTCTTCTTGCAGAAGTACGGTACGCGTCAACATCCAGCGATCCATTTCCAGCAGCTCGTCTATGGGCAGGGCATCGTTTTCTGGATTGAAGTCGTGGGTGTTGCCCAACACGTAGCGCGCTGTGTTGCGAATGCGCCGGTAACTATCTCCCAGTTGTTTGACAATAGCATCAGAAATGGGAATTTCACTGCGGTAGTCGGCTGAAGCTACCCACAGGCGAAGAATGTCTGCACCGTAGCGATCAATGATCGTCTGGGGTGCGATAACGTTGCCGATGGATTTGCTCATTTTTCGGCCTTCTCCGTCGACCGTAAAGCCGTGGGTGAGTACGGCTTTGTAGGGTGCTCGTCCACGGCTGGCTACAGATTCGATCAGGGAAGACTGAAACCAGCCACGATGCTGGTCGGAACCTTCCAGATACAAGTCCGCAGGACTATGGAGTTCTGGGCGCTGTTCTAATACGAAGGCGTGCGTTGAGCCAGAATCAAACCAGACATCAAGGATATCGGTACCTTTGTGAAAATGATCATGGCCGCAGGCGCTACAGCGCGCATCGACTGGCAAAAAGTGCTCGGCGGATTGGTTAAACCAGGCATCTACGCCGTCTTTCTCTACGGCTTGAGCAATGCGTTCGAAGGTGCTGGCATCGCGTAATGGCTCGTTGCATTGTGCGCAAGAAAACAGCGCCACAGGAACTCCCCAAGCGCGTTGACGAGAGATACACCAGTCCGGACGCTGGCGGATCATGCCGGCTATACGTTCCTTGCCCCAGTCGGGAATCCAGCGGGTATCATGGATGGCTTTCATGGCGTTATCACGCAACGCGTTGGCGGTCATGCTGATAAACCACTGCGGCGTCGCCCGAAAAAGCAGGGGGGTCTTGTGACGCCAGCAGTGAGGATAACTGTGGCGGATTTTTTCAAAATGCAGTAAGGCATTCTGCTCGCGCAGCAGTTCGGTAATACGTTCATTAGCCTGACGAATATTCAGGCCACCTAAACCGTTAGGCAGGTCGTCGCGCAATCGACCATTATCCTGCAAGGGGCTGTCCACAGGTAGATGATAGCGACGGCCTACTTCAAAATCGTCCACACCATGTGCAGGTGCAGTGTGCACACAACCCGTTCCAGCTTCCAGCGTGACGTGAGCGCCAAGGATGACGGGTACTTCACGATCAAGAAAAGGGTGCTGCAGCCTCAGCCCTTCGAGTACCTCACCGGAGAATTCAGCAAGTACCGTAGTTTCAGTCTCTCCATAACGGGCGAGGGTGCTCTCGGCCAGTTCGGCGGCGATGATAATCTGGCGATCACCGCTGCGCAGAAGACGATAGAGATAGGTGGGATTTACGGCCACGGCCTGGTTGGCCGGCAGTGTCCACGGGGTGGTGGTCCAGATGGCGATACTGGCGTTTACCGGCTGTTTCAGGCCCAGACGATGCTGCAGGTTTTCAGCATCAACCACCGTAAAAGCCACATCAATGGAAGGATCAGTGCGGTCTTGATATTCCACCTCGGCTTCGGCGAGAGCGCTGCCGCAGTCTACGCACCAATGGACGGGTTTGGCGCCGCGCACCACCTGACCATTGACGGTGAGACGACCGAGTTCACGGAGGATGTTGGCCTCAGCAGCGAACTGCATCGTGAGATACGGATGATGCCAATCGCCGAGAATACCGAGCCGTTCAAAATCTTGACGCTGACCCACAATCTGATTTTCCGCATAGGCCCGACAGGCGTTGCGAAAGGCTTGGGCACTGACTTTTTCGCCGGGTCGTCCCAGCTCTTTTTCGACTTGGATCTCGATGGGTAAACCGTGACAATCCCAGCCGGGGACGTAAGGTACGCGGTATCCCTCGCTGAGTTTGCTTTTGTTGATCATATCCTTGAGGATTTTATTGACTGCATGACCGATGTGAATTTTGCCGTTGGCGTAGGGCGGCCCGTCATGGAGGACAAAAGCGGGATGCTTTGCGCGTGCCACTTGCAGGGATTGATACAAATCGTGCTCCTGCCAGCGGGCCAGCGTGGCGGGTTCACGTTCGGGTAATTTGCCCTGCATCGGGAAATCCGTCTGCGGGAGATTTAATGTCTGTTTGTAGTCCATGAGGCGTCAGAATCCTAAGGGTGTTCGTTAAAATATTGGCGGGTGTTTTCTACATCGTGCGCAATGGCGGTTTTGAGTGTGTCGAGATCGCTGTATTTTTCTTCGTCACGCAGCTTGTGGTGCAACTCTACCGCGACACGTTGGCCATAGAGGTTCGGGTCGCCGGCATCTAAGCAGTGTGCTTCCAAGACCATTTTTTTGCCGTCAACGGTGGGCCGCAAGCCGATGCTGATGGCCGCCATCCAGGTTCCTTGGGTACTGCGCAAGCGACCGGCAAAAATTCCTTGTACGGGAACCCTGCGTCGATGCAGAGGAATGTTGGCCGTCGGAAAACCCAATTCGCGGCCAAGATGATCACCATGAATGATTTTACCGCAAAGCGTGTAGGGGCGGCCTAACCAAGAACTCGCCTGATGAAGGTTTCCAGCCTGTAAGCATTGGCGAATTCCGGTGCTGCTGACGCGCTGATTTTCGATCATATAAGCAGGTTGTTCTACGACCTGAAAGTTATGTTTGCGTCCAAAATGCTGGAGCATGTCCAGATCCCCGCGCCGGGCAGCGCCAAAACGAAAGTCATGGCCCACGACCAGTAATCGACACCGTAAACGATCGACGAGGATCTGGGTAATAAAGTCTTCGGCAGAAAGACGAGCAAGCGCCAAATCGAAGGGCAGGCAATAGATCTGACTGATTCCGAATCCGCGCAAGGCGATGATTTTTTCACGCAAACTGCTCAATCGGGGCGGTGCTTCTAGGGGGCGAAAAAATTCGCGGGGTAGCGGTTCAAAAGTCAGCACAGCCGTCGGCATTTCGCTTTGTACGAGGGACTGTAGTAGAGCCTGATGTCCACGATGCACCCCATCAAAATTCCCAATGGTAACTGCCTGGGCCTGTCGAGACGGGCGCTGATCGCGACGCTGAAGGAATTCGGGAAATTGCATGCTGGGGCTATGTGCGTCCGTTGTGCGGAAAAATGACGACATCTTAACGTAAATTCACCAATAACCCTAGATTGTGGATGCGGAGCCTGCCCAGCGGGGATTTTGTTCACGAATAATTTCGGCAAGAGGACGACGTTGCCCGAAGCCTTGATCATGGCCGTGGTAATAGCCCAGATGGGGTTCTGGATGACGCCAGCATAAATAACCATCGCCGGTATCAAAATCGATCAACCAGAGCCCCGAGACGACCACGCCGAGACGCTCCATCTTGTTGATCCAGCGCTGCACGATGTCTTCATAATGGGTTTCTTGCTGCTGCAACGCCCGATGGTTTTCCATATTCGCGCGCATGAAATCCAGAATCGGTACCAGTTCGTCAAAGGCTTGCGCAGTAATGCTACGCACTAAGGGAAACACCTGCTCAGCCTCGGAGAGCGTAAATATGCGGATTTGTCCGGGCCGTTGTATGGCGAAGACCGTATCTCCATGTCCGTGTAATCCGTCCGTTTCAAGCACGGTGCGATCTCCTTCGGGTAATATCGCGCAACTCATGGACACCTAAAATCCATGATCCGCCGAGATAAATGCCGGCGGCGAGAAATACCAGTCCAAGCACTCTCAACAATCTCTCCCAGAGCGAGATGGTGAGCCAGAGGGCCGTGTCACCTCGCAACCAAAATAACACTAAGCCCATGAGGATCGCCATAGCGGAAGTCTTCAGTAAAAAGATAGGCCATCCTGGTTGCATCTGATAGAGGCCATCACGCTGCAGTCGACGCCAAAGCAGCGCGGCATTTACAAGGGCTGCGCTTGTGGTGGCTAGGGCGAGCCCCAATTGCTGTAAAGGCCACGCCAGAATCAGGCTGACTGCGATGTTAACGGCAACGCTGATCATGCCAAAGCGAACAGGGGTGCGCGTGTTCTGATGGGCATAAAAAGCGGGTGCGAGTACCCGGGCGGCAATGATGGGCAAAATCCCCAAACCGTAACCTATTAAACTCAGGCTACTTTGCCAAGCATCCTGCGCCGTATAAGCACCATAACGGAATAGGCTGATTAACAGCGGTTGCGCCAGTAGGAGTAGTCCCACGGTAGCTGGCAAGCCAATCAGCCAAGTGAGACGTAAGGCCCAATCCAGCGTTTCGGGAAAATGCACAGAGCGTTCCGCTGCCTGGCGGGAAAGTAGAGGTAGTACAACAGTACCCAGGGCAACACCAAACACACCAAGAGGAAATTCAACCAGACGATCAGAATAGTACAGGTAGGAAACCACATTAGCACCAACCAAGGAAGCGAGGATGGTGTTCAGGAATAAATTGATCTGGGCAACGGAAGCGCCGAATGCCGCTGGCCCCATCAACCGCAGCAGCTTGGCTACTCCGGGGTCCCGGCGACGCAGGCGGGGCCAGCGCAAATAGCCGAGACGTTTCAGTGCCGGAAATTGAAACAATAACTGCAGTACGCCGCCGATGAGTACGCCCCAAGCCACCGCGATAGCGGGTTGCGCGAGGTGTGGTGCCCAGAATATGGCTGTGGCGATAATGCTGAGATTCAGAAAAACCGGGGTAAAGGCGGGAACGGTAAAATGTCCATAAGTGTTAAGCACGCCGCCAGCTAGGGCGACGAGCGAGATTAAAAAGAGATAGGGAAAAGTAATCCGCAACAGTTCGACCGTCAGATGAAACTTATCGGCATTGGCGGCAAATCCGGGTGCAATGGCATAGACCACAGCCGATGCGCCTAGCATCCCTAGAATGGTGACGACTGCCAGTGTGAGTGCGAGCCAACCAGCAACATCAGCTACAAAGGCTTGGGTTTCTTCCGGTGATCGTTGGCTGCGATATTCGCCGAGAACCGGTATAAAAGATTGTGAGAAGGCGCCCTCGCCAAAAAGACGGCGAAAAAGATTGGGAACACGAAACGCCACAAAAAATGCATCTGCCATTTCGCCGGCACCAAAAAGACGCGCCAGCAGAATGTCCCGAGCAAAGCCCAAGAGTCGGGAAAGCATAGTATTGCTGCCTACTTTGAGGACATTACGGAGAGGGTGCGCGCTCATAAGCTTAGAATAGGATATTCTACATAGTGAGGCATCAACTAAGTTCCTTCAACTTCTTGTAATCCATCCACTAAATGAATTTTTGGAGAATAAAGAGATTTTTGCAAGCGAGAGTTGTCAGCAGCGGAAACTTGTATATCACCGGGAATAGCGGGAACATATTGCAGATCGAAGGTAGTGCGCAGGGCGCGTGCTAGCGCATCAGTCAAAGCCAATATAGAGATGCATTGACCACTCGCAACATTTACCACGCCAGACAAGTCAGAGAATAATGCAGCAACATTGGCGTGTGCAACATCACTGACATGAATAAAGTCTCTTTTCTGTTGCCCATCCCCGCGAATAGTCAAAGGCTTATTTGCACGAATCATTTGTGTAAATTTAGTAATAACACCACTGTAGGGTGAAGAAGGATCTTGACGTGAACCGTAAACATTAAAAAAACGAAGACCGAGACTAGAGGTTTCATAGAGACGAGAATAAAGTGCAGCATAAGCTTCATTGGTAAGTTTTTCTAATCCATAAGGAGAGATAGGGTTAGTCGGACTAGATTCCGTAAGTGGAAGTGTTAAAGGCTCTCCATACACCGCTGCAGAAGAGGCGTAGACGATTCGTGCACCCACTCTCTTGGCTGCGTCAAGCACAGTAAGAAAACCTACAATATTTTGTTGACAAGAGTTGACGGGATTGTGAACACTTTTATCGACAGAAACCTGAGCGGCAAGGTGTAAAACATGACGGATACCTTGCATCGAGCGAAGGACAATATTTTCATCGCGAATATCACCTATAATGAGTTCAATTTGCGAATTATCTAATGGGAGATTATCGCGATTACCACTAGATAAGTTATCAAGAACTCGAACTTTTAATCCTAACGATAAAAGATAGTCAGCGGTATGAGAGCCGATAAATCCAGCTCCGCCAGTAATCAGTACAGTATCTGTTGAGATAGAATTGTAATTTATGGTATTCATTGAATCTCCGATACAAGAAGGACTATCCATAATGACTTTTCATAAACGTCTCATATTCTAAATTTGTGAAATCTACGTTAAGCATATATAAACCAATTAAGTCAACAATTAATAAAGAAAACATAAATCCTGAGCCATAATAGAATGGCCCAAATTTTAGCGTGAGTTCTGTAAAAAAAATATTTCCGATTAAGAATATAGTAACAAGAAAAAAGACTCGACCACGGCGATCTAAATAGAAATAAACATTGATAATGCTCATTAATAATAACTGTAAACTTACGCCGATAATATCAAAATCAAATATTCTTGTATAATCTTTTGAGTATCCAAGAAAGCTTAGAATTTGAGAAGAGTAGGTCATGGTAATAAAAATGACAACACTCTGAATTTTTATTATATCGATAAATCCTCGCTTGGCAGTGCTTATCATATCATTCTTGGCAGAAATTATTTCGGAAAGTAAACCACCATTTCTAATGGAATCGTAAAAATTATTATATGCTTCTACGAAATCTGTTTCAAGGCGCATCAAAAAAACAGCTAATCCAGGTATTATGAGTAAATAGGAAAGAAAAATGGGTACATCATATATTGGGGAGGCGCGTAGGGGACCAATAACCGTACCACTAGTTTCGGGATTAAACCAAAACATTATTTTATCAGCCCAAATAGCAGCATTAAAAATAAAACCAGTTGGAATCAGAATATAAAATAACTTTTGAGTTTTTAAAATTGAAAACAAATCAGGATTTTCTGTTCCTGGATATTGAAAACAAACAAGACCGAAAAGCCCGACGAAAAGGATGGCCTGGCCAATATCAAAAGCGATGAGATAACCATCGAGACCATAATTTGATAATAGTAAACCAATTACAATAATAAGAAAGTAAGCAATAAAATAATTTAAAACCAAGCCGTTATAGTCCTTTATACTACTTGCCATAATTGTTAGTACCCAAATATTGGATAATTCAATAAATCCTATGGACATTAGCAATATATAATCTTCAGGTTCGCTTTTAAAATACATGAATCCAGTAATAAATACAAAAATACCAGATAAAACTGTTGTAATAAAAATCATTAAGAAAAGTATGCCAACCACCATGGCTATTTTTTTTCTGAATAATATATCTGCCATAAACCGAGTGAAAAATAATTGCACAAATCCAGTGATAATCAATGAAAATGAAATTAGATAGGTCACAGAAACCTGGAATTGAATGATTTTGAATTGGTTAGAGCTCCAGAATTTTTCTAGGAATCCGAGTAGCAGTATACCAGTTATTGAAAGAACCCAAGGTCCCGAAGCCACAATGCCAGCATATGTATATCCTTTAAGAAGACCAAAATAACTTTCATTTTTCAAAATTCGACGTAGCTCAAAACCAATACCTGCCATAAATTGCTCCTACGTTAAATTTGATACAAAGTAGCGTAAGCTGAGAACATTTGTGACTGCTGATAGTACCGTTCAACTCGGCTGATGCCTATTGTACTCATTTCATGCCAAATAGTAGAATTATTTAATAATAAGAAAATAGCAGAGGCAAGTGCTTCAGGATTTGCAATGTCAACAATATATCCTGCGCTTCCTAAACTTTGGTCATCAGTATCTCGACCATGAATAAGTTCGGAGCAGGAGCCTACATCGGTTGCGACAACAGGAACACCAGCAGCAAAGCTTTCTAAGATAGTTAGAGGTAATCCTTCACTAATAGAACAAAGAACAGATACTCGAATTTTTCCTAATATCTCTGCTGTCGACTGATAGCCAAGAAATTGTATTTGTGATTCGAGTTGTAAGTGCTCTATTAATAATTGACATTCTAGAAAATATTCAGGATCCTCCTCTTCTGGGCCTACGATCCATGCTATTATATTAGAATTCTTTTTTAAAAGAATATGTGCAGCGCGAATGTATGTTTTGATATCTTTAATGGGTACAATACGACCAATGAGCGCAATAACAGCTGGAACATCATCAAAACTATGACGATACTCTGAGAAATCTGACACTTTAATTCCGTTGGGAATAGTAAGTAGTTTTTCTGGTGAAGCTTGATCCTTAATCTGTAGTTGCTGAGCACCACCATAGAGATTTACAATAAATTGTGCTTGTTGATAAGCCACTTGTGCTAGGATTTCAAAAAAACGAATCCATAACGATCTAATATGACTGATCTGTGTGTTAGACTGCTCAATTAAAGCATTGCGGTCTGGTATCCATTCGGCAAGCATTAAGTCAATTCGTCGTTCTTTAGTATAAATACCGTGTTCAGAGATAATAAGTCTACTATTTTGTGAATGGGAGATCATCGCACCAAGATATCCTGCATAACCAGTAGACGCGCAATGAATGATTGATGAGTGCGGCATCTCAGAACAAATTTGACTCAATAACCATAGTGGTTCATGCATCCCTCTAATTGTCCAAAAATAGTCAATAAAAGACGGTTTGTTCTTAATGGATTCATAGGTAGAAGTTATATACTCCCAGATTGCTCGATGTTCTAAAAAATCCTTATGGGTTATATTAAAGTTACTTTTAAGTTTTTCTATATCGAATTGATTATGCATTCTATTATTTTTATTAAAAGCTTTGTGTGACTCTTGTATATTATTTATATTTGTTTCCGTTAAATTCTTCTTTTTACCAGTTAATTCTTGTCTTTCATAGAGAAAAAATTCACGATAAAAAACAATATTAGAGGCTAAATCATAATGTTTTTGAGAATAATCATTACGAGTGCTTCCGAGAAATATAACCCCAAATTTCAATGCAGGAAAACCCAAAATAATATTATTAATCCACGACGAGACGCCGCCGCGTACGTATGGATAAGTACCTTCAAGAACTAATAATATATCGATAGAATCGGTGGAGTTGTTACTAGTCATTGAATATCCCCCCAAAACTGTGCAGATAGTCCATATCGAGGTGATAGTCTAATAACTTCTGCATTCCTAAATAAATTTTCTACTTCAATATACTTGCCAGATAAGAAGTAAGCTTTAGCAAGAAACGGAATAATTAATAAAGAATCGGTTTCTTTTAGGCTGGCATTATGGAATGCATCAATAGCGCAATCATAGTTATTCTTCTCAAGTTCAATTAGACCCTTAAGAAAATAGGGTAGAAAATTTGTTTTAGATTCAAGATCGCGATAATCATCGTATCTTTTTTTGCTGCCTGAAGAATTGTTTTTAATATCTTTTTGATGCTTAATATTCCACATTAGCCAAGCTTTATTTTGTTGAAGCTTAAGTTTTAGGTCTGGATCGTTAATTGACTTAATCATACTATTCAACTTTATAACGCGTACCGTATTTTCATGCTCGCGACGATCAATAGCACTATATGCTAACAATCGAACTTCTTCTGCAGGATCTGTCAGAGCAGAATGGAGAAGTCGATATTGTTCATTAAAATTGCTTTCCTTTATCTGTGAAATAGAACGGATTCGATCATTGTCGTTTACAGAAAACTTTAGTCGATTAGCTATGCTACCTATTCCATTGTGGGAAAATAAAAGTGAAATTTCATGGCTATATTCCGGTACTGAAATAACTGTGGTTTCTTCGCGGACTGGTCTATTTGCAATTATTCTAAAAATTATCGCCATTGATAAGGTGATAGCCATAC
This sequence comes from Acidithiobacillus sp., assembly GCA_041676785.1. Classification (GTDB taxonomy): domain Bacteria; phylum Pseudomonadota; class Gammaproteobacteria; order Acidithiobacillales; family Acidithiobacillaceae; genus Acidithiobacillus. The sequence continues at coordinate 206,806 of JBAYRF010000001.1, read as the reverse complement.
CTAAAACTGGTATAAAAAGTACTACGATTGCTATCGTATAAGTTCTTTTATTGAAAAAACTTCTATTTTTTAAAATGAAGTATTTTGGAGCTATCAAAATGGGTAGAATAATTGCTATTGAAACATAAATAAAATATAGCAAAGAGAAGAGTAATTCAAAGCGAAAAATGCTCATCAACTTACGGCACCCGTGAGAGCAAAATCAAGTTGTTTAATAGGATCGTTCTTATCTAATAGATAGCCTTTGTGCTTAAATTGAATCTCGCTAAAAATATCATAATTATTTTTAATTATAATCTGCTCTATCCTGTTTTTATGTCCTTGAATAGCAGTTGATCCTGAAAATGGCAGCAAAAAGATAACTTGTGTTTTATTTTCAATAGAATGTATCCAGATGGTATCCAATCCACGGCAAGCTCTCACTAATTCGGCGATTATTGTTTCAGAATTTTCTTTAATTTCGTATATAATCAATGCAGAATCTACGTCATATTTTAATTTAAGTTCTGCGCATATCATGAATTCATGGGCGAACAATAAAGGACAATCTGGCCATCTATTAAATATATTATGGGTTTTTTTAATGCTTGCAACCTGTCTAATAACATACTGAAAAATAACGGCTATGACTTGAAAGTTTTGTTTGTCAATAGAGAAAAATGATACTTCTGATACGATTAGAATGTAGGAACTTTCTGAATAATTATCTGGTATTATATATGCAGATATATAACTTTTAGAAGAAAAGTTATTTATATTATTAATGCAATGGTTTTTACGGCTTTCTATAGTATCAAGATATACTTGATCTAGCTCGTTAAGTTCACCAAAATCTCCAAGGGTAGCGACTACTATCGGATTATTTTGTGAATCTAATTTATAAATAGCTGCACAGTATACCCCACAATTTTGATTAATAAGATACAGGGTTCTTCTTGCTAGCTCACCACTAAGTACTCCATTTTCTTCTTTAATTGATTGTTTCAACTCTTGTAGGGATGAACGTAATGAAATCGGTTTATAAATTAAATTTTGCTCAAGTCTACTGTGCGATATTTGACTGATATATAAATTATTAGTTATATGTTCAATTCGTGCCTCGAAAAGTTCGTTCTTAATTATTTCTTGTTCGTTTTTAGAGTGCCACATTCTTGCGAATTCACCGCAAACAACTGTGAGTATTCCCCCGCCCAGTATTGCAGGCGCCCAACTATTAAAAGATTGTGGTGACCATAATAGGCTAGACATTAGTACGCCAATAGATAATAATCCTGGTAAAATCCCGTAACGTAAGGCAATTAATACAGGAGCTATCCATAGCCACGGAAAAGGCTGATTAATTAACAGAGGATTTTCTTGATCAAATATACTACTGACTACTAAAGCAACTGCTGGTAAAGCAATTGCCTCAACCCACCCTATCCAAGTTTTCCTTCTTCTTATCATTTGTTAAGTGCACGATTTACGAGTTTGGTTAGTATTCTTTGCGCAAGGCTGCTTGTACTGGTATGCGATAAGCTTCCACCATTGGCACTTGCTACGCCCGTCCATAGGATCTTTTGAGTATTCGTGTTGATGATCCATAGAGTGATGGCTACTGCGGGTTCTGCATTTATTCCTGCTTTGTAGTTCCATTCATCGACAGATCCAGCAATTGCATATTCAGCACCTAATTGATTTGCTTCATTGAGCGCTTTGTCATATCTTTTTTTCCAGTCCCCACCTAGAAGTTCTTGGGTGCGTGTGCCTGCTGGAAGATTTCCGATCATGGACTCCCCTTTCACCTGTAGAATTGCGCTAGTCATAGCTGCCGCCTTGTCGTTAGCTAGCGGGGTATCTGTATTATTCGCAAACGGTAATACTGCCCAATGCGCTTTAGTGTTTAAATCTGAATGTTTGGCACTTTGGATATCTATACTAGCACAACCTGCCACTAACATTATGATAGGCACCAAAATTATATTTATCTTCATAAAGGCTTGCTCCTTTTGAATGCTCTCTTGAATAAATTCTATCGTGAAAAATAGTACGTGTAGCTGATATTAAGCTGCTGTTGATTGAGTGCAAGCCCATTTCCACCTTGACCTTGACTATAAACTATAGTCAGCTGATCTGGACCTATAATCGGTGTGCGTATTCCAGCACCCACCTGATATTGAATTCCAAACAGGGTGTTATTGTATACACTGATCGCCAAATATGGTATCCAATGTGCTGAAAGTGTGGGGATAGATGAGTTGAGCATAAAATTTAGACCGTAATCTGCATAGCTTCCAGCTAGTAGATTATCAACCGTGGTATCTACAGAAGGCAAGACCTCTGCAAGTACTCCACTGATAGATTTATTACGTGTTATAGAATGTATACTTGCAAAAGGTCCCAAGGAATAATGCCAATCATGCCAGCGCCCAAGCCAATGTAGAGAGGTTCCTGCTGTCCAATCCGTACCCACCGGCACCTCATCTTGGCCCAGGTATCTTATCCGACTTGCTGATAGGCTTTCTGACCAGAAAGTATTACTATGATCAATTTCAATATCTGCGATATTTTTCATTCCAGCTACTGCCATAGCTGGGCTTTGTGTGCTTTGCTGATGCCATGCTATTTGGCTTTGTACACTTAAATTTAGTGGGAGAGTAATTTTGCCGGTTATTTTCCCCACCATAAAGTTCCGGGCGGCAGAGCGAGTTCCTAACAATCCACTTAGCGACCATCTTTTTTGCTGATAAAATAAACCTGCATCGGCAGATTGTTCAATTGTCGGCGTATTTTGAAGCATGGACTGAGTATCCGCTGACTGCCAAGTATATTGATCGCTCAACAAAATTCCCCAGTTGTTACTAACAAATATGCGACTTGATAGGTTAGAGCTATTCCTTTGCAACCCGCTGAATCTTAATATATTCTCTTTTATGTTAGCATAACTTGCAGTATGTTTTACCGCATCAAGATATTGCTCACGCAGGTTACGAGAGCGCGGATTATCCTGAAGTCTTCTGAAAGCCCAGTATTGCGCGCGCGGCCAATCATCAAGCATGCTGTAAGCACTTACTAGATCGCTGGGTGGGAGTGATTCGGGATGCTTAAGCAATGCGGTAAGGCTAACTAGATCATGCTGATGAAGTGCCATACTCAGACGAACCCAAGCTGGTAATTTCTTCTGGTTTTCATGAATGAGTGTTTGTGCCAGTGTCCAGTACCCATTGGCCATCGCCCAAGTAATAGCTGGTAAGTAATCTCCTTCTTCTGCATCACGTAAAAGAACACGCGATGTTAAATTTCCACCCTTTGGAGCCGCTGATAAAGCTCTTGCTAGAATCTGCAAAGATGTGAGCGACACATCGTTTTTGTCATGTTCGATATTAGGTTGTGTATTTTTTTGGGGATATTTTTTTTGAGATTTGTCATCGTGCAAGGTAGTTTTGTTTGATTCGTTAACTAAACGAAATACGGTAGGGGCTGCACCAGCCATTTCTGAACAGTTGATTAATATGATACTTATTGCATAGATGATTAAGTATCTATGCTTGGAGACCATCATTGGCAGGAATGATCTACTAGAAGCTATCAAGATGTTTTTTCCTTGTTTTTGTTTTTCCGCTGCATTTTTTGTGCAATATCTTGAGCAACAATAGTACGCTGTGCCCAAGCTAAGCCATCCAGACCATTGCTATTAAGAATATCAGCACGATTTAGTAGAGCTTGATCATCGGCAGGGATCCGTTGTTGAGATTGAAGATACATAGCGAGATTAGGTCGATGCAAAATTTGCATAGCGCCGATAAGAGCTGCTTGTAAATTTGGAAAGCTGCCTAAATCTCCCACTAATATTGCGCGTAAATTCTTTTCGTCATGTTCATCCACTAATAACCATAGAATGTCTTCCTGAATAACAGGATCACCGGGACTCAGTTCCAGTCCTTGTGCATAGGCATTCAGGGCAGACTGTGGTCGATGATTCGATACTTCCCATTGTGCCAAAGCTATCCAGTAAGCAGGATATTGCTTAAGACCCATGGGATCAGATTCTGGAATCTGTGCTAATAATTGTCGCAGCTCATGCCAGTCTTGCTGATTCGCAGCTAACGCAATACTTTCAAAAAAGAAAATTGGTAATTTAAATTTGTGCCATCCGGCCATAGCTACGGCTAAAGCTGCTTTTGGTAGGGGGTCTTGCGTAAGCATGATTAAACGCTGATAATCATATTCGTCTGCGGCACCCAGTATATAAAGTCTTTTTTCGGATTCTAATGCTGCGGAGCGATCATTCTGTTCCCACGCGAGAATTGCATAGAGATGCCAAAAGGGTACATCATTCGCGGAGGCCTTAGATTTGGCTAACTGCATGACCTCTAGTGCGTTAGAGTAATTCCCACTCATGCTCTGCAACTGCGCTTCTTTAAGCGCAATCTCGGGTTCAGCACCATATAGTCGCGTTACTTGCCGAAGCGCATCCAGACTATTTTTTATTTTACCCATTTGGTAGGTCAAGTATGCCTTTTGTTCTAGCAGAAAACGGCTCTTATGAATACGTAGTGAGGCATCTATATCCGCCACTGCCTTTTCAGGTTGGCCAAGCTCGCCATAAGCATAAATCAATGTTTTCCAGTTATCCCGCGATAGTTTACCCAATTTAGCTTGAGGCGCGAGCATTTCTACAATTATATCGGGTCGTGAGAGAGAAGACGCCAGCGTTATAGTATTTTTAATTGCCGAAGCGTCGCCATGTGTAGCTAACCAGTGCCATTGCTTCATTACTTCATCGCGTTGTCCTAGCCAGGTTCCTACCTGGATGAGTCTTCTGTGCCAGATCGGATCATCCGGGACTTTCTGTACGGCGGTCCAAGCAAGTCGATAAGCATTTTGTAGTTGATGACTTTGCAGAAAGGCTGAATACGCTAGATCATATATATTTTTTTGATAAGTTCCAGGAAATGGTTCTACCGATATTGGTGCCTTATACCAGCTAGGTGAAACACCGCCTTGATCAAGATAACCCATCCCTTTGCCGGTCTTTAGGCTTTCTTTAAGAGCCTCTGCGAAAGCATCAGAATCTTCATTACGATTTTTCTTCAGTTGTAGATAATGGGCGTCTATATGAGCTTGACTACCGGGCCTATTCCACCAGTGATCCGCAAAGGCATCAGATCCTGAGATGAACCAGATCAAGCATATAAAAAATGTAGAAGAAAATTTGTTCATCAATGAGTGGTGTCCCGATTTAATTCTTGAAGCAGTAAACTGGCCGCAATTTGCGGTTTCCCTGCAGCCATCGCTAACTGTGCCATTCGCAGTTTGACTTTAGTATTTTGTTCTATTGTGGGCATTTTGTTTATTATTTGCTGAGCGAGGATGAGCGTTTTATCAGCTCCTACGGCGCCTTCACTGAGCGTGATGCCCTGTAAAAAAAAACGCTGCTGCGAATTGGGATTGCGAGTTTGCATTGCGAGCCAAAAGTAGATTGCCCCAGCCTTTGCTGGATTTCCGCTCGCTGCCCAAAAAGCGGCTGCATGGGTGATAAATTTTATACGGTTACTCGGATCAGAATGTGCCGCTGCTGTCCAAGCCTGTGCTGATGCTTCTTGGTTTCCGAGTGCTGCGGAGCTTTTCGCAAGGATTTCCCATTGTGCGGGTGACCATCCTCCGAGTTGTATCATTCGAGCAGTTTCGTCAGAGAGCTTTTTCAAAGCACTTAAGCGTGCGGCACTTCCGATTGCTAACTGCATGCTTTCTTCCCAATTTAGTTTCCAAGATAACCACTTCGCCAATCTAAAGCTTGAGGAATTGCGATTCATTAAGAGCGGGCTGAGTTGTTTTCGAGCCGCTGCGAATTGTCCACTGCGAGCAAGAAGTTGTGCTGTTTGGATTCGTGGCTTCGCTGAAATAGCATCATCTTGCTCACTTTGGCGCAGCTGCCAACCATAATGCATTGCAACAAATATGAATAGTATACTAACTGCTACAAATAGTAATAAAAGCTGAGTTATGCCAAAAACTTTTATTTTTTTTGGCGTGTCATTTCTGTCCACAATCCACACTTATTGTAATATTTTTGGAGCGGCTGGTTATATTGCCGTTCTGAGAAATGTCGGCGCGATGGTCGTTTAGTGTAGCTACGCAGCCATGGACGTTTTCCATCTGTATTTGTACGGGAACATTACCTTTTAGTTCGGCAGAAAACCCATTGTTTTGTGCTTTGAATCGTGTAATAGGCGCGTTGGCACTTTCTATGTAAGCCTGCTTGGTCTCCCGACCAGATGTTAATGCAATGTAGGCACTAGGTTCTGCAGTCAGATGTACATACCAGTTACCATTAGGGCTCTTGTTAAATCCAGCCACATTTTGACTCTCTGCGATATTTGGATAGCCTAGTGCGGTTGGCATCCGCATCTCACGTAATGCTCCGACCCCTTGAATCAGGAATCCATCATCTTGACGAGCAACCTGAATCTTAAAGAAATTTATAGCGATGTGACTATAATCAGCAATATAAATTGGAGTAATAGGCTGTTTCAGAACCCAGTTATACACTTTTTCTAATGCGGCTAAGGATGCGAGTTTGGTGCCGGTATACCAGTGTGTATATATGTCTATGGGTTTTAAGCGGTGTGGTTTGTTAGTCATTTCGAAAGTCTGAATGACATTCTCGAACCCCCAAAATGGTCCCTGCCATTGGTTCGTAAAATAGTCTTCATTGGCATCTGGTGCGAAGACTTGAAGATAAGAACCTCGGAAAATACCTATCGGTGGAACAGCCGTTATACTGGGATCCTTTTTACTGATAAAACTGGTCCCGCCATTAATGTTCATGAGCCCAGCCTGATAAGCAAGACCAACTACCTGTGCATCAGGCTCGCAGTCTCCAGACCATTGATCTATAACAACCCTTTTATCTGGCGGAGCTAGGTGCTTATCAATCCATTTTGCGGCACCTACCGCCTCCATGTAGGGACTAAAATGATAGCCTGGTACGGGTAGGTTAATTCCCGGATAGTTCTTGCCGGCTTCAATAGCGGGCCAATTGAAAGGATGTGACCACATGTGTGAACCGATCTCTACATAGGGGAGTTTGAATACTTCTCGTGCAATTTTATCACCAAGCGGTGCAAGTGCTGGATAAAGACCGCGATCTCCAGGTAGTAAATCTCCCACGATGACCGAACCTGTAAAGGGTAGCTTATAGCGCTCTAAGATCCGGTGCATGTAAGTCTCACCGGCTATATGATACGGCGGAAAGTCTGCACGACTGACAAAACCGTCACCATCGGTGTGTGCCATAAATAGTCTTCGACCACTTTCTGTGGTGGTATCTGGAACTGGCATTTCGGGAAGGCGTAGTGTGTTGCGATAAAGCGCAAAGGGATTGATTACCCAGCGGGTATCCTTGTTTGGTAAGGTACGCAGAACGTATGGAGCTACGGCATAGCCTCCCCAATTGGTGATAGCCGCCGCATCTTCTTGTGCGCCTGAGTTTGATTGAAGGCCAAGCCATACTTGACTATTTGCTGGAGCTTCCAGTGACCGGAAATCTCTAATTTTAGGTTTCACAGGAATTTCGTAGCCAAACTCACGAGATTGTGAGGTCACTTTGAGCGTAGCGGGCGTAGCGGGCGTAGCGGGCGTAGCGGGCGTAGCCGATGATGAAGATTTTAGTCCAAGTGTTTGGTATACTAGGGGATTTCCATTGGCTGAAAAACCGCCAATGAATAGTAACGGAATACCTTGTTTCTTACAGTCGTCTATCCAGTGGCTAAACGCGCTTGGGTCTTTTACTGTTGCACCGTCACTCCAGACAATGACTCCAGCGTACTCACCCGCTTGCGGTGCCGGTGGCAAAGATTCATTGAGACGATGTAGTACGGGGATATAGCCCAGATACTCTATTGGCATAACGCCGGCACTGAATGCTGAACTATTTTCTTCTGAATCGTTGCTGCTGTAGAGCATCAAAATGTGTCTAGGTAGGGGTTCGATAAGCCCTGCACCTACCGCAGTTAGTGAGCCGTCAGTAACATAAGGAATATAGCCTAGTGATTTGATTTTTTGCGCATCTTTCCACCATCCTGTTCTTTGCAGAAGCGGGGGAAGATAGTCGATAACAATCACTGGGAGTCCAGACGATTTCACTGCGTTTAACTTTTCCGTTAAAGCCTTGCGTGTATCATCCGGAACCTTCTGATAGTCATGTTTAGACTGGTTCCATTCGTTAAACAACGATTCAGCGACAACTGCTACTAAATCATTTTTGATCTCAGGAAATACCGAAAAACCTCGATTGGCGATGAGTTTTACGGAGGGGTATGATTTTTTAATAGTATGTATTAACGTGACGAGACCTGCACGTTGAGCAGCCCTTTCCTCAGGGGTTTTGGTTGCCAACTTATAAGAATCTAAAGTATCAAGGAAGAAGGCGTGATAACCTTGATGCCATAGTGGATTAATAATATCTTCGATAACATCGGAACGGCAGGCGGCGCTGCTGAGGTTGATGATTTTTCCTCCCCATTGAGGGTTTGTACCCATATCGCAGCTGTGAGGAATTTGTTCGTAGTTTTTATTACTAGGAACAGTTTCGCCAATGCTGGCATAAGCAAAGGGAGTTTGATTCGCAGCAAAACTGCTTGGAAGACGACTGGGACCGGGGTTCACAATTATCCAGTCAAAATTTTTGAAACCAGATGGTAGGGGTCCATTTCCGTAGTAAAAAGCTGTACTAGGGAGCGCGAAGGATGCAGCACTCCAGAGTAAGGTGCCAACCAACGCAACGAATCGAGCCATCAAAGTCATGTGAACTCCAAGTGTCTCTGAAGATATCTTTGATAATACATCAATATTTGTGTTTCTGACTACGAGTGGACTTATGCCGCATGATATTCCGAGGGAAAGATGTTTTGGTGATAGAAGCCTCTGCTACAATTTTTTTATCAGACTAGGCGATATGATCTTGCTGTTGAGGCAAGCTGTATTTATGTCTGGTCTGAGTAGAAACTCTACAAATTTTTGTGCTACCGCAGTAAGGCGTTTGTTTTTTCTATGTACCGCATGCCACTGACGAATAATTGGAAAGCCGGCAACATCCAAGATGGCAATGTTACCAGCGTTTGCTTCTGCGGCAATCGTATTTTGAGAAAGTATACTCAATCCAAGCCCTCCTGCAACAAGCTGCTTTACGGCTTCATTGCTACTCATGGTCATTCTGACTTTCAATTGTATGCCACGGTCCTGAAAAAAATTCTGAGCAGTTAGACGAGTTCCTGAACCTTCCTCACGGAGGATAAAAGCCTCTTCACTCAGCTTTTCAGGGGCAATATTTTTTTCGTTGGCGAGTGGATGATTGCTAGGACCGAGAACGACAATCGGATTATCCAAGAAAGGATGCGCGACACCATCTATATCATCCGGAACCTGACCCATAATATAGATGTCATCTAAATTTTGCTTGAGTCGTTCCAGAATGGTATCCCGATTGGCGATCTCTAGGTGGACTTCGATGCCGTTATGCTCTCCACAAAAAATGCCCACCATCCTCGGGGCAAAATACTCTGCTGTGGAGATGATGGAGAGATTAAGCGTGCCTACATCCAGATTGCGGTGCGCATCCAGTTCTTGATTTAGGGCATCTAGGCGGCGAAGGATGTCGTTACCAGCGCGTGCTACCGCCTCACCGGCGGCAGTCAGAAAAAGCTTTTTACCCATCTGTTCGTAGAGCTGTTCACCCGTATGCTCTGAAAGCTGCTTGATTTGGATAGACAGCGCAGAGGGCGTCTGATGTAATTCCGCTGCGGCGCGGGTCATGTTAAGGTGACGCGCAAGCACTGTGAATATGCGTAGTTGGTGCAGAGTAGGGTGGCGTGCTGTCAAGGTTATACTTTTCCAAAAGGTAACATTAATTTCTTTTTACTTTACCTTATGACAAGAGCTTTGTACATTCGCCAATGGTTGCAGCTTTGCAGGTCAAGTTAGACTGATACTTTAGGAGGAATCTATGGCTGGTAAATATCAAGCCGGCGTGAAGGAGTACCGCCACACTTATTGGGCTCCGGACTACGTGCCGCTGGAGTCGGATCTGTTGGCATGTTTCAAGATTATCCCGCAGCCCGGAGTAGATCGGGAAGAAGCGGCGGCGGCGGTGGCAGCGGAATCATCTACCGGTACTTGGACTACGGTCTGGACTGACCTGCTGACTGACATGGACTACTACAAGGGTCGTGCCTATCGCATTGAAGACGTACCGGGCGATGACGCGGCATTTTATGCATTTATTGCTTATCCGATTGATCTGTTTGAAGAAGGATCTGTCGTCAACGTCTTTACCTCGCTGGTAGGTAACGTGTTTGGATTTAAGGCCGTGCGCGCATTGCGTCTGGAAGATGTACGCTTCCCGCTGCATTACGTCATGACCTGTAATGGTCCGTCCCACGGTATTCAGGTGGAGCGTGACAAGCTCGACAAGTACGGTCGCCCGATGCTCGGTTGTACCATCAAGCCCAAGCTTGGATTGTCGGCCAAAAATTATGGTCGTGCGGTGTATGAAGCGCTGCGTGGTGGTCTGGATTTCACCAAAGACGACGAAAACGTCAATTCTCAGCCTTTCATGCGCTGGCGTGACCGTTTTCTCTTTGTGGCGGACGCGATTCACAACGCTGAGGCCCAGACGGGTGAACGTAAGGGGCATTACCTGAACGTGACGGCGCCTTCTCCGGAAGAAATGTACGAGCGTGCGGAGTTCGCTAAAGAGTTGGACATGCCCATTATTATGCATGACTTCCTCACCGGTGGTTTCTGTGCAAATACGGGTCTCTCCCGCTGGTGCCGCAAGAATGGGATTCTTTTACACGTCCATCGCGCGATGCATGCGGTTATTGACCGTAACCCCAATCACGGTATCCATTTCCGGGTACTAACCAAGGCGTTGCGTCTGTCGGGTGGTGATCATCTGCATACGGGTACCGTGGTCGGCAAGTTGGAAGGCGACCGTGCTTCTACCTTGGGCTGGATTGATCTGCTTCGTGAATCATACATTCCTGAAGATCGTAGCCGGGGTATTTTCTTCGATCAGGATTGGGGTTCTATGCCGGGTGCATTTGCCGTAGCTTCTGGCGGTATTCACGTTTGGCACATGCCCGCACTGGTGAGCATCTTCGGTGATGACTCCGTCCTGCAGTTTGGTGGTGGTACCTTGGGACATCCTTGGGGTAATGCCGCTGGTGCTGCTGCGAATCGTGTTGCACTGGAAGCCTGTGTTGAAGCGCGTAACCGTGGTGTTGAGATCGAAAAAGAAGGTAAGGAAGTGTTGATGAATGCTGCCCGCCATTCTCCAGAACTCAAGATTGCCTTGGAAACCTGGAAAGAAATCAAGTTTGAGTTCGATACGGTCGATAAGCTCGACGTACAGAACCGCTAATTTCTGGAAACCTAATCGCTCATTCAGGAAGGAGGTCATCATGGCCGAAGTGCAAGATTATAAGCAAGTACGCCGATACGAGACGTTTTCGTATTTGCCACCCATGTCTGCGGAGCAGATTCGGGCTCAGATTCAATACATCGTCGCTCAGGGATGGAACCCTGCGGTAGAGCACGTTGAGCCCAATCGTTCGTTTTCGCATTACTGGTACATGTGGAAGCTGCCGATGTTTGGTGAAAGAAATATCGACACCATTCTCGCGGAGCTGGAAAGCTGTCACCGGGAATATCCCGGTCATCTGGTAAAGTTGATTGGTTACGATAACTACACCCAGAGTCAGGGTCTAGCGTTCGTGGTCTATCGCGGTTCCTGATAGGCAGTAATAGTGACGGAAACCGCTGCAGTTTAAACCTGCAGCGGTCACCATGAGGAGGCAATATGTCTGAATCATCCGCTTCCGGTCAATTGCGTGGTCGGGCTTTGGCGCAGGAGATGCGGCGCCATCAGGCCGTGCGCAAGCAAACCGAGAGGGCACGGTCAGCATCAGCAGCTGCTGAGCCAAAGTCTGAACTAAAAACAAGGTCGTCCAACGCTACTTTTTCGGAAGTAGCTGTGGCTCCTACGGTTTATCAAGAAAATATGTTTCAAAAAGCTTCCGGAAGAGAAGCTGCACTGGCACGACGTACAGCACGTTGTAGTGGTGCGCAATGTTGGTCTGACCCAGATCAGCGACGTTCGCGTGGACGGATGCGTTCACGCGTAGCCGATGCTTCAGAACAGTCTGTGGACGAAGTGGAAAGTGCAGTGCCTTTAATTCCGGGTGTCGAAGAGTCGTTTCTGGATTCCGTATGTGCGTTGTCTAATAGTGATCCTGCGGCTTTCGGCTGGCGTGAAAGTTCGGTGCGGCAATTATGCAAAGCTCGGCGCCAGTCGCTTTCCCAAAAAGGCAAGATTGCGCTGACGGTTATGCGTGGGCTGAGTTCAGCCACCGCACGGCTGCGTTATCTGCAGAACGGTAATGGTCGGGAATTCGCACGCTTGCATCGACAAGAACAGGCGGAGCATGGCCGTGGTCGCTCTCAACCTGTATCTCCGACCCCAGGTCAGTTGCGCTCGCGCAAGTATAGGGTACCCACCAAAGTCGAAGTAGATCTGACCTTGTCTGGGTCAGAAATTACGGGCACGCAAGTGGATCGGCAAGCCGCCATTACTGGAAATGAGTCAGGATCTTGTCGCCATATTACCGGTACTGAATATGTGGGTACCGATCAGTTTGCTCAGTTTTGTTCCAGTCGTCCGACTCCCGCCCCCGCTAAAGTTGGTGAGTCTCGTACTGCGGCACAGCAGCCGGTTTCCGGAACTCAGCTGGGGAGAGCGGCGAGTGTTACTGGCGATGAAGCGGGAACTTGCAGCTCGGTTACAGGTACGGAATATCTGAGTATGGAAAATTTCGGTGCCTTCTGTCAGTCCAGTTTGCCAGCTCGGCCGGATAAAGTAGTGATGGGCGTCACGGCTAAGCAGCGTATGCCGATCAGCGGAAGTGATGAGGCGCGTTCTAATGCGGTTACTGGGGCGGATATCGGTACCCAGCAAAATGTTACCGGATCGCAATACTCCGATGCTGGAGTTGCGCGCATGACGATCAATGGAACGCCTAAAAAAGTAGCGCAAACCCACACTTTTGCGGGTGAGCAAATTTCAGGTACGGCCGTCGATAGCCATTCAAAAATTACGGGATTGGAGTCTGGGGAATGTCGCCCAGTGACCGGAACTGAATATCTGAGTCAAGAAACTTTTCAGTCACTGTGTAATACCGCTGTACCGGAACCGACTCCGGCTAAAGTGGGAATTAGTAACACCGAGAAGGGACAACGTATTACTGGAAACTTGGTGGATCGTTCCGAAAAGGTGACCGGTAACGAACCGGGTAGCTGCCAGCGGTTGACGGGTACCGGTTACGCGACCATGAGTTTGTGCGGTGGTGGTGTCGATAAAGTCCAGAACATGTCTAGTCTTTCTGGCAATGTAATGACTGGCACGGGGATGTATCAGCACCCAAAAATGTCAGGTGACGAGCGCGGAGGGTGCTTGCCCGTCACCGGTACAGAATATTATGGTTCAGAGCATTATGCGCAATGCGGAAGCACCCCGCATGCCAATGCACCCAAAGTGGGTCTGATCCGTACAGACTCTGGTCAATTGGTTAGTGGACCTCTGTTGGGTCCGTCCGAGCAGGTTACGGGTAACGAAGCCGGCGCATTTTTGCCGGTCTCGGGAGATGCCTATTCCGGAGAGGCGATAAATATGGCTGATGAAAATCCGATGCCAGAATCCTCAGAACCGGCATGTTGTGCAAGTTGTGCTTTGAAGCAACAAGCGAATGCGCTTTCATCATCGGTGCTGCCGAAAGTCAGCTCTGCGGTCAGTACGCGCTTCATACCTGCACCTGTAGCCGACCAAAATACTTCGGTACCGGAAACGACACCGCAAGGATTTAGTATTGTTCCGCCGTCGCAGCAAAGGGCTGGTCGTATAACCGGTAATGGGGATGATCAAAATAGTCGAGTTACCGGTCCGGTCAATTTGGCGCGCGGTTTAATCACGGGTACCCCAGAATTTCGGGTGCGTGAAAATACTGCAGTCATCCCATCTGCTGTTGCTGCGGAAGCTGTTGCGGAACCACAAGTACCGCAGCGTGGCAGTTGGCAGATTACTGGTGATGACTGGAGTCGCAGCATGCGGGTTACCGGTACCGAGGGTCATTGGGCACAAAAACGTAATCCCACGCAACGGGGTGAAGCCAGAATTTGTGTGATGTCGGCAGGTGTGAATAAAGGGCAACCCTTGTCCGCACCGGCAGCGGATTCAAAACTGACAGGGAGTAGTGGTAGTTCCCAGCGCGGTTCATTAGTCACCTATTCTGGAGGCGCCAGAGGATGAACAAAAAGTCGATGCGCGTCAGTCTGATCTGTCAGGTAGCTGAGGGCTAGGCCTTGGATACGCGCAAAATAAGACGGCTACGTTATCGAGAGGCGGGAACGTCAACGCCTCTCCCCATGGCCCGCATGCTGTCCCGCTCGGAAGGTGTGCAGGCTCCCCTGCAGTCGGATGGGCAGACTGCGGTGCATCCGGCGTGTACGGTCTTGCCCTTGCAGCAATGTCACCATGTGCTGATAGACCGTGAAGAAAATGATCGCTTGGCGCGCTGTGAACAGACCATTAAACAGCGTTTTGATGAAATCATTTCGGTTTTGAAGGAGTTGACCACTTTAGGCTTAGCGCATGATTTTCCAGAACAGGCCCAAAATCTGGCGCAGCAGCGACTAGGATACCGTTTTCCTGACTCTATATTGCAGCAATCTTGGATTCGCGGTATCGATATGCCCGCTCTTTATAGTGCCAGCGTCTTTGCCGCGTTAAGGGCGGGGGTTCATCAGTTTTCCCAGCGGATTCGGCAAGAGCAGGCGGATGGTGCCAGTTTGGATGCGTTACTGGTGGACTGCGGCTTTCACGCAGTGAATGTGTCCGCTTGTGCGGATGGACGATTAAAGGGTTTGTTCCCTTACATATTACGCTTGCCCACCTCGCAATTGCTACGGCGAAGTGCTTTTGCCGGAACGCTGTTCGACGTGGAATCTGACATTCTCGACTGGCAGGCTGCAGAATTGAGGCGTTATCGCGAAGGCTATCCAGATACTGCGGATAGCGGCTCCCGTTATCTCAAAGTGGCGGTTTACCATGGCAGTTCTCTGGATCCGAGCCACCAAGGCTGTGCGGCGCACGGCAGTAATGAAAAATTAGCGATGGAAGCTGCGCTGGAGCGTTTACAGCAATTTCGCGAAGGTATTGAAAATGCTTTTTGCTGTGGCGCTTCGACGGATATTTTATTGATCGGTTTGGATACGGACACCGATGCCATTCGCATTCATATTCCAGATAGCCAGGGAGAATTAAGTTTATTTCGTTACGTGGATAATGCGGAGATCTATAAACAGACTCTGGGATTAGATGCCGATCAAGCACGTCTAAAAGTTTACGAAGCCATCCAGCGTGCCAGCGAAACAGGAGGTTGGGGTCAGGGTGAGGGGCAGCCACATGACGGTATGCGACGTTTTATAGCGACCTTACTGATTAATAATCTCAGTCAAATAGAATATGTGGCTGAAAATCATGGCGGTTGGCATCCGGACAGAGGGCATGGTGAACGTTTTATCAGTATTGGCGATGGATTTCAGGAGCTGCAAGTGCGTAATCTCGCTTATTTTGCGCGTTTGGATACGGTAGAAGAAGGCGCTGCAGATCTGGATGTGGGCGTTAAGATTTTTACGCATCTGAATGTAGAAAACGGGCTTCCCATTCCCATGGCCTTGCACTACCGATATAACGCCCATGTTCCTGGACACAAAGAACGTGTTCTCTTAAAAATTCAGCGGGTTGCAGATGCTATTCGTGCTCGTTATACCACACTGTTTGGAGCAGGTATGTTGTTTTTACAGGGCAGCGTGCAGGATCAGCAATTGGGTAGCGTCTTGGAAGAGGTACCCCTTAAATGAAGATTATGCGCGTCGAGAAAACACTGGTGTCGACTAACCGAATAGCAGAAATGGGTCATCGGCCACTGCTGGTTGTCCAGGAGAAAGAAGGTGGTCCGCGTTCCCTCGCTGTAGATGCAGTCGGTTGCATACCCGGCGATTGGGTGATTTGCGTGGGTTCATCGGCGGCACGCGAAGCCGCAGGGAGTAAAGACTATCCTTCGGATTTGACGATTATCGGCATTATTGATAGCTGGATTCCGGATTAATCGTGGAAATTATGCAAGTCATCTCCGAATTGGTGGTAACTCGGCGTAGTCCTGGGCTGAAGCAAAGTTCATTAAGAGTGTTGTCAGATGCGACAGGAAAACTGAGTGTAGCGTCTGATCCGGTAGGTGTTCCACCGGGTAAATGGGTGTTTACGGTGGCGGGATCAGCGGCACGTTACGCGGCGGGTGATTTTGAGATTCATACGGATTTGACGATTGGTGGAATTATTGATTTCTGGGAACCCTGAATCAGTTCCTTTATTGTGTTTTGTCTCGTAAGGAGGGGTGCAAATGGCAGATGTATCAGGTGTTGCGTTGGGTATGATCGAAACGCGTGGTTTAGTGCCCGCCATTGAGGCGGCAGATGCGATGACCAAGGCTGCTGAAGTACGCCTTATCGGTCGTCAATTTGTGGGTGGCGGTTATGTGACGGTGTTGGTGCGTGGTGAAACGGGTGCGGTAAACGCGGCAGTGCGTGCGGGTGCGGATGCCTGTGAGCGGGTTGGCGACGGTTTAGTGGCTGCCCATATTATTGCTCGTGTGCACTCTGAAGTAGAGAACATCTTGCCGAAGGCCGCAACTGCATAAGCCTTTGCGCGATTATTCATTGGATTTTCTGAATCATGATTTGAGGAGTTGAAGAAATGGCTGAAGTGACAGGTGTGGCGTTAGGGATGATTGAAACGCGTGGTTTGGTTCCGGCTATTGAAGCGGCTGATGCGATGACCAAGGCTGCTGAAGTCCGTTTGATTGGTCGTCAATTTGTCGGCGGTGGTTATGTGACGGTGCTGGTGCGTGGTGAAACCGGTGCGGTAAATGCAGCAGTTCGTGCAGGCGCCGATGCTTGTGAGCGCGTTGGTGATGGTTTGGTAGCTGCGCACATTATCGCGCGCGTCCATTCCGAAGTGGAACACATTTTGCCGAAAGCGCCGACCGCCTGAGTATGGTCGCCGTCGGACGGTGAATGCCCATGAGCGGGCGTAGTTTCTACGCCCTTCTTGGCACTTGATCATAAATTAGAGAGGAGACACAAATGGCAACTCTTACGGGTGTAGCGTTAGGAATGATCGAAACGCGTGGTTTAGTGCCAGCAATAGAAGCCGCTGATGCGATGACTAAAGCTGCCGAAGTACGCCTTATCGGCCGTCAATTTGTTGGTGGTGGTTATGTGACGGTACTGGTGCGTGGTGAAACGGGCGCAGTGAATGCGGCTGTACGTGCGGGTGCCGATGCCTGTGAGCGGGTGGGTGATGGTTTGGTTGCTGCCCATATTATCGCTCGTGTGCACTCTGAAGTGGAAAATATTTTACCGCAGACGGCTAGTGCGGATGGTAATGGCCGCGATGGCGATATCACTGGCAGCTTGAGCTAAGACCTATGTCCCTGGTGCGCAATGTTCATCCTCGCATCATTGGTTTTTTTACCCGTGCACTTTCACACGAATACACGGCTGTTCAGCAGTATCGTACGCAATCCAGCCTGTGTACGCTTTGGGAGCTAAGCGATTGGGCCCAGTATTTTCGGAACGAGGCGCGCGAAGAGCTCGATCATGCGGGAATCCTCAGTCAGCAGTTGCTGCTAAAGGGAATCGCTCCGACTGGAGCGCAACTTCGACCACCGAGGCCGGGCAGGGACTTGCGGGAAATGCTGGTACATGATCAAGAACTAGAATTTTCGGCAGTACAACTCTACAGCGAGGCTCAGGATTTTTCGGAGCGCATGCGTGATATGGCTTCTGCGCAGGTGTTCGCGGCGCTGCGCGTGGATGAAGAGGGGCATTTGCGTGCCTTAGCGGAGATGTTGGCGCGTTTCGAAAGCTAAGAAGGACGGTGAAATGCAGGATAATAAACAAGAATTTCAGGCACCTGATGGTTGGGAAGTGCAACGTCGACCTTTTGGTTGGAGTAAACGCTTTGAATTTGCGGATTATGAGCAAACTCGCCGTTTTTTGGACTTGCTTTCGGATCTTTCGGAGACTCTCGGTTATTATCCGAACCTCAATTTCGCTAAAACCTACGTGGTAGTAGGCATCCAGTTTGAATCTGAAATCGGCGAGTTAGATCGTGCGGAATTTGCTCAGAAATCTGAAATCTGCGCCCAAAAGGTCCGGGATTGAAGCCGTGGGCAAGCTGAAGCGTATAGCGCTCTTCAACGCCAAAGGGGGTTGTGGGAAAACGACCCTTGCCTGGAATCTGGCGATGGGCTTATCTAGGCGAGGTGCAACTCTTCTGTTAGATGCAGACCCACAGGGGAGCCTTGGTTATTGGGCGGATTGGGCTGAAGAAGCAGAAGGCCACGCGCTGTCGGTGAGTACTTGGCCAATTCACGATACCCATCAAGCACAGAAATTTTCTTACTGGGTGATGGATTGCCCTCCCGCTTTGGAAAGTGCGCACACGCAAGAAGTGCTGGCCATGGCTGACTGGATTTTGCTACCGGTTTTACCCTCCCCGCTGGATTTGTGGGCGAGTCAACGTAGCGTTGAAGCTGTTGCTGCGATACTCAATCAGACATCTTCCAAGAAAGCGGCATTTATTTTGAATCAAATGGAAAACCATAGTGCCTTGTCTCGTGCCGCAGAATCGGCCGTGCAAGCCATGGGGTTACCGGTCTTGTCCAACGGTATTGCGCGACGTGCCATATACCGAAATGCGGCCATAGAGGGAAAAAGTATCTATCAAATGGGTAAGCGTGCTGATGCTGCGGTTCGAGAATTTGAAAGTATTATTGAGGAGATATCGAAATGAGCAATCTGGAAAACAAACTCAACGCGAGCATACAAAGCCCACGGCGGCGGACGCCAGCTACCGGAACGCCTGCACAGGGTGAAAAATCACCAGTAACGCCCAAGACTGCCCCCAAGCTTGATTCCAAAGTGATTGAGGATGTTGTTGACCTGAATGCGGGAGGCGGTAGAGAAGTTAACCCGCAACGTATTTGGCCAGACTGAAATGAGCGCAGTTTTTCTCGGTAGTCAGAGAAGCTAAATTGCGGTTTATAAATATTATGGTGATTACGGGGTGACCAGCGTATGTCGATCCAGTTGGCAGATTACCCAGAGTTGTTGGAAGAACTGGGTCCACATGCATCAGAGGTGCTGGAGGCGAATTGGCACGAAGCAGCTCGTGTTTTTGGTCAGCGTGGCCTAGAAGCCTATCTTCAAGGAGCCAGTAGTTTAAAAGCCCTCGGGCGCGGAACCGATCTGGTTCTGGCATTTATTGAAAGCGCGCCGCAAGTTGCGCGTGAAATTGGTGAGCAGGCAGTATTTGAAATGCTCTCCATGGCTATTCGCATGTTTTCCAAGACCAGTGCAGAGGTTTTGGCATTATTTTTTAGTAGTGCACCCATTGTTGCACGGCGTCTTGGGGAGCTCGAATTATTCAGGGGCTATTTATTACTGCTGGATCAGCTGCTCGCGCAGGCTCCACGCGGTGTTCGACCGATGCTGGGAAAGGTTGAACTACTCCTAGAAAAAATGACTTTGGGTGGACTTCGGCGTTGGGCGAGTTGGGGTATCTCGGCTTATCGTAATGACTTTGCTGCCCAGGTGGAATTTTTTGGGCTGGCAACGCCCCAATCTCTGGCCGTATTGCAGCAAGAGCGACGTGGCGTCTTATTTATTGATGTCCAGCGACGTTTGATCATGTACTTGCGCGCATTGTGGGGGCGTGATTTTTTTCTGCGCCCCACTTCCGGCGATTATGAAACGCGCGAGGGTTATCAGCCCTACATTGAAAACTATTTTATTCACGTCCCTGACGCCTATGATGATGTTGAAAATGCGGTTGGGGTGTCTACCGCTGCTTTGGAATTATATCGAGCTTCAGCGGCACACGCTGCTGCCCATGTGGTTTTCTCGAAGCATGATGCCCGCTTTGAGTTGGCGACGCCTTTGCAACGCTTGTGGATTGGATTATTTGAAGATGCCCGAGTCGAATCTCTCGCCATCAAAAAATTTCCCGGCTTATTTCCTTTATGGCAGCAACTTAGCCTGCTTCCTGCGTGCAAAGAGCAAGCGGCAGATCCGGATTTGGTCGCTATTATTGATCGCATCAGCCTTGCGCTGCTGGACCAAGCATATCAGGATGAACATCCATTTGTGGTATTGGCTCGAAGTCAATTTAATAAAATAATTTCCGCAGAAGAACCAATATATGACGCATTGATTTCTGCTGCAGAAACATGCGCAGAGGAAATTGAGCGCGCGTCTTGGACTTATTCCGTTCAGAAAGACCAGTCTGAAAGTTTGTATCGCGATGATAACCGCTATCTTTGGACCGCACCGGCCGGTGACTGGAGTGGGGACCCCTTATCTGGAGGGCGCGCTCAGGTTCGGAAATATGTCAGCATCATGGAAATGATCAATGCGGTGGATGTGGAAACCGCAGGCGACGATGCCCAAGAGGTTTGGGTGCTTTCCACCGAATTTTATGATGATGATGGCCTGACTTTTAATGAAAAAGAAGGAAAAGTTCCGGTCTCACAACCCGTTAATTATTCAGAATGGGATTATCAAACGCAGCTAGAGCGCCCGTTGTGGGTTACGGTTTACGAAAAACATCCCAAAATGGGCGATCCAGCAGAGATCAACCTGTTTTTGGAGCAGCAAAAACCCTTGGTGCATCGCTTGCGCAGACTTATTGAAGCTGTGCAGCCACAGGGGGTAGTGCGAACTCGCAAAGTTGAGGACGGTGACGATATCGACATTAATGCCGCCATTTTGGCCATGACGGATATTCGCATGGGGCAGCAACCGGACCCGCGTATCGGGATTCGTACCCGCCTCAACATTCGGGATTTATCGGTGATGCTGTTGGTGGATTTATCGGAATCTACCAACGACTTGCTACGAACACGCAATGATGGTGACGTCAGCGTGTTGCATCTTGCCAGAGAAGCCACGGCATTACTTGCCGAAGCCTTGGAACGTATTGGCGATCCTTACATGCTTTGTGGATTTGATTCCAACGGACGTCATGATGTGGAGTTTTATAAATTTAAGGATTTTGATGTGCCCTATGATGACAAGGTGAAAGGGCGTCTCGCCGGAATGACCGGACAACTTTCCACGCGCATGGGTGCAGCGCTGCGTCACGCAGGCCATTTAATGGATCAACGCGCGAGCCAGAAAAAACTCATTCTTCTTTTGACCGATGGAGAACCTGCAGATAATGATGTCAGGGATCCCCAGTATCTTCGCTTTGATACTAAAAAAGCGGTTGAAGAGCTGAGTCGTAAGGGAATTCGTACCTTCTGTTTATCTCTTGACCCCGATGCCGATGATTATGTGGCACGTATTTTTGGGCAACGGAACTATTTGGTGCTGGATCATGTCGACAAATTGCCAGAAAAACTACCGCAACTCTATATTTCAATGACAAAATAGTTTTAATGGGGAGCCTGAAATGAGAGAAATGAAATGAATAGTCTGGCGATAGTTGCACCTTTTTTGCCAGTAATTTCGGCACTGATTATTTTTATTTTCTTACGTGCATCACGGAGATCTGCAGCCCGCTTAAGCGTTTTTATGACGTTTTTGACCTTTTTGCTATCGCTGATTTTGCTTGGTCAATACATCGCTGTTGGCCATGCTCGGGTCGAAACTATTGGTACTGCCTGGGGTAGTGTCTGGTTAGATCCCCTCAGCCTCATTATGTGGACTTTTGTATGCGGCATTAGTCTGTTAGTTCATATGTATTCTGTTCGATATATGGTTGAAGAACCCAGATATACGCAGTTTTTTGCTTTACTCGATATCATGACGGCGGTGATTTTATTCATGGTTTCAGCTGCGGATTTGGTGACCTTGCTGGTATCTTGGTTTTTGGTGGGCGTCATCCTTTATTTCCTGTTGGGTCATGATACCAATCGTCCTGCGGCGGGTCGTTATGCGTTCTGGACGCAAATCACTTATCGCGCAGGGGATATACCTCTGTGGCTCGCGGCTTTTGTGCTGATCAAAACCTATCATTCCATTTCATTGCCGGTCATTTTTGCACAAATTCAAAATGATCCTCATCTGGAAGCTTTTTGGGGGCTGACCATTCCCGAATTGGTGGCATTTCTACTGGCATTTGCTGCTTTTGCCCGCTCTGCGCAATTTATGCTGCATGGATGGTTGCCCTATACCATGGATGGGCCAACGCCGGTTTCGGCACTGATGCATGCCGGTATCGTTAATGCCGGCGGCTTTCTTTTCAATCGTTTCGCGCCGGTTTTCGAACATGCGAGCGAGGCTTTGCATTTTGCTTTCATAATCGGGCTGATTACTGCCATCGTGGGCTCAGCTATGATGCTGATTCAAAACGATGTGAAACGCTCTTTGGGATACTCGACCATGGGACAGATGGGCTTTATGGTCATGGAGTGTGGGGTCGGTGCTTTCCCACTCGCTATTTTTCATCTCATTGCCCACGGCTTTTTCAAAGCCTCCTTATTCTTAGGGGCGGGCAATGTCATTGGTGACGCTCGTCGTCATGATGGTGTACCTCCCGATTCCATCTATGTTTCAATTGTGGAGAGACGTCCTACTAAACCCTCGCGTCTACCTTGGTTAGCTGCGGCAGCCCTGACTATTCTCGTTCCAGTCGTAGTATTGGGTTTGTCTCACTTTTTCGTTTCGTCCAGTCTATTGCAACAGCAGGGCGTGATTATCTTGTTGTTCTTTGGCTGGGTAACCGGCGCACAGGCCCTATTTGCCACGCATAAAATGACGCAGACTAATCCTTGGCGTCTCATGGGAGGAATATTAGGCTCGTTCGTGCTGGTGGTCATTGGTTATACGCTCATCAGTCATTATTTTGGCAGTTTCCTTTATCCGCATGGCGCTAGTATGCAGCTTTATGCTGCCGCCAGTATCAATGCAGTTTACTTTGATATTATGGCTATTTTTCTGGCATTACTGTTTGTCGGCGGATGGGCGCTTACTTTCTTCGCAGATTCTACAGGCTGGTGGGAGCGGGCTGATAAAGGTCGGTGGCGGGGCATTTATCTGGCGATGTATGCACTGCTGTCGAGAGAGCTCTATGTGAATGACCTTTATGCGCGATTTACGCAAATCATTCTGGCGTTTTCGCGTCGTTTGAATATCTGGCTACGTTGGTGCTAACTATGGATATATTTCTTTGGTTTATCGCAGGTGCACTATTACCCTGGTTTCCAATGAGCTGGATTTTTAATCGATTAGTGGCGAGTGCTCCGGGATATTGGGCACAAGCTCTGGCTATTTTGGTTTTACCGCAACTCGGACTACTGCTGATCGTTCAATCTGGGGCTTGGTCTGCCCTGCCTTTGAGTTTTTTGGTCATATTGCGTGCTTTGGCATTATTTACGGCGATTTTGTACGCTTTTCGTGCGGCGAGCACGCGGGATGTACAGATTTGGGCGAGACTCATGACGACTTCCGGCTTGTCTCTCACCTGGCTGCTTCTCAGTCAGGATGTTCAGATCCATTCGATCCAGATTTTTGCTGTGGTTTGGTCGATTCCCGGCGCTCTGATGCTTATTTGGGCAGGTTGCTTGCAGCAGAAGATGGGTGGGGCTTATCTCGGTCTTACAGGTGGTCTAGCAACTGTTTTGCCTCGTTTGTCAGTGCTCATCACGCTCACTGCCCTGGCTGCTACGGCAACTCCGATTTTCCCGAATTTTTTCTTGCTCCTGCATGCCATGACGCTATTGTCACTACCCTGGGTACCCTTGCTGTTGTTGGTTTTACTACTTTGGGGTTGGGCGGTCGGACGATTCTTGCAGGATCTACTTTTTGGGACTTATCAAGGTGAGCCGCTGACTGATTTAAGTGGGGGAGCGACCTGGTTGGGCGGGCTGGCTTTGGGTACTTTTGCAGTAGTTGGCATCTTTTGGGGGAGCGTATGGCTAATTCACTAAATTTAGGAGATCGCCTGAAAGTGCGTGCCATGATTTATGTGGCCAGTGAACCGATTCCTCGGTTCTGGCCGATGCGCACTTTTATTCATCATAACCCATTGTTTGGTTTGGAGTCATTGCCCTTTAATGAAGCGGTCCAAGAAGCGAATCGTCTTTTTCATGGACGCGGCTACCTTTCGCGAAGCGAGTACCAAGAATATCGGCGGGCGGGTAAGGTGGATGACTCTGCTTTGCGGAAAGACCTTTCGGAGTTCGCGCGTGGACAAGAACGCGCGCTACCAGGAATACAGCTAGAAAAATGGTTATGGTCATTACTCACGATTTGTCGGGGTAATCAACTGGTTCCCAAAACCGACTGGATGGACGGCATCGCTCTCCACGCGGCTTTACACGACGCGCCTGAGATGGTGCGTACTGATGCGCATAAATCACAATTAGAAGCTCTTTTAGAGCGTAAAATTGCTCTGGATGGACCGATTTACGCGAATGTAGATCGATTATTTGGTACCCAGATCGGTAGCACCCTGGATGACTTGCTGGTGAAAAGTTGCTTAGATTTTTTTGATGAGGGTCAATCGGCTTGGCAAGCACCGGGAAGGAATCTGGGCTTTTTCGCCGCTTGGAAAGAAGTCGCGCGACATAATGCTCGTTTTATTTTACGCGGACTGCATTTACGTCAGTTGCTAGACTCTGAAGAAACACCAGAAGGCATGGTTGCCCATATTCTCCAACTGCTGAAAGTGCCCGAAGATTCTTGGCAGAAATATATTACCCGTCAATTAACTCGGTTGCATGGCTGGGCGGGGTTTATCCGTTATCGTAGTACGGCTAAACATTATTACTGGGCGGAGGAGTTTCCTGCTGATTTAACAGAATTTCTTGCGGTACGCATGGTGCTGGGCATGGCCTTGCTGGAAGAGGCAGTTAGGCACCATGGTTGTCCCGGTGACGCCGAAGAAATCCAGACATTTGTTCATGCGGACCCACTTTCAGCTTATTTGCGTCTGGAGTTGCATACGGGAGCGATTCTGCCGGCCTGGGCGCAGCGCGTTGAAGATTTACTGGCACGACGTAAGCGACACCCCAATTTTGACCGCATTGCCAACACCTATGTGGATGCCAAAATGCGCTGGGAAGCTGATCGGCAGGCGAAACATCTGCGGCGGCTGGCTGAGACCATGGGAGAGGGCGCGTTGACTGAATTGATGGCCATGACGCCGCCCGAGCTCGAAAAGTTTATCGAAATATTAAGAAATTGGGAAAGTAATGAGGGCTTTGTCTGGTTGCGTGCTATGGAGGCGCATTACATCCAATCATTGGTCAATCGGATTAATATTCCCGTTGATCAGGAAATCTCCGAAAAACGCCCCTTTGCGCAAGCGATGTTGTGCATTGATGTGCGCTCTGAACCGATGCGGCGCCATTTAGAAGCGATCGGCGATTATCAGACTTTTGGAATTGGCGGATTTTTTGGCGTGCCCATCAGTTTCTTGGAATATGGTAAAGGCACGGAAGTCCATCTTTGCCCGGCAATACAGACCCCCAAAAATTTAATTTTAGAAATTCCCGCTGCGCTGGAGCTGGAAGAAGAGCCCCTTTATGGCGCGCTGGAGCACGTTTTACATGATCTTAAAGGATCGGTGCTCTCGCCATTTGTGGCGGTGGAAGCCGTAGGGCTGATTTTTAGCCTCGGATTAATTGGTAAAACCGTGGCACCACTGACTTATCATCATCTGCATGATCAATTACATGCCGAAAAGCCGGTTACGCGTCTTCTTCTTGATAAGCTCAGCCCAGAACAGGCGGATTCCGTACTACGCGCGGTGCAGCGCGCGATGATTGTTCGGGCCTTGATCAAGGAGTTGAATATTCCTCGCGATCAGGTGACGGACGATGATGTCCGGGAGTTGCGCGAAATGGCTCTGGAAAACGCCCAAGGTCCCAGTGCTTTGGCTCAGCGGCGGCAGATCTCGGCGCCGGATGAGGCGGCATTTATTCAAACACTTCGAGACGTTTATCGTGTGGAACGCCACGAAATGGGTCTGCAGATGGAAAGACTGGGTCGTATCGGCTTTAGCGTCGAAGAGCAGGTTCGTTATATTTCACAAGCATTACTGCTGATAGGTTTGAATCGTAATTTTTCGCGTTTTGTTTTGTTGGTGGCGCATGAAAGCCAAACCCAAAATAATCCTTACGAATCTGCATTAGATTGTGGGGCTTGTGGTGGGGGTAAAGGGCTTCCCAATGCGCGGGCATTTGCGGCAATGGCGAACAAACCCGAAGTGCGGAGGCGCTTACGCGATCAGGGTATTGTTATTCCCGAAGATACCTGGTTCATGCCTGCCGTCCACAACACGACGACAGATACCGTAGAGCTGTTTGATATTGATCTGCTGCCAGCCCGCCACTTACTGTATTTGGAGCGGCTGCGAAATGGTCTTTCGGCCGCGTCCCGACGCTCGGCGGCAGAGCGGATGCCGTCATTGGGTGGATCTGCCCAACTCGCAACAGATTCTTATGCGGCAGCAGCGATGGCGCGTCGTCAGGCCCACGATTGGTCGCAGGTGCGACCGGAGTGGGGATTAACGCGGAATGCTTACGCTATTGTGGGTAAACGCGAGCTTACAGAGGGCCTAGATCTTGAAAGTCGAGCATTTTTGCATTCTTACGACTATCGCCTAGACCCTAAAGGCCGCCTCTTGGAGACGATTCTTGCGAGCCCTATGGTCGTCGGTGAATGGATTAATCTGGAGCACTATTTTTCCGTAGTGGATACGGAGCATTATGGTAGTGGGAGCAAAGTTTATCATAATGTGGCTGGACGCTTTGCGGTCATGACGGGTAATCAGAGTGATTTGCGGACCGGTCTACCCACCCAAACGGTACTTAAAGATGGTAAGCCCTATCATGAACCCATCCGCTTGATTGTTCTGGTCGAAGCACCATTAGCTTTTGTGCAGCGGGCAGTGGGTAATTTGGTAAAAATTAAAGCGTTGATAGGCGGCGGCTGGGTACGCGTTATTATCATGGACCCAGAAGATCAGTATCGTGCCTACGTTCTTGATGATGGGGAATTTCATCTGCAGGAACGCACCGAAATCTCTGTTAGCCAGAAAGTTCTGGAGGAAATTGCATGAAAACATTAAATCTCAGTCCACTCAAAAAACTCGAAATTATTATGGAGGGTGCCCACAAGGACTTTGCTACCGATCTGCTCGATCGTGCCGGAGTGAAGGGTTACACCATCGTCGGTAATTTATCGGGCAAGGGAAGTCATGGCATATACGAAGGGCATGTCATGTTTAACGAAGATGATGTGCTTATCATGATTATTGTCGCCGTTCCCGAAGAATTGGTGCCACCTATCTTGCAGGGATTCGCACCTTTCTTTGAGAAACATACCGGGGTGGTTTTTGTCACCGATATTCAGGTTAGCCGCCTGGTAAAATTCAAGAATTAACGTCAAGAGGTGTCATAGTGAATAGTGATTCAAATGATCAGTATCTGATTCAGAAAGAGCCTTACTACAAAGAAGTACACGACGAAATCGCGCTGTACGAAGCTGCTTATGCGGCGCGACTGCCGATGATGGTTAAGGGGCCTACGGGTTGCGGTAAATCGCGTTTTGTGGAGTACATGGCCTGGCGTTTAAAGCGCCCCCTTGTGAGCGTTGCTTGTAATGAAGATATGACAGCTTCAGATCTGGTAGGGCGTTTCTTGCTCGATAAAGATGGTACCAAATGGCAGGATGGTCCGCTGACCACTGCGGCGAGAATTGGCGCAATCTGTTATCTGGATGAGGTCGTAGAAGCTCGCCAGGACACGACGGTGGTCATTCATCCGCTGACGGATCATCGGCGTACGCTGCCGCTGGATAAAAAAGGGGAATTGATTCATGCCCACCCCGATTTCCAATTAGTTATTTCCTTTAACCCCGGCTATCAGTCTTCGATGAAGGATTTGAAGCAATCCACCAAACAGCGTTTTGGTGCTTTGGATTTTTCCTATCCAGAAAGCAGTATTGAAGTGGAAATTGTGACCCATGAGTCAGGAGTTTCGACGGATATTGCGGAAAAACTGGTCTCTATTGCCGAGCGTTCGCGTAACCTGAAGGGGCATGGTTTAGATGAAGGTCTTTCTACGCGTATGCTCATTTACGCGGGAGCCTTGATTGAGAAGGGCGTGGCGCCTATCGCGGCATGTAGTATGGCTTTGGTTCGTCCGATTACAGATGATCCAGACATGCGCGATGCCTTGGATGCCGCTGTCGCTACGTTCTTCTGAGCGTTTAGTCTTAATACTCGGGGCGATAGTTTTAAGTCGCTATCGCCCGTAATGCTAGGACTTTCTGCGTAACCTTTGTTGGCGCAACCATTCTGAACTTTTTACGAGCATACGGTGGATGGAGCGCGTGTTGTTATAAGTATGCACTTCATGAAAGGGTATCCAGCGCAAAGCGTGAGACTCGCTGTTTCCACAAAGAATTTTCTGGTCGTCAATTTGCACCAGAAAACGGATGTCCAGATGCTGGTGCTCAGGTTCTGTACCCAAACTTGGCGTGCGATGAATATCGACGTCGAAGATATTTTTTTCCAATAAATGAATGTGATTTTCGGGGATGCCTGTTTCTTCGCTGCATTCCTTAAGTGCTACGGCGATTACGTTTTCGTTGCCGTCGGCGTGCCCCCCGGGTGGAAACCACTGCTCCAGCTTACGATGGAGCATGAACAGCGTCGCCGTACCGGCAGGATTGAGAATCCAGACCGAGGCGGTGACATGCAACCCCGTACCTTCTCGAAAAAAGCAATTGGGAGATTCTTGCAGGAGGCGACAACCCCGCCGGGCATAAGCGGCTTCTTCAGGGTAATAGCTGCGATATTGACAAAGAAGGTCCTGCAGATTTTTGCGATCCATAAACGTTTCAGGTCCAAGAGGGGTTTTCTACAGCGTGGATGGCCGCTGCTGCTGCTTCATCAACGTCGGCCTCCTTACCCGCTATCGTTAACCGTCCGTAAGCGCCCACGGCTCTGACATCCACGAGGGTGATGTTGGCCGCTTTTTCTGCTTGGTTGGCCGCATAAATCACATAGCCGGCTGGTTCGGTCTCTAAAATAAACATGCTTTGCTCTGGAAGAATCATGGAGCCCCGGCGCCCTTGGCGATTTATGAGCACGGTGTGATCCGGCATCATGCCACGGATGATTTCTTTCCAAGTGATTTTACAGGCCTTTCGATCTTGCTGATCAGCACCCATACGTTGCAAAACAATGCGTCCGGCTTCGCGGACATCACTTTGATCGCGGTGGTGGACTACCATGGCACCAAACTCACGCTCAATGACTTGCTGCGAGAGATGCACACGAGTGGCTTTCAAAGCGATATCTGTCAGCCGATGTACGGCCATGGCTGGAGAAACTTCAATCCACAGAGCAGCATTGCCGGGCACCGGCAGAAACCCCTGGGATACAGAGGCCATGTAGGCGGCAAGCTGAGGTTGCAGAGAGTCTATGTAAACGTAGGTGCGAAGTTGAATCATGAGCCGAGGTTCAAATATAGTCCACGAATTGTAGCGAAAATGGAGTTTATTCTCCAGCTAATTGATGGGGTGTTTGCGTCGTCGGAATTAACCGACGCCGTGACGCGTGCAGCGAATTTTTGAGTGTTGTTTGTCAGGCATCAAATGAGGAGCGGCAGTGCATTGAAAAAAAACCGGTTACGCGCTTGGTTCGTTGAGGGGATGCTGTTGGCGTTAGTCGTGATTGCCGTGTATGCCTTTACTCAGTGGCGAGGCGATGCGACGACGGTACCACAGCAGTTTCCGGCTTTGATGCTACAAAATACGCAGGGGCGTTGGCTACATTATCAGCCGACACCGGGGCAGATCACGCTGGTGAATTTTTGGTCCCCAGACTGTCCACCGTGTATTGCCGAGATTCCAGCGCTGAACACCTTGCAAAACTGGCTAGGCAGCAAGAAGTTCACCGTCTTAGGTATTGCTGTTGCCGGAAATGCTCCGCAGGCGGTTGCACAAGCGCGCGCTCACTGGAACATAAGCTACCCGCTGTATGTCGATGGTGATGGTGGGGCATCAAGACTGCTGGGCGGGGTCACTCTGACGCCGACATCGCTGTTAATAAACGGGCAAGGTCACATCGTTGGGCGCTATGTAGGGGCCATTTCCTTACCCGTAGTTGTGGGACGTTTACTCTGGATGTCGCTCTGAATTCGCCGCTGCGAAGTGGGCCTCTGGATGGCGTTGCGGTGCGCTATGCACTAACGCTTTACCGCTAGATGATGTGCTCAACTCAATGGAACAGGTTGGGCGGCGATGATGCTGATTGTAGAGCCGTTCCCAAGCCTGTCGCGCTTGCTTGGGCTTTGCGCGGGCCATCGCCAGCATGCCAAACCCATCGTCGTTCCAGCCGCAATCACTAAGTATTTTTTCTGGCCAGCGTTGCATATAAGAATCCCGCATGAGCGTTTTGCCCAGCTCTGCGAGATCTTCCGCCACGCCCAGTGCAAGGGCTTGTGTTTTCCATTCGTCCCATTCAAACAAAACTTCTTCCATGGCCACCATAAGACACTCTCCCGTAGTTCAATGTTTTTAGAGTCTGCTCCGTAACTGCATGGTGTGGATCTGTTTTTTAGGTCCACTCGTTTAGGTATAGTTCGGTTTGTCTTTGTCGTCAAAAAAATAAACACATTTCATGTTAATTATGAAAAGCCTGTTCGCTGCAAGTTCGCCCTTGTGTTAATTTAAGGCATGGATATTGGCGATAGCCCAAGATGAGGAGTCGGAATGATTCGTAGTATGACCGGATTCGCCCGCAGCGAAAGCCACGGTGACTGGGGCACTTTAGTGTGGGAGCTGCGCAGTGTGAATCATCGCTACTTAGACATTGGTCTGCGCTTGCCAGAGGGCTTGTCGGGCCTGGAAAGTGCGGTTCGTACTCGCCTCCAGAAGATATTGGTACGTGGTCGGGTGGATGTGTGGTTACGCTATCAGGCGGCGGCGGGCGGCGGCTTGCAGCTCAATACGACGCTGGCGGCAGAGTTGCAAGGTGTTTACACTCAACTCACAGAAATATGGAATCTCCGCGAAAGTGCTTTCAACCCCATAGATGTATTACGCTGGCCTGGTCTGGTACAAAATGCCGGAAGTGATAGTGCGGTACTCGAAGCCGAGGTTTTGGCATCATTGGATCAAACACTTAGTCGCCTGCAGGAAGCGCGTGAGCGCGAGGGTGCAGCACTCGCGCAATTGTTGTTGCTTCGCGTGGATGGCATCGCCGAGCAGATTACCGCATTGCGCGGACATTTGCCGGCGCTGGAGCAGGCTTTACGCAACAGGCTCCAGGAGCGTTTGCAGGATTTAGCCTTACAAGTGGACCCCGGTCGTTGGGAACAAGAGCTGTTATTCTACCTACAACGTCAGGATGTCGCCGAAGAGCTGGATCGTCTGGATACGCATCTTGCCGAGTTGCGGCGTATTCTAAAGCGGCGAGAAGCCGTGGGGCGACGCCTAGATTTTTTGATGCAGGAGTTGAATCGGGAAGCCAATACTTTGGCGTCGAAGGCGGCAGATAGTCAGGTAACGTTCGCTTCGGTAGAACTCAAGGTGCTCATCGAGCAGATGCGTGAACAGGTCCAAAATGTGGAGTAACAATTCATGACGAGTGGCGCAGAACGCGGTATTCTGTGGATAATTTCGGCACCCAGCGGCGCGGGCAAGACCAGTTTGTCCAAAGCACTGGTGAACGTTACGCCACATTTGCGAACTTCAGTGTCTTACACGACCCGTCCAGAACGGCCCGGTGAAATCAATGGCACGGATTATCACTTTGTCACTATGGAAATTTTTACAGAAATGGCCGAGCGCGGTGAGTTTTTGGAGTATGCTCGGGTACATGGCAACGGTTATGGGACCAGCGAACCTTGGGTAAAAAATCAGTTGTTCGCGGGCTTAGATGTATTGCTGGAAATTGACTGGCAGGGTGCCCGACTGGTGCGGGAACGTTTGCCGGGGCAAGCGGTGAGTATTTTTATATTGCCGCCGTCTGTGGCCGCTCTGGAGTCGCGTTTACGGGGACGTGGCCAAGATTCAGAAGCGGTGATCGCGCGCCGGGTGGCCGCCGCGCAAGAAGAGTTGCTGCATTACGACGAATTTGATTATCTGGTGGTCAATGACCAGTTTGAGGATGCGTTGGATGATCTGGTCAGTATTGTTCATGCTGGGCATTTGCGGCGAGATTATCAGCAATATGCCCAGCATCAGCGTCTGAAGGGTCTATTGGGGATGAACGGTTAATTATTTCTAAAGGTGAAAATTATGGCACGAGTAACAGTTGAAGATTGTTTGGAGAATGTGGCGAATCGTTTTGAGTTGACCTTGGTCGCCGCCCGGCGCGCTCGTCAGTTGGCATCTGGAGCGATTCCTGGTGTCGAGGCAGGTCGCGATAAAAATACCGTAGTGGCATTGCGGGAAGTGGCAGCGGGGTTGGTTTCACGGACTATTCTGGACGAGCAGATGCCGCCGCCGCTTCCTAATTTTCCCGGTGCCGTCAATCGTGAGCCGGCTGGGGTAGAGGATGCCACAGGCGACTGAGTCGGTCGTGGAGGTATCGGTACCTAGGCTGCCTTTGGTAACCGAGGTGGGGGAAGTGTTGTGCCTGCCGCCGATCCAGCCAGCTCTGGAAGATCCCTGTGCTCCGCTGCGAGCTTTGCTCCAGCAGTACATGCCCCCAGAGGATTTGCTGCGCGCCCATGAGGCGTATGCCTTAGCGGCGGAATCCCACGACACGCAAACCCGGCGAAGTGGTGAACCCTATATTCATCATCCGGTCGCGGTGGCCTGTATTTTAGCGGAGCTTCAGCTTGATTTGGTGACGGTGCAGGCGGCTTTGCTCCATGATGTCATCGAAGACTGCGGTATCAGTAAAGAAAGCCTTGCCGAGCGTTTTGGGCCAGAAGTGGCGGAAATGGTGGACGGGGTCAGTAAATTAGGTCAGGTGCGTTTTGAAACCAAGGAAGAGGCTCAGGCCGAAAACTTCCGGAAGATGTTTTTGGCCATGTCTCGGGATATCCGGGTGGTACTGATCAAATTGGCGGACCGTCTGCATAACATGCGTACTATGGGCGCAATGCTTCCTGAAAAGCGGCGCCGTATTTCCAAGGAAACCTTGGATATTTATGCACCGATTGCGCAGCGTCTGGGAATCCATGCTATTCGTACCGAATTGGAGGAGCTCGCTTTTTCGCATCTCTATCCGAAGCGTTGGCATACTCTGAACGAGGCGGTGAAAGCCGCGCGCGGTAATCGCAAAGAAGCGGTCCAAAAAATAGAGCACGCTCTGGAAGATCGGTTGCGGCAAGAGGGCTTCGCGGCCCAAGTGAGTGGTCGTGAAAAGCATGTCTACAGCATTTACAGTAAAATGCAAAAAAAAAGTATGCCCTTCAGTGCCATTCTGGATTTGCACGCCTTTCGGGTCATCGTTGCGGATGTAGATACCTGCTACCGCGTGTTAGGTATTATCCATAGTTTGTATCGACCAATTCCCGGACGTTTCAAAGATTATATTGCGATTCCTAAGTCCAATGGTTACCAGTCTTTGCATACCGTATTACTGGGACCTTTTGGGCACCCGGTGGAAGTGCAAATTCGCACTGAAGATATGCACCGTGTGGCAGAAGCGGGCGTGGCTGCGCATTGGCTGTATAAAACCGGAATGAATAGTGCACATGCCGAAACGCAAGCTCGCGCCTGGTTGCAGCGTTTGCTGGAGTTGCAGATTCAGGGTGGCGATTCTCAGGAGTTTTTGGAAAGCGTCAAACTGGATCTATTTCCGGACGAGGTTTACGTATTTACGCCTAAAGGG
The DNA here is from genome assembly GCA_041676785.1 of Acidithiobacillus sp. Classification (GTDB taxonomy): domain Bacteria; phylum Pseudomonadota; class Gammaproteobacteria; order Acidithiobacillales; family Acidithiobacillaceae; genus Acidithiobacillus. The sequence continues at coordinate 172,842 of JBAYRF010000001.1, read as the reverse complement.
AAAATTCTCAATCTTCCGCGTGGGGCGACGGCGGTCGACTTTGCTTATGCCGTACACACGGATATTGGCAATCAGGCCGTGGCCGCGAAGGTCAATGATATGTATGTGCCCTTGCGTAGTCCGCTTAGTAACGGTGATAAGGTAGAAATTGTGACGGCGACCTCGGCACATCCTCAACCCGGTTGGTTGGACGTGGTGGTGACCGCAAAGGCGCGGAGCAGTGTGCGGGCCTATCTCAAAACTATTCAGCGTGAAGATGCCGAAACATTGGGCCGCAATCTTCTGGATAAAGCCTTGCAGAGTCTTGGTGTGCAGTATCAGCAGATCGTAACGGCGGATCTGCAGCGCGTCTTGGCAACGTTCAATGTCAAGGAAGAGGGACAGCTACTGGCCGCTATTGGCATGGGCGAGATTTTTCCTCTGGTGGTGGCCCACAAGCTGTTGCCCGAAGAAGAAGAGCGCGGGCGCTTGGCGCAGACCGCACGTCGTCTTGGGCAGGCGGTGAGTCAGCTCTTGCCCAGTCGCCTCAGTCGCGAAGGGGTTGCCAAAAAACCCTTGTTAATCCGAGGTACCGAAGGCATGCCCGTAACGCTGGCGCGCTGCTGTCGACCGATTCCGGGCGATCCCATTCTGGGTTTTATCAGCGCGGGTAAGGGGGTGGTGGTACATACCCACGATTGTCATAATATTCGTGAATGGCGTAAGCGCCGGGATCGCTGGGTTGATGTCCAGTGGGATCCTGATGCGCATGGCGATTTTCCAGTGACTATTCGCGTTGTGGCGGAAAGTGCCCGAGGTGTTCTGGCGCGAGTCGCCACCCTCATATCCGATGAAGATTCTAATATTGATCATGTGGATATTGAGCCGCAAGATGGACTCTACACGGGAATAACCTTTACCATACTGGCCCATGACCGCGATCATCTCGCTAAAATTATGCGGAGTCTGCGTAGCCTTCCCATGGTATCTCGGGTGCAGCGGGTCAAAAGTTAACCAACAGGAGTCGATATGCCAGTTCCAGTACACAGTGATGCAGCGCCGCAGGCGATCGGGGCCTACAGTCAGGCTATGACGCATAATGGTTTGCTTTATCTTTCGGGGCAGATTCCCCTCGATCCGGCGACCGGACAAATGGTAGAAGGCGACTTTGCCCTACAGATCCGGCGAGTTTTGGATAATCTCCAAGCGGTTTGCGAAGCCGCCGGGACTGAGTTGCAACATGCCATCAAATTGCAGGTTTTTTTGACGGACCTAGGGCATTTTGCGCAGGTCAATCAGGCGTTGGAAGCGGAGTTTGCGCAACCTTATCCAGCGCGGGCGGTGGTACAGGTTTCGGCCTTACCCAGAGGCGCCCAAGTGGAAATTGATGGTATTGTCGCCTTGGTTCCGGCGCGCTGAATATGGAACGTCCGGAGCTACTGGCACAACCTATGCGCACTTTATTGCAGGCGCATCCCGTGCTGGTCACACTCCTAGAAGAACGTGGTATCCATTGCGGTGAGTGCTTTATAGCCGATCGGGAAACGCTCGCAGGAGTGGCTATGATGCATCATGTCGATTTGAATGAGCTTCTCTGCGAATGGGCGCGTCGCGAGGCGCTACCGCAGAGCGAATAAAAATGCCAGCTCGGCCGGGGCTCTATTTGCAAAGCTCCGTTTCTGCTTTGCGCGGAGTGGGCCCGGCGCTGATTCAGCGCTTGCAGCGTATGGACATCTGGCGCGTCCAAGATGTGCTGTTTCATCTTCCCAGTCGTTATCAGGATCGGCGTACCCTATGCGCCATCGCCGATTTATTGCCGGAACAAGAATGTGCCGTGATAGGAGAGATTCTTGCCGTGGAGCACGCACGGGGCCGTCGCGATCAATGGCTGATTACGCTGGGCGATGGTAGCGGTCAACTCCAGATTCGTCTTTTCCACATGGTCGCTTCCCTGCGCGCGCAGTGGCAAGTGGGTCGCCGTCTTTGGTGTTTTGGTGAATTGCGCGCGGGTTATCATGGCTTGGAGATGGTGCATCCCGAGTGGCAGATGGCTGATCAGCCCCATTTTCAGCCTCCTGTACATCTGACGCCCTTTTATCCAAGCACGCAGGGTATTACTCAGGCCCAATGGCGGCGCTGGGTGGCGCAAGCACTAACGCTTATAGATCAGTTGCCGGATTATCTGGAAAAGTATTTGCCCTCATCGTGGCCGAGGCTCGGGGAAGGGCTGCGTTTACTGCATGAAAGTGCCGAAGAGGTGCCCACACCGGAACATCCGGCTTGGCAGAGGCTGGCTTTAGAAGAGTTGCTGGCTAATCATCTGGCGGTACGTCGCGTCCGCCAGCTTGATGCTCAGCCAGATGCTCCGGTATTACAGGCCACGGGAGCATTGTGGCAACGTTTTTTGCGGCATCTACCATTTGTGCCGACCTCGGCGCAGGAGCGCGTGATCGGCGAAATTAACCGTGACTTGGGGCGTCCTCGACCCATGCGACGCTTGTTGCAAGGGGATGTGGGTTCAGGAAAAACCTTAGTGGCGGCTGCGGCCATCCTAACTGCCTGTGAAGCGGGTTTTCAGGTCGCTGTCATGGCGCCCACCGAAATTCTTGCTGAGCAGCTTTTCGCGCGTTTCAAGGCATGGTTGGAACCCTTGGGCTGTGGCGTAGGTTTCCTAGTGGGTGGCAGCGGCATCAAGTCCCGGCGAGAATTGCTGGATGACCTGAGCAGTGGTCGCGTTGCGGTTGTCGTGGGAACCCAGGCTTTGTTTCAGGAAGGCGTGGACTTTAATCGCCTAGGGTTAGTGATTATTGACGAACAGCATCGCTTTGGGGTAGATCAACGCCGCCAGTTATTGGAAAAGGGCACTATGCCCCACCTGCTGGTGATGACGGCAACACCGATTCCTCGTACTTTGGCCATGACCGTACATGCGGATCTGGATTTGTCGGTGATTGACGCGCTCCCGCCCGGACGTAGCCCGGTAGAAACGCTGGTGATTACCGATAGCCGTCGTCCCGAACTGATGCTTCGTATGCAGCGCATGCTCGCTGAAAATCGGCAGATTTACTGGGTGTGTCCACTGATCGAAGAGTCAGAAACCTTGGAGTTACAAGCGGCGGAGACCAGTTACGCCGATCTTCAGGCAGCATTGCCGAACGTGGCTATAGGGCTTATTCACGGCCGCTTGCGGGCCACTGAAAAAGCGCGCGTCATGGCGGATTTCCAGGCGGGCGCTCTGCGCATGCTGGTGGCTACTACGGTGATTGAAGTAGGGGTAGATGTTCCTAACGCCAGTTTAATGGTGATAGAACATGCGGAACGCATGGGTCTTGCGCAACTACATCAATTACGGGGCCGGGTAGGGCGAGGAACCCAGCAAAGTACCTGTATTTTGCTCTATCATCCCCCTTTGAGCGCGAAAGCCCGAGCCCGCCTGCAGGCATTGCGCGATACCAATGACGGTTTTGTGATAGCGCGTAAGGATCTGGAATTGCGCGGACCTGGTGAATATCTCGGCACTCGGCAAACAGGTCTCCTGCAGATGCGTGTCGCTGACATGCTGCGGGATGAGGCATTGCTTGCTGAATTGCCGTCGTTGGCGGCGCGATTGCTACGGGATGATCCTGAAGCCGTGCAGGCACTTATTCAGCGCTGGTTAGGTAACCGGTTAGATTACAGCCGCGTCGGATAACTAAAAAGTAACCGGATTATCATGGACTTCATTCCTTAAGTTTAGGTATATTATCAAAATACGATAGTGAAAAATCTCAAAGGACGCGAACGGATGGTGAAAATCAAAGGGTGGTGGTTGGGTATTGTGATGATGGGCCTGCTGGGTTTGGCAGGATGTGCGCCCCACCTTTCCGCGCCGCCAGTGCATTCTGTGGCCTATTATGCGTCACAAATCAAAGCGCCGGTTGTTGCGCCGGTTGCACCCGTTGTATCCCCTGCAGTTTCGGCATCTGTTGCTAGCCAACCAGTGCGTATCGTGGTGTCTACTGAGGCGCATCTGTTGCGTATCTATAAGGGCGATACCTTGTTGGCGACGTATCCCGTGGCTATTGGTTTTAATGGTTCAGCGCCGCGAAGAACCCGTGGTGATGATGTCACCCCCGTGGGGCATTATCATATTGGCTGGATTTTGCACGGCACTCAGTACGGTCCGTTTATGGGGTTGACCTATCCTAATAAAGAAAATGCCCAGTGGGGACTAAAAGAGGGCGTTATTAGTCATGGTCAATACCGCGCCATTGTGGAGGCTATCGACGCGGGACAAACGCCTCCGCAAAACACCCCGCTCGGTGGTGAAATAGGCATTCACGGTATGGGCCCGCAGTTTGGCGATGACCCACAAAGCAAGGTGTTTCCGGGGCGCTGGACAGCCGGTTGCGTCGCTTTATCCAACTGGAATGCGCAACAGGTTGCGGCCTTGGTTACGGTGGGAACGCCGGTCGAAATTGTCGGGGAAGTCCGGGGGTATCGTCGTAATCAAGATTTGGAAATCACGTCTACAAAATATCGACAGCGCTCGGTTTCGCGTTCATTACCTGCCGCCAGTGACGTAAACTATCAACAGCGTCCAAGTAATCCTCATGTCGCGCATTCGGATCGCGCCAGCGCTAAAGCGATGGATACGCTGGTCTCTAGTCTGGAGCGTTATTCCCCGCATTAAATTTTTGCGGTGATGACCAGTCTTCCTCGCGACTGAGTCGGTAGGCGGCTTCCATACAGTCGCCGAGGGCCACACCGTCGCGCCAGTTTGCGCGGAAGTACAAGCCAGGATACTTTTCGGTCAGTGCATCAATATGCTGAATGCGCTCTAGATGTCCCAATTCATACTGAGGGATGGCCTCCGGCCAGTGTTGATGACGGATAAAGGTGGGGTTTCCGCAAATCCCCAGAAGTGGTTGAAGCTCGCGGAGTACCGTTTCCAACAACGCCGCATCGCTGCGTCCCTGAATATGGTTTTGGCTGCCGCCTATAAATACCGTGAGTAATACTTGATCAGATGGTGCGCGGTCTGGAAATAAGGTCGACGAAAACAGAACGCCCAGCGTTTCTAGGCCGAGAATGCGGGGAATCAGCATGCCGAAACCGTCCAGCGGGTGACGAATGTCGGCGCGCTGAAATCCGAGAGACAAAACGCGCACAGCAGGGTAGGGTATTTCTTCCAGTAATTGGCTCAGTGTGGGGTCTGTCGCGGCTAGCAGATCGGCGGCGGCTCTGGCCGGTAGGGCTAGAATGACACGGCGGCTTTGCCAGCGCTGGGTGTGGCTGTGTACCTCCCAGACACCATTAGCTTGTCGTTCTAAATGATCAATGGGCGTATTACAGTGCACCGCATCACCCAGTTTTTCGGAAACACGCAGCGGTAATGTTTGCAAGCCTTCACGAAAGGAAATCAGACGACTTTTGGGGGTCTTGGCGTCTTTACGGGCACGGAGCGCGCCACGGAGCAATGAACCGCTTTGTTGTTCGAGCCTCACTAGGCGGGGTAAGCTTGCCTGGACCGATAATTGCTCAGGATTTCCTGCAAAAATACCGGAAACAAAAGGGTCCACGAGCCAGGTGAGAACGTCTGCTCCCAGACGGCGACGCACAAAACTCGCGATGCTTTCTTCGGCGCTAGATAGACGGGGTCGACGTAAGGGTTCGCTGAGCAGACGCAAACGCGCGCTCAGGCTGAGTAGGCTACCTTTTAATAATATCCCCGGACCGATGGCCACCGGTTGGTGATTTTGATTGACAATGTATCTTCTTTTAGCCACAGCGTTGGCTTCAACCTGTTCTGTTTCCAGTCCCAGTTCGTGGAGCCATGTTGGCACGATGTCGCCTTTGAGCAGCAGTGAGTTTGGTCCCGTATCGCGCAAAAAGCCTTCTTCTCGATAGCTTTGTAAATTACCACCGACGCGGGGGCCGGCTTCGAGAACTAAAGGATTCCAGCCGCGCTGGCGTAAAAAATAGGCAGTCGCAAGACCGGAAATGCCTGCTCCAACGACAATAACGTCTTCCAAAAATTTACTCCTTGCCCAAATAATAGGGACTTTGCAAGTACCAGTCGTGAAAGTGCCGCAGTAGCGCCACGAGCATAGCGGTAAACGGCAAGGCAAGCAGCAGCCCAACAAAGCCAAATAAAGCTCCGCCTGCCATGACGGCAAAAATAACGGCGACGGGGTGGAGACCAATGCGATCTCCCACCAGATAGGGCGTAAATACCATGCTCTCCAATATTTGCCCGATACCAAAAACCACCAGCACCCACAAGATGGAGAGAAAAGCGCCGGTTTGTATGTATATGGCAAGGCTGGCCATGAGGAGGCCGCTGATTACCCCGAGATAAGGGACAAAACTTAGAATACCCGCAACCAGACCTATGAGTACGGCTGTTTTCAGCCCGATAATGCTCAGTCCCAGCGCATAACTTATGCCTAGAGCAAACATGACCAGCAGTTGCCCACGCAGAAAGGCCATGAGCATGGTGTCTACATCTCGACTCAAACGACGCACCAGAGCGGTATAATGTTGCGGGACAAGTTGGTCAATACGGGCGATCAAACGGGGCCAGTCCCTGAGCAGATAGAAACCCAGCACCGGTACCAGAATAATACTGAGTGCGCTGGTGATGAGTCCAGAACCAGAACTCAGCGCAACTTGCAGGCCGTGACCAATCCAAGTCGCCAGTTTTTGCGCATTGGCCGTGGCGTAATGAGAAATGGTTTGGCTATCGAGATGGAGACCGGTAGTTGCGGAAAGCTCTGGAATGAGCCGTTTTTGCAAAAGCCCTGCATACTTCTGTAGATACTCGACAAATATCAGGGACTGATGTTTGATCACCGGTATTAAGGCCATAATGATCCCAGCGAACACCACAATTACCGCGACAAAGACCAAGGTGGTTCCCCAGGTTCGAGGGATGCGATAGCGCTGCAAACGCGTTACCAGAGGATTCCCTAAATAGGCGAGAATACCTGCCAGCAAAAAGGGCGTTAGTACGGGAGCAAGCCGCAATAGAAGCCAGCCTAGCAAGACCAGCACAGCCAGAATAAAAAACCGTTGCATGACTGGGTTACATGCTCGCTATGAGAGAGATTCAGGGATAATAAGGATACTCCAGCGAGGCGTTGCTCCGCTATGTGTCGTCATAGCTTCGGAAATGGCGGGCTGACCACGATGCAAGCGGGAAGCGACCTCGCCGACACTGCCGGTTTCGGAGAGCAGAAGTAGAGTAATCCATTGTTCAGCGGTAATATTCATCATTAATTCCGAATTATGATTCAACTTAATCGATTTGTTTGAATTTTAAGGATAGCGTACTTTTAGACAATAAATTTCGAATGAGTCTGCAATGCCCATATTTTCTACTGCTGATCAAGAACAATTATCACTGGCAATGGAAAGAAGCGTGGGCGGTTGGCAGGGACGTATACGACTCAATCCACTGTTTCATCTGGCACTGGCTTTTTTTGTGGGCATTGTGGCCGGACTGGGTGCGGTGGCTTTCAGGCGACTGATCGGATTGATGCATAATCTTTTCTTTTTTGGGCAATGGTCTTTTGTATTTGATGCGCTGAAACACTCCGCCGCCAGCCGGTGGGGAATAGGTATCATTCTGGCACCCATGATCGGTGGTCTTGTGGTCGTCTGGCTGGTGCGCAACTTTGCTCCAGAGGCAAAAGGTCATGGTGTTCCCGAAGTCATGGATGCTATTTATTACAAAAGGGGTGTCATTCGTCCGGCGGTGGTATTGGTTAAGGCGTTTGCATCCGCGATTACTATTGGTAGTGGTGGCTCGGTAGGCCGCGAAGGGCCCATTATTCAAATGGGCGCAGCTTTTGGTTCAAGCTTGTCACAATGGTTGCGACTACATGAATGGCAGCGACTCGGGTTGATTGCGGCGGGTGCAGGTGCGGGTATTGCCGCGACTTTCAATACGCCCGTCGGCGGGATTCTATTTGCCGTCGAGCTGATGTTAGTCGAAGTCAGTGCCAGAACTTTGGTGCCGGTGATGATCGCAGCAGGGACTGCGACTTTCGTATCGCGTATTTTTCTTGGAAATCACCCCTCTTTTGTGATTCCAGCCAGCATTATCGCCAGCACGACTCATGAAACCGCTACGGATTACGTAGCCTATATTGTCCTCGGTTTTTGTATTGGTGGTGTCGGCCTATTATTCACCAATAGTTTGTATTGGATGGAAGATCTGCTCGAAAAATGGCTTAAGAATGCTTATCTGCGTGTGCTGGTAGGGATGTTTGCGGTGGGGCTCAGTATGTATCTGATTGAGCGTTTTACCGGACATTATTATGTGGAGGGCGTTGGTTATGCCACGATTCAGAATGTGCTGGAGAGTACTTTGCTGAATCCCGCTTTTTTGTTGCTTTTGCTGCTGCTGAAGGTGCTTTCCTTTTCTGTGACCTTGGGCTCTGGTGGCTCTGGTGGGGTATTTTCGCCTTCTCTTTATGTGGGGGCATTGTTTGGCGGGGCTTTTGCCATACTGATCAGCCATTATGTTCCAGGATTCCAAATGGGGGTGGCGGTAGGGGCGGCGCTGGGTATGGCGGGTATGGTGGGCGCTTCGACGGGTGCCGCTGTCACGGGTGCGGTGATGATTTTTGAGATGACCAACGATTATCACATTATTATCCCCTTGATTGTGGTGGCTTCTCTAGCATTCGGTTTACGTCGCCTGATTACGCGGGAGAGCATTTACACGCGTAAACTCATTCGCCGTGGTCATTTCATTCCTGAGGCCCGGCACAGTAATTTGTACCTGATGCGTACAGCCGCTGAGTTGATGGAAACGCCATTGGTGCGTCTGCGCGGTGATCGTGATTTGACGGATTTGCAAAAGTTATTATTGCATCGGCGCGAAATGCCGCATGTTTTGATTATAGAGGGTACGACTCCGGTAGCCGTGATTCCGGCGCATCGAGTCGCCGAAATTTTGCGTAGAGAGATTCGCCATGTGGCGTTACGGGATTTGGCAAGTACCGACTGGGTAGATGTTCCAGAAAATGGCCAGCTCTACGATCTTGTAGCACGCCTGCGCGCCTGTGCCTGTGAAACGGCATTACTTTGCAAGCGAAATCCGCCGGAGCATCATGAAGATGTGGTAGCGGTGGTGACCGTAGAAGATATTCTGATGTATGCCTCATTACCGCAAGTGCTATTACGACCGGAGCCACACGCAACATGATTGCACACGCCACCGCGAAAAGTACGCTTAATGTCCGATAGGTCTAAGGCGCTAGGCTGGTTTCACGCGCAGTCATCGCCAGTCGGTGAAGGGCCGGTATTGATCCTCTACGGTAGCATGGTGGGCCTGCTTACGGGGGGTGGTGCGCTGCTTTTTCATTATCTGATCGCGTTGCTCCACAATCTTTTCTTTTTGGGTGTCATCCGTTTTGAGGATAACCCCCAGTTACCCACGCCGCCCTCGACTTGGGGGCCACTGGTTATTCTGGTGCCGGTTCTGGGTGCCTTGTTGGTGACTTTTTTAGTCCAACGGCTGGTTCCAGAAGCGCAGGGAGCGGGAGTCAGTCAGGTGATGGAGTCAGTCCATACCCAAGGGGGAAGAATGCGCCCCATTGTCGCGCTGTTGCGACCAATTACCACCGCTCTGACGCTGGGCTCTGGAGGGTCTGCTGGGCGGGAAGGGCCGGCCATGCAATTTGGGGCCGCTATTGGTGCCTTCATAGCGCATTGGTTGCCGATGTCCGATAACCGACGCATTCATCTGGTCGGTTGCGGGGTGGGCGCCGGGATTGCGGCTGTATTTAATGCGCCGCTGGGCGGTTGGTTTTTCGCGATGGAAATTATTGTTCCCGACTGGCGTCCGTGGACCGTACTGTCGACATTGGTGGCAACGGTATCGGCGACCTGGATCACAGAAATTGGGCTGGGAAATTTTCATCTATTAGCCCATGTAAAAGCCCTGAGCTTGGGTGGCAGTTTGATTCTCCCGGTTTTCGCGCTATTAGGGATAGTCGTTGGGTTGCTGAGTATGCTCTTTATTCATTCACTCTCTTGGACGGGAGTGGCGAGTGCACGGCTCATTCCGAATCCCTATATCCGGCATATGTCGGCGATGTTTCTAGTCGGTATCATACTTTATTTTTGCCAGCGCGTGTTTGGTCATTATTACCTGATTGGCGGTAGTTATCCGGCGATGTCCGATCTGCTCACGGGTCATCTGCACCTGATTGGGCTTATTTTACTGTTATTGGTTCTGAAGGGCCTCGCCACCAGTCTGACCATTGGTACGGGCGGTTCGGGCGGGATATTTTCTCCTTCCCTATTTATGGGCGGAGCGATTGGTGCCTGTCTGGGTTGGGGCGCGGATGCACTGCTGGGTTGGCATGGTGGCGTGGCACTTTTTGCACTGTGTGGCATGGCGGGTATGGTTGCGGGGACCACGGGGGCGCTTTTGAGTGCGCCCGTCATGGTGGTGGAGTTGACGGACAATTATCACATTCTGCTTCCTGCCATGGTTACCGCATTGACGGCATTTGCGGTGCGGCGGGTATTTCTGGAGCAAAGTGTTTATACCTATCCGTTGGCCCTAAAAGGTTTAGATATTTCCGAGAATCATTATGTGTTTCAGGAAAATATGCACACGAAAAAATAGTCCCTGATACAATAGGAGTTATGGATGAAAAATGCTGAAGCCGCATTAAATCAACGAGAGCGCCGTGCTGTATTTTCGCTGGCGGGTATTTTTGGATTGCGTTTGTTAGGCCTTTTCTTGGTGTTGCCCGTATTTTCGGTGTATGCCCACGGCTTACGTGGCGCGGTGGATCACCCGATATTGATAGGTATTGCCTTGGGTGCTTATGGATTAACGCAGGCATTTTTTCAAATTCCCTTTGGTAAGTTTTCGGATAAATGGGGAAGAAAACCTATCATTGCCTTGGGATTGCTCATTTTTGCCATTGGTAGCGTGATTGCCGCCACGGCGACCAGTATCGATTGGCTGTTGATTGGTCGTATTGTGCAGGGTGCTGGCGCTGTGGCCGCCGCAATTATTGCACTCACTGCCGATCTCGTTCGGGAGGAACGCTGGACTAAGGCCATGGCGGTCATTGGTATTACCATTGGCATTAGTTTTAGTATTTCCTTGGTACTGTCGGCCCCTTTGGCGCAGTGGATTGGGGTGAATGGGATATTCTGGTTGACGGCGGTATTGTCTCTAGCGGCCATCGGTGTCCTTTATCTGATTATACCCGAGGCACCAGTGCGTTATCATCGCGATGCTGAAATGAATCCGGCGATGTTGCGGGACGTGCTGCGGGACCCCAGCCTGTTGCGTTTGGATTTCGGGATATTTGCCCTGCATACGGGATTAACTGCGATATTTGTGGTATTGCCGCTAGTACTGATTGATCCTAACCATCCATTACTGAGCTTGGGCGATCAATGGATGCTGTATTTACCAGTCATGCTCCTCTCTTTTATCGCCATGTTGCCCATGATTATCATTGGTGAGGCAAAGCGTAAGCTGAAAGAAGTATTTATCATCGCTATCGCCATTCTTCTCATTTCAGTCATTATTATGGCGTTGTCGGCGCATAGTATTTGGCTGATTGCCGTGGCATTATTTTTGTTTTTTATGGGCTTTAATGTGCTAGAGGCGAGTTTGCCTTCATTGGTCGCTAAATTTTGTCATCCGGGTGCCAAGGGTACAGCCACCGGCGTATATACGACATCGGAATTTTTTGGCGCATTTTGTGGCGGGCTGCTGGGTGGTGTCTTGTATATTCCCGGCGCACGGAATTACAGCGATATTTTCTGGGCGGTGGCCATCATTTACGCGATCTGGTTGATAGTGGCCATGACTATGCAGCGGCCCCGCTATCTGGCGACGCGGGTTTTCACGTTGAGCCCAGCGGCACAGCAGCAGACCCAGCTCGAAAAACGTCTGCTGGAGCTGCCTGGGGTTGCTGAAGTGGCCGTATTTAAGGATGAGGCGGCGGTTTACTGCAAGGTAGATAGCAAAGTTTACGAAGAGGCCGCGATTCTCAACATTCTAGCGGGAACAGCATGATTCCCGCTAGAATGAGGGCTTACTGCAAACGGTGTCGAAACAGCCAGCCTGCTGCGGTCATGGAGAAAATGGCAATCAAGGCGAGGGGCCAGTACTGAGGCCACAAATTAGTAAAACTGTCCCCCTCCAGAAAGGTGCCTCGCACAATGATCAGAAAGTAGCGCATAGGATTCAGAAAAGTGAGATCCTGAACCAATTTCGGCATGTTAGCGATAGGCGTTGCAAAGCCTGAAAGGATGATGGCGGGTACTAGAAACAGGAACACACCCAGTAGTCCCTGCTGCTGGGTGAACGCGAGTGAGGAAATCATTAGACCGATACCGATGGCGGCAAACAGGAAAAGTATCATTCCCAAGGCGAGGGCCAACAGATTTCCGATGAGCGGTACCTGAAACCAAAAAACTGCCACCAGAATAATGAAAACGCCTTCCAGAGCCCCAATGATGAATCCCGGTAGTGCCTTGCCGATCAAAATTTCCAAGGGTGTTAAGGGCGTGACCAAGAGTTGATCAAAAGTACCCTGTTCGCGCTCGCGGGCTACGGATAGTCCGGTGACCAGCAAGGTGACGACCAGCATTAGCAAAGCGACGATGCCGGGTATAATAAACCAACGCGATAGTAAATTAGGATTGAACCAAGCGCGAACCACAAGTTGTGCGGCTGGATGTCCCCATTCGTGATGCAATGCCCAGTGGGTATCGAAGCCGAGGACAATACTGTTGAAGTCATTGAGGGCCAAAGTGGCTGTATTGGAATTACGTCCGTCGACAATGACCTGGACCTTCGCGGGATGGTAGAGCAAAAGATCGCGTGTGAAATGTGGACCAATATTCACCACCAGCAGGGCTTTTTTATTATTAATCAGAGGCGCAATCTGAGATTCGTGGGTAATGGTGGCAACCTGCTGAAAGTCCGGTGAACCCTGCAAGCGTCCCAGAAACTCCCGTGATGCAAAACCGCTGTCTTGATTAAAAACCGCATAGGGAATGTGATTGAGATCATAAGTCGCTGCGTAGCCAAAAACCAGTAATTGCAATAGGGGTGGGCCGATGAGTACAAAGCGGCTTGTTTTATCTCGCAAGAGAGCCAGAAACTCTTTGATTACCAAACCCAAGACTCGCGATAGCATCAGTCCAGCCTCTTTCGTGAGCGAAGCAAAGTCATACCTATAAAAAAGACGGACATGATCAGCAAGGCCAGACTGTTCCAGAGGATTACCGGCCAGATATCGCCGGCCAAGAATAGCGTCTGCAGTATGCTCACAAAATAGCGCGCCGCGACAATATGCGTTGCCATCTGAATCGCTGGAGGCATCGACTGAATATCAAAAATAAAGCCAGAAAGAATAAATGCGGGTAAGAATGTGACGATAATGGCGATTTGACCCGCTATGAATTGATTGTGGGCGACACTAGAAATCAGTAGCCCCATACCGAGGGCTGCCAACAAAAAGAGGGCGGAGCAGATTAAAAGTATCCAGAAACTGCCCACCAGTGGCACCGCGAAGATCCAGACTGCCAAGGCCACTGACAGTAACATGCCTCCCATTCCCAATAAGAAATAGGGGATGAGTTTACCCAGCAGAATTTCGCCCATAGTAACGGGACTGGCCATGAGTGCTTCCATAGTGCCGCGCTCCCATTCCCTGGCTACGACTAGGGCCGTCAGCAGTGCGCCGATGAGCGTCATGATCACTGCCATCAGGCCCGGCACCAGATAATCGCGGCTGCGCAGGGCCGGATTGAACCAGATACGATCCTGAACAACCACCGGTACAGTGAGCGCTACGCCGTGAGCCGTAGCGCGCTGCAGCAACCAGCTTTGCCAGACACCCTGTAGATAACCTTCGAGAATCCGGGCATTGTTGGCGTCTTCACCGTTGATGAATTCCCCGATGCTGGCGGTGTCGCCCTTGATGATCTGACGACTGAAATCACTTCGCAGCCAGAGAATGCCATCAACACGGCGCTTCATGAGTGCCCGTCGTGCCGCTTCGATGCTGTCATAGAAGCGCGGTGTGAAATAGGTGGACTGCTGCAAACCCGCCGTGAATGCGCTGGTTTGTGGGCTAGGTTGATCTACAACAATGGCCACCGGTACATGGTAGGCGTCTAGCGAAACCCCATAGCCGAAGAGAAAAAGCAAAAATACGGGCATGAAAAAGGCGATAGCAATGGCCGAGGGATCTCTGAAAATCTGGATAAATTCCTTGCGTATCAGGCCGCGCAGCCGTTGCAAATTCAAGATGTTCTCCGCATCTGTTTTTCATTTTCTTGAATGAGGTAAATAAAGGCATCTTCCATGGTGGGGTTGGGTTGTCCGGCAGTGCATGCCATAGCACGAATCTCTTGGGGATTCCCTTGAGCGAGCACTGCACCCAGCGACATGAGAACGAGATTGTCGCAATATTCCGCCTCATCCATGAAATGCGTAGTGATCAGTATCGTAACTCCACTTTCCGCCAAACTATTAATACGTTGCCAGAAATCACGTCGAGTCAGAGGGTCAACACCCGAAGTCGGTTCATCAAGAAATAAAATGGGAGGCTCGTGAAGTAACGCACAGGCTAGAGCGAGACGTTGTTTGATGCCCAAGGGGAGTTCATCGACATTGATGTTACGGTAGTTGGCAAGACCAAATTCCTGAATGGCCCAGTCTAGTCGCGCCCGGCGCTTCTTGCTTTTCAGGCCGTAGGCTGCAGAAAAAAACGCCAAGTTCTGGTCGCTGCTGAGATTGCCGTAGAGCGCAAATTTTTGGGCAACGTAACCTATGCGCCCACGCGCTTCGGCGGTCGCGTGACGCATATCTACGCCAGCGATGTTCAGAGTTCCGGAAGAGGCCGGGAGTAGGCCGCAGAGCATACGAAATGTCGTGGTTTTGCCCGCACCATTAGCCCCCAAAAGACCGAAAATCTCTCCCTTATGTACCGCAAAAGTATTCCCTTTTACGGCTTCAAAGTGGCCGTAAAACTTATGCAGGTCTTTGACCTCTACAACCACTTGTGGGTTTTGGTGTGCGCCGCTTTCAGAAGTCGTAAGCTGGCCACCCGGTGCAGCGATGGTGTCTGTGGATGACTGGCTCGTTCCCAGCAAATCTATAAAAGCATCCTCAAAACTCGGTGCAACGGCTTGCCAAGTCTCTCCTGCGTTAGGATAGGCCTCCACATTCTCGCAAAGTACCCGAATGCCCTCTGCCAGAACGCGGGCATCTTTAATTCCTGGTCGATGCTGAAGGGTTTCTCGTAGATGACGTTTGTTGACATCGCTCCGCTGCACGATAAAACAACGACCGGCTAACGGTGCATGAAATGCCGCAGGTGTGTCCTTTTTCAGGATTTTCCCTTCGTGCAGCAGGATGATTTCATCACAGCGTTCTGCTTCATCAAAATAGGCGGTGCTGAGGAGAACCGTAACGCCTTCACGTTTCAATCCCGCAATGATTTCCCAAAGTTCGCGACGGGCGATAGGATCAACCCCCACGGTGGGCTCATCCAGCAAAAGTAAGCGGGGTGCACGTAGTAGGGCGCAGGCGACACCGAGCTTTTGTTTCATGCCGCCGGACAAAGCACTTGCTCGACGTTCCGCGAAAGGGCCGAGAGCGGTCAGCTTCAGCAATTCTTGCTGACGTAGCTTCGCTGCAGCGGCCTTCAATCCTTGCAGGTCGGCATAAAGGTCGAGGTTTTCCTGAACGGTGAGGTCTTCGTAGAGACCGAAACGCTGAGGCATGTAGCCAATAGCTGTCTGAGCCCGATTTGCCTGATGACGGGTGTCTGCGTCGAACACCAAGATACTACCCGAGTCCGGCAGCATGAGGCTCGCTGCCAGACGCATCAATGTGGTTTTGCCGGCACCGTCTGGACCCAGTAAGCCGGTGATAGTACCGGGTTTGAGATCCATATCCAGCGTATCTAATGCCCGTACTCGTTGTTTCCCTTGGGCGAAGCTCTTGCTGACCTGTTGAAAGATCAGTGGTGAAGTCGTCATATTCAATGGCCGCAAAAGTCGCGAGAATGCTCTTTAGGCTTGTTATCATGCAGCGGAATAAGGACGGTCACCGGCATCCCTAGGCGTAATTGATGCTGGGGATTACAGGCGTAAATTCGCACGCGATAGACCAGTTCTGTGCGCAGTTCTGTAGTTTGTACCGTCTTGGGCGTGAATTCAGCACTCGGAGAAATAAAACCTATCCACCCCGAGTAGTTTTTGCCGGGGAAGGAATCAGTATGGATGGTTGCACGCATGCCCATACGTATCTTACCAAGCATTTTTTCTGGAAGATAAGCGCGTATCCAGACAGGATTATCTAATGCAAGAGTAAAAACAGGCTGCTGAGGGCTGGCCATATCGCCCGCTTCCAGAATTCGATCTTGAATAACGGCATCGGCTGGGGCTAAGAGCCGAGTGTCTGTGAGTTGTCTTTGAGCGAGCTTGAGGGCTGCTTCGTCCGCCTTGAGTTGACTGCGCGCCAAGGCAATATCTTCCTTGCGAGGTCCTTTGATGGCCAAGATCAGGTTTTGCTGGGCACGCTCCAGATTGGCCCGAGCGTTCTTGAGGGCCGCCGCCGCGTTATCGGCATTTTGTTTGGAAACATATTGTTCGGCGGCCAGTGCTTGTTGCCGGTGCGCGGTCGCTTCATCATTAGCAAGCGTAGCCTGGGCGGCGGCAGTTGCTGCGCGGGCCGCGACGATTTCTTCAGGGCGCGAACCCGCCAGTAGTCGTGCCAAGATTTGTTGTTGCGCGTTTACCTGGGCACGAGCACGATCTACGGCATCCTGAAAACGCTCCGGATTTAATTCGGCAAGAACCTGATCTTTATGGACTTGATCCCCCTCTTCAACGCTCAGTTTTTGAATGCGGCCAGTATCGTCAAAGGCGGACTGGATCTGGCGGATGTCGACGTTTCCATAAATGGTGATTTGCTCTGCCGGAGCATTTGGCCGACTTTGCCACCAAGTGATACCGCCAGCGATAATAAGGACCGCAATGACTCCGATAGCTATTTTTTGTCTGGAGAGCCTCATTTTTAAGTGCCTTTTGCAGTATATCCGCAGTTAAGAATCTGAATCATTTTTCAATAAGGCGTTGATGGCTTGGAGATCGGCCATGTTGATTTGTCCGGATGCGGCCTTGAGTTGCACCCGAGCTATCACCTGATTGTAGAATGCCACATTGTATTCCTGTTCGGCGCGGGCGTAATCGGTGGCCGTATGCAGCAAATCAATGATGGAGCGGGTGCCTATTTCGTAACCCTTGCGGGTGCCGTCCAGAGACACTTTTGCGGAGGCCACGGTTTCCTTGGTCGCTTTGAGTTGAGCCACACTATCTTTGAGATTCAGAAAAGCGGTTTGGGTGTTCAAGGTCACTTCGTCACGAATATTCGCCACATGGTCGATGCTCGCTACGGTTTTTGCTTGTGCCTGCTGCACAGAAGAGGAGATGTGTCCGCCCTGATAGAGGGGTACCGAGAGGTTCAGGCTGACTCCTGCCTGATTCATCACCAGACCCGGAAAGGGATTGCCCAGCGCATGCTGGGCGATGCCCTGCAAATTAACGACCGGCCAACGTGCTCGCTGGTTATACTCGACCTGCTGCTGCGCGGTGCGTAGCTGCGCCTGCGCTTCGTGCAGGAGTGGTTGATCTTTGACAGCGCTGTTTACCCAGCGGGCCATGTTGTCAGGTTGTGGCCCTAGGGCATGATAGTGTCCCAAAGATTCAAGTGATCCGGTGGGTTGATGGGTGAGTCGCTGTAGTTGCTTCCGAGCAATGGCCACACCATTACTGGCCTTGATGAGATCCGCTTTTGCCGCATCCACTCTGGCTTGAGCTTCGCGGACAGCAATGATATCCCCAGTACCGACTTTAAGAGTGGCTTCAGTCTGCTTGTAAATCCCTTCCAAAAGGGTTTTCTGTTTTTGGGCGACACGTTCCTGAGCCTGTGCTTCTAGAACGCCAAAATAGGCTTTGGCGACTTGTAAGGCAAGCTGCTGTTCCGCATAAGTCAGTGCGGCTGCGCTGGCTTGGATTCGTGAATCGGCCTGCTTCAGCGCCGTCCAAGTCTGTCCGTCGAACACGGATTGCGTGATGTTCACGCTGTAACTATCGGACAAGTAGGCACGATCAATGGATATGTTGCCAAAGCCCGTGATACTTGCGGTGTTAAACCCGACATTGGCATTGACTCCAATGTGAGGTAGAAGCGCTGAGCGGGCGAGCGGTTTATCCTGCATTTGTGCCTGAAGTTCGGCACGGGCCTGAGCTAAAGCGGGATCAGTCTGGTACGCCTGCTGGTAGGCTTCTACCAAATTTTCCGCCGAGGCGGGTGTACTGGCGAGTAATAAGATTGCAGTCACCAGCGAAAAACCCAAAGCAGGACCATCTGCGCGCATAGGAATATCCAAAGGTAGAGGAGATCTCAGACGATACCGACCGATCGGTCGGTAGTCAAGACCTGCGGGTCCTATAATGACCGTCATAGGATGGCATGGGCAAGGCACGATTCCTGATTTATGCTAGGGCGCATCTGTCTCGCGGAATATGGTTTCATGTCCGGCTCCTCTATTACTCTTATTAGCATGCCTTATCCCGAGGATTTGTCTGCCGTATTTGCGGCCTTGGCGGAAAAACCGTGGTCTCAATTTTTGGATAGCAGTACTCGGATAATCACGCAAGGGCGTTATAGTATTTTGGTGACGGCACCCCGGCGACGCCTGTGGCAGCAGCATGGACAGCTCTGGGTGGTCGATGGCGACAGCGCGCCGCGTTTGTCAGCATCAACTTTGCAGATACTCTTGCAGGAGAGTATGACCGAGTTATTTTTGGATCAAACACCCTGCGGCGAAGATCTGCCCTTCACGGGAGGGGCGCTGGGTTATTTGGCTTACGATTTTGCGTTGCCGAGGCAGGGTCTTGGATTGCCCAGAGTATCGGACTGGCCAGAGGCGGCCTTTGGTATTTACGATACCGCGTTCATTGTGGATCATCAGCAGCAGCGAGCTTGGCTGAGTGCGCCAGAGGCGCGTATGGCAGACGCGCAGACGGAGTGGGAAGAACTTCTGTCATCCGCGCAAAATGTCGCCCGAGCTTTAGACTCCAATCCAATGTTCCAAGTGACTGGGCCGGTGCGTGCCCATTGGACACCCGAGCAGTACCGGACCGCTTTTTATCGGGTGCAAGAATATATTCGAGCGGGTGATTGTTATCAGGTTAATCTAGCGCAGCCTTTTAGCGCGCGCTACCAAGGCTCGCCTTGGGCTTTGTATGCGCATTTACGGCAAGTTAATCCGGCGGCTTTTTCCGCATTTCTCAACTTTCCTTGGGGAGCAGCTTTGAGTTTTTCTCCGGAGAGACTATTGCAGCTTCGGCAGGGACGCATGCAGGTGCGGCCCATCAAGGGGACTCGTCCTCGTTCGGAGAATCCGGTTGAGGATAGGCAATTGGCGGAAGCCCTCATCCATAGTCCCAAAGACCGCGCCGAAAATGTGATGATCGTCGATTTATTGCGCAATGATCTTGGTAAAGTCGCGGAAACCGGTTCAGTCAGTGTTCGCCAACTCTGCGGACTGGAGTCTAACGTCCAGGTACATCATCTGGTGAGCGTTGTGGAGGCGCGCTTGAAGCGAGAAGTGGGGACGGATTTAGAGGCTGCTTTGGCCGCGTTGGAAGCCTGCTTTCCGGGGGGGTCTATTACTGGCGCTCCTAAGCGTCGAGCGGTAGAAATTATCGCCGAATTGGAAGCCGAAGCGCGCGGTCTTTATTGCGGAAGTATCGGCTATATTGATCGTTGCGGTGGCCTAGATATGAATATTGCCATTCGTAGCCTGTCGGCTACCCAGGGAATCCTCCAATTCTGGGCCGGCGGAGGCATTGTTGCCGATTCTGACCCTGCTGCCGAGTATCAAGAAACCCTCGATAAAGTGGCGATATTTCATCGTGAGCTTGCGGTGCTGGCAGGTCTGGCTTAGAGTCGCGGTCAGTTCGCGCCACTAAAGTCAACTATGCCCCAGAAAAAACGTCACATCCACTGGCAACTCTTATTGCAAATCGCTTTTACAGCGGGAGTGTTGTTCTGGCTTTTACATAATACCGACTGGCAGCTTTTGGGGCGGCGTTTTGCGGAGCTACAGCCTTGGTGGTTTATTGCGGCAATGCTTTCTTATGCTATGAATTTGTCGGTATCCGCGCTTCGTTGGCGCATTATTCTTCACGCTATGGAACGTTCCGCACCTATGCTTTGGTTGCTTCGTCTGAACTGGGTGGGTGCCTATTTCAATCAGGTATTGCCGGGTGCTGTATCTGGCGACGTGATTCGCGCCTGGTATACCCGGCACCAAACGCATTCCATGCCGCTGGCGCTGGCGGCCGTTTTCGGGGATCGTTTTATGGGCATGGGCGCACTGATTGCCATTGCTGGCGTGGCTTTCCTGATCGCTGGCACGCGGGTAGGATTGTTGCCGCAAATGGGATGGACTATTGGAGCGTTGGCGATCGCTTATGTGACCATTGTGATTTTGATTCTTAGCCCTTTTCTCAATTTCCTGGAAAAAATTTCTGGCAAGCTCGGCGAAAAACTCCATGATATTCGTCTAGGAATGCGTGCCTTACTGCGTCATCGTCTGGCGTTGGGCGGAACAGTGGCACTTTCCTTTATCATTCAGCTCTTTTCCGTGCTGACTTTTTGGCTATTGGCGCATGCCCTAGGGGAGTCTCCCGATGCCGTCGCCATTTGGGTCGTTTGGCCGGTCATCAGTTTATTTCTGGCGTTGCCCATTTCCTTTGCCGGCTGGGGGTTGCGCGAAGGGTTGATGGTATTTTATCTGGGTTACCTGCACATGGGGCACGATCAGGCTCTGGCTCTGTCCTTACTGCTAGGCTTTACGATGGTATTGACCAGCCTGCCGGGGGCCTTGCTGTGGCTGGGTTTGCACCGTCATCATCAGGCGCCGCCGGAGATGCAGGCGTCCTAGAATGCAGCGGCTGTTTCGGTATCTAGGTGTGCGGGGGAGGGCTCCACTGATATATGATATTTTTCCCGCGCGCATCGTCTTCAACCATAATCAAATATTGTCCATTTTCACGCTGTAGGGCATGAATGGCATGGATCATGTCGGTCCAACCGCTTTGGCTGCCCACGCTTTCGCCAGGGCTGATCGTGCCTATTCTGACGCCATCTGCAAGCCGGAAAATAGTAACAACGGAGTCTTTTCCCTGAGTAGGAAATACCGCGATCGTAAACAAATAATCACCTGCAATATCAAATGATTTTGGTGGAAGATCGTGTCCGTCCAAAGGCATCTCTGCCATCCATCGGAAATGCCGGTGACCTTTTTTCCAACCGTCATAACGGGCAATAACCGCACCGACAAGTCCCCAGCTTTTTTTAGATTTTTCCGCCGTATATCCACCAATATAGAGCGCATCTTGGGCGTCGACATAATGTACGCGCGTAATGTGGGTAAACAGCTCGGGTATGGAATAATGTTGGGGTTTATGAAAGAGCGGTGCGCCGTTTTTAGACCATTGATCAAATGCGTAGTACTGGATGGTCTGATCGGGGGTTTGTCCTTGCCACACGCCACCTTGAGCATCTACAAAACACGCAAAACCTCCACCCTCTATGCGACCAACATGCTGCGCTATCTGGCTGGGCGATGCTTCAAAAGCATAAAGCTCATATCCGCCACCGGTCTGTCCCATCGTGTAAAGAAGGCGTTTGCCCTGCAGGTGTCGCAGCTCCGTGGAGCAGGCATTGGTGCCCATGATGCGCGGATCATCCGGATAACGAACGGCATCTAGAGTGATGGCCTGCGTTTGCCAACCGGTACCGGGCGCTTTGTCAGGATCATAAGAAAAAATGGATTCAGGCCCATAAATGATTTTGCCGTCACTGTCTGGATCAAAGCAAAAGGCCGTCACCCAGGCATATTTGGATACTTCCCAGCGGAGTTGCTGTTGTGGATTCAGCGATCGTATGACTACGGGAGAGTTCGGGTTGGGTCCAAAGCACATTCCCACATAAAGATTACCCGCTGCATCTCGCCCAGCCCCGCGCAAGGCAAAAAATTTGGTCGGCTTCATTACGCCGGGGGTTGCCGCGCGGAGCCCCCCCAAGATCCCAAAACGCCCTACTAGTTTGGGAGTTGGTGACAGAGCATAGCTCAATATTTGCTGGCTGGGACCGTTGTCGCAAACCAGCATGACATCATTTTTATCGATGGAAATAGCGGTGGCTTTGTCGATACCGGTAATGGTGCCGGGAAGCTGTTTGCCCGCCATCGAAAAATGCTGAATTTGACCAGCATGTAGAATCCATAAGGTATTCTTGGAGTCCATGGCAATACCAACGCCTGCAATCAATCGAAAAGGGGATTTCCCCTTTGGCTCATCAAGAAATTTCGTGGCGCCTAGTACTCGAAATGTGCTTACAAGCTGCATATCATGGGGCTGGCGGATTTGCACTTTTCCATTGTTCAACAAAATAGCGAGTGCAGTGGCATTTCCAGTCATTGCAACTGCCAGTCCTGTTTTAACGTAATTTTTATAGCGAATAACAGATTGGATATCGCCTAGTTTACTCCAGATGAATTGCAGCAGGTTTCCGCTGGTTGTGCTGATAAAGATAGCATTTTCTACAACCATAACTGCCGTTCCCGCAGTGCCCCAACCCCAGGAATGGGATCTGGCTTCCCCTTCCGCCATGAGGCAGTGAACATTGGTGTCACCGTCTTTGTAAAGCCCGGTACAGCGCCCAGCTTCATCCCAAGTCGATGCCGTTAACACCGTCCCATCTGGGGTAACCATCAGCGATACAATTTCGTCTTGGACCCAGCGTCCGACGCCATTTTCACCCTTGCCAGCAAAAGTATTACCCACCCAAGAGGTGAGGTATTGTCCAGGCGGTGGCTTCGAATCGGTACCAGCGTAAGATTGAGAGATGAGCTTGCGGGTGTAAAAAGCCAAACCCAATGCCGGGAAGGCAGCGATTCCCATGCCGGTGATTTTCAGAAAAGATCGACGGTTGTACAAGTGAGACTCCTCCGAATGTGATCATTGCCACATTTTAATCCCTCAAGCTATAATCCGCACCTTGGATGAAGGTGCGGCCACCGACTGGTGCTGTGGTTTTGTCCGAAATACGCATGAAAACAGTCGGTAAAGAGCTGGCGTAGCTCAGTCGGTAGAGCTACTGATTTGTAATCAGTGGGTCAGGGGTTCGATTCCTCTCGCCAGCACCAAATAAAACAGGTACTTAGAAAAGCTGGCTAGGTGCCTTTATTTTTTCGGGCTAACTGTGTGCTAACCTTGGTATGAAAAACGGGTTAGCCGGGCGATCTGCTCTAGCGGTGATCCGGTCGTTACGGTGACAGGTGAACATGATGTTGGCGGTCATTCATGGGATTGTTTCCGTAAGCTGGCAGGAAACGGCCATATCTGCTTTGTGCTGCATCCTGCGGGCACCCATTATGCGTCAACCATGAGGCAGCAATCCATGAGCCGGGCTGGGTTTCAAAGTCCCAATGCGGCTATCATGTCGCGTAACGCCTCGTGATTGTTGGCTATCAGCGACCATCATGATAGACATAACCTTCCCATGACTAGGGTATGCGATTACGGTCTTATCAGCTTTCTGATTTCGCGCTCCTCCCAGTCATGCTCATGAATCAGCACCATGGCTCCACTAAATCTGGAGCGCTTCAGACTCCACGGCAAGATTGAGAAAAGAAGGCATGTAAAAAGAAAAAGATCTCGTTCAAAACGGAATAGTGAAATTGGCGCCCACATAGCTCCTATGATAACCAGGACCGCCGCCATATGAGCTGGCTACTTGCGTGTATCCGCCAGTCAGACTCACCTCCAGATTTCGTGAAACAATTTCAGTAATTGTTCCATAGAAGTCTTTTACAGGGGTGGTTATGCCATCTACCGTCTGGCTGCCAAATCCCGCATACAATCGCACTACTGAATAAGGAGAAAATTTCTGAACATAAATAATATATCCCAATGCCTCCATATAATGGTGAGGATTAAAATAGCCATCAAAGGGTACATATCCGCTGGTATAATCTCGAAAATAACCCTGGACTCCAAGGCTTACTGGAATACTACTGAAGCTATAAAACTCTGGAGTAATTCGAGCGATAACGCCATTGCGATTATTTCCGTCACTGAATGCCTGATGAAAATAGGACACAGAAAACGTTCCAATATTGCGTAAGCGACCAAAGCCACCCATGCTGATAGTATTTACAAGGATTTTATTTTTTACTGCAGTAACGGTGCGAATCGGCGCACGATCAACGCTGAGATTAAGCCCCCAACTGTCGCTAGGCTGATAGTTGATCTGCCCTTTTAACTCCCCAAACGTCCAGTTTCTAGACGTGCTAATAGCACCTAGAATGGCGTATTGCCAGTCACGATTTAATGGAACAGACCACCCACCCCTCACTGAAGAAATACCAATCTGTCCAATACGGTCATTGATCTGTGTTTGCCGAACTCCCACATACCATTGGGTCGGGCTGAGGATGTTGTCGCCTAGTCCGCTACCAGGGATGGTGATGCCCGCGTTATATATCTGATTGATGTTATGGTCACTATCACTACTGTAGTGATATCCTACGTTCACTTCATTGTTTAAGGGGAAATATATAAAGTTAGAGGTTTGTTGATATAACCGGGCTTGCCAGCGTGGGCCTAAATATTCTCCGTGTGGTGCGGCGGCCAGAAGATGTTTGTCAGCAACGCTTGTCCAACCCAAAAGTGCGCTAGCAATCGCAGACTGTAATTCCGTATCTGAACTCATTGCATGAACTGGTTTTAACACATCGTAAGCCTCTCTAGGGCGTCCTAAGTTGATGAGTGCTCGAGCAAGACCAACTCGCATGGTTTTTTGATCCTCTAATCCTTTTGCAAGTGATAACCCCTTAGTGTATGTGTATTCTGCTTCGTGCGAATTGCCGACCCATAGTGCTGCATAGCCAAGGCCGGCAAGAGCGGAAAGTTTTTCTGATACATACTTTTCTGGATTTTCGTCAATTTCTTTTATCGATTTTCGAAAGTGAGTGAGTGCCAAATTAGGGTGATTGTGGTTCATTGCATTGCGTCCAAGCCTGATGTTTTCCCCTGGACCGGCATAGGCCACAGATATGCTGAACAGGAAAGCCATACTGATCGTCGCAAGTAAAAATCCTAGTGATTGATTGTTTTTGTTCACTTGGTTCCCCATTTTTTGCTTAGACTAAATATCTCGGAAATGTATCCAGATAGAGAGGCTGGCGCCATTAGTAGTTGTGATAAAAATATATAAATAAACATTCCACGAAGATTTCTTCTGATGCGAATTCCCCTATCCTTAAACATGCTACTCTGAACCGAGAAGATCACGATGTTATTCAGTGCGACGAGGGGTAGAAGTAAAAGAGTGATGGGGCCAGCGAGTAAAAAAATACCAAAAAAAGCGGCGATAATACCTGGTATGAAGAATAGTAAATAGCTGATATCTAACCATGGGAAAAGCATGTTCAAGAAAATAAACTGTAAGCTGATCCGTCTTTTAAGAAGAATCCCTGGGTGAGCTCTTAATGCTTCAAACATACCTCTTGCCCATCGTCTTCTCTGTAGGAATAGTTTTTTGTAAGTTTCTGGTACGTTAGTAAAAACAATTGCGTTTTCTGCGTACCCTATACGATATCCTTTTTTTAGCAATCCCCAGGAAAGTACGATGTCTTCACCCACGCAAGATTCCCAGCCACCTAATTCTCTCACTAAGTCACGTTGATAAAGTGAAAATGCTCCTTGCGCAACCAATGTGCCCTGGTACAAACTTTGGACACGTTTTACGATGGATATACCATGGAAATAATCCCATTCCTGTATTCTGGTTATCCATGTTTCTCGAGAGTTGCGTACTGCAATAGCTCCGGCTACTGCTGCTGTATTTTTGGGGTCGCCGAGATATCTTCCCACAATGTATTTTAAAGCATCGTGATACAGGTAGGTGTCAGCATCCACGGTAATTATTATGGATTGTGAGGCCATTAAAAGGCCACTATTAAGTGCGCTAGCTTTACCATGATTTTTTTCGTGCCTAATTAAATTAACATTATGATCTGTTATTTCTTCGACTATTTTGGTTGTGTTATCTGTTGATCCATCGTCAATTACGATAATTTCAATGGTGTTAGGATAGTCTTGCTTGAAAATTGAAAATAAAGTATCTTTAATCGCGGATTCTTCATTGTATGCAGCTATCAAAATACTTATTGGTGGAAAACATCGATCTGTCATGACGCGTGGTCTTTTGTCTAGTAGAATGCTAAATATGATGAGCGCAGAAATATATCCGGGTAGTATCGCCATGCCACAGATTGCAAATATTGTTAGCATCCATCCGAAAACTGTTGCCAAATGAATCATCCAGGGGAGGGCTACCCACACACTTAAGAGTACCCACAATAATGCTCCTATCTGAGCAATGAGAAATTTCCATTGTACTGGAATATATATATTATATTTATTATTAGTGTTCACTCTATTGTTGTGAGGCTGTAGAGAGCTTTCCGTTGGTAATGTTGTTTGAATTGTGAAAGAGTTTTTTTGTTCGATTGCTTTCTTTGTGAGGATTTTCATTGTTTTTGTCCATAAAGTCTAACTTCATTATTAAAGCAATTGTTGTGCCAGATGTTTAAAAGTAATAAATTCAAAATGTTTCTTGTTGAATGGGCCTGCGGAGTGTTCTAGATATGTTACAGGTTGATAGTTTCCTGCTGCTATTATGCTAAATAGTGACATAAAATCAATAGGTAGCATATTTTTTCATGTTGTTACTTTGTTGGTGCTATTTTGATTGACTTGGAATTTGTCTAGTAGAGGGAAGTTTGACTAGCCAAATTGCAGACATTGCGTTATTATTCTCCAAAATGGAGGTAGGGAAGTCCAGAAATCCTGATTGGAACTCTTTTGGATTGTTGTTGTATAATATCAGGAGAAACTAAAATATGCGTTCTCGAAGTGCTGGTAATATTGCGTTAGTTTTAATCAGCTTATTGGTATCGGTAGAAGCGCGTGCAGATGACGGAACGCTTAAAGCACCACCAGAATCCGCGAGTAAAAAAGCCATTCTTCAACAAAATACGGACTTCTTCTATCCTCGGCTCACCTTGCAGTCTAGCGTTTCCTACGCATATTCAGATCAAAACACATTGAATTTAAATGGATTTCTAGCTTTGGGGGCAATATTTCTCGGTAACATAAGCATCTCAAAAGTCAAATCCAGTATCTACACCTTTACGGAGTCGGCATACTATCCACTCTCTAACCGCTTGCAGTTGGTGATGAATGTACCGATTGTCTATAGGCAAAGCACTTATCAAATCGGGGGTTCAGGCTATGCAGCGGGAGCGCTGAGCCAAGCCTCGGTATCCTCCAGAGGACCACAATTAGGGGATATAAGTTTTGGTGGCTACTATCAGATCACGAAAGAAAACAAAAGTTGGCCTACTTTGACGGGGAGCCTGCTAGTCACTGCACCTACGGGTATCAAGCCTTACGGTATCAAGGTTTACGAGCCAGATCCCAATAACACCAACCTTGAGGTACCCACTAATTTACCGACGGGTAACGGCGTCTGGACACTCTCGCCGGGTTTGTCCTTCGTGGCGACTTCAGACCCTGCTATTTTCTTTGGTAGTGTTAATTATTTTTACAATTTTAATAAAAACTTTGCAGACATTAGCACCGCCCAAGATACCGTTCAACCCGGTGAAGTCGCTTTGGGTAATGCCTTTCAGTATAGCCTTGGCGTTGCTTTTGCTCTCAATGATCGCTTGAGCTTGAGTACATCGTTTGCTGACCGAATCCAGAGCGATACGCAAATTCGTAGCCCCGGCGGACCATGGACATCAATTGTTGGTAGCGGCGCCAATGTGGCGGTAGCTAATGTGGGTATGACCTACGCCTTTAATCCTAATACTTCGTTAATTATGAATTTAGGAGTGGGTATGACCAGCAGTGCACCGAGTTTTCAGCTCAGTGCGACAATACCGTATAACTTTTAGTCGGCCTGATACCCAAAAAAGCCGGGATTCTCTTAACGATTTCCCGGCAATTTTGAGGCAAATATGTTAAGGTGCCGGTTGTAAATCGCGCAGCCCGCTGGCGATGGATTGCAATTGTGCGAGATTTTGTGTATTTGCTGTGCTAGAGTTGACCCCTAAAGTCAGCGTCATGTGATTCTGTATGTTGTTCATATCACTACGGACTTGGCTAATCTGATATACCCCGTTAGGACCGATACCCTGCTGAATACTGTTCGCACTATTGTTAAGTGCCATGGACAATTGACCGGGTTGTACAGTCATTGTCACACCATTTACGGTATGAATACCGGCACTGAGAGACGTTTTCCCTGCTTCGCTGTTGGCGACAGGCGTGCCTTGGACGACGTTCAAAGACATCCCGTTTTGTACGGCATTGCTATTCCCCCCGATTTGTATCGCCTGTGTTACGCCTTGTATGTTTTGTAGGCCCTCGCCGCTTACCTGGTTCTTGGCAGAGTTCGCTTGCTGAGGTAGCGCACCCTGAACAGAATAGGTAATTGTCGGTAGAAAAATGTTACCTTGACTGTTTAAGGCAATATTCATGGTGCTGCGCATTGGGGTTTGCTGGTTTCCCGATGTCCAGTTCGTTTGCATTTCAACGCCAAAGTAAACGATTTTGCCACCAATGACACCTCGACCTACCACATGGGACAAGGCGATGTCTGAAACACGGGTGGCATTTGCTGGCAGCGCACCAGAGAATGGTACTGCTGAAGCCGTACTGATAAATACCCACGAAACTGTTAAACAACAACCCGCAATGGTGGCGGTTTTACATAGTAGATATCCGTTCATGATGAGCCTCTCTCAAGTTGTTTTTTTAGAAGTAGCTTGCTTGGTTATAACCGAAGTGAGCCGGTGTAACCGTCGAGTTAGGTAGAATGCCATGCAGTAGTTTGAGGGCGCTCGGCGGTGCTGGTGGCGTCAGAAGAACCGAGTGAGGATCAAAACCGTGGCCAAACACAGCAAAAACGATCTTGTTCCAGTCTTTGAGAAATTGCTTTTTGGACATAATACGATTACCCAAAGCAGGATCGGCCAAGTAGACATGCTCTGGACCGGTTTTTTCGAGTACAACAAAATGTTTGTATCCACCCAAATCTAACAGCACGATAACGGGGATATGGATATTTTCGAGTTCGGCAGGGGTGACGACATAACCCTCACCACGTAGACCAATTTCGTCGACATATTTTTTAAGATCCAGCATCGAAAAGCCGACTTTTTTGACCTCTGCCGGATTACTCACGGTGAATAGGCCTTTGATGACCTCTTCTTCGTCAACATTCCGATCAAATGCGTACTTCAGGATGGTGGCTAACGAGGCTGCCCCACAAGAGAAATCTGTATGTTGGCGAACCACATGAATGAAATGCATGCCAATCATGCTGGTGACTGGTAAATGAATAATACCGGCACCAGGTATAACACCTCCAAAAGCTGCGGCATTGACGTTGTTGCTGAACAAAAAGCTGCTCATGAATACCAATACGCCGGATAATAATAAGGGACGAGATAGTCTCAATAGCCACATAACTATACCCTCCTCTATAACTGAAGACCCAAGTGGATCAAAACCGCCACCTCTTTGCGAGGTGGCGAAGCTTCGAACTAGCTAGGACTTAGTGGGTGGCGCTAGCAATGGCTAGGGTGTTGACCTGCTGATTGCCGTTGCCGGAAGCAACGTTCACAGCAATATTGCCAGAAGCACCTTCAAGAGCGTTGCCTCCTACGTTGCTGTTATACATGGAACCTACGCTGGTGCCGCCGTTGTAGTAAGCAACCTGCTCAATGGGGGCTGTAGCGTTACCCATTGCTCTTGCAGAGGCAATAGAAGCCATGGCCAATCCATTTTGTTGCTGGTTCTGAGCACCAGCAGCGACGTTGATGGCAACGTTGCCAGAAGCATTCTGTCCGGCATTTCCGTTGATTGTCGCACTATCAGACACATTGGTATCACTTGTTCCATTACCTAGCGCGCGCTGAGTTGTACTGGCCGTTGCTACTGCGTAGTCTGTATGCACGTTACGATGACTATTTTTCTGTGCACTCACAGCCGTTGAGTTACCTTGCTGGTTACTATTGCCCGATGCCATATTTACACCGATGTTGCCTGAAGCGCCCTGGAGTGCGTTACTACCCAAGCCCGCTGCGTTGTTGGCGTAAGACCAGCCCCACCACATCCCAGAACCCTGTTGCGTGCCATTAAGCCCCATACCCTGTAGCGCACTCACGGTGGCAGTTGAACCAATGCCATAACCTTCTCTATCACTATTGGCCGCCGTAGCAATGGACAGGTTGTTACTCTGTTGATTGCTGATGCCAGCAGCTTCATTCACACTGATATTTCCGCTTGCATTCGAGAGCACATTACCGTAAAGGCCGGTTTCATTACTACCACCCACTGCACGGCCGTAGTTCATGTTGCTCAGATTCGCATTGAGGCCACTCAGTTGGCTGGTGTTGGCACTGGCATTCGCGTAGTCCGATTTCCGCGCAGAAGATACAGCCATGTTGTTTTGTTGTTGATTGAAAATTCCAGACGCCATGTTCACACCGATATTACCTGATGCGCCTTGAAGAGCATTGCCGATAAAATCAACGGCATTGGCACCATTATAAACCTGTATGGCGTAATCCATGAGCTCTGTCTGGCCAGCATTAATGCTAGCATTAGACGAGGCAACATCGTCGATGTTGGTGTTGGAGGACAGCGCCCCGGCGTTTCCCTGCTGATTCTGGCTGCCTGTTGCGATATTGATGCCAATATTACCGGAAGCATTCGCAGCTGCGTTCCCACCCAAAACGGAATTCTGAGTAGCATTAAATACAGAAAGCTGCTGATTCATGGCGCTGGTCTGGCCATTGCTAACGCCCGCGCCTGCGAGGGCCAACGGAGAGATGCAAAGAGCCGCGACGGCAATAGCAATAGGACTTAACTTGGTTGAGATTTTCATGGTATTCTCCTTTAGCTGAAGGTAATTACGTTGACTTATGAAGCGTGTTTACTGCTTTAGTGCATCATTCCTGGGGCAATCCCAAGAGCGAAGCTGTTGGCTGAGGCGTTCCCAGAACCAGATACTTGATTGATCTGGGCGATGCCACCAGCTCCTTTGAAGGCCGTGGCACCCACCGCCACGGTGTTCAAATTCTCTGATTCTTCCGATACTTTATGGTTTGATACAGATGATAGATTTTGTGCAAGAACACTGTTAGATACAGGTTTACTAGCCCCCATCACAATGTTTACGGCATTGGCTTCGGCGTTGCTTATCCCCGCAGCTTGATTAATGGCTATGATTCCTCCCGTGTTGGCAAAGGCATTTCCAGTGATGACGCTTTGGGCGTTGCTGTTGTTCGGTAAGAGCGTGGCTGATGCCATAATGGGAACTCCCATGATCAAGGCCGCTCCAATGATGATTTTTTGCATAAGACGCTTCATTTTTTGCCCCTTAGTCTCAATACCGATACTGTTCAACGGCTGACCGACATGCTGATGGTTTGTTGGTTGCCGATGCTACTAATACTTGAAGCGCCTGCTCCACGGCTGGGTCGCGGAAGCTCGTCCCAAAGGACAACATCGTTACCGCGCTGGTTGGCATACTTTGGCACCATGAGGGGGATGCCTTTACCGCTGACCTCGCTTAAGGCATCATCCGATAACGATGCACCATTCATTGGTAAACCCGAAGAGAATGCTTTTTGATTGGGGATGAGCGAAACGGGATTTGCTGGCTTGCTCACAGTTGTGACTATGTTTGTACCCCATAGTGGCTGACTAGCTTGCGCTTCGGCAACATCGCCGCAGGTGGCAACGCATAATGCCAAAGCAGCTAGCAGTAAAGTGCCTTTTTTGCTAACAACTGATGTTGCGTTGATCTTTGCCATGTCAATGTCACCTCAAACACGAGAGTTTTGACTTTACCGTTAGCATGAAGCGTGCCAAAGTAAAAAACATAGTAAAAACAATTTATTTTACCATTTTCTTGGGGATTTTTAGGCTCGATGGTTGTTGCTCCAATGTTACACAGCACATTAAGAGTTGTGGGGCGCGTTAAACAAAAATTAAAAAAACATATATTAAACATCATGTAAGGTAGTCGAATGCTTTTTGTAAAGATTGTGTTACTTTTCCGGTCTACAAAAAAATTGTTGTGTAGTTTCCATTGCCGAAAGCACAGCTGGCTCAGGTCCATGCCGTGTTGGAGTGTCTGGCCAAATCTCATAAAATAACCCAATCGCATAAGGCGAGTAGGTTGTCTCATCGAGAGTTTCTTGCCTCAGCCGGAGAATCATATGGCCAATAATCACGAAGTAATCGTACTGGGCGCTGGCATTGTCGGTGTTTCGATCGCTTTACAATTGCAGTTGCGGGGGCGGCCTACCTTGTTATTGGACCAGCAAGGACCGGGGGAGGGGACTTCGTTTGGAAATGCCGGGCTGATTCAGCGCGAGGCGGTTATGCCGCATCCTTTTCCGCGCGCGCTGGCGGAAATACTCAGTTATGCCCGCAACCGTTCGACAGAAGCCTATTATCGGGGAACCATGCTGCCGCGTTTAGCGATTCCCTTTATGCAGTACTGGTATCATTCACAAGAAGCGCGCCACCGCGTCATTGCCCAGCACTATGCGGCGCTGATCACGCATTGCCTTGATGACCATCTGCTACTAGCGGGGCTCGCTGGAGCCGGTTCCCTGTTACGTCCGGGGGGATGGGTGCAGGTGCATAGTCAAAGTGCATCGCTGGACCATGCCCTCAAAGAAGCGGAATACAAGGCTGAACATTTCGGCGTCACCTTTGATGCTTTGGATTCTGCACGCGTCGCGCAAATGGAGTCCAGTTTGCGCGGTGGCTTGGCTGGAGGGATTCACTGGACGCAACCGCTCGCCGTGACTAACCCGCATGCGCTCACTAAAGCCTACCTCGACTACTTCAGCAAAATTGGGGGTGATTTTCGTACCGACGCGGTGCAGCAGGTGCAGCGTCGCGGCGCGACGTGGCGGGTGGAGACTCGGCATGGTCCGGTGGATGCTGCTGAGGTCGTGGTGGCGTTGGGGGCGTGGTCGCCGGATATCACCAAGCCGCTAGGGTATCGACCACCGCTGTTCGTCAAGCGTGGTTATCATATGCACTACGCGCAACCGGTCGCCACGCCGCTCTGTCATCCCGTGCTGGATGCCGATCAGGGCTATGTACTGGCACCCATGCAGCGCGGAATACGATTGACGACCGGTGCAGAATTCGCGCATCGTGATGCGCCGCGTTCAGCCGTGCCACTCAGTCGAGCAGAAGCGCAGGCCCGCCAGCTTTTGCCTTCACTGGGCGAACGTTTGGATGCCGATGCTTGGATGGGCGTGCGGCCCTGTACGCCGGATATGTTACCGATTATTGGACGCGCACCTAATCAGCCCGGCCTCTGGTACGCCTTTGGCCATTGTCATCAGGGATTAACATTAGGCCCCACTACCGGGCGTTTACTGGCAGAAATGATGCGTGGCGAAACCCCCTTCACCGATCCCGCACCCTATCGACCGGAGCGATTTATATAGCTCACACTCATTCGGCCATAAAAGGCGGTGGTGCGCGGTTTGGCCGGTCAGGGAGTCAGCCAGACGGCTTCTTGTTCGAGGGCGAGCCCGGATTGACGCATTTGCTGCGTTAAAACGGTCATAGAGTCGGGCAGTTGCGAAGTGGCACTGGTGAAGTCGCGCAGGGTGTCTCGCCATAACGGATTGCTGCCGTAGCGGGTCAGCTTGCTGGACCAGTTGGGCATCAGCCAGAAGGTGCAGGCATCGCCAAGCAAGGCGTAAAGCCGGGCAAAATTGGCTAGGCCAACGCCGTCGTAGTCTGGAAAATGCACGATGCGGCTGCTGCGTGGACGCTGTGCTAGCCAGGCGAGCAGCAGGCCGTTGAGTTGTCCACCGTAGTACAGCAGGGTGGCGGTCGTGTCCGGTGGCAGCCAGTCGGTACGATCAAATAATGCCTGATTTTCCACTAACCACAGCGACTGCTTGGTGTGCCATGCGTCGCTAGCGGCTATTTGTAGGCTGGCAGCGCCAAAGTCGCGGGTCAATTGGCTGAGAGGCAGTTCTACGCCGCGCGCATCGTCTTGCCAGCGAACCGCATCGCCAATGGCCTTGAGGGGTGGATAATAATGAGCGTGTTGGTGTCCGCGCGCTTTGCTGTCTCGGGCGTAGGCAATATGTTGTGCGCGCAGCGGGAGCTCTGGCTCTGCGGTGCTGTTCATCTGCGGAGACAGTTCGGCCAAGTGGATGTTGAATACGGTGGGATTGCTGACCTGATACACCTCGCCGCGCCCCTGTGGATGGCAACGAACAGCGCTGGTTTGTCGGGCAAAAGCATCCAGCGCGCGGCGTTGGGCGGCGGTAAACTGGCTGGCCGGTAAAGTCTGGTTGTCGTGCAATTTGAGCAACGCCGTCCGCAGGATGCGTGCGTCCATCAGGCCTCCAGTGGCTCAATGATTTGCCAACTGAAGCGACTGATTTGGTTACTGCCATTGTGGTGATGGATAGGCACGCAATAGCGCACTGTAGTCAGCGGCGCAGGTGAGGCAAAAATCAGGGAAAAGCCAAATTCCGCCGCTGTTTCGATCAAGCTGCGCTGATTGCGCGCGTCCAGTGCCAAGGCCTCGTCCAAATAGCAAACCCCCTGAATCAACACGCGTTGATCTTGCATCAAGTGCAGCATGGCCAGGCCCGTCACCAGTTTGGCCATAAGCACAGTGCCATTGGAGGCGGCACTGTCCAGATCGTCAAAAGCTTCTGCTTCCTGATCTTCTTTGCCGACCCAAAAGCGCAGGCGGAACAGGTCAGCTACGCGTAATCCTTGGCGAGCATTGCCTTCCTCGATCAGCAAAGTCTTGGCGCGGTTAAGCTGGTCGTCGTCGAGCACGCTCTGCTGGTTGAAGAGCTCAAAGGTTTCACCGCTATCCACGGTGGCTGCTGTGCTGATCAACCGCTCAATCGCCTCGACTAAAGGCGTCTCGTCCTCGGGCTCGATTTTGAATACGGCCAGATCCGACAACTGGCGGCCACTGATCTTACGATTAAACTCGCGCATACGGCGCTTGAAGGCCAGCAGACCATCGCGTAATTCTCGTAAACTCGCCGCCACGTTGACGACGGCAGAGCGCGCTTTCTTTTCAAGGGCTTCGGCTTCTTGCGGCAGGTGGTGGGCAAAATCGACAAGACGCCCGATTTGGCTTTCGCTATCGCCAACAAACTGGTATTTGGTGAGCCCGCCGGTATGGATTTCGTTCAATAGATGACGGATTTGCTCGTCCAGCTCCAGCAATTGACTGCAGTCGGCCAGATAAGTCTGCAGGCGCTCGGCCAGTTGATCCAGCGCAAATTCTGGCTGTGCCAGCCAAGGGTGATGCGGCAGCTCGGCCAGCCAGGTAAGGGCGCCTTCGTGATCTTGGCGCTGGTTGCGCCGTTGCTCAATCTGCCGGTGTTGGAGTTGCAGTGACTGCAGATCCTGTTGAAGCTGATGGCGTTGCTGATCCAGTGCCTGGTGGCGCTCGGCCGCTTGGGCCAAGGTGGTTGTCAGCAGAGCGAGACTTTGCGCGAGGGTGTCCAGCCGTTCCTGACGCTCGGCCTCGTTGTGTCGCAGCGTTTGCATCTGTGCATAATCGCGCAATTCGGCATCAAGCGCTTCTAGTTGCACATCCAGTGCGTGGCGCTGTTGCTGAACGCTCTCCAGGGCCAGCGCCGTGGTGAGTTGTTCCTGTAGCTGCGTCTGTTGCGCTTGTCCTTCCTGCTGTTGCTCGGTCAGCTCGTTGCGGGTGCGCTGTTGATATTGCAACGGCAGAGCTTGCAGATGCAGTTGCAGACCGGGCAGCTTGAGACTGTTTTCGTCAGTTTGTCCCAGAGCCACGAGCAGGGCGTTGGCATCCAGTGAAAAATCTGGAGCACCCAGGGTCAGCACCGACTTGGCCAATACCTTGTTGAGCGCGGTGAGTTGCACCGGGGGCACGGACTGGGCCAGTTGTTGATAGAGGTTTTGACCTTGGGTGCGCAGCTCTTGCGCGAGTTGCGCCAGTTCTTGTTCGAGCCGTGCTTGTTCGCGCTGGATGGCTTGGGGCGTGCGGCTTTGCACTTGGCCGATACGGACGATCAGCGCATCGCGCTGTTCTTTCACTTCGTTGCGTCGTGCTTCTAGGGTGGAGCGGTCAGCAATCAGCGCGAAACGCTGCTGCAGGCTCAGCAATTGTTCGCTCTGCTGGCGGAGCTGCTGTTGCTCCTGCTCGTGCTGGGTGTGCTCGCGGATTAACTGGTTATCCTGTGCGCGCAGGCGTTGCGATTCGCCATCGCTCTGGGTCAGCGCGTCTTGCAAAGACTGTTGCTGCGCCTCGAAGTGCTGTTGCCACTGACCAAGGGCGCTGTCAATCAGCGGTCGCCAAGCAATCAGCTTGCCACGTAATACTAGGCGAGCCTCCTGTTTCTGTTCCAGCGCACTGAGCGTGGGTTGTAAGCGAACAGCGGCGAGATACTGGCTGCGTTCGGCATTGAGGTCGGCGAATGCCTTGTCCCATTCGGCCTTGAAGT
Organism: Acidithiobacillus sp.; assembly: GCA_041676785.1. GTDB lineage: Bacteria > Pseudomonadota > Gammaproteobacteria > Acidithiobacillales > Acidithiobacillaceae > Acidithiobacillus. The sequence goes on along the minus strand of JBAYRF010000001.1, from coordinate 136,159 downwards.
CGATGCTGGCGTCGGGTAGATCGCGACGAAAAATCTGCAGCAGATAATCTTTGACTTCACTGGAGCGTAATTTGTCCAGTCGTAGCGTGCGCGTCAGCACACGCTGAAAGACGCCAGCATCGCGGGTGTGCTCCAGGCGGAAGACGCAAAAATCCTGCTGACCGTTCGCCTTGCGGTTGCGGCCACCATAAACCATGTCAGCAAACTCGCTGCTGTTATAGCTGAACACCCGACGCCCGTGGGTGGCCAGATGGCTGGCGAGCTGTGGTTGGGTGACTAGCGTGCCATCGGGTAAGCAAAATTCTTCAATACTCAGTTGACCCGCGTAGGCGAAATACTCGTAATCGAAACTCACGCCCTTGCCGACACAGCCCAGCACCACCGTGCCGGATTCTGGCAAGGACACTTCCAGCAACACATAGGCACTGTTATGCGGAAAATAGAAGCGCCGACTCTTATCCACATCGTGCGCCCCAAAGTCCATGCGGCGGCGGTCGATGATCAGCAAAAACTGTAACGCATTGATCAAGCTGGTCTTGCCCGTGTTATTGGGTGCCACCAGCGACACGGCACCATCCAGTGGCAGTTCCGCCCGCGCGTATCCGGCACTCCCTAGCAATACCAAACGCTGAAAACCGTACTGCATCAGCAGGTCTCCTCATCATCAAGATCATCCATGGGGTCATGAACCGATTCAGCAGGGAGATCATCCGTAGGTTCGCGGGCCTCGTCCGTAGCGGCTTCGGCCAAAGCCTCAAAATGGTCCAGATAGCGGCATACCGCTGGCAATAGTCGCCAGCCAGCGGGTTCGGCAATGGCGAATCCCAGTGTACAAGCGCGGTTAATCAGCTCCACCAGACTATCCGCAGACAACCCCTCGGCCTCCAGTACATCTTGCTGTTGCTGGTAGACCTCCGCCAACCATTCACGGTCAATCTGCCAATCGGTAAAGCGTTGCAGTGCTTTGCCTGCATTGGCTTGTGCATCAAAAATCACCATGAATAGCAGAGCCATTTGCCGACTGATTTTGCCGATGTTACTGCTGGCCTCACCGCTATGAAACCAAGCAAAGCCTCGGGCATCCAGGCGCAACTCATAGCCAAGAACAACGAAAAGGCTGGCATAGGCGGCTTCCTGCTGTTCCAGTTCCGCCCAAAGTGCTGGCTCTGCCACGCGATTCAGATGTTTGCCGGAAAGGAACAGGCGGAACAGTTTGGCGACCGCTGGCATCTGTGCGAGTGCCGCTGCCAGTGCATGGGGCGTGCTCATGAAATTGCCCTGACATGGTGAGGGTAATGCCGAACGCGAATGGCTCGAAGATCGGTTCGTTCCATATGTTCTGCGGGTTCCATGCTCCAGCGGGGCTCGTACTGCAAATCATGAAAAATGCGCAGCAGGGTGGCATCTTGTAGCTGCGGATAATGGTTCTGCAGCCAATCGAGCAGGTCGTCCACCGGCAGGCTGCGCGCCAGATGCGCACGAATACCCGTTTCGTCGACGTGTTCCAGCAAATGCTCGGCGGCCATAGGCACATCTTGGGGAAAAGCCACAGACTGGGGCTGGTATTGGCGCGCAGCAGCCATGACCGCACGTACCTCATCGCCTAGTTGCAGCTTAAAGCCGCGCTCGTTGCGCCAGAGTGGCAGCGCCATGTTTGCATCCCGGTTGGACAGCGCATAGCGTAGACCGCGTTTGCGCACTTGGCCGAGCAGGGTGCTGATGGCACTGGTGAGCGTATTGTGCTGGCGCAATTCCTCGCGCAGCGGTAACAGGGTGTCGGCGCACTGTTGCGCCACCAGTCGGCCAAAGCGTCGCAACTCCTTGGCCTGATGCGCGACCTGACGCAATTGCAGGCGATGCGAGTACAGCGCGCCTTGTATCGTCAGTTGCTCCAGACTCAAGTCGAGCGCACGTTCGGCTTCTTCCAGATGCCGGTAAAAGGTGCCCAGTGGACCGCTATCCATCATCTGGTTCATCGGCTCAACATATTGGTCGAAAGCCTCCAGAACCCGCCGGTAGCGTTGCGCCATCGGCATGTTACTGTCTGCGCTCTTGGCGTTTTCGGCCAGATCGAACAAGGCATGTCGGTCCTGATTGAGTTGCAGGCTGATGTGGCGGAACAACTCCGCCAGTTTGCTGACAGACCAGCGCACTGGGTCCATATCTCCGCGACTCATCGCCTCGTTGAGCCCTTCGGTGGCCTCGCGAATAGCGGTTACTCGTGCCTGGAGAACGGCCGTCAGCCCCAGTTCGTGCTCGTGGGTAAGACCGCGAACAAACTCCAAAACATAAGCATTGAGTTGCAGATCGCTGCTGCGAGGCAGAGTTTGCAGAATATCGGCGTTGACCAGTGCCCGCAGCACCGCAGCTTGCGCCTCGGCATCTAACTGAGGAGAGACTTTGCGAATGCTGTTCAGCACTTGGTCGCTACTGACCAGAGTAAACTCGCGCGACAGACGCACCAAAACATCGACAACGTCCCAGTAGGTATAAAGCGCAGAAACCAGAGCGCGGGGATTGTACATATCAGAACCAAATAAACATTATTCGGCATGGTAGTTCAAGAACTACAGGAACGGCAAGGCAGATTTTTCGGAGGATGGCGGTCTGACAACAAGGCGTCGCGAAGAGTTTCTGAATGCTTGTATGCTTCGCAGATTAGGCAGCTGCTTCGCGCCTGTCAACGTGCATTGGCTTGACGCTCCTTCGGGGAGGTTCTAGCATCGCAGGGATGCAGATTCTGGTAAATGGTGCGGCCCGCGAGGTGCCGGAACAAATAACGGTGCTGGCCTTGCTGGCGGATCTCGGTTGGGCGGAGCGGCGGGTGGCGGTGGAGCGCAATGGAGAAATTGTGCCGCGCAGCACCCATGCGCAAGCGCTTATCGTGTCCGGTGATCGGCTGGAAATCATTCAGGCTGTGGGTGGCGGGTGAGCATTTGCCGCAAATTCTTTTCAGAGGTGACCGATAAATACGATGCATAAAGACCCTTTGGTAATTGCGGGGCGCGCGTACCAGTCCCGTTTGTTGGTGGGCACGGGTAAGTACAAAGATTTTGCCGAAACGCGGGCGGCAGTGGACGCGTCGGGGGCGGAAATTGTGACGGTGGCGTTGCGGCGGGTGAATTTGGGGCAGAATAAAGACGAGCCCAATTTGTTGGAGGCGCTGCCACCTGACCGTTTCACCATTCTTCCCAATACGGCGGGTTGTTATACGGCGGAAGAGGCAGTGCGTACTTGCCGTCTGGCGCGGGAGCTGGGGGACTGGAAGTTGGTCAAGTTGGAAGTGATTGGCGATCCTCAGACCTTATACCCCGACATGCGGCAGACTTACGAGGCGGCCAAGATTCTCATCGCCGAAGGCTTTGAGGTGATGGTTTATAGCGTAGACGATCCGGTGGCCTGCAAAGCCTTTGCGGAAATGGGTTGTGTGGCGGTGATGCCGTTGGCGGCACCTATCGGTTCGGGGCTGGGGATTCGCAATCCCTATAATCTGCGCATTATTTTGGAACAGGCGACGGTGCCGATTCTGGTGGATGCCGGGGTGGGCACGGCTTCGGATGTGGCGGTGGCGCTGGAGCTGGGTTGTGATGGCGTACTCCTGAATACGGCTATTGCGGCGGCGCAAAATCCGGTGCTGATGGCTGAAGCCATGCGCCTTGGCGTTGAGGCGGGGCGTAAAGCATTTCTGGCGGGGCGCATGCCGCGCAAGCTCTACGCCAGTGCCAGCAGCCCCGTGGATGGCCTGTTCTTTGAGTAGCAATGACGCTTTGGAGAACGCTCGTAGCGCGCCGCTAGATCCATTTTATCTACAACAGATAGAAACCTTGGTGATGGGTTCGCCTCCTGGTGGCCCGATACCCGATTATGCGACAGACTGGGATGAGGCCGAGCGTTTGATTGGACGCTTGGGCGATCAGGGCGTGGGGGTTCGTCTGGAGTATGTGTCTGACGAAAATGGGCAGCGTTGGCGAGTATATATGGACTGGCAAGAGCCGATTAGCCACGAGTGGCAACTGACCGAAGCGGAAGAGTCGACGGCGGCGCAGGTGGTGACCCGGGGGGCTTTGGTTTGGTACTACCAGCAGGAAATGGCGGCAGCCAGTGCCCAGCCTCCCGACGGTTGGGCGTATTTTGAGGTGGTAGAGCGCTTGGGGATGGCGCGGGATCTGTTGGCGCGATCTTTGGATGATCACCCGGTGCTGGGCGAAGAAACGGAGATGATGGCCCAGTATCAGGAGTTGCTGGAAAAATTCACCGCGCTGTTCGAGTTTGCCAACCAAAAGCTGGATCAACGTTTGGGTGCGCCAGCCCGTAGCACCATGCATTAGGGTGCCCATGCATATTCATGTCCTGGGTATTTGCGGGACGTTCATGGGCGGAATTGCGTTGTTGGCGCGGGCGGCTGGTCATCGGGTAACGGGTTCGGATGCGCATACTTACCCACCGATGAGCGATTTGCTCGCCCGCGAGGGTATTGTGGTGCAGGAAGGTTATGATTCGCAGCAGCTCAATCCTCCACCGGATTTGGTACTGATTGGTAATGCGCTATCGCGAGGTAATCCCTGTGTAGAAGCCGTACTGGATCAGCAAATTCCCTATGATTCCGGTCCAGCTTGGTTGTCCCGAGAGATTCTGCAAAACCGTTGGGTACTGGCGGTGGCGGGCACCCACGGTAAGACGACGACGACTTCTATTTTGACCTGGATTTTGCAGGAGGCTGGGCTGAACCCCGGTTTTTTGATTGGCGGAGAAGCCTGCAATTTTGGGGTATCGGCGCGCCTCACCGAGAGTCCGTTTTTTGTGATTGAGGCCGATGAGTACGATACGGCCTTTTTCGATAAACGCTCCAAGTTTGTGCATTATCATCCCCGTACTTTGATACTGAACAATCTGGAATATGACCATGCAGACATTTTTCCGGATTTGGACGCTATTGTGATGCAGTTTCACCATTTGTTGCGGACGGTACCGGGGACGGGGGCGCTGATCGTCCATGATGCCGTGCCCGCTTTACAGCAGGTGCTGGAACAAGGCTGTTGGACACCAGTGCAGCGTTTTGCTGGCGCCGGTGATTGGCAGGTGCGTCTGGATAATGCGGCGGGTAGTCGGTTCCATATTTGGGAGGGCGATACGCTACGCGGCGAAGGGGTCTGGAATATGGCAGGACTCTTTAACGCCGAAAATGCGCTGGCGGCGCTGCTGGCGGCGCGACACGCGGGCGTACCCTTATCGGTAGGAACGGCGGCCTTACAAAGTTTTCAGGGCGTAAAACGTCGTCTGGAGTGGCGTGGTACGGTGGGCGGCGTGGCGGTTTATGACGATTTTGCCCATCATCCTACGGCGGTGGCGGCAACCATAGCCGCGCTGCGAGGACGCATGGATGCTGCTGCCGGGGGGCGCTTGATCGCCGTGCTGGAACCGCGTTCCAATACCATGAAATTAGGTGTCCATCAGCAGACGCTAGGGTCCAGCCTCAGTGGGGCTGACCGCGCTTTGGTCTATGCGCCTGCGGATATGGGCTGGGATGTGGCGAGCGCGCTGGCGCAGACGGCGGTGGTGTATCACGATCTGGAATCGCTGCTGGCGGCATTGCTGACTGACTTACGGGCTGGGGATCAGGTGCTGGTGATGAGTAATGGGGCATTTGGCGGGATTCATGCGCGCTTGTTGACGGAACTGGCACGGCGCAATGGCGGATTAGTGGAGAACGTGTAATGGAAGAGCGGCAACCACCGGAGCGGATTTGTGTGGCCATGACCGGGGCATCGGGCGCCGCTTACGGTCTACGTTTGGTGGAAGTGCTGCTGACGGCGGGCGTGCAGGTGTACTTGCTGATTTCTGATGCGGCGCGGGTGGTGTGCCAAGAGGAAATGGGGCTGAATCTGCCGCCTAGCCCCGAGGCAGTTACTGGGTTTCTGAATGCCCATTTTGGTATTGAACCGGGTTTGCTCTCGGTGTATGCGCCGCATGACTGGTTCTCGCCGGTGGCTTCGGGGTCCAACGCACCCCGCGCTATGGTGATATGTCCGTGTTCAGGGGGTACCTTGGCCTCTATCGCGCACGGATTGTCCGATAACCTGACGGAGCGAGCGGCGGATGTGATGCTCAAGGAAGGGCGCAAGCTGATTGTGGTCCCTCGGGAAAGTCCGGTTTCCACGATTCACCTCGAAAACATGTTGAGCCTATCCAAAATGGGGGTGCGAATTTTGCCCGCCAGCCCCGGTTTTTATCATCGTCCCCAGCGCATTGAAGATTTAGTCGATTTTATTGTGGCGCGGGTACTGGATCAGTTGGGGATAGCGAATCAGATTGGTCATCGTTGGGGGGATTAGTGACTTTACAGGCGGTACGCAGGCTGACGAGCAATCTTTCGCCGCGTTCGCCATGAAAAAACGCCCGAATATAGGGATGATCCACGCCCTGAACTTCGGCGAGCGGACCCACCGTGAGGACTTTGTGCTCAGCAAGTACCGCAACCCGGCTGGCGGTGGCGGCGAGACTATCGAGATCATGGCTGACCATGACTACCGTAAAGCCAATATCTGCGTGTACCTGGCGGAGTAGCGCGTCAAACTCTGAAGCGGCAATGGGGTCGAGCCCCGAAGTGGGTTCGTCCAGAAACAGAATTTCGGCTTCCAAGGCCAACGCCCGAGCCAGTGCGACCCGCTTAATCATGCCGCCAGACAGTTCCGAGGGCAGTTTCCAGGCATCACCGGGCTTGAGCCCCACCATCTGCAGTTTGAGGGCCACCAGATCACTGATTTCAGAGCGCGTCAGGTGCCCCCACTCCCGCAGGGGGAAGGCGATATTCTCAAAGACAGTCAGGGCGCTGAACAGGGCGCCGCGCTGAAACAAAATACCCCAACGCTGGCGCAGGGCGATTTGTTCGCGCAGGTTGAGCGTGTTGGGTTTTTTTCCCAGAATGGTCAGTTGCCCTTCGGCAATGGGCACCAGCCCCATCATGGCGCGTAGCAGCGTCGTTTTGCCCGTACCACTGCCGCCGACAATAGCCAATATTTCGCCGCAGTGTACGGTGAGATCGAGATGGCGATGAATCCAATTGCTTCCAAATCGAGTGCCAATATTTTCCATGATAATGGCGTCGGGACGGTTCATGAGCTGATTCCGGTGTTGGCGAAAATAAGCGCGAGTGCCGCATCAATCAGGATGACCAGCGTTATGGAAACGACCACGGAATTGGTGGTTTCTCGACTGAGGCTGGTGGTGTTAGGTCGGACCTTGAGGCCATGGTAACCGGCTATCCAGGCAATGAGGATGCCGAACAGCGTGCCCTTAAAAATACCGAGCCACAGATTGAAGCTGGGAACCGCTACGGGCATTTGCTCCAGAAAAAAATGTAAACTAATGCCGAGGTTGGCTTTCGCTACCAGCATGGCTCCTGCAATGCCGACCATGTCTGTCCAGATCACCAGCAGCGGCACAACCAAAGCTAGGGCAATGACTTTGGGCAAAACCAGACGCCGGATAGGCGGAATGCCGAAAGTACGCAGCGCATCCAGTTCTTCGGTGACGCACATGGCGCCGATCTGGGCGGTAAATGCTGAACCGGAGCGCCCGGCCAGAATGATGGCGGTAATAAGGGGGCCAAACTCGCGTAAAATACTTAAGCCCGCAATATTGATGATATAAATGTTGGCACCGTATTGCGCCAGCGTGGAGGCCGATTGAAAAGAGATGACCACGCCGATCAGAAAGCCGATGAGGGTGAGAATGGGCAGAGATCCGGGGCCGGTGCTGACGATGGTGGCGGAAATTTCGCGCCAGGGAAAACTGCGGGGATGTTTGACGCCACGTCCAAATTCCAGCAGCAGGGCGCCCATGAGTAAGAATAGCCCCCAAAGATCGCGACTGGTTTCGATGATGAAACCACCCAACTGATCCAGAAACTGCCAAGGGTGATGCGGCGGTTTGCTGAGGGGCTGGATGCCTCCTAGACGGGCGAATATGGCTTGATGTTGGTCGGCCATCTGGAGTTGTTGCGGTAATCGGTTGCCCCAAGCCTGCCACAACAACAGAGCGCCGGCGCTATCGAGGGCCTCGATGGGGCGTAAATCCCAGATAGCGTCTTGGGGCATTTTACCGAGCAGCGTTTCTTGATGGACAAAACTGCCACCCAGACGACGTAAGGTCCAGCGGCCCCGGAGGGTGACGGTCTGGTTGTCGAGAGCCCATTGGGGTTGTTGTGGATTGTCGTTAGTCATGCTTGGGTTATACTCGGCCACGAATATTCACTGGAGCGTAATGATGACTATTGTTGCACGAAGTTCCGGGTTCTCCCAAAGTTTTCGTCGTTGGCCTCTTTTGTTGCTGGCCGTTTCGCCACTGAGTGCTTGTAGTGCTTTTCCGCCGGCACATGCGCCGCAGGTGCAGCTTCAGAGTATTCAGCCGAAGACGCTGGGGCTGGTGTCTCAGACTTTTGATCTTTCTCTGAAAATCAGCAATCCGAACAGTAGTGCATTGCGTGCGAAGGCGGGTGAGGCGCGGCTGTATGTGCAAAAACAGCAAGTAGCCTACGGCCTGCTGGATAAGCCGGTCAGCGTCCCTGCTTATGGCAGCACCGTGGTGCAGATTCCGGTGACTGGGAATCTGTTGCCTGTACTGGGTGCCTTGGGTAGCGTCGACAGTCATCAAGGCTTGCCCTACTCGGTCAAAGGTTATCTGGTGACGGGCATGTTCGACATGCGTGTGCCCTTTGTTATTGATGGGGCTTTACACTTGCCTCTGGCTTCGAGTTCCAGCGCAGTTTCGCCTTGAGTGCCAGATGATCAGAAAGCGGCTCACTGAGGCTTTCTATTTCCGTAAATTCCAAATCTGAACTACAGAAAATATGGTCGAAAGAGAAGCGCGGGGACCAGCTTGGAAAAGTGGGGGGGTTCCAAGGAGGTGCCTGCAATCCACTTTCAGTCATCAGCAGCCGGATTTCCGGGGAGCGGGCGGTGCAGTTGAGGTCCCCCATGAGAATCAGATGGGGACGATCGCGCAGTCGCCGGGCGAGATCGCGAATCTGGCTGAAACGTGCGTGACGGCTGAGGCCGAGATGGGTGAGGACGACGGTCAGCGGGCGGCCGTCGATATGTAACCGTGTTTCCAGCATCCCCCGACCTTTCATGAAGCTGGGCAGAGCGTGCGGAACGCTGCGGACGATGGGCCAGCGCGAAAGTACGCTGTTGCTGTGCTGAGCCAGTTCGCCCATATCTCGGGTACGTTGCTGGGCCCAGTAGGGAAAATGGGCGCGTTGCGCCAGAAAGCCCGCCTGATTCACAAATTGGCTGCGAAATGATCCGGCATCGACTTCGTTCAGCCCAACAATATCAGCCTCCGCCAGAATTTCGGCAATGCGTTCGAGGTTGCGAAAGCTTTGTCCGTGGGGCATGACATATTTCCAGCCGTGCAGCAGCATGTGCCGAGCGCGGTTGGAGCCGATGCCCACCTGAATGTTGAAAGAGATCACCGAGAATTCATCGGATTCAGTCATGGGCGAGTTCAATCATCCGTTCTTGCCAATCCTCGGTCGCTGCGCGCGCGTAGGCGCGGATTACGATAACCCCACGAATATCGGCGGCCAGTCGGAGTTGATAGGGCGCTAAGAGGGGGCGTTCGTTACTGAGCGCTTGATCGGCATGGGCATAGTGGGCAAACAAGGTTTCGCCGCGCTGGGCGAGCGCGTCGAGCACTTTGGGAAAATCTGCGGGAGACGCAGGATAAATAGCACAGGGAATACCCGCGCGCGCGCCAACTAACCCTTCACCGCGACCGGATTGCAAATCACTCAACAGGGCATTGGCGAGGGTGCGTGGGAGTTGCAAAGGTTTCATGCGCAGACTCCGCAAGCGGGATCGCGACGCAAGCGAATTTGTCGCCACTGCCCGTTTTGAGCATCGATTAAAAGCAGTTGCCCACTTAAAGGCGATGGATGACCGCACAATATGCGGATGGCTTCCGTGGCCTGCATGCTGCCGAGTATACCGAGCAGAGGGCCGATAACGCCGCTACGTGAGCAAGTGTCACCGTCATCTTCCATACCCTCGGGATATAGGCAGGCATAGCAGGCCGTTTCTGGATTGCGAAAGTCAAATACGGCGAGTTGTCCTTCCCAGCGGATCGCGGCGGCACTAATCAGCGGTTTGGCGGCTGCGTGGCAAGCCTGATTGATGGCGTGGCGACTTTGGAAATTGTCGGTACAGTCGAGGACGAGGTCGTGGGTTTCCAGCGCAGCCCGCAGTGATTCGGCGGTGGCTGCTGTGTTCCAAGCACTGACGCGAATGGTGCTATTCATAGCGCGCAGACGGTCGCGGGCGGCGCTGGCTTTATCGCGTCCGATATCCGCCTCACTGTAGAGAATTTGCCGTTGCAAATTGCTGAGTTCTACCTGATCTCCGTCACAGAGGGTGAGTTGGCCGACACCGGCTGCGGCGAGATATTGGGCGGCCGGGCAACCCAGTCCGCCCATGCCGACAATGAGTACACGGCTTTGCTGGAGCTTTTGCTGTCCGGCAAGGTCTATTTCGGGGAGCAGAATCTGGCGTGCATAGCGTAGCATCGCCGTATCGTCGAGCGGATCAGTTGTTATTGAAGTCGTAATCAATGTCGTTGTCTTTAACCGGTATGCCCATGGTGACTGCGTAGCTACCCTGCTGACGGTCGAGACGGGCATGATAGCGCTCGCGAATACTATCCAGCATCCAGAGAATTTCGCTGGGATGACCGACCGTGTCGCCGTGCAGCAAATGACGAATATACAAAGCCTCAGCATCTACTTTGATAATTAACGGTAAGGGTAGCGATAGCGGCAGAACACAACGATGTACCACCCATTCAATGGGCGTTAATGGTGTGCTTTCGGCAATGCGCGTATCCACGCGAAAATGGCCACCGCCGCCTGGCTGTTCCAGTAATTCTTTGAAGAACTGTTCCGGAAAACCTCGATGAACGATGATAGTCCGGCCCCGAAAACGATTCACAAATTGTTCCTGCAAAAGCAGGCGTGAGCTTTGATTAGGCATGTTTTAGAGTGTAGCAACGTGATGGCGAATCAGCCAGTTTTAGAGGGGGAATTATGGCAGGCTGAGATGCCCGCCATAGCCGGTCATTTCCAGATAACCCTGACCCAGCCCTTTGCCGTTTTCTGTAGCGCGTACAGCACCTTCCCAATACACGGTGCCAGTGCTGCGGTTGGCGTCAAACTCCTGATTATCCATCAGTGGTTCCAGATGAAAAACGTGTTTGCCGACTTGTAGGCACCAGCGCACCGGGTAGCGGATGCCGGTTTTAGGAGATTTCCACCAACCACTTGGCTGCATGTGGATTTGCGCGGACGGGAAATAGCGAACCTGACCATGAGCGGACCTTTCCGTGGCGGCGAGCCAGAGCGGAGTGCCGTCAGATCGTCGCATCATGAACACCATCAAGGCCTTACCATCCTTCAGGTTAAGACCTACCCAGTCCCAGCCCGTCGCCGCTTTGGGTAGGTAGGCTGCCGACCATTCATGGTCTAGCCAAGCTTCCCCTTGGACGCTTTCTGGATGCCCTTCTATAGTGACGGAGCCACTGACCTTGAGGTGCGGAATGCTGTAATAATAACTGGCATTTTGGGGGTCTGGTCCTTTTTGGCTGATTCCTAGCGGGCCTTCCAGCAGTGGGGGCTGGGTCGTGCTAAAGTGCAGTTTCATGCTGAGGTGTTTACTGTGGATTTGCGCGTCATAAGCGGATTTGTTGTCGACTTGGCGCAGAAACCAGTGCCTGATCCAGACTTGGGTGTGATGGGGTTCGGCGCCGGCGAGTCCGAGTCCGGCCCTGGTCGCGCTCTGGGCAGTCAGCAGGTGACCCAAGTGAGGATCGCTGATAGCGGCCTCGGCAAATATCAACTGACGGGGATTAAAGGCACTGGGATTTGCCCAGACTTTGGCGGGGCGTACCCGAAAAAAAGTAATCTGAAAACCTAAGGGTTGCCCCGAGTGGGTATGCAACCAACCAGTGATGTACCACCACTCTATCGGAAAATTAGGGTGGCTCCCATAAGCATTGGGAAAATGCAGGGGGTTCTTGGGAGTGACCAAGGCGGGCGGATTGGGCTGCAGCGGGAGTGGCTGGTCGGGTAGCACTATATCGCGGGCTAGGGCTTCGCTACCCAGACTCATCAAGCCTAGGACGAGTACTAGGCCTCTACTTATCCAACGTCGTTTCATCGGGTTCTGATCCGCATTATTCATCGCGTACTACCGCCGTATGATGGCGAATGGCGCGCCGTCCAGCGAAAATCATGGTGCCGGTACTCGCTAACCAGAGAATAGCGCTGAGTATACCCAGCAGCATCCAAGGGGGCTGAAATCCCATGTTCCAGTGGAAAGATTGCGGATTGACCACTTGAATGAGAATGACGCTGATAGCCATGCCCAGACCGCCGCCGATGACGATACCCAACAAAGAAAGCATACTGCCTTCCGCAAAAAGTAAGGCCAGCAGATCGCGTCGCCGCAGGCCCAAATGCCGCAGCATGGCAAATTCAGAACGGCGCATGAGGGTTTGTGCGCCGAAACCGCTACTCACGCCGAGCAGACCAATAATCATGGCCACAGCTTCCAGGGCATAGGTGGCCGCGAAACTCTGATTGAAAATCTGCAGGCTTTTGTGACGGATTTCCCGAGGTGTCGCTACCAACAATTGCGGGCCGTCCGGAATGTGCTGACGTAATTGCTTTATGGCGGTCGCATCGGCAATTTGCGGTCGTAACCAGAGTGCCACGCCATTCACGTTATCGTCACCAGACCACTGACGATATTGTGCAAGTGGCATGGAAAGAGATCCCTGCTGATACGCATAATCGCGATAAATACCTACAATCGTCACCGCATGTTCCTTGCCGTCTAGGGGGAGTTGGATGGTTTGACCCAGTCGCCAGCCGCTGATGCCCGCGAGAATATCGGAAATCCAGATCGGCGCCGGATCACCAGGCTGGATTGGTATGGCGCGCACCATCTGCAGCTCGCGTTCAGGATCTTGTGGATTCATACCACGGGCCAGCAACATCACCGGCGGATGATTCGCCAAGAGGTTGACTGTGACTCGGCGCAGAGGTGAACAAGTTTGCACCACAGACAAGCTACAGAGTTTATGTGCGGTGCCTGCGGGGAGTACCGAATCGCTGTTGCTCCCCGCCTGAACATACAAATCCGCGCGCAAAATATCTCCCAGCCAATTTGCCACCGAATCCCGAAAAGACCCCACCATGATCGCCATCGCGACCACCAGACTAAAAGCCACGACCACGGCTGCGAGACTTTGGGCGGCACGACCGGGTGCGCCTCGGAGTTGTTGCAGGGCAAGCCGCCAGAGCGTGGCTTGGGGTAAAGGAATAATCTGGGTTATGGTGCGGAGCATAGGGGCGAGCAAAAACAGCAACGCAAACAGCAGACAAGCGATAGCGGCATAGGCCAGATAGGGGATACCCTGGACTGCGGGTGCCAAAGATCCGGCCAACGCAAAAACCAGTAATAACAGGCCGATCCAAGGGTGTTGGCGATGCGGGTGACTTTGTTCCTCGGCCCCGGCTCGCAGAGCCTGAGCCGGAAGAGCCTGGCTACTTTCCCAAGCCGGAAGAAAAGCGCCGATGAGGGCCGCACCGAGTCCGGCGATAAAAAATATCAGCATCAGCGTGGGATGCCATTGCAAGTGGATGGCGTTGGCGCTGAAGTAGCCCGCACCGAGATCACCGCCCATACGGGCAAGGGCGAGTCCGGCGGCAAATATACCGAGGGGGAGGCCGAGTATGGCGCCGGGCAGACCCAGTAGCAGTCCTTGTAGCATCACCGCCCAGATAATTTCTCGGCGACGAAGACCCAGCACCCGCAGGAGTGCCAATTGCCTACGTTGTCGAACTACCCCCATGGCGAGGGTGGAATACACCAGAAAAGCACCCGTAAAAAGAGCCACCAGTGACAGGACAAGTAAGTTCACACGATAAGCTCTGGACGCATCGGCGGCAACGCGACCTTGCTGGGTGGGACTTTGCAAAACCGCACCAGCGGGCAACCTTTTTTGCCACAGGGTTTGAAACTGCGCGTTGCTTATCCCATGGTGCAGACGAAGCTCGACTTGATTGATCTGATCGCCCCGACCCCATAACCATTGCACGGCGGCAATGTCCATAACGCCCATGGTGCTGGCATTGCCGGTATCAGGCAGCGCACCAATAACGCGGAGCGTGCGGTTTTGCCCAGCGGCGTCCAGCGTAATAGTATCCCCGGTCTTGACCTGAAGGCGCTGCATGGCGCTGGTACTGAGGGCAATATGATTGGGTGCCAGCAGAGTGAGGGGATGATGCAGATCGAGCGGAATCAGTGGTTGCCCCATGTGTGCAGTGGCAAAAACATCTATCCCCAAAACCTGCAGAGTGCTGGAATGACCCGCGTGGCGGGCAGTCGCTTCCAGACGAATCTCTGGGGCGGCGACGGCAATCTCGGGTGCCATACTCAAACGCGCGTACCATTGCTCTGAAAATCCTCGTCCAGGTGCGCTGAGGACAAGATCGGCCTGCCCAGAAAGTCGCCGCAAACCTGCGGAAAAATCACTGACCGCCTGAACATTGATGAGCGCAATGGCCAGACCCAGCGCGACGCCCAGAGCAATACCGATGATCGCCAGGAGTGAAGCACCAGGGCGTTGACGCAGCGGGCGCCAGACAGCCGCCTGCCAAGGAATAGAGGGCATCACAGCCGATGAAATCCCTGTGCGTCAAAACGCAGACGCCGCTGGGCATGGCTGGCGGCGGTGGGGGAATGGGTGACGAGAATCACCGCTGGTCCTTCGACTTCGAGGGCATCGCGCAACAAGGTCAGTACCGACTCTGCCGACTCCGCATCTAGGCTTCCGGTCGGTTCATCCGCCAGAATCAGCGCGGGCCGATGGACGATAGCCCGAGCCACCGCTACCCGCTGCATTTCTCCACCCGAAAGTTCTCGTGGCCAGGCTTTGAGCCGCCGCTGAATACCGAGTCGCTCCGCCAGCAGGTTGACGCGCGCCGCAAGGTCGCGACGGGGCAGGGCGTTGAGACGCCAGGGTAGAGCGATATTTTCTGCCACCGTCAGTTGGGGAATAAGATGAAAAGCCTGAAAGACAAAACCCATGTGCCGACGACGCAGCAAGGTGCGGGAATCGTCATCCATATCACCCAATATCTGATTCTTAAATTGCATTTGTCCCGCATCGGCTTTTTCAAGCCCAGCGATAATGTGGAGCAGAGTGCTTTTACCGACACCGCTTTCACCCATGATGGCCACAAAATCCCCAGTCTCGACTTCTAAATTCACATCTCGAAACAGCCATCGCTGCGGATCGTCCGGCAGACGTTTCCCGAGATCTTTCAGAAACAGAAGCGTAGTCACCGATTCGTTCTCCATTTCACTGAGTACTTATAAGCTACCACAAAGTGCAGGATGACGGTTGATATCCACGAGGGAGATTTGCGCGGTGCATCAGGTTTTGACCTTGGGCTAGACAACAGGGTATGATTCGCCCACCGGAGAGATGGCCGAGCGGCTGAAGGCGCTCCCCTGCTAAGGGAGTATGGGGGTTAAACTCCATCGAGGGTTCGAATCCCTCTCTCTCCGCCAGATTTTATAAGTCATTGTCAGAAAGAGCCCATTGGCGTCAACGCCGTGGGCTCTTTCTTTGCAATCGCCCCAGAGATAGAAGTGCCGCGTCCATTTCGCGCGGGTGCTGATTGTGATGAAACAACAAGATGAAGCTTTTAATCCAGTGAACGTAGGTCTGCACCGTGCGCAGGCTGAAATTCCGCCTGCGAGTGGCGAAACAATCTGGCGATCAATTCGGTCAATATTTAACCGAATTTCTTCAATGGAAGCGCACTCGACATTATCATCTATCAATCGTTCTAAGCGTTCCCACACGGAATATCCGGTCTGAGGTTCCTGTTTTATGGCTAACGCTGGGATTTGGGTAAGCGAGATTGCAGTGACGCTGGAAAATATCTCAGGACGAATTGACGGACTGGATGCCAGAAGATGGAAAGGATGAGTAGAGCCATACCAATAATCAAGCCGGCAAAGGCAAGACTTAGATTGACCACGCCATGCTCCCGCAAAACCGCCGTCATGGTGAAGATGACATAGAACAACGCCGAGGCCATCAGTGCGCGACGATCAATGCTCAAAGAAATTGCAGCAAGGACTAGATACATGATCAAGACGACAAGGCCAACCCTTAGAGAACCTGATCCACCGATAACATGCAAAAAATAGAAGATTGGGCCTACCAGAAGGGGTGCCGCCAATAGGTGTAACCAGAAGGCTACATCGGAGCGACGAGTCAAACGTGCTGGATCAGACATATCCCACCGCATTGCTAAGAAGAAGATCGCGATTCCCAGAAGAAAAAAGACGAGATGCATTTTTTGAGACAATTCTGGAAATAGTTCTCTAGCCAGCCAACCCAATGTGATACCAGAGGCCGCCACACCCAAAGCGACAGTGATCGGCACCCGAAAGCGCCACCAGTGTATCCAAGCCGACAAGGCAGCCACCAATCCAGAAAGAATCACCGCGTGATAGGTGGAGTTGAGCAAATCGTGGGGAGCTGCGGCCGTCTGAAAAAGCAACCCAGTTGCAAAAATGCCTCCCACGAAGGCGCAGGCTAGAAGAATGGAGGGAAGGGCCATTCTTCTGTTACGTGTAAAGATCTCAGCGAGGGCCCAGGCGGCAATAGTTTCTGCCAAGGCCCCGCCCCAAGAGACAAAAGAATCCCCAATCATTATCGCAGAAATCAGCAATAAGACGCAGATTGCCGCCACAAATATATCGTTGAAACTACTTACGAGGCGAAAATTTTCCTCGTCCACGGCGAGGCTTCCCCGTTGTTCTGCGATAAATTTTCTAAAAGAACTGGCGCTTTCTTGGGAGAAGATTCCTTTGGTGATCGCATTGCTTATATCTTCCTCCGTATACACAACACTCTCCTTAGCAAAGCGCCGTTGTTACCAAATTAGTATTTGTTGGTTAGTAACGGCAAGTTGAACATATTTGTAATTTTGACTAGTGCCGTAACCCAGCGACCACTACCAGTATTGATCGGACCATCAGCGAGGTCTTCCCATGTCTTCTGTCGATCTCTCGCAGTGAATACTAATCCTCATGCCATTATTTTGGCAAAATCTGCCCAGCAGGTGAGAATGTATTATATCCAACGTGGGTCGGTGTTAATTCTGATGCTAGGCGGCGGTGATAAATCTACACAAACCGCTGATATTACCAAGGCCGTGAAACTCGCGGCGACGATTGAGGAGTAAGTCATGACCAAAAAAATCGCATTGCTGATCTGCCTGATTTTGACGCTGCCGAGTATCTCGATAGCGAACAGGCGATTGCTGAGTATCTGACTGTTGTTTTGGAAGATAACGACGCATCCTTACTGGCAGCAGCTTTGGGCGATATTGCTCGTGCGCGGGGTATGAGCGAGATCCCCAAGCAATCAGGTCTCACACGCGAGGCACTGTATAAAGCGCTCAGACCAAATGCGCAACCGCGCTTTGACATGATCAGTCGTGTCTGCGCAGCGCTGGGCGTGCGTCTGGAAGTAAAAGCTGCTGCTCTTGCCAAAATCAGGAATCGGGAGTGTCCACAAGAAGCAGGGTGCCACAGTTGCGCGCGATAGGTACTCAAAAGCCGCCGGTCGCCGATCCCTCACCGGGGTAAAGAGCGGATGCAATCGATGAACGCTCGCATCACGGGCCGCATCAGTTTGCGGCTGGGATAGTAGAGGAAAAATCCGGAGAAGGGCTCGCACCAGTCTTCCAACACGCGCAGCAACGCGCCGGACCCGATGCTCTCCAGCACCTGCCCTTCGAACGCATAGGCGAGGCCCGCGCCCGCCAGCGCGGCATCGATAATCAACCGGTCGTCGTTCAAGGTGATCGGCCCCTGCATCGCGACCGCCATCGCCATGCCGTCCTTTTCGAACTCCCAATCATACAAAGCCCCGCCTGCAAAGCGTCGGCGGATGCCGACGTGATCGGACAGGTCATGCGGTGTCGTCGGGATCGGATGCGTTTCGAAATAGGCGGGCGACCCCACCACCGCCGCGCGCTGACGAGGTCCGATCGGAACAGCGATCATATCCTGTTCCAGGCTCTCGTCGAACCGCACGCCGGCATCGAAGCCTCCGGCAACGATGTCGGTCAGACCGTCCTCGACCAGGATGTCGACCGCCGCGCCGGGATGGTGACGTGTGAAGGCGAGCGTCAGCGGCAGCAAAACGAGTTCAGCCGCCGAGCGTGGCACCGACAGCCGGATCGTGCCCGTCAGTTGATGGCCGGCTTCACCTGCGAGTTCGACGGCGTCGGTGATCGAGGCGAGCGCCGGGGCCAGTCCTTCGAGAAGACGGCGGCCGGCTTCGGTTGGAGCGACGCTCCGGGTCGTGCGGTCCAGCAGCCGAAAGCCGAGGCTTTCTTCCAGCCCGCGAACCGCATGACTAATCGCTGAAACCGAAATTCCCTCCGCACGAGCGGCCCCCCGGAAGCTGCCATGCCGAGCAACCGTGGCAAAGATCGACAACGCTGGAAGATCGGCTCGCTTCATTGATGAGCATTATAGAACAGGTCTTTGAGTCCGTCGCGACTTTTCGATCAGTCTTGCATGCTTTATTTTGAGGTTCTTTTCCAACGAGGAGTAACGCCATGAACAATCGTCATCTCGGACCGGATCTCACGGTTTCGGCTTTGGGGCTGGGCTGCATGGGAATGAGCTTCGCCTATGGCGGGCAACCAGAAGCCGATTCAATCCGCACCCTTCACCGCGCCGTCGACATCGGCGTCACGTTCCTCGACACGGCGGAGGTCTACGGTCCTTACGAAAACGAGGAACTCATCAGCCGGGCGATCAAGGGCATGCGCGAGCGCGTCGTGATCGCTACCAAATTCGGCTTCAAGATTAGCGACCAAGGGCACGGGACCGAGCGGATGATCGGGCTCGACAGCCGGCCAGAGCATGTCCGCGCCGTTTGTGACGCTTCGTTGAAGCGCCTCGACATTGACGTGATTGATCTCTTCTATCAGCACCGCGTCGATCCCGACGTGCCGATCGAGGAAACCGTCGGGGCGATGGCGGATCTCGTGCGGGCCGGCAAGGTGCGGACGCTCGGCTTGTCGGAAGCCAGCGCTGCCACCATTCGCCGGGCGCATGCTGTGCATCCCATTGCGGCCGTGCAGAGCGAATATTCGCTGTGGAGCCGCGAGCCCGAGGCGGAAGTCCTGCCGACCTGCCGCGACCTCGGCATCGGCTTCGTACCCTACAGTCCACTCGGACGCGGTCTGCTGACCGGGGCCATCCGGGAGCGCGAGAGCCTTGCGGCGGATGATTTCCGCCGCACCTTGCCGCGGTTCGAGGCGGCGAATCTTTCCGCAAACCGGCCTCTACTCGACGTCCTTGGAACGATGGCCGCCGACAAGGGCATTACCACCGCGCAACTCGCGCTCGCCTGGGTCCTGCATCAGGGTGATTTCATCGTGCCCATTCCTGGCGTACGCAAGGTCAGGCATCTCGAAGAAAATGCGGGAGCCGTCACGGTGGCATTGTCTGCTGAAGACCTTGCGGCGATCGAGCGGGCGATGCCGAAGGAAGCAATCAGCGGCGGTCGTTACACGGCTGAAGAACTGGCCATGGTCGATGGCTGAGGAGACGGCACGTCGGCGGTTGAACACACCGCTGACGTGCCACGTCTTTGGCTGACATGTCCTCGATATAGGCGGCGTTAGAGGGCTATAGCGTAGACGTAGTGCTCATCATCGTCGGGCGCGGCCCGCCATACACTTTATATAGTCCATTGTTTTTACATTAATATTTATTTTTTATTCGTGGCTGATCTTACCCGATGCAAATGATGTTATTTGCTCCATCGTCGGATTAGCCACTTAGATGCGTGGGCTATGCCCAATTCTTAGCATTTATCTCCACGATTCGATACGCTCGTTCTCCTTCTTCGTCCGGATAGCCCCAAGGGTTACAAAGCACCCGCGTTTTGCCCACATAATAATCCTGAGCATCATGCACATGCCCATGAATCCAGAGATCGGGCGCCCAGCGTTGCATGGAATCCTCCTGATCAGAACAGAAACCACCGGCTATCGGACTTCCGGCGAATCGCGGATGCTGACTTTTGAAGCTAGGTGCGTGATGGGTAATCACCACGGTCGGGCCTGCATGCGGGTGTTTCGTGAACTGCTCCTCTAGCCAGACGATACTATCCTGATGCACTTTGAGGATCGCTTCTGGGGTGATACTCGTAAAGTCCACGTCGGAAATCACTTCGAAGTCCGACATCAACCGCTGGCAGGCTCGCATTTGGGTGCTGCGGGCAAAATCCGTCCAGAAGGTGGTGCCTAGAAAACGGACGCTATTGATGACGAGCGATTCGTTTTCCAACAGAAAGGCTTGAGGATCGTGGGCGATGGCCTCCCGATACTTCTGCCGGTCGTCGGGGAAGATGCCATGATAATACTCGTGGTTGCCGAGCACGAAGAGTATCTGACCTGCGTAGACCAAACGCAGCTTTCGCAATAATTCGGTGTAACACTCCGGCATGGTATCCACGTCGCCAGCGAGAATCAGCACGTCGACGGTGGCTAATCCCGTGAGCGTGACGGGGGTATTGAACTCTAGGTGAAGGTCAGAGGCGTAGGCGATGCGCATGTGTCCCCAGAACGGAAATGGTCGATCCAGACGAGGGTATCGACCAGAATCAAAGAAACCTCATCATAGTATCATAATCTCCAAGCAATCAGGTCTAACACGCGAGGCACTGTATAAAGCGCTCAGACCAAATGCGCATCCGCGCTTTGACACGATCAGTCGTGCCTGCGCAGCGTCTATTCTACGTTGGGCCTCTTGAAGTGCTCGCATAGCCGCTTGACCGTCGTACGCAATCACGTACTATAAAAGCTTCTTTGAAGGAGAAGTAAAATGAACACACTCACCGCCAGCGAAGCTCGCGCAAACCTGTACCGCCTCATTGATCAAACAGTGGAGTCTCATGAGCCAATCATCATTTCCGGAAAACGCAGCAGTGCCGTGCTGCTTTCCGCTGAAGATTGGAGCGCAATTCAAGAAACCTTGTACTTACTGGCCGTGCCTGGCATGCGCGAATCCATCAAAGCGGGTATGTCCGAGCCCCTCGCAAAAAGTGCGAAGGCGCTTAAGTGGTGAGTTGGGAAATTGTTTATGCCAAGCAAGCAATGAAGGACGCAAAGAAGCTTGCTGCAAGTGGTCTTAAACCAAAGGCACAAGAACTGCTCGCGGTTCTTGCCGACGACCCATTTCAAAACCCACCACCCTCCGAAAAGTTGGTCGGTGATCTTGCTGGCGCATACTCTCGCCGCATCAATATTCAGCACCGCATTGTGTACGAGGTCTTTCCCAATGAGAAAACGGTGCGTGTCCTACGTATGTGGACATACTATGAGTGAGCAGGGGCCCAATCCATCCATCAATACGGACGCCAGCGCCGAATCGCATTGTCTGTTTATCCGAGTTGCCCGACTTGGTGACGGGGCCATCTTCAACGAGGCGGTATTGGAACCTCTCCCGCAATTGTGAAGTGGGTTATAGATAAGTTAACCAATTGATATCAATGCTATAAAGAGTTATAACCTCTCCACCATACGCTCCACAACCTTCAATTCCCCGTAAAGTGGATATGTTGACGGACTTGCATCCCATTTTTATCGTGTTATCCTTCAATGCATCTTCAATTTGAAAGAAGTTCAATCCCGCGAGCGCCATCCGGTGCGTTTATTTTTGGGGTTTTCCCGAAAGACCAAAATTCTATGATTTTCCACCCAAAGTGCTTTAACCAACCGAAACAGAGGAGCTATCTCCCATGAGTGACGCTATTACGTATGTGTCTGACGACAGCTTTGAAACCGATGTCCTCAAATGTTCCAAGCCCGTCCTTGTTGATTTTTGGGCCGAATGGTGTGGCCCTTGCAAAATGATCGCCCCCATTCTTGAAGAAGTGGCCGTTGAATACGCCGACAAGTTACAGATCGCCAAATTCAATATTGACGAAAATCCTGACACCCCCCCTCAGTATGGAATCCGTGGTATCCCCACTTTGTTGCTTTTCAAGGACGGAAAATTGGAAGCGACGAAAGTCGGTGCCCTGAGTAAAGCCCAACTGACCGCATTTTTGGACAGCCAACTTTGAATACACCACGTCCCCGTCGTAAATCGCCCCGAACACCCAAGTCTTTTCCCAACGAAGATATTCTGATCGAAGAAGAAGAAGCCTTACTAACGCCAGCACCCGGCGCGGTAACGATGAATCTGACGGATCTCAAACGCAAAACCGCTGCTGAATTAGCTGTTATTTGTCAGGATATGGGGCTGGAGGGCACCGCTCGCCAGAAAAAACAGGAAATCATCTTCAATATTCTCAAAGCGCACGCGCGCAATGGGGATGCGATTTATGGCGAGGGTGTGCTAGAAATTCTTCAGGACGGTTTCGGATTTCTACGCGCTGCTTCAGGGTCTTACATGGCGGGTCCTGATGATATTTATGTTTCTCCGTCACAGATCCGGCGGTTTCACTTGCAGACCGGTGATACGGTTTCCGGGCAGATCCGACCTCCCAAAGAAGGCGAACGCTATTTCGCGTTGCTCAAAGTGGAGAGTATTAATTTCGAATCTCCCGAAGCGACTCGAAACAAGGTCAACTTTGATGATTTAACACCATTATTTCCCGACGAAGCACTGCGTCTTGAATATGATGGCGTGGCTTATGGTGAAGTGGCGCCCCGTATTATTGATCTGGTTTCACCTATTGGTAAGGGACAGCGTGGCTTGATCGTCGCACCACCGAAAACGGGTAAAACGGTGCTGCTCCAGCAAATTGCCCATGCGATTACGGCCAATCATCCGGAATGTTATCTCATTGTGTTGCTCATTGATGAGCGGCCCGAAGAAGTGACCGATATGCAGCGCTCCGTTAAAGGCGAGGTGGTTTCTTCGACTTTTGATGAACCCGCCACTCGGCATACGCAAGTTGCTGAAATCGTATTAGAAAAAGCCAAGCGTCTGGTGGAGCATAAGCACGATGTAGTCATTTTGCTCGACTCGATTACCCGCCTAGCCCGCGCCTTTAATACGGTGGTGCCATCTTCCGGAAAGGTGCTGACGGGAGGCGTGGATGCGAATGCTTTGCAAAAGCCCAAACGTTTTTTTGGCGCGGCGCGCAATATCGAAGAAGGTGGTAGCCTGACGATTATTGCTACGGCGCTGGTGGAAACCGGTTCCAAGATGGACGAAGTGATTTTTGAAGAGTTCAAAGGCACGGGTAACATGGAAGTCCATCTGGATCGTCGACTGGCTGAAAAACGTACTTATCCCGCGATTAACCTCAATAAATCTGGCACTCGTCGCGAAGAGTTGCTGGTTCCCGCAGACATGCTCAGTAAGATGTGGATATTGCGCAAGTTGCTGGCACCGATGGATTCTCTGGAATCCATGGAATTTTTGCTGGATAAGGTCAAGGCCACTAAAAATAATGCGGAATTTTTTGATTCCATGAATCGGTAGAGGATTGGCTGGACGCCCGCCTTATCCGTCCCTATAATTCGCCTCTTTGTATCTAGGCTCCGAGAGTAACTTATCATGAAAACCGATATTCATCCCAAGTATGAAGAAGTCACCGTGACCTGTAGCTGTGGTAACGTATTCAAAACACGTTCTACCGCCAATCGGGATTTGCACATTGACCTTTGTTCCGAATGCCATCCCTTTTATACGGGTAAACAGCGCGCTGTATCCGCTGCCGGGCAGGTCGAGAAGTTCCGCAAGCGTTACGGCGGTCAGTAATCCTTTATGGCGGAGACCGAGGCACAGATCGAATTGCGGCGCCGGGCATTGGATTACCATGCCCGGAGCCCAGCCGGTAAGCTTTCGGTCATTCCAAGCAAACCCTGCGACAGCCAAGATGATCTCTCCTTGGCTTATACGCCAGGGGTAGCCGCCCCAGTGCGCGAAATTGCTGCAGATCTCGACAAGGCTTATGACTACACCGGCAAGGGAAACCTCGTGGCGGTGGTCAGTAATGGTACGGCCGTGCTGGGTCTGGGCAACGTCGGCCCGCTTGCGGGTAAGCCGGTCATGGAAGGCAAAGCGCTGCTCTTTAAGCACTTTGCGGATATTGATGCCTTTGATATCGAGGTGCAGGCGCGCGACGCTGAGCATCTGATTGATGTGGTAGCGGCAATTGCCCCCGGTTTTGGGGGTATCAATCTGGAAGATATTGCGGCACCGATCTGCTTTCAGGTCGAAGAAACCTTGCAGACCATGCTCGATATTCCCGTTTTCCATGATGATCAGCATGGTACGGCGGTAATTGTGGCCGCAGCGCTGCAAAATGCTCTGGAACTGCAGGGAAAGACCTTGGGCCGCATCAAGGTCGCCATTGTGGGTGCTGGTGCTGCTGGGCTGGCCATCGCTCGGATGTTACGCGCATTAGGGGTGGCTGACGTCTTCCTCAGTGATTTGCACGGCGTACTGCACAGCGGACGCAACGATCTCAGCGCATGGCACAAGCCCTTTGCAGTGGCCCCCCAAGACTGGGATTTGGCGGATATGTTGCGCGGTGCCGATGTGGTTATTGGCGTTTCTGTGCGCGGCGCTATTCCCGAAGCGGCGTTGCCGACCCTCGCACCCAAGCCGGTGATTTTTGCACTCGCCAATCCCGATCCAGAAGTGGACCCTGGTGTAGCGCGACGCCTGCGTCCCGACGCCATTATCGCCACAGGTCGTTCGGATATGCCCAATCAGGTCAACAATGTGTTGGGTTTCCCCTTTCTCTTTCGTGGTGCCCTAGATTGCCGATCCCGACAAATCAACCAGCCCATGCTACTGGCGGCGGTGGATGCGTTGGCGAAGCTGGCGAGGGAGTCGGTGCCCGACGCGGTGCAGGCCGCTTACGAACGGACCGCACCGCAAGGTTTGGCTTTTGGGGCTGAGTATATTATTCCTAAACCGCTGGACCCGCGCCTTCGGCAATGGGTTTCTGGCGCAGTGACCGTTGCCGCCCGAAAAAGCGGCGTCGCTCGGCGTTAACTGACGATGCGTCTCGCGGATCTGACGATTCGCGATCTGCGATTTGCCTTCGGCCAATTACTCGCCGCTATTCTCTTTTTCTTCCTGATTTGGAAAATTATTGCGCCTTTTTTACCCGCACTGAGCTGGGCGGCTATTCTCGTTTATGCCACTTGGCCGCTGGCGGGTCCTATGCGCCGCCATTGGCCACCCGTGCTGGCCGCAGCGGGTGCGACGCTGATGTTAGCGCTGATTTTTATACTTCCCGTTCTTTTCCTGAGTATTACCCTGGGCACAGAGTTGCACCATGTACTAGCCGATCTCAGTCGTCTGGATGCGCAGACAACGCTGGAAACAAATCTCCATCGAATACCTTGGCTTCACAACTTGCTCATGCAGATCCCCGCTCCCTGGAAGGCGAAACTGCTGCCCGGAGCTTTGTCTCCCGATTTTTCCGCCTGGGCGGGAAGGCTGGGTAGTGTTGCTGGCGGAATCGGACGTTTTGGCGCTTTGCTGGTGCTCGTTATCATCACCGCTTTTTTCTTTTATCGGCATGGTGAGCTGCTTCTGGATCAGTTGCACCGTTTTGTCGGTCAGGTGCTGGGACAACGGGGCGATGCTTATTTACAGACGATGGCCAGCACCATTCGTGCGGTCATTTATGGCATTCTGGCAACCGCGATCGCGCAAGGCGCTCTTGCGGGTGTGGGCTACGCAGTGGCAGGACTATCGGCACCCGTGTTGCTGGCCATCATTACCCTGCTATTTTCCTTTATTCCCTTTGGTACGCCCCTGGTTTGGGGCGCTGCAAGCATCTGGCTGCTCGTGCATGGAGATATCTGGGCGGGCGTAGGATTGGCTTTGTGGGGCGCCTTGGTAGTGAGCTGGATTGATAATCTAATTCGTCCTTGGGTGATTTCCAGCGCCGTACGGATTCCATTTCTGCTGGTACTTTTCGGGGTGTTGGGTGGCATTCTCGCCTTTGGCTTTCTGGGACTGTTCCTAGGGCCGGTGTTACTGGCTATCTTGTTGGCGATCTGGGATGAGTGGCTGCGACCAGTGCCTGCACTGTCGCAGGATTAAATGCCTGCTTGGGTAAGCAAGACGCACTTCTTGGCCTGTCACCCACTTAGCTCTATACTCCAAGCACTAACCAAGCGGTCAGCGTGCTATGCACCTGTCGCACCGCACTCCGGATGTTATCCACGCGATGCATCCCTGCTGAACTTGCCACGAGGATCTCATGCGCTCTGATACAATCAAAAAAGGTTTCGAACGTACCCCGCACCGCTCTTTGCTCAAAGCTTGCGGACTGACTGACAGCGATATGGATAAGCCATTTATTGGGGTGGCTAATTCTTATATCGATATTATCCCCGGCCATGTGCATTTGCAGGAGTTTGGGCGCATCGTCAAGGAAAATATTCGTGCGGCCGGGGGCGTTCCTTTCGAGTTTAATACCATCGGCGTGGACGATGGCATCATCATGGGTCACGATGGGATGCGGTACTCGCTGCCGAGTCGAGAGCTGATTGCCGATTCCATCGAAACGGTAGTGCAGGCTCACCACTTGGACGCGCTCATTTGTATCCCCAACTGCGACAAAATCGTGCCTGGAATGATCATGGGCGCATTGCGCTGTGACGTGCCCACGGTATTTGTCTCCGGTGGCCCGATGGAAGCAGGAAAGCTCTCTGACGGCACTTCCATCGACTTAGTGACGGCTTTTGAAGCGGTGGGCCAATTCAAACGTGGGCAAATGACCGAAATCCGTCTCAAGGAAATTGAAGACAAGGCTTGTCCAACTTGTGGCTCCTGTTCCGGTATGTTTACCGCCAACAGTATGAACTGTTTGATGGAAGTCTTAGGGATCGCCCTGCCGGGTAATGGCACCATTCTCGCGACAGCAGCCGGACGTCGTGATCTGGTTCGGCAAGCCGCTGACCGTGTAGTCGCCCTAGCTTTGGCGGGCGGACCCACCATGCAACAGTTGGTGGATTTCGAAGCCATTGATAATGCGTTTATTCTCGATATGGCTATGGGTGGCTCTACCAATACCGTGCTCCACACTTTAGCCATTGCTCGGGAGGCGGGTATCGAGTATCCCTTGGCGCGCCTGAATGATCTTGCTCAGAAGGTGGCCTATCTCGCCAAAGTCTCACCGGCTTTGTCTACTGTACACATCGAAGATATTGGTCGCGCGGGAGGCATCTCGGCGATTCTTCATGAAGTTCATAAGCGCAATCCCGAGGTGCTGCATCTCGATAAGCCGACGGTCAGTGGCCGCAGTTTGCGGGAGATTGTCGAGGAAGCCAGCGTTAAAGACAGTAAAATCATTAGGTTGTCTGATAATCCTATTTCTCCGACGGGCGGTTTGCGCGTGGTTTTTGGAAACCTGGCGCCGGAAGGCGGTATTGTCAAAATTGGTGCGGTATTGCCCGAGATGCGCAAGTTCTCGGGGCCTGCGAAAATTTATGAAAGTATGGACAGCGCCGCAGAGGGTATTCTTGCCAGCGAAGTGAAGCCGGGCGATGTGGTGGTGATTCGTTATGAAGGCCCCAAAGGTGGTCCAGGTATGCCGGAAATGCTGACACCGACCGCCAACATCATGGGTATGGGGCTGGGCGAAAGCGTAGCCTTGATTACCGACGGACGCTTTAGTGGCGCAACACGGGGAGCCTGTATTGGTCATATTTCTCCCGAAGCGGCGGAGGGCGGACCCATTGGGTTACTGAAAGACGGCGATATTATTTCGCTGGATCTGGATAATGGCAAAATTGAGGTAGCGTTGAGCGATGCAGAACTCGCAGAGCGTCGCCTGCAATGGGTGCCCATTGAGAAACCCCTCAAGTCGCCCTGGCTGCGTCGCTATCGCAAACTGGTTACCAATGCCGCCAATGGTGCCATTCTGGAGTCTTAACTATTCATGAACAATGGTGAGTTACACATTGGTGTCTATGTAGATGCTGAAAATATTCGCTACAACGGCGGCTATTCCATGCGCTACGACGTGCTGCGGCGGTTTGCGGCACGCGAGGATCAAGCCCGACTGTTGCGCCTCAATACCTATATGGCGGTGGATGGCGAACGTATGAAAAATGACCGTGAATACCGGGAACGGATTCGCGGTTACCAACAGGCAGTACGCGATTTGGGCTGGAAAATCATCGAAAAGCCGGTGCGCTGGTTTGTCGATGAGGACGGCAACCGCATGTCCAAAGCCAATGCGGACTTGGATCTTGCCGTGGATGTCATGTTGCAGTCAGAGCGTTTGGATCAGGTTTTGCTGGTGACCGGCGATGGTGATTTCTTACAGGTGGTCAGGGCCCTGCAAAATAAAGGCTGTCGAGTGGAGGTCTTAGCGTTCCGGAATGTCTCTCGAGAATTACAGCACGAGGCAGATGCTTTTTACTCAGGTTATCTGGTTCCTGGATTGCTACCGAGCCGAGGGGATATCCGCGTGCCTTGGGGGGAAATGGGTTCGCGTATTCGTGGCATTTGCATTCGTTGGGAAGCCGAGCGTGGCTTCGGGTTCATTCGTTTTCTCACGACCATCTCCTCACGTTTGTGGGTAACGGATACCCGCCAGGATGATTCTCCCTATCAGTCGGCTTTTGTACATATCTCCGATCTTCCTCGTGAGCTAGATACCGACGACCTGCCCAGCCGCGACATTATTCTCGAATTTGATATGGAGCCTAGTGAAACGGAAAAAGGCGGATTTATTGCGCGGCGTTGTACCGTGGTTAATCGTTATGATGGCCGTAGCGGTGGTATGACCAAAGCCGCAGAAAGGACGACGCAGGACCGTCCAGAAGAGAATGAAGAGGCGCTTTTTGAGCTGGCAGGCAGTGGTGAAGCATCACTAGCAGAGTCTTTGTGAGCCTCATGAGGCTTAATTAAAGACGCTAGAGTGTTTGAAAAAAGACCTGGCTGCGGCGCTGAAAATTGTAAAGCTGCTGCTTGGGTACGGGCAGTTCTTGCAGGGTTCCTTGGCGAAATTTACGTTCTAGAAACCAGTGCGTGGTTTGCGTGCTGAGGACGAAAATTTGCTTTAATTGCTGTTCTTGCGCCCATTTCTGGCAATATTCCAATAGATGTTCCCCGCGTCCTTGCCGCTGATAGCGGCTATCCACAGCCAAGCAGGCGACTTCGGCCATCCCTTGTTCCGGGTAGGGATAAACGGCTGCACAGCCAATGATTTTGCTGTCGCGCTCCATCACTACAAATTTTTCCGCTTCCATCTCCAAACGCTCGCGGCTACGTTTCACGAGTATGCCGCGTTCTTCCATAGGGCGGATCAGTTCGAGGATGCCCGGAATATCGGCTACTGTGGCTTGACGTACATGTTCGAAGGCATCCCGCGATAGGAGTGTGCCCAGACCATCCCGAGTGAATAATTCGCGGAGGAGGGCGCCGTCCACATGGCGAGAAATCAGATGCACGCGCTCTACGGCGCGTGCGCAGGCAATCCCGGCACTCTGCAGGTGTTCGCGTAGATCACCTTGAATATCTGGACGTTGCAGGAGTTCAGGTATTTCGGAAGTGGTGATTTGCCGTAAAAGTTGACCCTCGGCATCGAGAACGCCTTCACTATCCATATAAAAAATCAGTTTGGCTGCGCCGAGAGCGATGGCGGCAGCAACGGCGACTTCTTCGGCGCGAATGTTGAAGAGGGTTCCCGTGGGTGAAACCCCGATGGGGGAGAGTAAAACGATGGCGTCAGCGTCCAGGTGTCGTTTGATGACTTCGGCGGCGACGCGCCGCACCTGACCGGTGCATTGGTAATCGACACCATTGAGCACGCCGAGGGGCTGGGCAATGATGAAATTGCCGCTGACTACTTGCAGGCCGGCATGCGCCATGGGTGATCCCATTTGTCCTTCCGAGAGTGCCGCCTCCACCACCAGTCGCGCACCGCCGACCGCCTCCCGAAGCACGGCCATGGCTTCGGGACTGGTAACACGTTTACCATTAACGCGTTCCGTATGCAGATGGTGGGCGCTGAGTGCAGCATCAATTTGCGGACCTGCGCCATGCACCAAAACCACGTTAATGCCCAAGCTGTTGAGCAAAGCCATGTCGTGGACTAAGCCGCGAATGCTACCATCCGCCAGCGCATCTCCGCCGAAGTTAATCACAAAAGTCTGTCCCCGAAAACGATGAATATAGGGGGAGGACTCGCGAAAGCTGCGGACAAAGCTGTCTGTGGATATGGGCTGCTTTTTGCTGTGAGCCATGCGGGTGACCAAAATGCCTTACTGGGTTTTGAGAAGGATGCTGGGCCGTTTTACTTTGGGTGCGTTCAGCGCAGCAAATTCTTCTGGTGTGTAGGCTTTAACGGCCAGCGCATGAAGTTGCGCACGCACCGATTGGGTGGCATCGTTCACCAGCCGATGGCGGGCGAGGGGCGCTAGTCCCGCAAATTGAGCGCAAACAATACGCAATTCATAATGCGCGCCGCCATCCGACTGTTCATGCTCACTATGGGCTTCGGTGCGGTCTTTGAGCTCCATGAATTCTGGATGCAGTGCTTTTTCCAATAAATCGGTGAGAATGGCTTTGTTCATGGTAGAAATACTCCTTTGTAGGGACGAACGCTGACATCGGCATAAACGCCAGCGCTAAGATAAGGTTCGGCAGCCGCCCAGGCATGCGCGTCTTCCAGAGAGTCAAAGCGCGCAATAATCAGGCTACCCGTGAACCCTGCTTCTCCGGGGTCTTCACTATCTATGGCAGGGAAGGGACCAGCGGTCAGTAAACGTTCTTCAGCGTGTAACTGATGCAAACGGGCCAGATGGTCTGCCCGTGCAGCCTGACGTTTGCTAAGAGAATTCGGATTGTCCGTACCAATGATGCAGTAATACATGAAGTGGTTCCTATGATTGAAAGGAAAATTTCGGCATAGCCATCAAAAAACCGGGCCGTCCCGATGTTTGTACTTTTGGGGGCAGATTTTTCATGAGTCACTATTTTTGACTTCTTGGGGTAAGGCCCGAGAAATCACCACCGCCTGAAGCAGTACAAAAATCACCGTGATGGCCAGCATACCGAAAAGTTTGAAGTCTACCCAAATGCTGGTGGAAAAACTGTAAGCTACCACGAGGTTGAGAACCGCTCCAAAAAGAAAAAAGGTAATCCAGTAACTGTTGAGCCGACGCCAGAAGGCGGGTGGGAGTGCTGCGGGTAATTGTCCACCCATCAGCCGCTGCAGCAGCGGTTCTGCACGCCAGTGCGTAACCAGTAAGGCCGCTGCAAATAATACATACAAAATGCTGGGCTTGATTTTGATGAAGGTATCATTGTGAAAGTAGAGGGTCAGACCGCCAAAAATCAGAATCAGCAGCGTGGATACCCAAGTCATCGTTTCTACATGCCCACGCCGCCACCATTGCCACGCCATCAAGAGAATGGCAGCGACAATCAGCACTTCTGTGGCGGTATAAATGCCGTGAATTTTGTAAGCCACAAAAAAAAGGATAATGGGGAGGAAATCAGTCAGCAGTTTCATGACGTACCCAGGCAAATAAGGTTAAGCTGGAGTATCTAATCACAGAAAGGAGCTTGTGGACAGTGGAACGTCAGCATCTGATTCAAAGTTTAGCCGCCTTGTTTGGTGATCAGGGAAGTCATTCCCTTCCGGATTTTGCTACGGTTAAAGCCGCGCGTTGGCGCCATTTGCCTTTGGGCGGGCGTCTGGAAGGGGTGGCGCGCGTGGACTTGCCGGAGATGGACGAGCTGCTCGGTATTGAAGATACCAAGGCCGCATTGGACTTAAATACGCGGCAGTTTGTCGCCGGTTTTCCCGCCAATGACGCCTTGCTCTGGGGTGGACGGGGTACGGGCAAGTCCTCGTTGGTGAAGGCGCTGTTGCGTCGCTATATGGATCAGGGGCTGCGGGTGATTGAAATTGATGCCGACGGTATCCTTGATCTGTCAGAGATTCTGGCGGCGCTGCAGGCGGCCGATCCTGAGCAGGCCTACCACTTTGTGCTCTTTTGCGATGACCTCTCTTTTGGTGCGGATGATCCCGGCTACAAAGCGCTCAAGTCTTTGCTGGACGGTGGAGTGGAGGCGCGTCCGGACAATGTACTGCTCTACGCTACCAGTAATCGCCGACATCTGCTGCCGCGTCATTTCGCCGATAATGCGGAATATCAACGCCACGGTGAAGAAATCATCGCCGGTGAGACGGCCGAAGAAAAAATCAGTCTCTCCGAGCGTTTTGGTTTGTGGCTGGGCTTTTATCCCTTTGATCAGGCCATGTATCTGGATATTTGTGCGATCCATCTGCAGCGACTGGAAGTGCGGACGCCGCAGGCGGAATGGCAGGAAGAAGCTCTACGCTGGGCGCTGCAACGCGGTTCGCGCAGTGGTCGGGTGGCGCGGCAGTTCGCCCGCCATTGGGCAGGGTCCAGAGCGCTGGCGGAGCAATAATCCGGTTCTTCGCTTCGCCAGCCAAAGGTGGGGCGAAGCGACTCAAGCGTTGGGTTTATTGATTTCCTGGCTGATGATATGCAGCATCTGCGCATGAACTTTCAAATTTCCGGCGACGATGTTGCCATTCTGGAGAAAGCCCTGATCGCCGGTGAAATCCGTAGCGACGCCGCCGGCTTCTTGAACGAGGAGCGCGCCCGCAGCAATATCCCAAGGCTTAAGATTGAACTCCCAGAAGCCGTCATAGCGACCGGCAGCCACATAGGCGAGATCCAGCGCGGCGGAACCAGGACGGCGGATGCCAGCGGTTTTGAGCATGAAGGCTTTGAAAGTCGCTAGATAGGTGTCGACATAGGAAAAGTCCCGAAACGGAAAGCCAGTACCCAAGAGAGCACCATCCAGATCTTTGCGCGATGAGATGCGCAGGCGGCGATCATTGAGGTGTGCGCCACTGCCCCGGCTGGCCGTAAATAATTCGTCGTGTATGGGGTTGTAGATGACGGCGTGTTCCAATCGGTCAAAGTGCCGTATCGCAATGGAAACACACAGTTGCGGCATGCCGTGAATAAAATTGGTGGTGCCGTCGAGAGGGTCAATAATCCACTCAAAGTCCTTGTCGGAAATACGACTACCCTCTTCACCGAGAATGCCGTGATCGGGATAGGCGCGACGGATGATTTCGACGATGGCCGCTTCCGCTCGCTGATCCACATCGGTCACAAAATCGTTGTGCGCTTTGCTGGTAATGGTGATTTCATTGACCCTGGCGAAGCTGCGGTTGATGATATCGCCCGCTTTACGGGCTGCACGAATAGCGGTAACAAGAATGGGATGCTGCATGAGAACCTTATGCGAGGACAGAATGATATAATTTCAGTATAAAGGAGAAAGGTCTTAATCGCACGGACATCACTCACCACAAAGACCGCCGCCGCGCTACAGAGAGGATTTCGTTGAGTACCGCATTTCTAAAAGGCTTAAGGATTGTGCTGGTAGAAACCAGTCACCCCGGTAATATCGGCGCAGCAGCTCGTGCCATGAAAGTGATGGGATTACAGGACTTGGTTCTGGTCAATCCGCGTTTTTTTCCGCATCCCGAGGCGACCGCTTTGGCTTCTGGCGCAGAAGATATTCTTGAGAGAGCCTCAGTAGTTGCGGATCTGGCGACGGCCCTGCAGGGTTGTCACAAAGTCTATGGCACCAGTGCCCGGGATCGTCGGATTCAGTGGCCGGTGCTTGACGCCAGAGAAGCCGCTGAAGAAATGCGCGCTGAGCAGGTGAACGGACCTTGTGCGCTGGTTTTTGGTAGAGAACGTACTGGATTGACCAACAGCGAGCTTGATCATTGTCAGGTGCTGGTGAATATACCCACCGCAGAGCTTTACCATTCCCTGAACCTAGGGCAGGCGGTACAGGTGCTGGCCTATGAGTTGCACATGGCGACCTTGACCGCACTGCCACAGCAGACATCGCTGCCTGATGAGTCGCTGGAGCCACCGGCGCCGATGGAGGATATGGAAGGCTTTTATGGTCATTTGGAGCATGTTTTGCGACGCAGCGGTTTTCTGCAAGAAATTCGTGCCACGCGAATGATGCGCCGCCTGCGCCGCCTCTATGATCGTGCGCGTCCCAGTCAAAAGGAAGTGAATATTCTGCGCGGTATTCTGACGGAGCTAGAACGCTGGGCGAGCAAGCAAAGTAGACAAAAAGGCTCGGGATAGTTTTTAATGCGCATCAAGATGATAAGATCGCCGTTGCGGCAGGGTGGAGGGTAGTTATGGCAGGACGTTGGCGGAGCGATCTCGACGCTGTATTTGCGCGCGATCCTGCAGCACGAAACCGTCTCGAAGTCCTGCTGACGTATCCAGGTGTTCATGCCCTTTTTATGCACCGATTGGCCCATTTTCTTTGGCAACATCACTGGCGTTTACTGGCGCGCAGCCTAGCCGCTTTCTCGCGTTTTTGGACGGGCATCGAAATTCATCCCGGCGCCTGTATTGGCAGGCGTTTTTTTATTGATCACGGGATGGGTGTGGTCATTGGTGAAACCGCCGAAATTGGCGATGATTGCACGCTGTATCATGGCGTCACCTTGGGCGGAACCTCTTGGCAGCCCGGAAAGCGTCATCCGACCTTGGGGAATGGCGTGATTGTGGGTGCCGGTGCCAAGGTGCTTGGCCCTATTACCGTGGGGGATCATGCGCGGGTGGGTTCCAACGCCGTCGTCGTCAAGTCGGTACCAGAGGGGGCGACGGTGGTGGGAATCCCTGGGCGGGTGGTCAACAAGGGCGAGCACAGTGATAATTTTGAGGCTTATGGTCTGACTGGACAGATGCCTGACCCGGTTGCGCGCGCGGTAGAGTGCATGCTCGAACACATGCACCGCCAAGATGCCGAAATTACCCAGTTGCGCGAAGGGCTGCAGCATCTGCAGCCGCTGCATTCCTTGATGTCGGTTGAAGAAATTGTCTGTTCTTTGGACGATGAAGAACCCCCTGCATCGGAAACGGGAACTCACCACCGTAATAGTTGACTAAAATAGTAAGGATTAGTAGGATGCTCTCCAGAGGAACACCAGAATGAAACTGACAACCAAAGGTCGCTATGCCGTAACTGCCATGTTGGATTTGGCGCTCTACCAGCGTAATGGCGTGGTGACTGTAGCGGATATTTCGCAGCGACAACAGATTTCAGTGGCTTATCTGGAACAGTTATTTGGGAGATTACGGCGTTTTGGATTGATTGAAAGTGTTCGCGGACCAGGCGGAGGTTACCGGTTGGCCAAGGCGGTCGCAGAAATTCCCTTGACCCAAATCGTTGAGGCCGTCAATGAGTCCATTAGCACGACCCAGTGTGGCGGTGAGCCGCAGAATTGTTGTAAAGGGGATGGTCAGCAGTGTCTGACTCATGATCTGTGGGAGGAATTAGGTGAACGGATCGCCGAATTCCTGGGCAATATTTCGCTAGGAGATCTGGTGGCCCGGCAGTTACAGAAAGAATCGGCGCATAGCGCGCCCATCCGTATGCAAAAAAGTGCAACCCGCGCGCCGCATACGACCGCTTAACATTGTGAGGTGTAGAGAATGAATCATCCCCAAGTTATCGAATTGGACAGCAAAAAGCCTTGGCTTACCAATCCGGATCGTCCTATTTACCTCGATTATCAGGCGACCACGCCGGTAGATCCGCAGGTCTTGGAGCAGATGCTGCCTTTCTTGACTCACGATTTTGGCAATGCCGCCAGTCGCTCTCACCCCTACGGTTGGACAGCGGAAAAAGCCGTAGAAAAAGCGCGTCAACAAGTGGCTGATGCAATTCATGCGGACCCTCGGGAAGTCGTCTGGACTTCTGGGGCTACCGAAGCCACCAATCTGGCCTTGAAAGGCGCTGCACATTTTTATTCCGGTAAAGGTAAGCATCTGATTACCTTGCGCACGGAGCATAAGGCGACGCTCGATACCTGCCGCCAACTGGAGCGCGAAGGTTTTGAAGTGACCTATTTAGAAGTGCAGGAAGACGGTCTAGTCGATCTCAAAGCCTTTGAAGCAGCTATTCGGCCCGATACCATCATTGCTTCTGTACTCTATGTGAATAATGAAATTGGTGTTATTCAGCCGATGGTGGAAATTGGCAAAATGCTGCGAGCCCACAAGGTGCTTTTCCATGTGGATGCGGTGCAGGCACTCGGTAAAATACCGGTGGATGTGGAAGCCATTCAGGCAGATATGATGAGTCTTTCGGGACACAAAATTTATGGCCCCAAGGGTATTGGTGCGCTTTATGTCCGGCGCAAGCCTCGGGTGCGCGTAGAAGCGCAGGTGCATGGTGGCGGTCATGAGCGCGGGATGCGCTCGGGAACCTTGCCCACCCATCAGATAGTGGGTATGGGGGCGGCGGCGGAACTGGCGGTAAAACTCATGGACAGTGATGCCCAACGGATTCGTCAATTACGGGATCGTTTGCTCAAGGGTATTCAGGCACGGGTAGAAGAAACCTATATCAACGGTAATATGGAGCATCGGGTTCCCCACAATCTCAACATCAGCTTTGCTTTTGTCGAAGGTGAGTCCTTGATTATGGCCCTCAAAGAAATTGCCGTATCCAGTGGTTCTGCCTGTACTTCAGCGAGTCTTGAGCCTTCTTATGTGCTCCGGGCTTTGGGTAAATCCGACGAGTTGGCCCATAGTTCCATCCGTTTTGGTATTGGTCGCTACACGACCGAAGAAGAAATTGACGCCACCATTGAGTTGATCGCGGGTAAGGTGGGCAAGTTGCGGGAACTCTCTCCGCTTTGGGAAATGCATCAGGAAGGAATCGACCTTAACAGTATTCAGTGGGCCGCTCACTAAGGCTCTAACGAAAAGGAGAACAGTCATGGCATACAGTCAAAAAGTTATTGATCATTATGAAAATCCCCGGAATGTGGGCGCAATGGATAAAGACGACAGTGGGGTGGGTACCGGTATGGTGGGTGCCCCAGCCTGTGGTGACGTGATGCGTCTGCAAATCAAGGTCAATGCCGAGGGCATTATTGAAGATGCCAAATTTAAGACCTACGGTTGCGGTTCCGCCATTGCTTCCAGTTCGCTCGTGACCGAGTGGGTTAAAGGCAAAACCTTGGACGAGGCGATGACCATCAAGAACAGTCATATTGCGGAAGAGTTGGAATTGCCTCCGGTCAAAATCCATTGTTCGGTATTAGCGGAAGACGCCATCAAGGCGGCGGTAGAGGATTATCGCAGCAAAAATGGCAACCGTGCTGCGGCCCACCCAGAAGCGGCTCTTGCTCAGGCTGCACACTAGGACAACGTTATGGCTCTGACCTTATCAGAAAGTGCGGCGCAGCAGGTTCGCAAGAGCATTGCCAAGCGTGGTAAAGGATTGGGCATCCGCATTGGGGTAAAAACCAGCGGTTGTTCAGGACTGTCTTACGTCATGGAATTTGTGGATACCGCGAATCCAGAGGATCTGGTTTTTCCTCATGACGATGTGCAGCTCTTTGTGGACCCTAAGAGCATCCTTTATTTGGATGGGACCGAGCTGGATTTTACCCGCGAAGGTCTTAACGAAGGATTCCGTTTTAACAACCCCAATGTCAAAGACGCTTGTGGTTGTGGCGAGAGCTTCACGACCTGATGTCTGCGCAATGTGTTCAGTGCGGGGCGGAACTGGATGTTCCCCCCGCTCTTTGTGCTTCCTGTGGGGCTATCCAGCCTTTTCGCCCAGAGCTATCGCTGTTCGGCGTAGTCGGTATGGCGGAGTGCTATGACTTAAATCCGCAATTACTGCGCGATCAAGTGCTGAAGCTGCAAAAAGGGCTGCATCCCGATCGCTTTGCCAATGCCGAGCCCGCCTCTCGTCGAGCTTCTCTCGAATGGAGCACGCGACTCAATGAAGCCTTGGCGGTGCTGCGGGACCCGTTGCGACGCGCAGATTACCTGCTCAAACGGCAAGGCGTGGATGCCTTGGGCGAGCAAGTAAAAGTAGCTGATCCTGAGTTGTTGATGACGCAAATGATCTATCGGGAGCGCCTTGAAGATTTGGTGCGTGCCCACGATCTAACGGCCCTGGATACCCTCCGTCAAGAGGTGGAGGCCGCTGCCACCAAAGCGGTAGATAAGCTCCGCATGTTGCTGGAGTCTCTCCCTTGCAATCAGCCCGATGCCGCTGGTTCAGCACTGCGCGAATTGCAGTTTCTCGATAAACTCCTCGGTGAAATCGATCGTAGCGAAGAATCTCTACAGAATGCCTAAAATCAGCAGTTAGGCTTTCCACGAAACAACAAGGTGCTCAAGTATGGCGTTAATGCAAATTGCAGAACCCGGTATGACCGCAGATCCGCATCAGCGGCGTTTGGCTATCGGCATTGACCTCGGAACTACCCACTCTTTGGTGGCAACGGTTCAGTCTGCCGTGCCTACGATCCTGCAAGATCATGAAGGTCATTATCTGTTGCCCTCCGTGGTGCGCTATTTGGCTAATGGTGAAGTGACCGTGGGATATGCTGCGGTAGCAGCCGCCGGACAGGACCCACATAATACGATTGCTTCCGTGAAACGTTTTATGGGGCGCGGGCACGAAGAGGTGCAGACGCTCGCAGGACATCTGCCTTACGACCTGATTCCTGGGGAAGGCATGTTGCGGCTGCGTACCCGAGCAGGAGACAAATCTCCGGTAGAAGTTTCCGCCGAAATTCTGCGCAAGCTCAAAGCACTGGCGGTCGAAAGTCTCGGTGGAGAACCCGAAGGGGCGGTGATTACCGTACCCGCCTATTTTGATGAGGCGCAGCGCCAAGCGACTAAAGATGCCGCCCGTCTTGCCGGACTGAATGTATTACGTTTACTGGCCGAGCCTACGGCGGCAGCCGTCGCCTATGGTCTGGATAAAAAAAGCGAAGGACTGTTTGCGATTTATGATTTGGGTGGGGGCACTTTCGATATTTCGATTTTGCGCCTTCAGGCCGGCGTGTTTGAGGTGCTGGCGACCGCAGGGGATACAGCCTTAGGTGGCGATGATATGGATCATGTCATCGCTGAATGGGTGATGGGTGAAGTCGGCACCGCCGTAGAGGACCCACTCTGGCGTCGCCAAGTGCTTCAGCATGCACGCAACGCGAAAGAAGCGCTGACGGTTCAGCAAACGGTGGAGCTCCCACTGACCTTACCCGATGGCTCTTCTCGGACGCTGTCCTTATCCCGCAATCAGTTGGAAACGCTGATTCAGCCTGTCATTCAGCGCACCTTGCCAGCCTGTCGGCGGGCCTTACGCGATGCGGGGTTGAAAATAGAGGCCTTGGATGGGGTGGTATTGGTGGGCGGCGCGACGCGGGTGCCGGCGCTGCGGAGTTTTGTGGGAGAATTTTTTCAGCAAACACCGCTGACGGATATGGACCCCGACCAAGTGGTCGCTCTGGGTGCGGCGATTCAGGCAGATGCGCTGGTGGGTAATCAGCGGGAAGATTTGCTCCTGATGGATGTGTTACCGCTCTCACTCGGTCTGGAAACGATGGGTGGCCTAGTCGAAAAAATTATTCCCCGTAATACCCCCATTCCCGTAGCCCGCGCCCAAGAATTTACCACGTTCAAAGATGGTCAGACCGCCATGGCCATTCATGTATTGCAGGGCGAGCGAGATTTGGTACAAGATTCCCGCTCGTTGGCCCGATTTAGTCTGCGGGGCATTCCGCCGATGGTTGCGGGTGCCGCACGTATTCGCGTGACTTTTCAGGTGGATGCCGATGGTTTGTTGACGGTTACGGCCGAAGAGACCAGTACGGGCGTGCGCTCCGAAGTGGTGGTCAAACCCAGCTTTGGCTTGGGCGATGACGAAATTGCAAAAATGCTTCAGGATTCTTTTGTGCATGGTGCTGAAGATGTGGCGAGCCGTCGACTCTACGAGGCGCGCGTGGAAGGTGAACGGGTGCGGGAAGCCTTGCAGACGGCGCTGGCCAGTGATGCCGACTTGCTGGATGCCGAGGAACAAGCCAAGCTGAACGCTGCCAGTGCGCATCTGAATGACTGTTTGTCTAAAAATGATGCAGACGCTATCAGCAAAGCAGCAGAGGCGGTGGAAGCTGCCGCCGAACCGCTGGTACAACGGCGTATGGATAATGCCTTACGACGCGCCATCGCGGGCCGTTCTATTGATGATCTGGGAGACTGAATGACCAAAATATGTGTGCTGCCTAACGCCGAAATCTGTCCCGAAGGCGCAGAATTCGAAGCGGAACCTGGAGAGACCATCATTGCCGCCGCCATGCGCAACGATATTCATATCGAACATGCTTGTGAAATGTCCTGCGCCTGCACCACTTGTCATGTCGTGCTGCGCGAAGGCTTTGATAGCCTAGAACCCGCCGAAGAAAAAGAAGAAGATCTGCTCGACAAAGCTTGGGGACTCGAACCCACCTCGCGTCTTAGTTGCCAGGCGAAAGTCACAGATGTCAAACTGGTTATAGAAATCCCTAAATATACCATCAACTTAGAAAAGGAGCGGCACTGATGCGCTGGACCGATACGATGGATATTGCCCTGAGCCTCGATGAAGCCCATCCCGATGCGGATGTGAAATTATTGCGATTTACGGATTTACATCGTTGGGTGGTGGAATTACCTGACTTTGACGATGATCCCGAAAAGTCCAGCGAGGGTATCCTCGAAGCCATCCAGATGGCTTGGCTGGCCGAGAGGGACTGAGGGCTTAACGAACATGGCAGCGCCCAAGGCACTGGTGGCTCTTTCCGGTGGGGTAGATTCGGCGGTGGCCGCTATTCTGATGCAGGAGCAAGGTTATGATCTAATTGGCGTAACCATGCGTCTTTGGCCCAAAAGTCGTTGTTGTGATGAAAAAGATATTGAGGATGCGGCTGAGGTCTGCGCGCGCCTGAATATTCCCTATCAAGTGCTGGATTACCGAGAAGCCTTCCGGCAGCAGGTGGTGGACGTTTTTGTGGCGGAATATCAGGCGGGCCGTACCCCCAATCCCTGCGCGCGCTGTAATCAATTTCTCAAATTTGAAGCCTTGTTGCAGGAAGGCAAAAAACTCGGCGCAACGGTGCTGGCTACCGGCCACTACGCCCGTTTGCAGGACAGTTTATCGGGTACGTCTTTGCTACGCGGGCAAGATAACGATAAAGATCAGTCCTATTTTCTGTTCGCGCTCGCGGCGGATCTGTTACCGCAACTACGTTTTCCCGTTGGTGCCATGCGTAAGGACGAAGTTCGAGCCTTGGCCCGAAAACATGGGCTGCCGGTAGCCACCAAGCAGGATTCTCAAGACATTTGCTTTGTTCCCGACGGCAATTATCGCAGTTTTTTGGCGGATTATGCCGGGCTGGATATGGAGCAAACAGGCGAAATGGTGGACCGTAGCGGTCAAGTCGTTGGTCAGCACCCTGGGACTCTCAATTTCACCGTTGGTCAGCGCAAAGGTCTGGGCGGTGGAAGTGGCCAACCCCGCTATGTGTTGGCCCTTGATCCTACGCACAATCGGGTGATCGTGGGTGGGGAAGCAGAGCTTTATCAGCGCAGCGCATTCCTCAAAGAATGCAACTGGTTGGCGACCTTATCTCCCGAAGAAGATCATCCCGTACAAGTCAAACTGCGTTATCGTTCACGAGCCGAACCGGGTAGCCTCCGCTTGCTTGCGGATGGTCAGGCCGAAATCACCTTTCCCGAGTCCCAACGGGCAATCACCCCAGGTCAGGCGGCAGTCTGTTATCAGGGCGAGCGCTTGTTGGGCGGCGGATGGATCACCGAACGCACCTAACACAAAAGCCACAACGGAACTTGGACAATGACCAGCACCCAACAACGCGCCGCCTTGCAACGCCAAATCTGGGCCATTGCCAACGATGTCCGAGGTGCCGTCGATGGCTGGGATTTCAAGCAATACGTGCTTGGTACCTTGTTTTATCGCTTTATCAGCGAAAACTTTGCGGCCTACATTGAAGGCGATGACGACAGCATCGACTATGCCGAATTGCCCGATAGCGTCATCACTCCAGACATCAAAGACGATGCCATTAAAACCAAAGGCTATTTTCTCTATCCCAGCCAGTTATTTGCCAATGTCGTCAAAACGGCGCATAGCAACGAGCGCCTCAACACCGATTTAGCCGCTATTTTTAGCGCCATCGAAAGCTCCGCCAGCGGCTACCCCTCCGAGCGCGACATCAAGGGACTTTTTGCCGATTTCGACACCACCAGCAACCGCCTCGGCAACACCGTCAGAGATAAAAACACGCGCTTGGCCGCCGTGCTCAAAGGCGTGGCCGGACTGGAATTTGGCGATTTTGACGGTCATCACATTGACCTTTTTGGTGATGCCTACGAATTTCTCATCTCCAATTACGCCGCCAATGCGGGCAAATCTGGCGGCGAGTTTTTCACTCCGCAGCAAGTCTCCAAACTCATCGCCCAGTTGGCTATGCACGGGCAGAGCCACATCAACAAGATTTACGACCCCGCCTGCGGCTCCGGTTCGCTGCTGCTACAAGCCAAAAAGCGCTTTGATGAACACGTCATCGAAGAAGGTTTTTTCGGGCAAGAACTCAACCACACCACCTACAACTTGGCGCGGATGAACATGTTCTTGCACAACGTCAACTATGACAAATTCAACATCCAGCTCGGCGATACCCTCATCGCACCGCATTTTGGCGACGACAAACCCTTTGATGCGATTGTTTCCAACCCGCCGTACTCGGTGAAATGGATTGGCAGCGATGACCCCACCTTGATCAACGACGAACGCTTTGCCCCTGCCGGTGTACTCGCCCCCAAATCCAAAGCCGACTTTGCCTTTGTGTTGCATGCGCTCAGTTACCTTTCTGCCAAGGGCCGCGCTGCGATTGTCTGCTTTCCCGGCATTTTTTACCGAGGCGGCGCCGAGCAGAAAATCCGCCAGTATCTGGTGGATAACAACTATGTAGAAACGGTGATTTCCCTCGCGCCCAACCTGTTTTTTGGCACCACCATCGCCGTCACCATCTTGGTGCTCTCCAAACACAAAACCGACACCACTACCCAATTTATTGATGCCAGCGGGCTGTTCAAAAAAGAAACCAACAACAACGCCCTCACCGACGCGCACATTGCGCAAATCATGGCGGTGTTCGAGAGCAAAGCCCATATCGATCACTTCGCTCAATCTATTCCTGTAGAAAAAGTGGCCGCCAACGACTACAACCTCTCGGTCAGCAGCTATGTAGCCGCCAAAGACACCCGCGAAGTGGTGGACATTACCCAACTCAATGCCGAACTGAAAATTACCGTAGCCAAAATCGACCAACTGCGCCAAGACATCGACGCGATTGTGGCGGAAATAGAAGGTGAGGAAACCGAGGCGTGAATGACCAGCCTATCGCCTTAACGCCTGCGCCCGAAGGCTACACCGCTTGGCTCGTCGAATTAAAAAACAAAATTCACGTTGCCCAGCAACGCGCCACGCGGGCGGTGAACTGTGAGATGGTTTTGCTGTACTGGCAAATAGGCAGCGACATATTGACCAGGCAGCAACAACAAGGCTGGGGAACCAAAGTCGTAGAACGGCTGGCGCACGACTTGCGCAGCGCCTTTCCCGACATGAAAGGCTTTTCGCCGCGCAACCTTAAGTACATGCGCGCTTTTGCTGAGGCATGGCCTGATATTGTATTTGTGCAGCAGGCTGCTGCACAATTGCCTTGGTTCCACCTTTGCACCTTGCTCGACAAGCTCAAGACGCGCGAAGAGCGTGATTGGTATCTCTCCAAAGCCTTGCTACACAACTGGTCGCGCAATGTGCTGGTCATGCAGATCGAAACCCGCTTGCATGAGCGCAGCGGCACCGCCGTGACCAATTTTGAGGCGAGCCTGCCCAAACCCCAGTCAGACCTAGCGCGCGAATCCCTCAAAGACCCCTACCGCTTTGACTTTTTAGGCTTGACCGACGAAGCACAAGAACGCGAAGTCGAACAGGCACTCGTCAAACACGTCACCGAATTTTTGCTGGAGCTGGGCGCAGGCTTTGCCTTTGTCGGGCGGCAAGTGCTGCTGAATGTGGGCGGTGATGAATTTTTCATCGACCTGCTGTTTTACCACCTGAAATTACGCTGCTATGTCGTCATCGAACTCAAGGCCGGTAGCTTCAAGCCCGAACATTTGGGGCAACTCGGCTTTTACCTCACCGCCGTAGATCGGCAAATCAAGCACGAGCACGACAACCCCAGCATCGGCCTGCTGTTGTGCAAAAGCAAAAACAAAGTTGTGGCGGAATATGCGCTTGGCGACAAAACCCAGCCCATGGGCATTGCCGAATACAAATTGTTGGAATCCTTGCCCGCCGAACTGCAAACCAGTTTGCCTAGTATTGAACAGATTGAGCGCGAATTGCAGGGGGATGAGGGATGAGCGGCGAGAGTTTTTTGGGCAAGCTGCTG
The DNA here is from genome assembly GCA_041676785.1 of Acidithiobacillus sp. Classification (GTDB taxonomy): domain Bacteria; phylum Pseudomonadota; class Gammaproteobacteria; order Acidithiobacillales; family Acidithiobacillaceae; genus Acidithiobacillus. The sequence continues at coordinate 91,702 of JBAYRF010000001.1, read as the reverse complement.
GGCCTGTCTACCGAATAGGCAGGCAGGGCAGGGGTGGAAGGTGTTAGCCTTATCAAAAGCTACAACGGAATTTTGACAATGACCAGCACCCAACAACACGCCTCCTTGCAACATCAAATCTGGGCCATTACCAACGATGTTTGTGGTGCTGTCGATGGCTGGGATTTCAAACAATGCGTACTTGGCACCTTGTTCTGTCGCCCTATCAGCGATAACTTTGCGGTCTACATGGAAGGCGAGGAATCTTAACAGCATGAGCTCCGACCTCACTAACGAGCAGCGTTTTTTTGCCGATGTTGCGCAAATTCTGCAGGCAGGGCGGAGCCAAGCTTATCGTGCTATTAACACCGAAATGGTGCATACCTATTGGCACTTAGGCCAGCGCATTGTCGAAGAAGAACAGCAGGGCCAAACTCGCGCTGAATATGGTCAAGCCTTGATCCGTAAGCTTTCGCGTTACTTAGGGGAACATTTTGGTCAAGGTTTTTCGGTCGCCAATCTTAAAAATTTTCGCCAGTTTTATTTGACCTTCCCCAGTTTGGAGGAAATTGCTACACACTGTGTAGCCCATCTCGCTTGGTCGCATATTCGCCTGATCATGCGGCTAGAGAGCACGGCCGAGCGCAACTATTACCTACAAGAAGCCAGCAGCCAAAACTGGAGCGCCCGCCTATTGGAGCGGAATATCAAAAGTGGGTATTACCGCCGCGTTTTAGCGCACCAAAGCCCAGCGGATGAATTAACTTCTCCTGACCGTTCAACTCCGTTTATCAAAGACCCCTATGTACTAGAGTTTTTGGATTTGCCCGAAGATTTGAATGGCAAAGAAAGCTTATTGGAACAAAGTCTGATGAACCACCTGCAAAAATTTTTGCTGGAACTGGGCAAAGGCTTTTCTTTTGTAGCTAGACAAATGCGTATCAGCACCGAAACATCCCACTTTTATGTGGATATGGTGTTTTACAACTATTTGCTCAAATGCTTTGTCGTGATCGACCTTAAAACCGAAAAGCTTACCCATCAGGATATTGGCCAAATGGACATGTATGTGCGCATGTTTGATGACCTCAAGCGCGGCGAAGGCGATAACCCCACGCTAGGTATTATTTTGTGTGCCGATAAAGATGAAACCTTAGTGCATTATTCGGTGCTGAGGGAAAGCCAGCAACTGTTTGCCTCAAAATACCAAATGCTTTTGCCTACCGAAACCGAATTGGCGGCCATGCTGGCCCATGAATCCACCAAGCAAATGGAGTCTATCGAAAACAAGTCGATAGGAGGCGAGGCGTGAGCGGCGAGAGTTTTTTGGACAAGCTGCTGGATGGGGCAGGGGCGGAGTGGAAGAGGTTGGGTGATGTTGTACGCATAAAAAACGGCAAGGATCACAAGACACTTGGCGATGGTGCGTTTCCTGTTTACGGCTCCGGTGGAATCATGCGATATGCCGACACCTACGCCTATAACAAGCCGTCGGTCTTGATTCCAAGAAAGGGCACGCTTGCAAACTTGTTCTTCGTCGATACTCCGTTCTGGAACGTTGACACTATTTTTTATACAGAGATTGACGAAGCGCAGATACGACCGAAGTTCCTGTATTACTTTTTAACAACGCTGGGGCTTGGTGAAATGAACCAAGCGGGTGGCGTTCCAAGCCAAACGCAATCAGTTCTAAACGAACTAAAAATCCCCATTCCCTGCCCAGAAAATCCCAAAAAATCGCTAGCCATCCAAGCTGAAATTGTGCGCATACTGGACACCTTCACCGAGCTGACCGCCGAGCTGACCGCCGAGCTGACCACCCGCAAAAAACAATACAACCACTACCGCGATCAGTTGCTCCGTTTTGAAGAGGGCGAAGTGGAGTGGAAGACGTTGGGGGAGATCACAACAAGCATTGCATCTGGGCGCAATAAGACTCGAACTACCGATGGAGTGATTCCTGTTTACGGGTCGACTGGGCCAATCGGCTTTACCAACGAAGCAACGTACTCCGGCGATGTACTTCTTGTTGCTCGCGTCGGCGCCAATGCCGGGCTAGTTAATGCAGTATCAGGCGACTTTGACGTGTCGGATAACACGCTCGTAATACGCTCCATGGATGCGTGGAACATACGTTTTGCTTTCCATCAACTGACACACATGAATTTGAATCAGTATGCGGTAGGCGGCGGCCAGCCGCTGGTGACGGGCGGCCTTCTAAAGAGTTTGAAAGTACCATTCCCGCCATTGAAAGAGCAACGGCGAGTTGCAACCATCCTCGACAAATTTGATGCCTTAACCACCTCCCTCACCGAAGGCTTGCCGCGTGAAATTGAGCTGCGCCAAAAGCAATACGAATACTACCGCGATTTGCTGTTGAGCTTTCCCAAGGACGCCCCCCATGCCTGATCTGACTCTGCGCGATCAAACCACCGAGTTTCTGCTCTACACCGCGCCCAGTGGTGCGATCAAGGTGGAGGTGCTGCTCAGTAACGAGAGCATTTGGCTGACGCAGGAGCGTATGGCCGAGCTTTTCGGCGTACAGCGCCCGGCAATCACCAAACATCTTAAAAATATATTTGAAAGCAATGAGCTAAAAGAAGATGTGGTATGTTCCATTTTGGAACATACCACGGCCCATGGGGCGATCAAGGGTAAAACTCAAAACAGCAAGGCCAAGTATTACAACCTAGACGCGGTGATTTCTGTCGGTTATCGGGTGAATTCGGCACAGGCGACACAATTTCGTATTTGGGCAACCGCGCTGATTAAAGAGTACATCATCAAAGGATTTGCCATGGATGATGAGCGGTTAAAAAATGGCCGTTATTTTGGCAAAGACTATTTTCGTGAGTTGCTGGAGCGGGTGCGCTCTATCCGCGCCAGTGAGCGGCGGATTTACCAGCAGATTACGGATATTTTTGCTGAATGCAGCATGGATTACGACCCCAAATCGGAAACCACCCGTTTGTTTTACGCCCATGTGCAAGACAAGTTTCATTTTGCCATTACCGGTCACACGGCTGCGGAAATCATCTCAATGAATGCCGATGCCAACAAACCCTTGATGGGGATGGGTACATACAAAAATGCACCGGATGGACGAGTATTGAAGTCGGACGTGGTGGTCGCAAAAAATTACCTGTCGGAAACTGACATCAAAAAACTGGAGCGCGCCGTTTCTGCCTTTTTTGACTACATTGAAGGCATCATTGAGCGGCGCAACACATTCACGATGAAAGTTTTTTCCGACAGCGTGGACAAATTCCTCTCTTTCAATGAATACCGGATTTTGGAAGGCTACGGAAAATTGACCCGCCAGCAAGCGGAGGAAAAGGCTTTTACTGAATATGAAAAATTCAACAAGCAGCAGCGCATAGAATCCGATTTTGATCGCGAGATGAAGAAGCTACTGCTTAAAAAGGACGCGAAAGAATGAGCGACTACAAAACCATTGCCGAATCTAATCACTTTATCGTGCTGGACAAGTACACGCGGGAATGGACGGTGAAAGACAGCTACCAGAGCGAAAGCGATCTGGAGCGGGAGTTTATTCGGGATTTGCAAAATCAGGGATATGAGTATTTGCCCGGCCTGTGCACACCCGAAGCCTTATTAGTCAATGTGCGGGACCAGCTACAGATGCTCAATAACGTGCAGTTTACGGATGGCGAATGGCTGCGCTTTGTGGAAACCTATCTGGATAAACCGAGCGATAGCATCGTCGAAAAAACTCGTAAGATTCATGACGACTATATCCACGACTTCGTCTTTGACGATGGCCGTATCCAAAATATTTACCTGCTGGACAAGAAAAATATCGCCCGCAATAAAGTGCAAGTGATTCAGCAGTTCGAGCAGACCGGTACTCATGCTAATCGTTATGACGTGACGATTCTGGTCAATGGCCTGCCGCTGGTGCAGGTGGAGCTGAAAAAACGCGGCGTAGCGATTCGTGAGGCGTTTAATCAGGTGCATCGTTACAGTAAGGAGAGCTTCAATAGCGCCCATTCCCTGTTCAAGTATTTGCAGTTGTTTGTGATCTCCAACGGCACCGACACCCGCTATTTTGCCAACACCACCCAGCGCAATAAACACAGTTTTGACTTCACCATGAATTGGGCGAAGGCGGATAACAGCCCGATTAAAGACCTGAAGGATTTTACCGCGACGTTTTTCCAAAAAAATACGCTACTCAATGTGCTGCTGCATTATTCGGTATTTGATGTCAGTAATATCCTACTGGTGATGCGCCCGTATCAGATTGCTGCCACTGAGCGCATGTTGTGGAAAATCAAGAGCAGCTATCAGGCCAAAAACTGGAGCAAATCGGAAAGTGGCGGTTATGTCTGGCACACCACCGGTTCGGGCAAAACCCTGACCAGCTTCAAGGCGGCGCGACTGGCCACGGAGCTGGAGTTTATCGACAAGGTGTTTTTTGTGGTGGATCGTAAAGATCTGGACTACCAGACCATGAAAGAATACCAGCGTTTTTCGCCAGATAGCGTGAATGGTTCAGAGAGCACATTAGGACTAAAGCGTAACCTGGATAAAGTTGACAACAAAATCATCGTCACCACCATCCAGAAACTCAATATCCTGATGAAAAGCGAAGCGGACTTACCGGTTTACAGTAAGCAGGTGCTATTCATTTTTGATGAGTGTCACCGCAGCCAGTTTGGTGAGGCACAGAAAAACTTAAAAAGGCGGTTTAAGAAGTTCTATCAATTTGGCTTTACGGGTACGCCTATTTTTCCTGAGAACGCGCTGGGCGCGGAAACCACGGCCAGCGTATTTGGCCGTGAGCTGCATTCTTATGTCATCACCGATGCGATTCGTGACGAAAAGGTACTGAAGTTTAAGGTGGATTACAACGATGTCCGACCGCAGTTCAAAGCTCTCGAAAGCGAGCAGGACGAGAAAAAACTCAGCGCTGCAGAAAACCAGCAAGCCCTGTTGCACCCCGAGCGCATCCGTGAGATCACTCAGTACATCTTGAATCACTTTCGGCAGAAAACCCATCGCTTGCAGGCGGGACATCAAGGGTTTAATGCGCTTTTTGCCGTGAGCAGCGTGGATGCCGCCAAATTATATTACCAAACATTCAAAGCGTTACAAAAGGCCAGCGACAAGCCTTTGAAAGTGGCAACGATTTTCTCCTTTGCCGCTAATGAGGCGCAAAATGCCGTAGGCGATATTGTGGACGAAAGTTTTGAGGTGTCGGCCATGAATAGCAGCGCTAAGGAGTTTTTGAGCGCCGCCATTGCAGATTATAATGCGCTGTTCAAAACCAACTTTAGTGTCGATAGCAACGGTTTTCAGAACTATTACCGCGATCTGGCCAAGCAGGTCAAAGCCAAGCAAATCGACTTGCTGATTGTCGTGGGCATGTTCTTGACGGGTTTTGATGCGCTCACTTTGAATACCTTATTTGTCGACAAAAATCTGCGTTACCACGGTTTGATACAAGCGTATTCGCGCACCAACCGCATTTACGACGCCACAAAAACCTTTGGCAACATCGTCACCTTCCGCGATCTGGAGCAGGCGACTATTGATGCCATCACCTTGTTTGGCGACAAGAACACTAAAAACGTGGTGCTGGAGAAAAGCTACACGGAATACATGCAGGGCTTTACCGACGCGACAACCGGTGAAGCGCGGCGGGGGTTTATGGATGTGGTGAAGGAACTAGAAACCCGTTTTCCTGACTCTGCTGCCATTGAAAAGGAAGCCGACAAAAAAGCGTTCGCCAAACTGTTCGGCGAATACCTGCGCGTCGAGAACGTGCTGCAAAACTATGACGAATTTGCCAGCTTGAAGGAGCTGCAAAACGTCGATAGGAGCGATCCGGTCGCATTGGATGCGTTCAAGGCCAAATACTATCTGAACGAGGACGATCTGATGGCACTGCAAGCCATTACGCTCCCCGCTGACCGAAAAATTCAAGATTACCGTTCTACTTACAATGATGTGCGCGACTGGTTGCGCCGGGAAAAGTCTTCTACGGAAAAAGAAAAATCCACGATTGACTGGGATGATGTGGTTTTTGAGATAGAGCTGCTCAAATCCCAAGAATTTAATCTGGATTACATTCTGGAGCTGATCTTTGAGCATCATAAGAAGATCAAAAATAAGTCCGAACTGGTGGACGAAGTGCGCCGCGTGATTCGCGCCAGCCTCGGTAATCGCGCTAAAGAAAGCCTGCTGGTCGACTTCATCCATCAGACCGATCTGGAGCAGATGAGTGACAAAGCCAGTGTGATTGATGCCTTTTTTCTGTTCGCGCAGGCCGAACAACAGCGCGAAGCGCAAGAACTCATAGATGCGGAAAGCCTGAATGCCGAGGCGGCACGACGCTATATCACCGCCTCGCTGAAGCGGGAATTTGCCAGCGAGAACGGCACGGAGTTGAACGCCGTTTTACCCAAGATGAGCCCGCTGAATCCGCAATATCTGACCAAAAAGCAGAGCGTGTTCCAGAAAATTGCGGCTTTTGTGGAGAAGTTCAAGGGCGTAGGCGGTCCAGTCTGAAGTCATCTCTCTTGATGTGCGCGATAGTCTTTACGCTGCTTTCAGAGGCAGGGGGCGTCGGGCAAAGCGATAGCTGTTCATTATTAGCGCGTTCTGTTAGAGTGCGGCTGCCGTCATGCCTCAGTCTGCATGATGGACTTTGCACAGGTTCCCCACCTTGATGAAGCGTCTGCCCTAGACTGGCGCCCTTGCGGCGAGGCCGGTGTTTTTGGAGTTATCCCCTATGTCGTCTACTTTTGAATCTCTCGGTCTTTCCGAGCCTATTTGGCGTGCGGCTGCTGAACGCGGTTATACCACCCCAACCCCTATTCAAGAACAAGCTATTCCCGTGGTGATGTCGGGGGTAGATCTTCTGGCCGGTGCGCAGACGGGCACGGGCAAAACGGCAGCCTTTGCCATGCCTATTCTTCATAAGCTCGCTGCTACTGCAGATGCGGCCTCCCATAAGCCTTCCAGCGTGCGCGCGTTGATTCTGGTGCCTACCCGCGAACTCGCCGCTCAGGTGGAAGAAAGCGTACAGTTGTATGGTCGCTATCTTTCTTTGCGTTCTTTGATTCTGATTGGTGGGGTGAAAATCAACCCACAGATGCAGAAGTTGCGTCGGAGCGTGGACGTATTGGTGGCCACCCCTGGTCGTTTGCTGGACCATATTCAGCAGCGCAGCGTGGATTTATCACAGGTTGAAATTCTGGTGCTGGACGAAGCGGATCGGATGCTGGATATGGGTTTTATCCGTGATATTCGTCGAATTATCGCCGTGCTCCCCAAAAAACGTCAAAATTTATTGTTTTCGGCGACTTTTTCTCCGGAAATTCGGACGCTGGCAGATGGCATTTTGCACAACCCGGCTAGTGTTGAAGTGGCAAGTCGGAATGCTACAGCCGATACCGTGGCGCAACGCTTTTATGCGGTAGATCAGGATCGCAAGCGCGAGTTGCTGACCCATTTGATTCGTGAGCAGCAATGGCATCAAGTGTTGGTGTTTACCCGCACCAAGCATGGCGCAGACCGTCTCGCCAAGCATTTATCTCAAGATGGCATGCAGGCCATGGCTATTCATGGGGATAAAAGTCAGGGCGCGCGCACCCGGGCATTGTCCGAATTTAAGGAAGGAAAGGTACGCGTATTGGTGGCCACGGACATTGCGGCGCGCGGCATTGATATCAGCGAGTTACCGCATGTCGTGAATTTTGAGTTGCCGCATGTACCCGAAGATTATGTCCATCGTATTGGCCGGACGGGGCGCGCTGGAAACAATGGTCAGGCGATTTCATTAGTCAGTGGCGATGAACGTAAGCAGTTGCAAGATGTGGAGAAGCTCTTACGTAAATCGTTTGAAAAAGAAATTGTCAGCGGTTTTGAGCCTTCCCGATCCTATAGTAGTCGTCCTTCTGTCGAGCCAGCACGCCGATCTTCGGCTCCAGCGGGTCGAGGTCGTTCAGTGGCGGGAGGTGGTCGTTCTCGCGGCGCGTGATGCGGGCTGGCACATAACGCTCTAGGGCTGCGCTACGCCCTTGGCAGAAGCCTGTCAAATCCGTCACAATGCCTAGGGTTGGAGCGTTAGATCTACAAAAGGCAGGCATGGACGAAGAAAAGCTATCCGCTTCTTCACGTATCCTCGTGGTTGAGGACGAGGAGGGTATACAGGAGTTGCTGCGTGTCACCTTGCAGCGCCAGGGCTTTGACGTGCGTTGTGAAGGGAGTGTGGAATCCGCAGAGTCGGCGCTGTTGAGCTGGGAACCGCAGTTGCTGGTGTTGGACTGGATGTTACCCGGCGAAAATGGTCTGACTTGGTGCCGTATGTTGCGACGTCGTGAGGAAACCCAGAAACTCCCCATCATTCTGTTGACGGCGCGTGGTGAAGAGGCGGATCGGGTACATGGTTTGGAATCTGGAGCCGATGATTATCTCGCTAAGCCTTTTTCGCCGCGTGAGTTGGTGGCCAGAGTCAACGCGCTTTTGCGGCGCAGCTATAACGGTCAGTCACTCGGAAAAATAAAGCTCGGCGGGTTGCAGGTAGACCTTCGCGCGCATCGCGTCTACGCGGACGATACGCAAATTCGTTTGGGACCCACCGAATTTCGTCTGCTCCGTCTTTTTGCGACCAACCCGGATCGGGTTTTTTCCCGTGAGATGCTGCTGGACCAAATCTGGGGTCGGCAAAGCTTTATCGAAGAGCGAACCGTTGATGTCCATATCCGGCGCTTACGCCGAGGTCTTGAAGAGTACGGATATGCCCACATTATCGAAACCGTTCGCGGCGAAGGCTATCGTTGTAGCGCTTTGGGTGAAATTGCTTGAAAAAATGGGCGCTTCTTAATCGGTTTCAACGCAGGTCGTGAATATTATCCGTGCTTGGTTTCTGCCGCTGGCACTCTGGTTATTGATCCCAGCTTTTCTGGCGACAGACCGGCTTTGGGCTTGGTCTTACCTGCCGCCCGTTCTCGTGGCTCTGATTTTGGCGGTTTGGGTGGGCTGGCATCGTCAACAATCCATGAGTTTCAGTGCATGGTTTCGCAATCCTGATACTTTGCTGCCGCCCCTTGCTGGCGGTTTTTGGGAGGAGACCTTCGCCGATGGGTATCATTGGCGTCGTGATCAGGAGGCCCGACAGCGGCAGTTGAGCGCCCAGATTTTACAATTGCGCGATGCGTTGCAGGCCATGCCGGATGTGGTGGTACTGATGGATGCACGCGGTCAGCTCTTATGGGTAAATCCCTCAGGTATCCGGTTGTTACAGTTACAATGGCCGGATGACGTTGGTAAACCGTTGGCTTTTTGGTTGCGAACACCCCACTTGCGCGCTTTTTTAAGTGGTGAAGGCCCTTCGACTTTGCAGTTGCCCGCACCCGTGGATTCGCAGCAGCTATTGGAGGGTATGCGTTATCCTCTGGCGGATGCCGGTGCGCTGATCATTTTTCGGGATGTCACCCGAATTCGCCAGTTGGAGCAGGTTCGGCAAGACTTCGTCGCCAACGTCTCTCATGAATTACGCAGCCCACTGACGGTCGTCCGGGGTTTTCTGGAAAATCTGCTGGATGGTCCCTTGGCGGAGGACGAAGAAGTGGGCAGTCAGCTCCATTTAATGGAAGAACAGACCTTGCGCATGCAATCTTTGGTAGAAGATTTGTTGTCGCTGGCGCGTATGGAGGCTGCCGTAGCAGAGCATGAAAACTGCGATGTTTTACCCTTCGCGACGATGACGCAGAGCGTGCTGGACACCCTGATACCGTCGATCGCTCAGAAAAACCTACAAGTCACCACCCATCTCGATCCCGAACTGGGGATTTTTGCAGAACACATTGATATTATTAGTATCATTAGAAATCTTCTGGAAAATGCCGTGAAGTATACGCCAGCGGATCGCGCGATTTTTTTACGCTGGGAGGGTAACGCTGAGGCCTTATGCTTCACCGTTCAAGATACGGGAGATGGCATCGCTTCTGAGCATTTACAGCGCATCACAGAACGATTTTATCGGGTCGATAAGGGGCGATCTCGACGTATGGGTGGCACCGGATTGGGTCTGGCCATTGTCCGTCACGCGGTGGAACGCTATCAGGGACACTTGGAGGTGCGTAGTGAAATCGGTAAAGGGACCACTTTCGTGGCACACTTTCCTCTGCAACTGGCCCGTAAAATATCTGCCAAGACGGAGGCTGTCACAAAATGGTCATAAAGTCTTGCTATAGTCTGCGGGTCTGCGTTTGCTGCTTACCGGGCAAGCAATACATGGTCCTGCATGGTGGGACTGAACATGGTTAGATGCGCTGATGTTGTGCTAATTTTGCATTTTACTTTTCTGCTTTCCCATTAAGGACAGGAGCCTGTTGTAATGTTGGAATCACAACAAACCAAAATATCCGTTCGTCACCTGGATTTTTTTTACGGGAGCAATAAGTCGCTCAAAGACATTAATCTGGAAATGCCGGGGAATCAGGTAACCGCATTTATCGGCCCTTCGGGCTGTGGGAAATCGACCTTACTCCGGGTTTTTAATCGCATGTATTCCTTGTATCCAGGGCAGCGGGCGACGGGTGAGGTGCTGCTGGATGGGGAAAATATTCTGGCACCCAGCATGGATGTGAATATGCTGCGCGCTAAAGTCGGTATGGTTTTTCAGAAGCCGACGCCTTTCCCCATGTCGATTTACGATAATATTGCTTTTGGCATCAAGCTCTATGAGAAACTCCGCAAGGTCGAAATGGATGAGCGGGTAGAGCAGGCCCTGCGTCAGGCGGCACTTTGGGATGAAGTGAAAGATAAACTGAAAACTAGTGGACTGGGTTTGTCTGGTGGTCAGCAGCAGCGCTTGTGCATCGCTCGCGCTGTGGCAGTAAAGCCGGAGGTGATTCTGCTGGACGAACCCACTTCGGCTTTGGACCCTATAGCGACGTTGAAAATTGAGGAACTGGTCAGCGAGTTGCGGAATCAATTTACTATTCTGATCGTCACCCACAATATGCAGCAGGCGGCGCGCGTTTCCGATTATACGGCGTTTATGTACCTCGGTGAGATGGTGGAATTTGGTCTCACCAATCAGTTGTTCACCAATCCGAGCAAGAAACAGACAGAAGATTACATCACCGGTCGTTACGGTTAAGGAGTGCGCGAATATGGATAAAGATCAACATATTTCTCAAAGATTCAATGATGATTTGAACGAAGTCCATGCCTTGGTTCTGGCTATGGGTGGCGTGGTTGAAGAGCAGATCAGTGATGCCATCCGAGCGCTACAGACGGGTGATAATGATCTCGCTCAGGAGGTGGTCGCCCGGGACCATGAAGTCAACGGTTACGAGGTGCGTATTGAGGAAGAGTGCATCAATATTCTCGCCATGCGTCAGCCTGCCGCCTCCGATCTTCGTTTGGTGATGACCTTAATCAAAAGCATCGCGGATCTTGAGCGCATGGGAGATAAGGCCAGTAAAATCGCAAATATGGTTCTGGCCATGGGGCACGGTACCCGAAATGTGAATCCTGCATTTTTGCGAGATATTGACGTTATGGCCAACTACGCCCTGAATATGCTGCGTCGCGCCATGGACGCTTTGGCGCGTGCGGATGCGGAGCAGGCTATTGCGGTTGCTAGAGGCGATGAGGTGCTCAACCAAGAATATCGTTCGGCCTTGCGTCGCCTGATTACGTATATGATGGAAGACCCGCGCACCATCACCCCAGCTATTGATGCCTTATTTATCGCCAAGGCCATTGAGCGTATTGGCGATCATGCCCGTAACATCTGTGAATATGTGATTTACCTTGCCAAGGGTAAAAATGTCCGGCATCTTCCCCTAGAAGAGGTCGAGCAAAGCATCCAGGGGAAATAATCATGGCGGAACCCGCATCCACCGCAGCACACGAAAACTTTCTTGCGGCAGTGGATCTGGGTTCCAATTCTTTCCACATGGTCGTAGCGGAAGAAATGGGCTCCGAAATCCGTCTGCTGGACCGACTGCGGGACGGTGTCCGTCTGGCGGAAGGATTGCGTGACGACGGTACCTTGGAACCCTTGGTGGAAAAACGCGCCTTGGCTTGTCTGGCACGTTTTGGTCAACGGCTGCATGGATTACGTCCGGATCGGGTGCGTGTTATCGGCACCAACACCTTGCGTCAGGCCAGTTCCGCCGAGGGTTTTATCCAGGCTATTGAACAAACACTCGGATATCCAGTAGAAATCGTCGCTGGTCGGGAAGAAGCTCGCCTAGTCTACCTTGGTGTATCGCATTCCCTAGCCGTAGATGCTATAGAGCGCCGTTTTGTAACGGATATCGGTGGCGGTAGTACCGAACTCATTGCCGGTCAGGGATTTCTGCCCAATATTCGGGAGAGCCTGCATTTTGGCTGCGTGGCGTCGACCCGAGCTTTTTTTGGGGATGGCCTGATTACCGAGGCTGCTTGCGAACGACTAGAAAAACGGGTGCGTATGGCGTTAGAACCCATGCTGGACGAATTTACCCAGCATGGTTGGGACCAAGCCATCGGTTCTTCGGGTACGATCAAAGCCATTGCTCGTATTTTGACGGAAAACGGGCAGGGCAGTCGTATCAGCCGGACCGGTATGCACTGGTTACGAGAGCAGTTGCTGCGTCTGGGTTCGGTGCGTGCGCTGACGCAGATGAAGGGATTAAAAGCCGATCGTGCAGCCGTATTCCCCGGTGGTTTCATGATTCTCTATGCCTTGTTTGAGGCGCTCAACTTGCAGGAAATGCGTTTCTCGGAAGGTGCTCTCCGAGAAGGTGCGATTTATGATCTACTCGGTCGTATTCACCAAGAAGATACTCGCGAGATCAGTATTCGCAGTTTGCAGGAACGCTTTCACAGTCAGGCTGCCCGCAACGACGCCGTAGCCGGTTGGGCCGAGCAATTTTTTTCGGCGGCTTTGGCGGTTTGGCCTTTGCACGGCGCACACCGCCAATGGTTACAGTGGGCGGCGGCCACGCACGACATTGGCTTAGATATTGCCCATTCGGGCTTTCACAAACACGGCGAATATATTTGGCGCAATGCGGACCTCGCAGGATTTTCGCGTCGAGAGCAGGGGGTAGTAGCCGCCCTGTTGAGGGCACAGCGCAAGCGCTTGCCTAATCCACAGCAACTGCGTGCATTGGGTATTGCTGCAGAAGATGTGTTGCCCTTGCAGCGTCTGATGGTGTTGTTACGCCTAGCGATTTTATTTCAACGTGGCGCACAGTCTTGTGAAGCGTCGCCCAAACTGGTGGTGTCCGAACGCGATCTGAGCTTTTCCTTGCCGGAGGGTTGGTTGTACCGTGCGCCTCTGCTGCTGGCAGATCTCGAACAGGAGCAAGAGTGGATCGCGCCCGATTTTCATCTGCACTGGTAAACCGAGCGATGAAGTGTTATCGGCAATCATCCCTGCTGCGCTGGGAGTTTGAATCATAGACTTATTAAACGCGTTGTTGCATGAGCTGCATTGGCAACCCATAACCCTTGGCGTCATTACTGAGTTTTTGCGTCGGTATGGGTATTGGATTCTTTTTGTGGGAACTTTGCTGGAAGGCGAGGCGGTGGTCATCATTGCTGGCGCCTTGGCGCATGCGGGTGTTCTCGATTTGTCTTTGGTCATCGTTGTCTCCTGGCTCGGAAGCACGCTGAACGATCAACTGCTTTACCAACTGGGATACCACTATGGTGATCGCATCCTCAACATTCTGCCCAGATTTCTTCGGCGACACATTGTACAGGCAGAAGCGTTGATTCGCCGTTTTGGTGACTGGGTCACGCTGTTATTTCGCTTTGTTTACGGTACGCGCACGATTACGCCCATACTCTTGGGCGTACATCACTATCCGCCCAAGCGTTACCTGTGGATGAATCCGGTAGCGGCCGCCGTCTGGGCGGCGGCGATAGCCGGAATGGGTTATGTGCTGGGGGCTTCTTTGCAAACCCTGCTCAGTAGGGTTCAACATGTACAGGTGGTGCTTCTTGCGCTGGTTGTTGGCGGAGCGGGCCTGTACTGGTGGTGGCATCATCGTCAGGAGCATAAAGAACCCAAGTAAGCGACTTGCTGAAGAGGTGTTTTTTGTGATAAAAAGCGCTGGGCTTCGGCCTAATACTCACACACCGCATTAGAGGATTTCCGGGTGTCCGCAAGGATGGATTTCTCGGCGGTGTGGCGGAACTTAACCCTTGAAAAATGGAGAATTACCTATGAGCAGCAATGTCACCATGCGCGCCCTGCTAGAAGCCGGTGTGCACTTCGGTCACCAATCCCGTTACTGGCACCCAAAGATGGCGCCTTATTTATTTGGTGAGCGTAACCGTATTCATATCATCAACCTAGAGCACACTCTGCCGATGCTGCGTACCGCTTTGGCGTTTATTGAACAGATTTCTCGCAAGCATGGTCGGGTTCTGTTTGTGGGCACCAAGCGTCAGGCCCGCGAAGCTGTTGAACAAGAAGCGCGTCGTTGCGGCGGTTTTTTTGTCAATCAACGTTGGCTGGGCGGTACGCTGACCAACTTCAAGACCATTCGTCAGTCTATTCGTCGTTTGGATGAGCTGGATCAAATGGTAGTGGATGGCACGATGGACAAACTGACCAAAAAAGAAGGTCTGACCCTGAGCCGTGAACGCGAAAAGCTGGAACGCAGCCTCGGTGGTATCAAAGAGATGAATGGCCTGCCCGATGCAATTTTTGTGATTGATGTCGGTCATGAAAACATTGCCGTTCTTGAGGCCCGTAAGCTCGGTATTCCGGTGATTGGCGTGGTGGATAGTAATTGTGATCCCCTGCTGATTGACTACCCGATTCCCGGCAACGATGACGCTACCCGCGCTATCCGCCTTTATGCTTCACTGGTTGCCGATGCCATTCTTGCTGGCCGTCAGGGTGGTGAATCGGCGTTGCTGGACGAATTTGTCGAGGTCGACGAAGAAATCATCGAAATCGACGCCGACTAACGCATTCAATCCTTATAACCCAGGAGTTTTCATGGCTATTAGTGCACAACAGGTTAAAGAGCTGCGTGAGCGCACCGGCGCTGGCATGATGGAATGCAAGACGGTGCTGACCGAAGCAGATGGTGATATTGAAGCGGCCATTGATTTGCTGCGTACCCGTGGTCTGGCTAAAGCCGACAAGAAAGCCGGACGGGTTGCTGCAGAAGGCGTCATCATGACTGCCGTCAGCATGGACCAGAAGCAGGGTGTCGTGCTGGAAGTGAATTGCGAAACTGACTTTGTCGCCAAAAACGATGATTTTTTGGCGCTGGCCAAGGATTGTGCGGAACAGGCACTCAAGCAAGGTCTGAAAGAAGCGGACGCTTTGCTCGCTAATGCGGAAATTGAAGAACGCCGCAAGACGCTGGTCAGCAAGTTGGGGGAAAATATCAGTCTCCGTCGTCTCCAGCATCTGCAGGTAAACGAAGGCGTGATCGGCGCTTACGTTCACGGCAGCCGAATTGGCGTATTGGTGGCATTGGAAGGGCAGGCGGCGACCGGCGAATTGGGTCGGGATGTTGCCATGCATGTAGCCGCCGCACGTCCCGAGGTGGTTCATCCAGAACAAGTCTCTGCAGAACGCTTGGCGCGGGAAAAAGACATTCTCGTTGCCCAAGCAGCAGATAGCGGCAAGCCAGCCGATATTGTTGAAAAAATGATCTCTGGTCGGTTGAATAAGCTTATCAACGAAATCGCGCTGACCGGTCAACCCTTTGTGAAAGATCCTGAGCGTACTGTGGGCCAGTTGGTGAATGGTCACAAGGGCGTGAGCGTGACGGAGTTTGTCCGTTTCGAGGTGGGTGAAGGCATTGAAAAAGCGCCCGTTGCCGATTTCGCCACTGAGGTCATGGCGCAAGTCCGGGGGTCCTGAATGGCTGCGCCCTTGTATTCCCGTATTCTCCTCAAGCTCAGCGGAGAGGCCCTGATGGGCGACGGGCAGTATGGTGTAGACCGTGAGGTCGTGCGGCGTATGGCTCGGGAAATCAAGGACGTTGTGGATTCTGGTGTGCAGGTGGCGATTGTCATTGGCGGCGGCAATATTTTTCGAGGGATGGCCAAAGCTGCTGAAGGCATGGATCGTGCGACTGCCGATTACATGGGAATGCTGGCTACGGTGATGAATGCTTTGGCCGTACAGGACGCCCTTGAGCATCTGGGTCTGCCGACGCGCGTTCTCTCCGCATTGCACATTGAGCAGGTGGCTGAACCCTACATCCGCAGGCGGGCAATCCGCCATTTGGAAAAAGGGCGAGTGGTTATTTTTGGCGCCGGAACGGGTAATCCGTTTTTCACTACAGACACAGCGGCGAGCCTGCGTGCGGTCGAAATCAATGCCGAACTGGTGCTGAAGGGCACCAAGGTCGATGGTGTTTATACGGACGATCCGGTCACACATCCTGAGGCTATGCGTTACCGCGAGTTGTCATATACCCAGGTGCTGGAGCAGAATCTTCAAGTCATGGATGCCACGGCCATCACCCTCTGCCGAGATAATGACATGCCCATTATTGTATTTTCCATCAATAAATCCGGCGCATTGATGCGGGTAATGCGCGGTGAAGAGGAAGGCACTTCGGTGCGTAGAGAGATTGCATGACGATTCAAGAGATCAAAAAAGATTCCGAGATTCGGATGAAGAAAAGCATTGAGTCCCTGAAAGGGGAGCTCACCCGTCTGCGTACCGGGCGGGCCAGCGCGGGTTTACTGGACCACGTTCAGATTGACTATTACAACGCCCCGACGCCGCTGGCGCAGGTGGCGTCAGTATCGGTGGCTGATGCGCGTTCGCTGGTGGTTACGCCTTGGGAGAAAAACCTGATTCCCAAGATCGACAAAGCGATACGTGACGCGGGTCTGGGGCTGAATCCGGTCGCTGGTTCGGACAACATTCGCGTGCCTTTGCCGGCGCTTTCCGAAGAGCGGCGTAAAGAAATGGTCAAAGTGGTGCGCCAAGAAGGTGAGGGCGCGCGCGTGGCCATTCGTAATATTCGTCGTGACAGTATTTCGCAGGTCAAGGATCTGCATAAGCAAAAGATTATTTCGGAAGACGAGGAACGTCATGCTGAAGAAGCGTTCCAGAAGCTGACGGATCGCTTTATTGATGAGGTGGATGCTGTCGTGGAGGCCAAGGAAGCTGACCTCATGGAGGTCTAATCCGCATGTCTGCCCAGCATTCAAATTTGCCGCCTGCCATGCCGCGCCACATTGCGGTGATTATGGACGGTAACGGGCGCTGGGCCTATCGCCAGCATCTGCCTCGGGTTGCTGGTCATCGGCGAGGTGCCGAGGTGGTGCGAGAAATGGTCCAATCCTGCGTTGATCTGGGCATTCCGTACCTCACTCTTTTTGCATTTAGTACCGAAAATTGGCGGCGACCAGCACTGGAAGTGCGCCTGCTGATGAACCTCTTTCGTCTGCTTTTGAAGCGGGAAGTCCGCAAGCTCCATGAAAATGGGGTGCGTCTGTGCATTATTGGGGATCGTAGCGTGTTGGCACCCGATCTTCTTAAACTCATCGCAGAAGCGGAAACCTTGACGGAAAGCAACACGCGTCTGCAATTAAATCTAGCGGTGAATTATGGGGGGCGTTGGGATATTACCCAAGCCGTGCGGTCTGTGCTGGCTTTAGTTGAGTCAGGCGCGTTGGCGGCCGGAGATGTTTCTGAAGCCGATATTGCCCAGCATTTAAGCTTGGCGAATATTCCCGAACCCGATCTCATGATTCGCACGGGCGGTGAAGAACGCATCAGTAATTTTCTGGTCTGGCAGATGGCTTACAGCGAATTTTATTTTACGGATGTGTTGTGGCCAGACTTTGACCGCGCCTCTCTGGAGCACGCCTTGCATTCGTTTGCGCAGCGCCAACGACGTTTTGGAAAAACCGGTGATCAGGTGTTGGAGGACGATTGCTCCGTCAGCGACTGATCACCGCCGCGCTCTTGTTTCTGCTGGTATTGATGCTGATTTTTTGGGCGCCTTTTTGGGTTTTTTTGAGCTTTTTGGTCCTTCTGGCTTTTTTGTCGGGATTGGAGTGGGGACGCCTCAGCTTGCTGAGTGCATCGGCCTCGGTCGTGTTGGCCACTTTGCTGGCGGCGTTACTGCCACTGTCCTTGTTCCTGAATGATTTGCCTTGGCGCAGTATGGCGTATAGCCTAGTATTAGCTTGGTCCTTGTTTTTGCTGTTTATTGTGCGCGTTTCGCCGACGCGCTTGGAAACCGCAGCATTCTGGCAGCGTCCCCTCACGGCGGTCTTGTTGTTCCCCGCATTTCTGCCCGCTTATCTACTCGTGTTGCAGCTCCAGAGTAAGGCTCCGATGTTCTTGCTTTGGGTGATCGTTATGATCAGTGCGGGAGACATCGGTGCCATGACTTTGGGTAAACTCTGGGGGCGTCGTCGTCTGGTCGCGCAGATTAGTCCGGGTAAAACCTGGGAAGGATTGTATGGCGGCTTGCTAGGGAGCGCTATTGTGGGCACACTGGGCGTCTGGATTTGGCGCGGTTCGGTTCCTTTGGGGCTGTTGTCAGGCGCGCTGTTAGGATTGTTGACTGGAGCTTTCGCCGTGGTGGGGGATCTTGCCGAAAGTTATCTCAAGCGCCGCGCCGACTGCAAAGACAGTGGTCAGTTGCTACCCGGACACGGTGGTCTGCTGGATCGTCTGGACAGTATGAGTGCGGGTATTCCGGCTTTTGTAGCCGGTCTTTATTATCTGGGTTGGTGGAAATGACACGAGGCATCTGCATACTGGGAGCGACCGGCTCCATCGGTAAAAGTACTCTGGATGTGGTATCTCGCCACCCAGAAGAATTCAAAATTGTGGCCCTGACCGGTAACCACCGGGTGCCCGAAATGTTGGCACTCTGTCAGCAATACCAGCCGCAAAGAGTCGTCATGGCGTCTCCTGATGCTGCCCAACAATTACAAATGTTGCTGCGTGATGCGGGCCTCAAAAACATTGAACTAGATAGTGGCGCCGAGGCGCTGGCAGAAGTGGCGCGCATGGACGGTGTCGACGAAGTCATGGCGGCCATTGTTGGCGCGGCCGGGCTGTTACCAACGCTTGCGGCGGTGGATGCGGGTAAAAAGGTATATCTCGCCAATAAAGAATGTTTGGTAATGGCGGGTCAGTTATTCATGGACCGGGTACGCAGTCGTGGTGTCACTCTGCTCCCCATAGATAGTGAGCACAATGCCGTTTTCCAGTGTTTTGCCGATGGAAAGGGCGTGCGTCGCATTCTGCTGACGGCATCGGGGGGGCCATTCCGGACTTGGCCGCTCGAAAAATTGGTGGGCGTGACCCCGGATCAGGCTTGTGCACATCCTAACTGGGTCATGGGCCGCAAGATCTCGGTGGATTCCGCCACCATGATGAATAAGGGGCTGGAGGTGATTGAGGCCCATTGGCTGTTTGATCTGCCCCCTGCACAAATTGATGTGGTTATCCATCCGCAAAGCATTATCCACTCCATGGTAGAGTATGTGGACGGGTCGGTACTGGCGCAATTGGGGAATCCGGATATGCGCACCCCGATTGCGCATGCCTTGGCTTTCCCGGAACGAATGGAAAGCGGCGTGTCCTCTCTGGATCTGGCGCAGGGACCTGATCTGCAATTCGAAGCCCCCGACCTCCAGCGTTTTCCCTGTCTGGCTCTGGCTTTTGCGGCGCTTAAAGCAGGTGGTGCCGCCGCAACGGTGCTGAATGCGGCAAACGAGGTGGCGGTGCAGGCTTTTCTCGATGAAAAGCTGCCTTTTGCACAAATTGCGGCAGTGGTAGAAAGCACTTTGAATGATTTGCAACCCGCAGCGCCGGATCATCTGGATGGTGTTCTTGCTGTGGACCAAGAGGCGCGCGTGGTCGCGGCGCGTCATCTGCGGCGATACGTTTCAGCATCCCACGGATAAGTTTTAGGCCACTGTGCATATCCTTGAAACCATCGGTGCCTTTATTCTGGCGATCGGCATTCTGGTGCTGATTCATGAGTCTGGGCATTTCATGGTCGCCAAGTCCATGGGCGTCAAAATACTTCGCTTCAGTATTGGCTTTGGGCCCGCCGTAGTGAGTCGGCGCTGGGGCAAAGATCAGACGGAGTATGTCATTGCCGCGTTGCCGTTGGGTGGATATGTCAAAATGCTCGGCGAACAAAGCGATGAGCCGGTCAACCCAGAAGATCAGGAGCGGACTTTTGATCGACTCGCACCCAGCAAGCGTTTCCTGATTGCACTGGCTGGGCCTGTTGCCAACCTACTTTTTGCCATTGTCGCCTATGCGGGGGTGGCCTGGCTGGGAATCCCCGGTTTGGCACCCATTGTTGGACTGGTACAGGATCACTCTTTGGCTGCTCAAGCGCAGTTGCAGCCTGGCGAGCGTATTGTACAACTCAATAATCAGCCCGTTTATACTTGGGAAGACATGCGCATGGGTTTGCTTTCGGCGGCGATTGCGCGGACTCCGGCCGTTCTAGAAACGCGGAACCCTCAAGGACAGTTGGCGAAGCATGTGCTGCCCTTGCAGTCTCTCAAAGCGGATTCGGTGGGTCCAGATTTCTTGGGTAAAGTGGTGGGCATGGAGCCTTACCTACCAGCCACGGTGGGTGCGGTGGCGGCCAACAGTCCAGCCAGCCGGGCCGGTTTGTCGGCTGGAGATCGTATTGTTGCGGTGGATCAGCACCCGATCCCGAGTTGGGAAGGTCTTGCCAAACATATAGAATCGCATCCTGACAAGCCGGTACAACTGAGTTTTGTGACGCCCGAAGGCGTTCATAAATCCGCTCAGGTGATTCCGCAAATGTTCCTCGATAAATCCGGTAAACCGATTGGGCGTATTGGTATTGTCATGGCGCCTTTGCCCAAGGATTTGATTGTGTTGCGCCAACGTGGGCCGCTGGATGGGCTCGCTTATGGCGCGCGAACTACGGGGCAGATGTCTTGGATGACTCTTGATATGATGTGGGGGATGATTCAGGGCTTTGTTTCACCCGACAATATCAGCGGACCTATTTCTATTGCTGAGTATGCGGGGCAGTCGGCACAGGCGGGGCTTGCGCCTTTCCTCAGTTTTCTGGCGCTGGTCAGCATCAGTCTGGGAATTCTCAATTTGCTGCCTATCCCCATTCTGGACGGCGGTCATCTGGTTTTTTATGCTGTCGAGATGCTACGCGGTAAACCCCTCTCACCGGCAGTGGTGCAAAAATCGCAGCAGATCGGTATAGTGCTGCTTCTGATGCTGATGTCCTTCGCCTTCTACAACGATATTATGAGATTGCTGACCACGTGAAAAAATTCAGCCTGACTTTGACTGCTCCCTTTACGATTGCTGCTGGTGTGGCCTGCGTGGCTTCAGCCTGGGCACTACCCGCTTGGGCATTTACACCCTTTACCGTCAAAAATATTGAAATCCGTGGATTGCAGCATATTGCGCCGGGTACGGTGTATAACTATCTGCCGATTCACATTGGTGAAGAAGTGAATGATCAGAAGGCCCAGAAGGCCATCAAAGATCTCTACTCTACGGGATTCTTCAAGGACGTGACCATTGCGCGTTCTGATAACAATCTTCTGGTCATTGTCCAGGAGCGACCGATTATCTCCAGCATTAAAATGCACGGCATCAAAGCCTTTTCCAAGAGCGAGGTCAATGACACGCTCAAAGGCATTGGTTTGGTAGATCGGCATATATTCAATCAGTCCATTCTGGATCAGGTGGTCCATGGGCTGCAGCAGCAGTATGAAGGTATGGGCTATTACAATGCGAAAATTCATGCCCGAGTCGAGAAACTGCCACGTAATCGAGTGGCGATCTTCATTGATGCCAAGGAAGGCGCGCAGGCCAGTATCAAGCAAGTGACGATTGTGGGTAACCACGCTTTTAGTGAAAGTCGTTTGCGTGGGCTGTTTAGCATCGGTGCGCCGGATGCTTTTTCCTTCTTTACGAAGAACGATCGCTACTCTCAGGAAAAGTTAATGAAGGGCCTAGAGGCTCTGAACAACTTTTATCTGGATCGTGGCTACCTGAACTTTGATGTGGAATCCAGCCAAGTGCAGGTGACTCCAGACCGACGTTATGTGTATATTACCGTCAACGTGCACGAAGGTGATATTTATCATGTGAGTGCGGTAAATCTCAGCGGTAATCTCGTCTTACCTAAGCCGGAGATTGAAAAGTTATTAGAAATCAAGCCGGGTGAAGTGTTCTCACGGGCGAAAATCAACGATACCAATAGTGCCATTGCCGACAAGTTGGGAGATTTGGGCTACGCATTTGCCAATACGACGCCGGTGCCCACCGTTGACGCCAAAACCCACAAAGTCGCCCTCAATTTTGAGGTAGATCCGGGTCGTAAGGTGTATATTCGTCGTATTGAAATTTCTGGCAATAATCGTAGTCGTGATTATGTGGTGCGTCGTCAGTTCCGGCAGATGGAAGGTGCGCTTTATGATTTGCGGCAGATCAAACGTTCCAAGGAACGACTGCAGCAGACGGGTTTTTACGACAAAATCGATACCAAGACGGTGCCAGTACCCGGACATCCAAATCAAATGAATCTGGATGTGCATGTCAGTGAGCGGCCCACGGGGAGTTTCAGTCTAGGGGTAGGTTACTCCAACGCTCAAGGCATCTTGTTCAATGGTTCCATTAGTCAGAACAACTTTATGGGTACGGGTAATGCGCTGTCTTTTTCGGCCAACGTCGGCGGCTTAGGGACGGCCTTCAACTTATCTTATACCGACCCTTTCTTTACTCCAGATGGTATCAGCCTAGGCGTCAATATCTATCGTAATGACACCAACCTTTCCAGTCTGGCGGTAGCTCCCTATCAGGAAATTGATTATGGCGTGACGGGAACCTTGGGTATCCCGATTATGCGGTATGTGTATGATTATATGTCCCTTGGATATAGTAATACGACCATTAATCTGACTTCTGGTAGCCCCCAAATCTACAACACCTATGTAGATACTTTTGGGAATACGGCTACGGCCATTACTTTGGGTAACAGTCTGACTTATGACAGCCGCAATTCCCCGATTTTCCCGACTAGGGGCTTTTACGGCAGTCTGGATCTGAAAGCAGCAGTGCCGCCCGGAAAGCTGAAATGGTACAAGGCAGAGGTTAAGGCCGATTATTATCACCCGGTGACATCTTGGCTGACGGCGGGTCTCAGTGGTCGGTATGGATTTATCAACGGTTATGGCGGCAAGCCGGTTCCATTCTTCAATAATTACTATCTAGGTGGTCCGACGACTTTGCCGGGTTATCAGACTTACGCCTTGGGACCGCAGGTCGGTGGTTATCCTGTGGGTGGTACGCGTGAGTTGCTGTTCAATGCCAGCCTGTATTTTCCATTACCGGGGCTTGCTGATAATAATAACTTCCGGATGTCCTTGTTTGCGGCTAGTGGCTGGGTTTATGGCGTGCAATCTAATACCGATGGCTCGGTGTACAATTACACGAATAATTATTTCCCCAGCCTGGGCGAAATGCGGACCACGGCAGGTGTTGGTTTTCTGTGGATTAGTCCCCTTGGACCCCTGCGTTTGTCTTTAGCTATTCCTCTGGATAAAAAGCCAGGGGATTTGACGCAACCGCTCCAGTTCACGGTTGGCAACAATTTTTGATGATGCCGAGTGCTCTGTATGATTAATGGGCTTCGTGCTGGGTTACTTGTAGGATTGTTGCTCATGGCGGGCATGGCTTGGGCCGATCCGATGAAAATCGGGTTTGTGGACCTCGATAAAGCCCTGCGTGAACTTCCCGAAGCGCAGGCTGGCGCCAGTAATTTGAATAAACAGGTTGAAGCCAAACAGAAAGAAATAGAAGCAAAACGTCAGCAGATTGATGCATTTCAAAAGGCTCTAGAAAAAAATTTTCCGACCCTGAGCAACGCCCAGCGCCAAGATCGCGAAGCGCAGTTGCAAAGTATGATATTGAATTTGCAGAGTTTTCAGAGAAAAGCCCAAGACTCTCTGAATTACCAGCGCAATCAGATTCTCAAGAATATCCAGAATCAGTTAGTCAAAGTGGTCAGCCAAATTGGACGAGCGGGACATTATACGGTCATTTTGAATGATAAATCGGTTCTCTATGTCAGTGGTGCCATCGACCTGACGTCGCAGGTGGTTGCGGCCATGACTCATGTTCCTCCAGCGCAGCCCAAAACGACGGGTAGTAAATAATGAAAGTTACGCCGCATTTGTTAGGTGATTTGGCGCAGCAAGTGGGTGGTGAAGTGCGAGGTGATTCTAGCTATCGAATCTCTGGAGTGCTCCCTCTTGATGAGGCCGGAAGCGGAGATCTCGCTTTTTTTCAGGACAGCTATGCATTGACCGCACTGAAAGCGAGCAGAGCCGGTGCGGTTATCATTAGCCCCAAATATGCTGAGGAGTTTGTCGGCCATCGAATTGTGGTGCAAAACCCTTACGCGGCTTTTGCACGCATTATGCAGATTCTGTTTCCGCAGGCACGCCTTGAACTTGGCATGCATCACAGTGTGCAGCTGGCGCGCGATGCTACCGTGCATCCGGATACGCGGGTGGATGCATTTGTTCAGGTTGCGGAGGGCGCCGAAATTGCTGCGGGAGTATGGCTCGAAGCCGGCGTATTTGTCGGTGCCCACGTCCAGATTGGTGCGGGTACACACATTTATCCGGGCGTAAAAATTTATCCGGGGTGCAAAATTGGTGCGCGCTGCATTATTCATTCTGGAGCGGTAATTGGTGCTGATGGCTTTGGATTCGCCGACGATAATGGAAAGTCCGTTAAAATACCTCAGGTTGGCGGGGTTCTGATTGGGGATGATGTAGAAATTGGTGCTAATTCTTGCATTGATCGGGGCGTTTTGAAGGACACCATCCTAGGCGATGGCGTGAAAATAGATAATCTCGTGCAAATTGGTCACAATGTGCACATTGGTGCTCATACGGTGATTGCCGGACAAACGGGCATCGCGGGAAGTGCTCATATTGGTCGAAATTGTCGTATTGGGGGTCAAGTCGGCATTGCGGGGCATATTCAGATTGCGGATGGCTGTATGGTGGCAGGGCAGAGTGCCATAACCCATAGCTTGCGCCATCCCGGTGTTTACTCGGGCGTGGTTCCCGCTCATGAAGTCGGTGGGTGGCGACGTATTGTTGCCCGTTTTGACGGGCTAGATGCATTATTTCGGCGGGTAAAGCGCCTAGAGCAAGCTGTCGCACAAAAATCATTAGCTGACGGGGAGTCATCTGATTGTGAATAACATGGATATTCAAGAAATTATGAAGCGTTTGCCGCATCGGTATCCGTTTTTGCTGGTGGATCGTGTGATTGCCATAGAGACGGGTAAAAATTTGCGTGCCCTTAAAAATGTCAGCATGAACGAACCGTTTTTTCAGGGACATTTTCCGGGAATGCCGGTAATGCCGGGCGTGTTGATTATTGAAGCGCTTGCCCAGGCTGCCGCCTTACTGGCTTTTTTTTCTGAAGATAAATACGGTGAAAATGCGGCGGTTTATTTCGCAGGTATTGATAAGGCGCGTTTTCGTAAACCGGTGACGCCCGGCGATCAGTTGGAACTGATCGCTACAGTGACGCGTCGCCGTTCGGGAATGTGGCAGATGGACACCCAGGCCCTTGTGGATGGACACGAAGTTGCTTCGGCGCTGTTAATGGCTACTCTTCGGGAAACCTCGTTATGAGTGCGCACATTCATGCTCTGGCGGTAGTGGATGCGGATGCTAAAATCGGTTCCGATTGCCGTATCGGTCCTTTCGCTGTCATCGGCGCGGGTGTGGAGATAGGGGATCATTGTCAGATTGGTGCCCATGCAGTCATTGAAGGCCCCACTCGACTGGGAAGCCATAATCAGGTGTTTCAGTTTGCGTCGGTGGGTACGGCGCCTCAGGATCTGGGCTATCAGGGAGAACCTACCGCTCTGGAAATCGGTTCTCACAATACTTTACGCGAGTTTGTGACGATCAATCGCGGTACGGTTAAGGGCGGGGGAGTGACCCGCATTGGGAGCCATAATCTGCTCATGGCTTATTGTCATGTTGCCCACGACTGCTGCATTGGCGATCAGGTGGTGATGGCCAATGCTGCAACGCTGGCTGGGCATGTCAGTATTGAGGACCACGCTATTCTGGGCGGGCTTTCCGCTGTCCACCAGTTTGCCCGCGTCGGCGCTCATGCCATTCTCGGAGGAGGGACTATGGCGCCTCTAGATGTTCCTCCTTATATGATGGCAGCCGGTAACCACGCCAGTTTGCATGGAATTAACGTGCGCGGGTTGGCGCGACGAGGCATTTCGCGAGAAACCATTTTACAGATCAAGCGCGCCTATCGCTTGTTGTTCCGCTCCGGACAGCGCCTGGAAGATGCCATGGACGAAGTCTTGCGGCGCGGCCTAGATGCTCCCGAAGTGGCGCATCTTCTCGATTTTATTAAAAATACCAAGCGGGGTGTGACCCGACCATGAAGCAACTTAAAACCGCAGTCATCGGGGTCGGTCATCTGGGACGATTCCATGCTCAAAAATACGCCCAGTTATCGCAATTACAGGGTGTTTATGATGCCAATCCGGCGCGCTCTGCCGAAGTGGCACAGGAACTGGGTTGCCGGGCTTTTACCAGTGTGGCGGAGTTGTTGGCGGAAGTAGATGCGGTATCCATTGCCACGCCGACTTCCACCCACTTTGCGGTCGCCGAAATGGCAATGCAGGCGGGGGTGCATTGTTTGGTTGAAAAGCCATTTACGTTAGATACCGATGAAGCAGATGCCTTGATTACCATGGCCCAAGAACGGCATCTGGTGCTGGCGGTGGGGCATATCAAACGGGTGCATCCCGCGATACTGCATTTACGCCAAGCAGGATATGGCGCCCCGCGTTATCTGGAGGCCGAGCGTTTAGCGCCCTTCAAACCCCGATCCTTGGATATTGACGTGATCATGGACCTGATGATTCACGATTTGGATCTGACCCTGCTGCTGACGGGTGCCGAGCCCGTGGATGTGCGGGCAGTGGGTGTTGCGGCGGTGACGGATAAAGCAGATATGGCTAATGCTTGGTTGACTTTGAATAATGGCACGGTTGCTAATCTGGCGGCATCCCGGGTCGTGCGGGAACCCGCTCGACGCATGCGCATTTTCTGGCAGGATCGTTATGCTTCGGTCGATTTTATGAATAATACGCTGCATATTTATCATCGTGGTGAGGGGATGGTTCCAGGCATTCCCGGAGTGCGCGATGAAGCGGTTGGGCTGCCGAAAAAAGATGCGCTAGCGTCGGAAATCGAAGA
This sequence comes from Acidithiobacillus sp., assembly GCA_041676785.1. Lineage (GTDB taxonomy): Bacteria > Pseudomonadota > Gammaproteobacteria > Acidithiobacillales > Acidithiobacillaceae > Acidithiobacillus. Next base: position 64,456 of record JBAYRF010000001.1, on the reverse strand, counting down.
CTTTTTGCAGGCCGTCGCGACGGGCAAAGCGGTCTTTTGTGATGGTATTGCCGGTCGGCGGGTACTCGCTGCGGCGTTGCAAGTGCGTACAGCGGTAGATCATTTTCTGAACCGCTAAGCTTTTTTGCCAGTGTTTATGATGTTTGATCAGGATGGTAAATAATGAGTCAGAATACAGCAATTCCCATGGTTGACCTGCGCGCGCATTTTCAGCCTTTGCGCGCGGAAATTTTGGCGGGTATGGGAAAAATCCTCGATCAAGCCAGTTTTATTCTGGGCGATCAGGGACGCGCTCTGGAGGCCGAAGTGTCGGGTCTTTGTGGTGTGGCCCACGGTGTAGGCTGCGCATCAGGAACAGATGCCCTGTTGCTGGCCTTGCGGGCCTTGGATATTGGTCCGGGAGATGAAGTGATTGTTCCGACTTTCACGTTCATTGCCACGGCCGAAGCGGTTCTGTATGTCGGGGCAACGCCGGTATTCGTGGATGTAGACCCCACGTCCTATATGATGACGGTGGAAGGTATTGCCGCCGCGCTGACCGCCCGAACCAAAGTGATTATTCCCGTACATCTTTACGGGTTGCCTGCCGATATGCCGGCAATTATGGCTTTGGCGCACAAACACGATCTCAAGGTTATTGAAGACTGCGCGCAAGCTATTGGCGCCCGTATTCACGGGCAGAGCGTTGGCAGTTTCGGTGATATCAGTTGCTTTTCGTTTTTTCCTAGTAAGAACTTGGGCGGTGCGGGTGACGGCGGCATGGTGGTGACCAACGATGCCGAGCTGGAGCGTCGCTTGCGGGGATTGCGTAATCATGGCTCCTGGCAGACTTATCATCATGATGTGCTGGGTTATAACAGTCGTCTCGACGAGATGCAGGCGGTGATTTTACGGGCTGAATTTCCACACTTGCCGGCCTTCAACGCGGGTCGCCGCCAAGCCGCCGCTTGGTATGGTGCGCATTTGGCGGGGCTGGATCTGCAGTTACCCATCGCTGCTGACGGTTATCATCATGTTTATCATCAATATACCATTCAGTTAGAGCAACGTGACGACGTCAAGGCGGCTTTGCAGGCAGAAGGTATTGCCAGCGCTATTTATTATCCTATTCCCTGTCATCGTCAGAAAATGTTCGGTGAACAGCCCCAAGGTCATTGTCCGGTGGCCGACGCACTTTCGACACGGGTGCTCGCGTTGCCCATGTTTCCGGAATTGCAGGAGGCGCAGATTGTCCGGGTGGCCGCCGTCATCCGTCGCACCCTGAACGGCTAGTCCCTTGAGCAAGGTTTTTATCCTTGCCGTCGAGCGCTCTGGAGAAAATCTCGGGCTGGAAATCCTAGAAAATGCGGCCATGGTCGGACTCGATGTGTCCTGGTCTGGCGTGGTCGGTTCTCGTTTGCAGGCTGCCGGTGTCCGTAATATGGCGGATGGCGAAGTGCTGGCGATCATCGGTCTGATCGAGGTGCTGCGTCATTATGTGCAGTTGCGACGCCTTTACCGGCAGATTGTGGCCCATTTGCAGCAGGAACGGCCCAATTGCGTGGTTCTGATTGACCATCCGGCTTTTAATTTGCGCATTGCTCGGGCTGCCAAAAAAATGGGTATCCGCGTGCTGTATGTGGTGGGACCGCAGATCTGGGCCTGGCGTTCCCAGCGAATCCATCAGATCAAGCGGGTAGTCGATCAGATGCTGGTGTTGTTTCCCTTTGAAGTGCCTATTTATGAGGCTGCTGGAGTTCCGGTGCAAGTTCTGGCGCATCCACTGCTGGCGCAAACAGTAGCCGCTCCAAATCCAGCTCAGGCTCGGGAGAATCTCCAGATCGCTCCGTCTGCAGCGCTACTCGCCCTGCTGCCTGGAAGTCGTCGTGGTGAACTGGAAAAACTGGCCACGCGCTATGCGGAAACCGCCCGTTTACTCCGACAAAAAAAGCCGGAATTGCAAATAGTCGTCGCCCTAGCCCGAGAAGAATTGCGACCGCTCTGGAATCGTCTCTGGCAGCTAGGCAATGGTCCCGATGATGCGAAGATTGCTGTTGCGCAGACGCAATCGGTACTGGCAGCGGCGAATGTCGTGCTGGTGGCTTCGGGGACGGCGACATTAGAAACAGCGCTCATGCAGCGTCCGGCGGTGGTAGTGTATGCGCTGAATGCTCTGACTTACCGCTTTGCCCGACGGTTGGTTAAAACTTCTTTGGTGGCCATGCCCAATATTTTGCTGAAAGACGCGGTTTATCCCGAATTTTTGCAGGATGCTTTTGTACCGAGCGCGGTAGCCGAGGCGCTTTTGGCACTGTTTGGGAATGCGGGCGCCAAGCAGGTTGAACGACTCCACCGTTTGCGCGATCTATTGCAAGGCGACTCGCCCGAGGCTTTACAGCGCGTTTTGCGGAAGATGCTGCAATAATGGGTGCTTCTTCAGCCAGACGCTCGTTAGCCCCCGTTCTGGAGCATTGGGGCCCGGATTGTGCCGGTGTGGATGAGGCGGGTCGCGGACCACTAGCAGGTCCGGTGGTGGCGGCCGCCGTTATTTTACGCGCACCCATGTATGGATTGAACGACTCCAAAAAAATGACGGCGAAAGCCAGAGCGCAGTGGGCATTGCGTATTCGCCAAGAAGCTGTGGCCTGGTCCGTGAGCTGGGCGGCGGTTTGGGAAATAGAACGTTACAATATTTTGCAGGCTAGCTTGCGAGCGATGGCGCGAGCTATTCATATTCTACCGGTACAGCCCACCCGCATTGCGGTAGATGGCAATCAATCGCCTCCAGGTTGTCGGGTAGAAACCGTTGTCGGGGGGGATGCTAAGGTGGATGCCATTGCCGCAGCGAGTATTCTGGCGAAAGTCGCTCGGGATGAAGAGATGCAGTGGCTAGACCGGTATTTCCCACAGTATGGTTTGGCGCGCCATATGGGTTATGGTACAGCGCTGCATCTTCAGGCCTTACGGCGCTGGGGACCGACGCCCCTGCATCGTCGTGGCTTTGCCCCAGTGGACCAGGCTTGGGAGAAAATGTCATGAAAGCCCCTAGTTTTGTGCATTTGCACGTTCATTCTGAATATTCCCTAGAAGATGGGATTATTCCGGTGAAAGCGCTGGCCCAGCGCTGCGCCGAGCGCGAAATGCCCGCAGTCGCTATTACGGATCACGGTAATCTTTTTGCACTCGTCAAATTCTACAATGCGGCCCGAGGGCAGGGCGTTAAACCGCTTATTGGTAGTGAAATTTGGATTCGTGATGCCACCGATGCGGATCGGCCATCCAGTTTGATCCTGCTCTGTATGAATAAAACCGGATATGGTCATCTGAGTCGTTTGCTGAGTCGCGGATACCTGGAAGGCAATCAGCAGGGTCGCCCCCAAATAGAGGCTGCCTGGCTGGATAATGCCAGTGACGGCCTGATTGCTCTGTCGGCGGCGGGTCAAGGCGAGGTGGGCCGGGCTTTGCAGGGTCATGATGCAGCACAGGCGGAAGCGTTGGCAGAGCGCTATGCGCGTTGCTTTCCTGATCGGTTTTATTTGGAAATACAACGTAATGGTGAGGAGAATCAGGAGGCTTTAGTACAAACCACCGTAGCCCTTGCGAAAAAATTAGATTTACCCCTCGTCGCCACCAATAATGCGCATTTTCTGGATTCTGCGGATTTTGCCGCTTTTGATGCCCGCCAATGTATTTCAGCGGGCCTGACCTTGGATGATCCACGCCGCCCAAGGCGCTTTACGCCGGAGCACTGTCTACCGGACCCCCAGGTTATGCGGGAACGTTTTGCTGATCTCCCTGAGGCTTGTGATAACACGATAGAAATCGCCCGCCGCTGTAATCTGGAATTAGTATTGGGTCAGTATGCCCTGCCGGATTATCCGATACCTACCGCCCAGTCTGTCGCTGAATACTTGCATGATGCCGCGCAAAAAGGCTTGCAGGAACGATTGGAAGAATTGCGCATTCAAGGCGATGCCGCGCTGCCCTATCAGCAAAGACTTTTGCGTGAGGTGGGCGTTATTCTGGAAATGGGTTTCCCAGGCTATTTTTTGATTGTCGCGGACTTTATTCAGTGGGCCAAAAATAATGGCGTCCCCGTAGGCCCCGGTCGTGGCTCAGGTGCTGGATCTTTGGTGGCTTATGCGCTGCGTATTACGGACCTTGATCCTATTCGCAATGGCTTGCTTTTTGAGCGATTTCTGAACCCCGAGCGGGTTTCCATGCCCGACTTTGATGTCGATTTTTGCATGGATCAGCGCGATCGGGTGATCCAGTATGTCGCTGAAAAATATGGTCGTGACCGGGTCGGCCAGATTATTACTTTTGGAACCATGAAAGCCCGAGCGGTAGTGCGCGATGTGGGACGAGTTCTGGGGTTGCCCTATGGTTTTGTCGATCAGTTAGCCAAATTGGTTCCAGGCGATCTGGGCATGACTCTGGCCAAAGCGCTGGCGGAGTCGGAGGATCTACGTCGTCGCCAAGCCGAGGAGGACGATGTTCGCGATCTTCTGGATGTCGCCTTGCGCTTGGAGGGGTTGCCGCGCCATGCGTCTACCCATGCGGGTGGCGTCGTTATTTCTCCGGAGCCTTTGGCGGATCGATTGCCGTTGTTTACGGACAGTTCGGGTGGCGGCGGCAATGTCACCCAACTGGATAAGGACGATGTCGAGAAAATGGGCTTGGTGAAGTTCGACTTTTTGGGCCTGCGGACGCTGACGATTATTGATATGGCGGTTAAACTCATCCATGCGGCGGCTCCACAGGATGCTGAACCACTGAGTATTGAGCATCTCCCTTTGGATGATGTCGCGACCTTCAACCTGCTCAAGTCCACCGAGACGGTAGCCGTATTCCAATTGGAATCTTCCGGCATGCGTGATCTGGTGCGACGTCTGCAACCCGATACATTCGAAGATATTGTGGCATTGGTCGCCTTGTTTCGACCGGGTCCGCTGCAATCCGGTATGGTGGATGATTTTATTGCGCGTAAGCACGGGCGCGCACCAGTTACCTACTTACATCCTCATCTGGAAGCGATTCTCAAGGAAACCTATGGGGTGATCGTCTACCAGGAACAGGTTATGCAGTCGGCACAGATTCTGGCCGGATACTCTCTAGGGGGCGCTGACCTGCTGCGGCGCGCTATGGGTAAGAAAAAACCCGAGGAAATGGCCAAGCAACGGAGTATTTTTATGGAGGGTGCCCATAAAAATGGCTTGAATCCGGAGCAGGCCGGGGCAATTTTTGATCTGATGGAAAAGTTCGCCGAGTATGGGTTCAATAAATCCCATTCGGCCGCCTATGCCTTGGTTTCCTATCAAACCGCTTATCTCAAGGCCCATTATCCCCAGTTTTTTATGGCGGCCGTGCTGACTGCAGATATGGATCACACCGATAAAGTGGTCGCCATGATTGCCGAATGTCAGCGTATGGGGATGCAGATTATGCCCCCCAGCGTGCTGCATAGTGGACTGGAATTTCGTCCCGAGGGGGAGCAGAACATTCGTTTTGGACTGGGCGCCATTAAGGGGTTGGGTCGGGCGGCCATTCAGGCGATTCTCGAAGCTCGCAGCGAGCGGCCTTTCGGGAGTCTTTTTGATTTTCTCTGCCGTGTGGATGCGCAAAAAATCAATCGTCGTGCGCTGGAAGCGTTGATTCGTGCCGGAGCGATGGATGACTGGCAGATATCCCGCGCTGATCTGATAGCGTCCCTAGCAGCGCATGTCGAAGCGGCGGCCCAGTTTCAGCAAGGTCAAGCCAGTCAGCAGGAATCGCTGTTCAGCGGCCAGGAGGCGTTACCTGTTGCGCCGTCTTTGGTGGGTGGTGAAGCTTGGACGCTGACCGAAACCTTACGGCAAGAACGCGAAACACTGGGTTTTTATTTCAGTGGACATCCTATGGATAGTTTGCGCGAAGAGTTGGCAGAACTGGGTGTTCAGCCTCTTGGCGGAATCTCCGCAGGGACTACGGTACTCGTGGCGGGCTTGGTCGTGGCCCGTCGCAGTACCCGCACGAAAAAGGGCGATCGTATTTATTTTTTAACCTTGGACGATGGTCTGGGACGCCTAGAGGTGGTGGTGTTCGCGGAAGTTTGGGCGCAGGCGGGAAAAATCGGAGAAGGTGAAGAGCCGGTGCTGGTTCTGGGTGAAGTGGGCGAAGACAGTTATTCGGGCGGACTGCGTTTAAGTGCATTACGGGTGCTGGATAGAGCGACTGCTCGTGCAGAATTGGCGCTGCAGTTAACCTTGGAATTTACCGCCTCGGGGATTCCTGATCCGGAAGATCTGTTAACATGCTTGCAGCAGTACCCTGGCAGCACCTTGTTACGTCTGCGACTACCCGTTGAACCGGATCTATGGGTGCAATTGCGAGTCGACGAAAAATTTTCTGCCAGTGCGGCGGCCGTTGCTGCGCTGCAGACCTTGGTGCCCGAGGGGGTCTGGCAGTGGACTTATCGGCCTGCCGCTACGTTGGTGAATAATGTGATTGCCATGGACAGGGCGCCGCGTAAGGCGCGACGTCCTGCTTAAATGAAATTATCGGAGCCGTCAGGGAGTTTTTATGAAAATCAGTTATCTGGATTTTGAGCAGGGTGTAGCCGAGTTGGACGCCAAGGTGGAAGAGTTGCATGCTCTCAATCAACCCGGTATTGCTGAAGAAATCAAACGCCTAGAAATCAAGGCCCGCAAAGAATTGCAGCGTATTTACAGTAAACTCGGCGCATGGCAGACGGTCCAGGTGGCCCGTCATCCGCAGCGTCCCTATACCCTTGATTATGTGCAGGCTTTGTTTTCGGAAGTGCAGATTTTAGCGGGCGACCGGGCGTTTGCCGATGACCAGGCGATTATCGGTGGACTGGCGCGTTTCAACGATCAGCCTATTGTCTGGATGGGTCATCAAAAAGGTCGAGATACCAAAGAGAAAATCCAGCGTAATTTTGGGATGCCGCGCCCAGAGGGATACCGCAAGGCTTTGCGACTGTTACGACTGGCTGAACGCTTTCAGTTGCCGGTATTTACTTTTATTGATACTCCGGGTGCTTATCCGGGTATTGGCGCTGAAGAGCGCGGGCAAAGTGAAGCCATAGCCCGAAACTTGGCGGTCATGTCCGATCTGGCTGTGCCTATTATTTGTACGGTGATCGGCGAAGGGGGTTCTGGGGGGGCTCTGGCTATTGGCGTTGGTGACCGTATGCTGATGCTGGAATACAGCGTGTATTCAGTGATTTCGCCGGAGGGTTGTGCGTCGATTCTCTGGAAAGATGCGACGAAGGCCGCAGAGGCAGCCGAAACCCTCGGTATTACCTCGCGGCGCCTGCAATCCTTGGGCCTAGTGGACGATGTGCTTGTGGAACCTCTGGGGGGTGCCCATCGTGACCCGGAGGCGGTGTTTAGCCTGGCGCGGGAGCGTCTCGCCCATCACCTGCAGGCATTGCAGGCTATGGATACTAGCAAATTGCTAACCACCCGCTACGAACGTTTGATGCATTATGGAGTTGTCGGCGCCGCCTGAGCTGGAGCAGCGACTCCAGAACTTTATGCAGGACGTTCCCCGTCCTCGGGAAGGGCGTCCATTTTTTGTGGCCTACAGTGGCGGCTCAGATTCTACCGCTTTGCTGGTGGCGCTGCAGGCCTTGCACTATCCGGTTCATGCCTTGCATGTGGATCATGGCTGGCATTCAGAAAGTCCCCAGTGGGCTGAATTCTGTCGACAGCAGGCTGCGGCCTTGGGGGTTCCCTGTACCCTCCTGCGATTAGCACCGGGGACTCGGGGCGAGGGTCCGGAAGATCAGGCTCGGCGGGGCCGCTATGCTTTATTGGCGGGACTGCTGCAACCGGGAGACTGGCTCCTGACCGCGCAGCATCAGGAAGATCAGGCCGAAACGCTGCTTCTTCAGTTGCTGCGCGGTGCCGGCGTAGCGGGGTTAGCCGCAATGCCTCGTCAGCGTCCGCTTGGACAGGGGCAATTGTTACGCCCGCTGCTGGATGTGCCAAAACAGGTTTTGCAGAATTATCTGCAGGCAAAAAACTGGCCGTACTTGTGTGACCCAGCCAATGAAAATCCGCGTTACGAACGAGTCCGTTTACGGCAACAGGTGATGTCGTCCTTGCGGGCCTCGGGCTGGCCGCACGCGGCCGCGAATATTGCCCGGGCTGCTGACAATCTGAGCGATGCTCAAACGGTGCTGGAGGACTGGTTCAAAGAGCGTTGGCAACAGCACCAATCCGCATATCCAGACATACCCAACAATGCTCTTTCAATCCTCTATTTGAGAGCACTATCGCCAGCGCAGCAGCGCGTTTTTTTGCGTGACTGGCTGACGCAGCAGCATGTACCTGTACCCACTCGGGCACGTCTTGCGGTTTTGCTGAATAGTTTAGACGGTATTGGTGCCGGTAAACGGATTCAGTGGGCGGGTGGCGAGGTATGGTTGCAGGGTGGATTATTATATTTATGTGATAGCCCAGTCTTTGACCAAGATTGGCAAGAAGGGCGCTGGAGCATGGATGCACCGCTTCCATTCTCCGGCTGGGAATATCAGTGGGGCGAAGCTTCGCCGGAAACGGTGCGCCACTACGCGCTAGCTGCAGAGCATGCTACGGGAACGCTTTATTGGCGTCGCCGCCAGCTTGGCGAGCATGCGCAGATACACGGCGGTCAACATCGGCCCCTAAAAAAAATCATGCTTGAAGCGGGAGTGCCTCCGCATTTAAGGACGCATATTCCTTTGCTCTGGGATGCCGCTGGCCACTTGTTGCTGATCCCGGGTTTTTACACGGCACCTTGGGCGATTCCCCGTATGGGTCAGCGTGCTCTTTGTTTCTTCAAGAACAATGAGCACGACGACTAATGGTGTTGGTTTAATCTTGCGCCATCTGTTTTTCGCGCTTCTCTTCAAGCGTTTTGCAATCAATGCACAGGGTGGCCGTGGGGCGTGCTTCCAGGCGCCGCAGACCAATTTCGACACCGCAGGCTTCGCAGTAGCCGTATTCGCCTTCTTTAATACGATCCATGGCTTGGGTGATTTTGCGAATCAGTTTACGCTCACGATCGCGGGCACGCAGTTCGAGACCCATGTCGGTTTCAAGGCTGGCGCGATCATTGGGGTCCGAGTAATTGACGTTTTCCATTTGCATGTGTTGCACGGTGCGATCGACTTCAGCCATGAGTTCGCTGCGCCAGTCTTCGAGAATTTTTTGAAAGTGGGCCACTTGCGCCGCACTCATATATGCTTCTCCGGGAGCTGGCTCGTAAGGCGTGAAAGCCGTAAAATTCTGTGCATTCCCAGTAGTTGTGGCAGAGCTGTGACGGGTGTTGGTTTCCATGAGTGCTTCCTGTCTTTGTAATAAATCCGCTTACGTTTAACAGAGAACCGAGATTTTGGCAATGTTGGGCCCTCCGGTTACAATGCACAACTATTTTTTAGCCGCACAGGAGATCGGGCTATGCCCTTGCGCGCGTTGATATTTGATGTAGACGGTACTTTGGCGGATACCGAGCGCGATGCGCATCGGGTAGCTTTCAACCAAGCCTTTGAAATGGCAGAACTACCTTTTCGTTGGGATGTGCCTACCTACGGACACTATCTGAAGGTAACGGGCGGTAAAGAGCGTTTGCGCACCTTTCTGAACGAGCATCCGCAATTCCCGCAACTGAGTGACGCAGATATTGCGAGCATACATAAGCACAAAACTGCCCACTACGTGGCCATGATGGATGCCGGATTGTTACCCTTGCGTCCGGGTGTGGAACGTCTGCTGAATGCTGCCCAAGATGCGAGCTTAATACTGGCTATCGCGACCACAACGACACCGGCTAATGTCGAATCGCTGCTAAAAAGCACTTTGGGCACAGAGGCTTTGTCGCGCTTTCATACGATTGGTGCGGGCGACATTGTGCCCCACAAAAAACCGGCACCCGATATTTATCAATATGTTCTCCAACAGTTGGGGTTGGACGCTGCAGAGTGTCTGGCTCTTGAAGATTCTGAAAATGGCTTGCGTTCCGCAATGGCTGCGGAATTGGCTACCGTTATCACCCAGACGGATTACACCGAGGAACAAGATTTTACAGGTGCCCTACGCGTTTTGGATCAACTCGGTGAGCCTCATGCTCCAGCGCAGATTTTGCAGGGTCGGGAATCTGGACAAAGCATCGTGGTAGATGTCGACACACTTCAGCAATGGTGGTCGGAAGTACGATAAAACGTGTGAGGACTGCGCAGGGAGGCTGGGATGCCGTAAAGGTCTACCCAGCACCCGCGCTGGCGCAGAATTACGCAATCAGCATACGATAGATTTCATCTTTGAGGAGCAGCCGCTTTTTCTTCATTTCTTCGAGGCTATGCGAGCCGGTCGCGGCGTCATTACGCTCGATATGTTCGATGGCTGCAGTCAGGGTATTAAATTCTTCGTAAAGCTTCGCAAAATGTCCCTGTTCTGACTGTAACTGGTCCATGCGGTCGACGAGTTCCGGAAACTCGGCTTTAAGATCTTGGTGTTCAGTAATCATGTTGCGCCTCCTGTGCGTGGTTTTTGAAGAATCTACATCCTTTTAAGACTATACCGTTAAACGATCAATTTCCTGATAACTATTTTTAAGCCAGCGTTTGACGCGTTGTCGCTCCATCAGCCCCATTTCGTGCTCGACACCATTCTGGGTGGCGTGCCAGAAACTACTGCTGTTACGGTCGATTTTAATCATGACGGGTTCATGGAGGTGTTTGAGTTGAATGACTTCGGCACCCATTTCCAGTGCACGCTGTTTTTGCCCGGATTGCTCCAGAATACGAAAGTCTTCGCCGCGAATCTGGTTGAGTACCACAATGTAGCTGAGTCGGTCCTCAAAGCGATCCAGCAGTTTACGCAGCAAATCGACGGAATCCTGTCCAGAATCCATGACATGCCAGTAGCGCAGGCTGAGTCCCAGCTCTTGGATAACTTCCAATACGTCAGATTCTTCCATCCAGCGGGTCAGCGCGGACTGGGTTTGCGCGGCAAGATCTACGAGAACCCGCTGATCATAATCGGAGCTGGCGGCCTCCAGTATGCTGTCCAGACTTTCGTATTGGTCAATCACGACAGGGGAAGTGTAGTCCCGGTAAAAACGGAGCAGGGCACCGTGAGAGCGGTCCGTATCAAAGCCGAGGAAAGGGATCTCATGATCAATAAAATACTGGGCTAGAACCCGTGCCATGAGAGATTTTCCTACGCCCCCTTTTTCGCCGCCCATGAAATGAATATTGCTCATACCCGTACTCCATCAGGAAGAATAGGATGCCAAATAGCATTGTTGAGCAGTATGAACGAGGGCATACCCGAGTACAAACCTCTGCTGCAGAGCAGATTCCTAGGCCGTTTCATTTTTGGATATGCCTAGAATAGCCTGTAACCTTTTGGATATGTGAAGAATGGGAGTTCTTTGTGTAGAAAATGTATCGGATGGTTAACAACTACCTGGATATTGCAGGGGGTGTATAAAAAAATCCTTTGAAAAATCAAGCTGACAGAAGTTGGCATACTCATTGCTTACTTAACCACCAATATTTCGGTCAATTGAACGAGGCGAATTGTGAAAATATGGCCCATGGATACGGTTCGAGCATCGGTGAGAACAGCAGTGTTTCCGGTTGCAGGTATGGGTACGCGTTTTCTTCCCGCAACTAAGGCGACCCCCAAGGAAATGATGCCTGTGGTGGATAAGCCATTGATCCAATATGCGGTTGAAGAGGCTCTGGCGGCGGGGTGCAACCGCTTAGTATTTATCACTGGACGCGGTAAACGGGCTATCGCGGATCATTTTGATGTTGCCTACGAACTGGAAACAGAGCTGGAAAAGCGTGGGAAAAACCAGTTGTTGGACGAAATTCAGAATATTGTGCCGCGCGGCGTCACCACGACCTTCATCCGGCAACCGCGTGCGCTGGGGTTGGGGCACGCAGTACTGATGGCCCGGGATGTGGTGGGCGATAATCCTTTCGCAGTCCTGTTGGCGGATGATCTAATTTTATCCCAGCGTCCAGTGCTTCTGCAGATGATTGAGCAGTTTGACCGTTATCAGGCAGCTACGTTGGCCATACAGCAAGTTTCACGAGAAGAATGTGATCGTTATGGCATCATTTCTTCTTTGGGTCAGGAGGGGCAGATCGTTCGGGTGGGCGGAATCGTCGAGAAGCCTTCTCAGAATATGGCGCCTTCTACTTTAGGTGTGGTCGGCCGGTATGTGCTTCCCGCGCGTATTTTTGATTTGCTTGAAGCATTGCCGGCGGGCGCAGGCGGTGAAATCCAACTGACGGATGCTATTGCTCAGTTGGTTTTGGAGCGGCAAGTGTTGGCCTGCGAATTTGAAGGGCGCCGCTTTGATTGTGGTGATAAGTTGGGTTATTTACAGGCCATTGTGGAATTTGCTTTGCTACATTCCGGCGTTGGAAAGGGCTTCGCAGATTATCTACAGGGCCGAGTCGACCAGCAAAAAAAGGGGCGGCGTAAAGTGTCGGTGAGAGCACTTTAGATGGGTCAGAATAAAGACTAAGAGGACAATGTATGCAAGCTTTGGAAATACCACAGGTGGATCTAGGCTTGATGCTCCCGCCGCGACAAGGTCGTTCTCTTGGAGCGTATCTGGAGGCGATTCAAGAGGATTTTACGGATATTGTTCAAGAAAATGCTGTGGACTTGCTCAAACGCTTGATCCATTCTGAGACGCTGGTTTTTACGGCTGATTCAAATGATCTTGGGCAGCGGTACAGCGTATTATTCTGCACTTCTGAGGCGCTGACTCTGACCTTAAAAAATGGCATTACGGAATACCATAAACACCCTAGTCGCAGATCGTTGGTGTTTATTGAGAGTGAGGACAGTGTATATCTTTTTATTTCGGATGTTGTAGCGCACCGAAAAGACATCGCTTTTTTGTCAGTGCCGCTTGCTATCTATCGGCGATCCGTTCGTAAAAACAAGCGCCTACCTTTGGTGAGCGAGGTGCAGATGTTGCGTAAGGAAGGTCTGCGCTGCAGAGGCAAGCTGGTGGATTTGAGCGTGGCGGGAGCGTGCTTTGATACGAGAGTGCGCAAGTTCGCCAGCAAGGAGCTGATGCTCATAGAGTTTGCCGTTGCAGAGTGTGGCGTCTGCGAATTGATGGTGCAAATTGCGCGAATCCATGCTGATCAGACAGAAACGCTCTGCCGAGTGGGAGCGCGACTGATCATCAATACTCAGGCTCGCCAGAAAATGGAATATTTGTTGATGTGTTTTCAGAGCCGACAACTTCCAGCTCCATCGATTTCTTAGTCGACGCGGGGCACTTTAGACGAGGGCGAAGTTGCCTCAACAATTTCACCGGCTAGTGTTTGTCGGTAGAATTTCTCTAACCGCTTGACCATCATGGGTTCAGACCACTGCTCAGCCAGAGCGCGCGCTTCCCCAGCGAGTTGTTGCCGTAGTGATTCGTCTTTCAATAGGCGGGAACAGGCGTCCGCAAAGGCGCTGGCCTCGGCGGGAACAGAACGCGTACCGAGGCCACTACTGAGCACGTCCGCTGCGCCCATGGCGGGAACGGCGACGATGGGTAAACCTGCTGCCAGTGCTTCAAGGAGCACCATGCCTTGGGTTTCGCTTTCAGAAGCAAAAACCAGCAGATCAGCGCCCGCATAAGCGTCGAGTAGGGCTGTTTCTCGGTCCAGGTATCCTAGAAAGCGCACATGATCCATCAACGCCCTCTGGCGCGCTGCCCTTTCCAGCGTCTCCCGAGAGGGGCCATCTCCTGCGAGTAGAAGGAGGATATCGGGAAAATCTGCGCGTAATGCGACGAGCATTTCGAGTAGCAATGCGATGTTTTTTTCGGGGGCAATGCGTCCGGCATACAAGAGTGTGGGTTGATTGGCGCGAATGCCGAGCCGCTGGCGAAACATGCGGCGATCTCCAGTTCGTGGACGAGTCAGATCAATTCCGGTAGGGATGACTTGGATCGGTGTTTTAATACCATAACCCCAAAGCACTTTTGCCACCGCCATGGAGGGTACGATCATCCCATTGACCGCCGCTGCTTGTTGCCGAGAGGGAAGGCGTATCAGCATTTTACGCAGAAATGCCGGAATACCCGCGTAATAATGTCCGAGATAAGCCTCGAAGTAGGTATGATAAGAGCTGATAAGCGGCACGCGCAAAAATCGAGCCAAATAATGGCCTGAGTAATGGGCAATAAACGGCGTTTGAATATGAACCAAATCATATTGGCGATGCTGCAGTGCGCGTCGTAACCGCAGTAAGGCCAGAGGCTGCATGAGCCGCTCTTCGGGATAAAAACGGGTGCTCCAAGACGGAATACGGGTTATGCCGGAGTCTTCGGATAGTTCAGAGCCGTAATCGGGAATAATCAAATCGACCGTATGACCGAGTCCTTGCAAACCATGGCGAAAGCTCTGGATAGAGGTGGCCACCCCGCTTATACGCGGAAAATAGGTATCAGAGATCATTAAAATACGCATTTTTGTCCTTAAATAAGGTTCTAAATGTCAACAGACCGGTTCTGAGATTTGTCTACTTGTTCGCGGTAGACCGCTTCGAGGATGTCGAAGCTTCTGGACCAACTTTGAGATTCGGCGCGCTGGCGGCCAGCCTGGGCAAATTGGTGGCGCTGTTCCGTATGGGTACAGAGCGTTTGCAGCGCATCCTGCCATTCACTACCACGGGGGAGCAGTATGCCATGCACGCCATGGTTCACCTGCTCATCCACGCCAGGACAATGGTACGCGATGACGGGTAAGCCGCTGGACTGCGCCTCCAGAACCACATTACCAAAAGTCTCGCTGCAAGAGGGAAAGCAGAATATATCAGCGCTGGCGTACCATCGCGCCAGATCGCTGCCTCTCTGCACGCCGACACAGTGAATACCCTCATGCGTCAGATCATTGAACTCTTCCCGTAGAGGGCCATCTCCGACTAAAACCAGGGCGGTGGTGGGGAGGTGCTGATGCAGTGTCCGGAAACCCGCGAGCAGGGGTGGTAGATTTTTCTCGCGAGCGAGGCGCCCGACATAAAGTAACAGCAGATCTTTTGGCCCTAATCCGAGACGACCGCGTAAAGATTCATCCCGCCATCGGGGATGAAAGTGCAGGCAGTCTACCCCACGTCCCCAGCGGCGGAGCCGTTGAAAACCCTGTTTTCCCAAACGGATCAGCGTTCCTTCGCTGGGAACGAGTGTTTGCTGTGTCGCGTTGTGAAAGTGGCGTAAATAGGCACGGGCAAGCCGACTCAAAAAGGGGGCACCATACCAGCCGAAATATTGATCAAAATTGGTGTGAAAACTGGTCACCACGGGAATGTGGAGTTGCCGTGCGGCGAACAGCGCAGCGCAACCCAAAGGCCCCTCGGTAGCAATATGGACGACTTCACTACGCCAAGCTTGGAGCCATGCCCTGATAGTCAGGGGTGAAACCCAGCCAAGCTTTACCTGTCGATAAAAAAACAATGGCAGAGCAGTAACCAGCCCCACATCCGGGGCTTCATGGGCTTGTCGTGGTCTGATGACACGCACCTCATGTCCACGCTGGCGCAGTGCTTCGACAGCACGCCCCAGAGTAATCGCTACGCCATTAATCTCCGGCGGGTAAGTCTCGGTGACCAGAGTGATTCTGAGTAGCGCGGCGGTCATGGGGTCCTGAAAGAATGAATAGATTCCCCCGCATTCTACGGGGCTAATGTGACATTATTATGACTGTTTTGGGTGATCTACAGATCTCCGCTATCTCCCGAAGTGGAGGCATTATGCGCAATCGCAGGACTGAACCACGAGGAAATGTGAAAATACTTATACTGCTATCAACTAAAATAATAATATTTTGGTAACTGCTTATATTTTATAGAAAATCTATTTTTTAGATATTTTCTGACATAATTTTGTCATAAATATAGCATGTTTTTGTCATAAAACTGTCTCATTAGTGTCATATTCATCTGATATTCTGCATCGCATAAGTGAAGTATAAAACTCTACGAAATAACCCTGCACTGAGCGTGTGTAGGTGGTCGTTAGAGGAGTTGAGATGAATTGCAGAACTTTTGATAATTCTACGCCAATGATAATATTGGAGTGGGATAGCACTGTTTCAAAAATCTTTCAGAAAAAGATTATTGGATTATATCGCAATATATTTTGCGTTACTGCTTTGTCACTCTGTCATCGTGTATTGCGATCTCAGAAAAAATCACCACTGCTAATACTGGCGGGAAAACCCCCGACAGCTTCTTGGTCAGAGTGGCGCGATGAAGTGCTTTATAATTCATCGGATATGTCCGGACTGGCGATACTTGCTTTGGATTCGGAAGGAAATAGTCCTAGATTAAAATCCAAAGAGGTTTTGTCTTTTGTTGATATTGCAGCAGAAGAGGTCATAAATATTATTGAATATGAAGGTATTTATTTGCATATTGAGGGCGCCTTGAATAATATCCACATTAATGCTCCACAGGTGAAATAGGCTAAAAAATTTGCATGACTATTTTAAAGATGCATTAGCAGCGGTAAATATATAAATGCAAATTTTGCGTTTAAAACAAAGGTGAATTTATGAATTTATTTTACATATAGCTTACACAGTTCTACTTCAGAATGACCGCCTTAATGAAGTAAAGTTTATTGCTAAAAGGATTATTAAATGTCAAATAATTACGTAAAATTAATAGTTTTATCTATGTTATCTGCTGGATTTATATCATTATATCCAACTATAGCTTCCGCAGCGATAGGTCATAATACTAGTAAAGATAAGGGTGATAGTACATCAATAAATGTTGGGCAAGTTAATGGCATGACATCAGTCAAAGAATCTAAATATGATAAAAAAATTAATAAGTTAAATATAAAATATACAAATAAGAAAATATTTACAGAAACACAATCGGCTATCGCGCTCGGATCTGAAAATAAAAAAATGATCAGCCCAAATTCTGGTGCTGCTCAACTGCTGGCAACTGCACCAGGGGTCCATATAATGAGTGAGAATCCACAAAACGGTTCTGGAAGATACAATATATCTATCAATGGGATGGGTATAGGGTGGTGGAGCGGTAATACTTATAGAAATCAAATTAGTGTATTATTTGATGGAATACCCATGAATAATCAAATAACAAATGATGGTCAATGGAATTCTAGTCAGATACCAATATTATCAATGATTAGTGGTGTTAATGTAATTTATGGACCCGGTAATCCTAAAGATCGCTGGTACGATAGTCTTGGTGGGACAATTAATTTTGTCCCATTGCAACCAACGTCGAAAGCTAATGCCAAAGTGAATCTATCATTTGGTAGTTATGGCAGTAAAATGGCAAGCTTCGCTCTCAATACCGGTGATTGGCATGGGTGGTCAACGGTGCTTTCTGGAGGATATACCAGCGCAAATTCCTTTTATCAGAGTCCCAGCAACTGGCCTCAACATTCTTGGTCGGTTTACATGAAGACAGCGCATCCATTTTCTAACGGCTTGCTGACATTTGGGTTTTATTATGAAAAATCCGATGCTACTCACAGTTTGACAGTCCCTGTGACTCCAGTGGCAGGTTATACAGTAAATGGATATGGCGTTCCTGGAAAATTATTGAGTCAAGAAACTAGTGGTTATTATTATGTACCATCATCAAATTTGTGGTACAAGGATGATATTGTTGATTCTTATATTTTATATTCACAACAAAAATTTGCTTTGGGGAGCGGTTGGAACTTAAAAAATACCCCATGGTACCGACATGCCTATCGCCTGCATCAGGCATATTTTAATTATGGAGCGGTAGGTTATAATCCAGAAGCGGCAGAACATTATGCTCCAACCAATAACTCATTCGGTGATCGTCTGGATATAGATCTAAAATCGCACCACAATGATGTTGATCTTGGTGGATGGCTATCGTACCAGCAGTACAATACGAACGAGAATTTATGGAACCCATTTCTTGGTACTTCTCAAGAAAATCCTTATGTATATAATAACGTAGAGTTAAACTCACTTTTTAGTAATTTATTTGCGCAAGATACCGTTAAGCTCTTAAATGGAAATCTTAGAGTGACTCCTGGCGTTGCTTTGGCTAGTTTCTACACTTCAATGAGCGATCTTGTCGATCCTGACACTACCGCAAAATATTTAACAGCGACTTCTGGTGCTAAAACAAGCTTTACCAGAGTTGAACCATCTTTAGGTATTAATTATAAATTACTAAACGATATGTCAGTCTACGCGAATTATAGTGAAACCTATCAAAATGAAACAGATCTAGCCTATGGAGCATATCTTCAGAATATTAAAATAAATCAGTCAGATATACCGATAACTAAGGCCGTTGATTATGAAGTCGGTGCCAGATTTCACAATAATGTGACCAATATAGGTATAAATTATTACCATGATTACCTTACCAATCTCCTGAATGGGGTGTCTGGATCTGTTACCCAATTTAATGCTTCTGGATACAATTTAGGAAACGCTGTTTATCAGGGTGTTAATGTTTATGCGAAATGGAAACCGATTTGGCAATTATATCTGTACGGATCGGCAAATATTCAACATTCGTATTATACTGAGGATCATAATAATACCGGAACATCATTCAATGGTTTAAGACTTTCTGGTATTCCACATTATTCATTTAATCTATCTATTTCTTATAAAATTAGGGTTCCCGGAGGTATTGTAGAACCTGTTCTCACTGATCAATATTCAGGTGGTCAAACTCTTTATAATAATGTAACTGGGGGTCCTACGAATCAAACAGTTAATCCCTATAATATCGTAAACTTATCAGCTAGCTATAAAACTGTTTTGTTTAACAATTTTGTTCCAGGGCTTAAAGAAACCGAATTTAATGTTGGCGTTTATAATCTTCTAAATAGGCAATATGAGTCTGATATATATCTTGCTACCGGTGGTTATAACCCAAAAGAGCAGCCCTCATTGTTTGCATATGCTGGCGCGCCATTGCAGGTATTTGGTGGTATAACCATGAAGTTTTAGTGCTGTTATTGATAGGGTTAAAAAATGATTTATAAAACTAATAGACGTTATTTGATGTCGCTAATTTCTATGCTTTACGGAGGTTTGTCATTTTTATTCTGCCTACCTGCGAAAGCTGATCAATACTATCGTGGACCTTTAGTCCAAGCATCGAAGGCTTGTTTGGCTAGCGATTCTTCCGCGTTGATAAAACTCCATCAAGGAGCTACAAAAAATATATTATCAGACATACAAGGCTATGCTGCTTATTGGGTGTGTAAATCTGAACCTATTAGGGCATTGCCTTGGCTCAATAAAGCCAGTGAAATGGGTGATGGGTGGGCTAGTCAAGTTCTTGCTCGGTTTTATTCTAGTGCGCCTCAGAACGCCAAGGACACACGTCTTCAATTGAAATATCTGAGGCGTTCGGCATTGCAAGGGAATAGCTGGGCAGCGAGAGAAATATCGATAATTTATCTGAACGGATTAGGTCATATCCTGCCTTCTCCAAGGAAAGCTTCTTATTGGGCACAATATGCTGAAGATGTTAAAGAAATTGTTCCTAATACTTTTTTTCTGGCAGAGAGCTATCGCAATGGATGGGGTGTTCCAAAAAATCAAAATAAAGCAAATGCACTTTATGCGGAAACCATGCATATTTTAAAGCGCGCGGCGAAGGGAGGAGACCCTTATGCTGATATGTTGTTTTACAAATTTTATATGACTTACAGCGAAGGTGTTGGCATTCCAAAAAATGCGGTACAAGCGCAATACTGGTTGCGCCAGGCCGCAGATAAGGGATATCCAGAAGCGATCGCTATTTTGAAGGCACAATCAGGAGCTTAATCTTATGAGTAAGTTAGTCGATTGGCAGAAAGAAGTACGAACGGGATACAGTCGCCGTGATTTTTTGAAATCACTTGCGATTGCGGGTGCCGTTTCAGCAACATTACCGTGGTCTATTCAACGAGCGTTGGCAACGCCGGCTTACTCGGCCAATGGCAGTATTGAAGACGTGGAGCATATTGTTATTTTTATGCAGGAGAACCGTTCTTTTGATCATTATTTTGGGCATCTATCGGGTGTGCGGGGCTACAATGATCGGTTTCCTTTGATTATTCCAGGTGGTAAAACTATTTGGGAGCAGCCTAGACTTGGCAACGCCAATGAGAGCATTCTCCCCTATCACCTGAACACTTTAACCACATCAGCCCAAGTCGTTGGTGATTTGGATCATAGCTGGTATAGCACCCATGCCGCCAATGCGGGTGGCATCTTCAATGCTTGGCCTCTTGCGAAGACCGATCGGACCATGGGCTACTATATGCGTCAAGATATTCCATTTCATTATGCTCTAGCTGATGCTTTTACTGTGTGTGATCACTATTTTTGTTCCTTGGCGGGTCCTACGCACCCAAATCGCTGTTATCTCTGGAGTGGGATGGTTGATCCGACCGGAGAGGCTGGTGGGCCTCTGATCAATAATAACGATTACATTACTGAGCCTAAAAAGTTCCCGCCAGTCTCTTGGACTACTTATCCGGAAAGGTTGCAACGAGCAGGTATTACTTGGCAGGTCTACCAAGAGGGTACGGAAATCAGTATCGAAAAGCCTTTCGAAGGAAATTACGGTGATAATGCGCTGGCTATGTTTCGTCAGTATGTAGATGCTCCCAATAACTCTCCTTTGCGCCTACGCGGTATTTCGGTCAGAACGCTTCAACATTTTCGTGAGGATGTTTTGCAGGACCGCTTACCTCAAGTAACGTGGATTGTTGCACCTGCAGGATACACCGAGCATCCGTCTTACGCGCCGGCATATGGGGCGGTTTATATTGCAAGGGTTTTGGAGGCATTAACTGCCAATCCCAAAGTCTGGGCGCGCACGGCGCTTTTTCTCAATTATGACGAGAACGATGGAATTTTTGACCATGTAATTCCTCCTCAGCCTCCTACTCCGGTGCGACCAGGAATAAGCACCGTTAGTACGGCAGGGGAGGTGCATGATCTGGTGAATCCTCAGCAAGCACCTTTATTCATTCCCGATGAATTGCCTTATGGGATGGGCCCTCGCGCACCTTTAGTGGTGATTTCGCCTTGGAGTCACGGTGGGGCTGTGTGTTCAGAGGTGTTTGACCACACTTCAGTTATCCGTTTTGTTGAAAAACGTTTTGGTGTAAGTGAACCTAATATTACACCATGGCGTCGCGCTGTTGCCGGAGATCTGACTTCAGCCTTTGATTTCAGCAGAACGGATTTGCGCAAATATTTCGTGCCCAATACGGCTGATAATTTTGCTTTAGTGAAGCACGCAGTGGATCATTTGCCATTACCAGAAGTCCCAGTGGCGGGATCTCAAGAGGGTATAACCCCTCAGGAGGCTGGTCAAAGACCTAGCCTGCCTATTGATTATCGGCAAACTTTACAATTATCTGCCGATGCGAGGGGATATCAAATTCATTGTCAGAATCCTTCGTCATTGGGAATTTGCTGCTATGCCTACTGGGATGGGGCCACGACTTTGCCGCAACGCTACACCATAGGTGCTAATCATCGTCTGACAGACCATGTTCCTTATCCTGAAGAAAAAAGTGTATCTATGACAATTTATGGTCCTAATGGATTTATTCGTAAATTGCGTGGCAGGGGAACGACTGGCCTTGGAATACAGGAAATTTATCTACCCAATGGAGATTTGCGCCTGCATTTTCACAATCAAATGAGCCTGGCAATCAAAATCCGTATCGTCGATCGTGCGTATGGCCAAGCAGATCGTTCGATATCCTTGGCGGGTAATCAGCACCAAGAGCAGGATTTCTCATTATTAGGTAGCCATCAGTGGTACGATCTGGAAATTAATGATGGTCGACATCAATGGCGTTTGGCTGGTCATGTCGAAAATGGTCATTTGACCATGACCGATCCGGCTAATACTACACCGGTATTAAAAATTTGATGATTTTAAAAAATAAGTCAAATAGCTATGGAATCGTAACCATCTCTACAGATAAGGTTTTCAAGAAAATCTTTGGTTATCTTTTTGTGGGCAACGGGCGCTGTGGGAGGAGTTTTTAATCCCTTGGTCGCTACCTGTAAATCTGGGCAGTGATAGAGCAGCCGTACCGCTTAATGTTAACTACTCGAGGATTGTATGTTACGAAATGATTTCTTGAATCTTGCCGTGGTAGGTATGTTATTAGCGCTTCAGTCTTCCACACAAGTATTCGCCGCAGGCACCTCTCCCTCAATAGTCACAAGCAACGCCGCCGATCCTGGTGCTGTTGCTGACGCCTATTTAGCTCATGCGCAAGCAATCCGTAGCGCTGATGCACATATTGTTGTTCTGCTTAATCAGAATGCTTATGCGCAAGCTTTATCCCTCTTGAAGAAAGCTGCAGAAGATAAAGAGGATTTTTGGGCCGCTGACACTCTGGGGTATTTATACCAGACCGGATCAGGAGTGGTCGCTAATTCTAAAACAGCTTTTCACTGGTATCTGCAGGCCGCCGAAGCGGGTGATCGCTTCGCACAGCGTCAAGTGGCCAACGCCTATTTGAATGGCTGCGGGGTGGCACGTAAAACTCAAAAAGCTGCTTTTTGGGTTCGTCAAGGTCTGATGGTGCCACAGGTCGCCAATGCCGACTTTGGGCTAGGAAGTGCGTACGCTGTGGGTAATTTTATGCCTAAAAATTTGGTGAAGGCTGCTTGGTATGAAGGTCGTAGTCTCGCATTGTTGAAACAGCTAAATTCCGAGCATGTTGGTGCTGCAGCTTATGATCTTGGTCTTGGCTATCTGCATGGTTATGGCGTTAAGAAAGACAGATCTCAAGCCGAATATTATTTTTGGCGCGCATTTACTGAACATTATCCACCGGCCGCTGCTGCTCTCCATAATCTTAAGGAAAAAACCCATGAAACGTCGTGATTTTTTAAAAACTATAGGCGCAAGTGCTACGTTGACGGCTTTTTTGGGCAGTTCAGTAACCCGTGCGGCGAATCTCCCGGCACTGGGTCGATCAGGGACTCTGGAAGATGTGGAGCACATCGTCGTATTTATGCAGGAAAACCGATCTTTTGATCATTATTTTGGCCATTTATCTGGAGTGCGGGGCTATAATGATCGCTTTCCTCTATCGCTACCCAACGGTAAACCCATCTGGTTCCAGGGGCGCATGGCTGATCCAACACGTCCCATTCTGCCGTTTCACTTAAATACGCAGAAGACTTCCGCGCAGTTTCTTCAGGATCTGGACCATAGTTGGGCTTCTCAACATGGGGCTATCGCGGGGGGGCTGATGAATGCATGGCCATTGAATAAGACGGACATGACCATGGGCTATTTCCAACGGCAGGATATACCCTTTCACTACGCGCTGGCAGACGCTTTTACCATCTGTGATCATTACTTTGCCTCCATTCCGGGGCCAACAGAACCCAATCGTTGCATGTTGTTCAGCGGTTCTATTGATCCGGAGGGGAAATTCGGCGGACCGCTTATCGATGATGCCAACTATTGGCCAGGAAACGGACCCAATGGATACCACAAAACGCCTCCTTTTACTTGGACGACTTATGCTGAGCGTCTACAGGCAGCAAATATTTCATGGAAGGTTTATCAAGAACAATTGCACACCATAGATCATAACCCGATGACTGGTTGTTATGGGGATAATGCTCTGATGTATTTCAAAAGCTTTGTGGATGCTCCCAAAAGTTCCGAGTTATATCGTCGTGCGGTAACAGAAGGCGGCATAAAAACTCTGCGGGATGACGTGCTGCACGACCGTCTGCCCCAAGTCTCATGGATTGTTACTCCAGGAGGTTACTCGGAGCATCCTTCTTACCCGCCAGCCTATGGTGCCATCTACATTGCGCGAGTACTCGACGCTCTGACCAGTAATCCGACCGTCTGGGGTAAAACGGCTTTACTTCTCGATTACGACGAAAATGATGGATTTTTTGATCATGTGCCACCACCCCAACCACCCACCCCAGCCCAGCCCGGGCAATCGACGGTCAGTACGGAAGGTATGGTGCATGATCGGGTTAATCCTGACTGGCCGGTTCTCTATAGCCCCGACCAGTTGCCATACGGTCTCGGCCCACGGGTTCCCATGATCGTCATCTCCCCCTGGAGTAAAGGGGGCTATGTCTGTTCCGAAGTTTTTGACCATACCTCAGTTATTCGCTTCATCGAAAAACGTTTCGGGGTGAGCGAGCCCAACATTGCACCATGGCGGCGGGCAGTCTGTGGGGATCTTACCTCTGCATTTGACTTTTCACGCCCAGATGAGCGACGGGTTTCTTTGCCCAGTACCACCAACTATGTAGCCACTGTCCATCATGAATCCACCCTACCAGCACCGGAGGTTCCTCAGACACAGTCGCTGGACATCATACCTCAGGAGTCTGGGCTGCGGCGGCGACGGCCTTTGGCATATGCCACTCAAGTGAGGCTTGAGGCCACAACTGTGGGGGTGCACTTACGGATGTACAACGCCTCTCCTCTTGGCGTGGTTCTCACCGTCTATTGGGATGCCAGCTCCGAGCTGCCCTTCCACTATACGCTCGGCCCGGGGGCAAAATTAGAGGATGAGATTACCCTTCCCAAAGGACAAAATCTCGCTCTGACTGTGTACGGACCCGATGGTTTCATTCGTAAAATTGCTGGTAAAGGTGCATCCGGCTTGAATGTCGACAGCTCGGGACAAAAAAACGGTGATTTAGAACTGATCCTGCACAACAAGGACACGCAGTCCATGGTGCTGCGCATCGAAGATTGCAGTTATGACGGTGCACCTCGAACTCTGCAACTAGCTCCCGGCACCAGTAAGAGAGTCTCGTGGCCTTTAGCTAAAAGCCATCACTGGTATGACCTATTAATTAATAACGGTAGCCATCAATGGCGTTTGGCTGGTCACGTTGAAAATGGTTTACCGAGCATGACTGATCCGGCTAATGTTAAACCAATTTTGTTCTATGAAACATAATTTTTACATACTTGAGTTATTAGTAATCTTATCCCCCAAAATTAGGAGCGAAGTGATGAAATCGAAAATGCATCGTAAAACAACACATAAATTAACATGTGCTGCTAACACATATATTAATAATCCTAGAAAATATTCGTTCATTGCGATTGGGATGGCTGGTTATTTGCTGGGTTCTGGGTTTGCACTTGCAGAAACTGTAACAACGTCAGTTGACAGTGGTGAAAAAAAATCAGTTAATGTTGGCGAGGTCTCAAATAATTATGTAAGCACTAATAAAAAATATGAAACTAAAAAAACAAAAATAGCAAAATCTTCCCAATCTATATTGACCGTAAACAAAGATCAACTAAATTATATGGCACCAAATTCAGGTGCTTTCCAATTGGCAAGCCGACTACCTGGTGTTCAGGTTATGGGATCAAATCCTAGTAGTGGCGTAGGTTCAAACAGCCTAAATATTAATGGCTTTGGTGTTGGAACAGGGCCAACAGTAAATGGGCATTTTAATTCAATACAGGTAAATATTGATGGAATACCATTAAGTAATCCGTTATCAGGAGATGGCGGGTTCTATTCTGTCGAAGTTCCAATAGCACAAATTCTGAATGGAGTTTCAGTGAACTATGGTCCTGGCAATCCGGATGGTCGTTGGCAGTCGAGCATTGGCGGTACCGTCAATTTTATACCAGTCCAGCCCTCGAAGACTGCTGGTGTAACCGTAGGAACTTCATTTGGAAGTTATGGCTCTCAAACTCAATACGGAGTCGCCAAGTCAGGTAATTTTGATAATGGATGGAGTGCCGTTGCTGCTTTTGGTCACACCAGTGGTCAAGTCCCGGGATTGGAGTATGCTTACCCAACTCAAGCAAGTGTTTTCTTTGGAAAAGTACAAAAAATTGAAAAATCTGGAGATCGATATTCCGTCGGTTTATACATTTCACGATCTAAATATCTATCTGTCCCATCCGTTCCGATTACGGCACTTGGTGGCTATACAGTAAATGGCTATGGAGTTTCAGGTGAACCACTAAGTGAGCAGACTAGTGGATTTTATTCAACCAAGACTCCTGCACAATCATATTTTCAATATACAGACAATATTTGGTTATTATATTCAAAGCAACATTGGGAGGTATCTAAAAATACAGATGTAGATAATAAAATATGGTTCAAACATTCTCATCGCATTCATGTGGGGCATGGTTTATATAATGGTGATACCTCTCCCACCCTAGATGAATACTATCCACCAATATTCTATGCCATAGGTGATAGACTGAAATATTCAAGAACTATCGCTGATAACCACATTAAAATAGGTGGCTATCTTTACTATATGAATTATAAAAACCCATACATTCTATACAATGCTCCAATTTTACATGAATCAGTTGGTAATTTTTATTATGAGGCGAATAACGATACCTCTCAGATGTCAGAATTCGCTTATGTCCAAGATACAATAAAATTGCTAAATAATAAATTAAAAATAACCCCTGGAATTGCATATGCCGCTTACCAAACTAGCGATGCAAATCTATTGCCGCCCACTGGGTCTCCTCTGTTGCATGGCGTTGTGAATGGAACCTATGATTCTGGTGTTTTTACCAGTTTTGGTGGATTTGAACCATCCCTTGGGATTAATTATGAGGTTTATAAAAACTTGTACTTATATGGGTATGGGGCTAGAACAAATGCTAATCCTGAAAATGAGTCCTATGGGAATGAATATACTTTCTATATAGATCCCAATAAAATACGATTGGTGAATAACACAGATTTTGAGTTGGGTGTTAAATATCACACAAAAAAAGTGTTTGCAGCTATCAACTATTATCATGCTCAGGTTGACAACATTGTTAAAGGATTGTATGCCAATGGTACAGCGTTATTTCCGACAGGTTACGAATTGGGTAACGCACTTTATCAAGGCGTGAATATGCAGGTGTCATGGAAACCTATCTACTGGCTTAATCTTTATGCTTCTGCAAACATTCAGCATCCGTATTATACCAAACTTAAAACAAGTTCTGGCAATGAATATGCTGGTAATATTTTGGCTGGAGTACCGCTACGAAGTTTTCTTTTTGGGCTAGCTTACAAGAATGTCATAGGTTCCGGTGTGTTCTCAGCTAATTTGGACGACCGATATGTTGGCGCCGCTGGTATGTCGAACCCGACCACTGGTGATGTTACCTTAAGAACTAATCCATATAATCTTGTTAATCTCACGTTGGCGTATAAGACATCTATTTTTGATCGCTATTTACCTTCTCTGAAATATATAGGATTCAGGTTTGGAATTTATAATATGCTTAATCGCAGATATAATGAAAGTGAAGGTATTGGTTCCGGTATAAATACACCAGGATTGCCAACCAATGCTGTGTTCGGAACACAAGGTGCACCACGAACGCTTTACGGGACAATATCGGTTAAGTTCTGACGTTAATTAACAGATCGCCATAGAGATTATTAAATTCCTCTTTTTAAATGCGAGGATATCATCGTGCACAACATTCACACTCACTTCGACAACCTCAGTATCAATTCCCGCCATCGGCGTATTGTCATGGCTGCGGGATTGGGGATATTTCTCGATGGATATGACTTATCCATCATCGCCGTTGCGTTGCTTTTGCTGAAACCGGAATGGCATCTATCAGCCATACAGATGGGGTTACTCGGCGCGGCGACCTTGGCCGGTGCCGCGTTGGGTGGCTTAGTGGGCGGACGTATTGCCGATCGGTTTGGCCGGAAAGTGCTTTATCTCATTGATGTAGGCACTTTTTTTGTGGCAGCAGTGTTGTCGGGCTTTGCATGGGATGTCACTTCGCTGATTATATTGCGATTTGCTTTGGGTGTGGGCGTGGGGATGGATTATCCCCTGAGTTCTAGTTATATCGCAGAATTCATGCCAAAAGCTCAGCGTGGAAGTGGCTTGTCCTGGGCGTTTACGCTCTGGATGGTGGGCGCCGCGACATCGGCGGTGGTGGGCTTGATTTTGCTGCAGACCGGGCCAGAGGCTTGGCGCTGGATGTTTATCAGTGGTGCAATCCCTGCACTTGCGGTTCTTTGGTTGCGCCGTAATTTGCCTGAGACACCTCGCTGGTATATTGCGCATGGGCAAACTGAGGCGGCCATAGCGGTTCTTCAGCAGGTGTCGCCCAAGGTCGATCTTACGGTGTTGCGAGCAAACATCGCACAAGAGCCTTCCCAAACTCGCCCACCGCGCGCTTGGGCGACTTTGTTTCGGTCGCCTTGGCTCGGTCGGACGCTCCTCGTATTAATACCATGGATGATGATGGATATCAGTGGGTACGGTTTGATTATTTATTTACCGACCCTGCTGGGCAGTTTTGGGGTCCATTCGCATACGGCGGCATTACTCTGGAATGTAATATTTGATCTGGTCGCTCTTGGGGGTATAGCGCTGTTGGCTTTGACTACGCATAAGTTGGGGCGTCTTTTTCCTCAGAATCTTGGCTTTGCGCTCGATGTTTTATTCCTCGGTTTACTGGGTGTGGTCGCACTGTATATAACGCCTCCACTCTGGTTGGTGGCGCTGGCCCTATTTGGTTATACCTTCGTAAACAACTTTGGTCCGGGCTCTACCACCTGGTTTTTGCCGGTGGAACTATTCCCAACGGATCTCCGTGCTTCTGCGCACGGTCTGGCTACAGCCTGCTCTCGGATAGCAGCGGCCACGTCGGTTTTTTTATTACCTTCAGTACATAAACTGGTGGGTGACGGTTGGCTGATGCTGATATTGGCGAGTAGTGCATTGGTGGGACTTCTGGTCACGTTGTTGTTGGGACGAAATCTGGAACCGGGAAATCGTAGTCTGGAGGAAATTTGTGAGGAATCTGCTGAACATAAAATCCTGCAGCCGGCAGCATGAGGGATTCTGGGTGACGTCGTGAATACTTCAGAAAATTATATGCCCCTTCCCGAGAATCCTCGGGCGATTTGGATGAGCGAGTTGGCTCAGGCGTCATGGGCTGATTTACAGGAATTTTCGAACACTATAAACGATTGGCCCAGTTATGAGTTGATTCACGCTCCGGAGCGCGGTGCGATTATGTTACGTGGTCGCATTTCTGGTCAGGGAGCGGCGTTTCCTTTGGGCGAATGTAGTGTGGTTCGCTGCACTTTGTGTGATGCCATGGGTTATTCCGGCGTTGCTTATGTCATGGGTGGACAGGAGGAGCATGCCCTGTGGGCGGCGCGTTGGGATGCGCTGCTGCAAAATCCGGCGGGGCGAGATCATCTTTGGAATACCGTGATTTTGGTTTTGCGGACCCGACGCCTGGCTAGGGAAGGGCAACGTGCGAATAAGACTACCGCGACGCAGGTTCAATTTTTTAGTATGGAAAGTATGCGTACATGAGTTCCATGGATATGATTTTTGCACAGCAAACTTTTCGTAGCGTTTTAATGGCCATGGCCACACCCGGCACACTGCATCGCCTGCCGGCTGTCCAGGAATCCCGCATGAACCCTGATCTCTTGACCGCCGCGAGTATGGCGCTGTGTCAAACTTTGCTGGATGTGCATACTTCTATAGCGGTAGTGGATATGCCCGCAGGTACCGCAGAATGGTTACGCCAATGTTGTTGGTGTAAACCAGCCCCGGTGACAGAGGCGGCTTTTGTACTTGGCGATGGTGCAACCTGGAATTGGGGGCGGACCGATTTGCCGGTGGGAACAGAAGAAGAACCCGAATTGGGCGCTACTCTGATTCTTGAGTTGGCGAGCCTCGATAAAGGCCCAGCATTGCGGCTACGCGGTCCGGGTATTGCGGATTCGCAGATCATTGCGCCCGCGTTGACTTCAGATTTTCTATCTTTTTGGTTGGCTAATCATGCTTTATATCCCCGTGGTATTGATTTGATTCTTTGTTGCGGGAGTACGTTTATGGCGCTGCCCCGTTCGGTCGAAATCAGCGCGTTTGAGGAGGCGTAAATTATGTCTTATGTGGCCGTAAAAGGGGGTGCAGCGGCTATTCATGCCGCGCATAGCCTCGTTGCGGAGCAACTGCGATGCGGTAGTGACGCCGCGCCTCGGGCCGAGATGCCAGATGCCGCAACGCTGCGCGCACATTTGCGCCTCGGTGTGGACCGGGTCATGGCGGAAGCTTCACTGTATGCCCCCGAGCTTGCCGCACAGATGCTGTTACAAGCTCAGGGGGATACGGTTGAAGCGGTATTTCTACTGCGTGCCTACCGGGCGACACTCAGCCGCTATCTGGATGCAGAACCGTTTGATACGCAAAAATTGCGGTTTCAGCGTCGGATTTCGGCGGCTTTCAAGGATATGCCGGGCGGACAGCAATTGGGGATTACCTATGATTATTCCCATCGACTTCTCGGTTATTTTGACAAACTGCCAGAAGAAAACCTAAAGGACACCGCTGATGAAGCTGGAGAAGCGCGGGATCATCCCGTTTTCCGCAGAGGCCCTGGTATTATGGATCACTTGGTTCAGGAAGGCTTAATGGAAGGTCACCATACAGATCCTGCTCCTGATGCTGCCATGAATGCCGATATTACCCGTCGCCCACCAGAATTTCCGGCGGGACGTTGTCAACGTCTACAAACGCTTGCCCGAGCGGATGAAGGGTTTTTACTGGGACTCGCTTACTCGACCCAGCGTGGCTACGGACAGAATCATCCTTTTATTGCGGAATTATGTGTGGGCTCCGCAGCGGTTGAACTCTGTCCGCCGGAACTGGATTTTAGTATTTGTATCGGTTACGTCGAAATGACCGAATGTCAGATGATCAATCAATTTCATGGTAATTCTCCAGAGGAAGCGACGCTGACCCGAGGCTATGGGCTGGTCATGGGTCAGGCGGAACGCAAGGCTATTGCCATGGCTTTGGTAGATCGCGCTCTACGCGCTAGAGAGTTAGGCGAAAAGGTGACTGCGCCGGCTCAGGATGAAGAATTTGTCCTCAGTCATTGTGATAATGTGGAAGCAACGGGCTTCGTAGAACACCTTAAACTGCCGCATCATGTGGATTTTCAGAGTGAAATAGCCTTGTTGCGGGCTATGCATGGCGTGGGTGCAACCCCATCGGAGCAGGCTGATGACGCATTATAATTTTGCCTATCTGGATGAGCGCAGCAAACGGGCAATCCGCCGCAGTCTGCTGAAGGCCGTCGCGATTCCTGGACACCAGATTCCCTTTGCCAGTCGGGAGATGCCCTTGCCCTACGGTTGGGGCACGGGTGGCATTCAGGTGACGGCGTCCATTATCGGAAGCGAGGATGTGTTAAAAGTGATTGATCAGGGTGCGGATGACACCACCAATGCGGTCTCGATTCGACAGTTTTTTGAATCAGTTACGGCTGTGCGGACAACTACCCGAACGACAGAAGCCAGTATCATCCAGACGCGTCACAGGATTCCTGAAACCCCTTTGCGCGCGGGGCAAATTCTGGTTTATCAGGTGCCAATGCCCGAACCGTTATTCAAACTGGAGCCACGCCGCACAGAAACCCGGGTGCTTCATGCTTTGGGGGATTACAGTCTGATGTATTTGCAACTCTATGATCATATTACGCGTTATGAGCGTATCGCCATTGGCTATGATTATCCCGTGCTCATTGAGGGGCGTTATCTGATGTCGCCTTCACCGATTCCGGCCTACGACGTGCCCAAAATGCATCGCAATCCGGCCCTGCAGTTATTTGGCGCGGGGCGAGAAAAACGCCTGTATGCGCTGCCGCCCTATACGCGTGTGGAACCGCTCGCTTTTGATGACTACCCTTTTGCGCCACTGCAGGTGGATATGCCCTGTAGTATTTGTGGCGCGACGGATTCCTACAAGGATGAAATTATTGTCGACGATAAAGGAAAGCGCCAATATTTGTGTTCCGATACGGATTACTGTCGAGGGCGTAGCTGATGGATGCTTTGCTGCCCGCGCTCTCCGTTCGCGATCTTCATTTGTCTTTTGGCGCACAACCTGTTTTACGTGGTGTTTCTTTGGACCTCTGGCCCGGAGAGATATTGGGCGTAGTGGGCGAAAGCGGCTCAGGAAAATCCACGTTACTCAATGTTCTTTACGGAATGCTGGCTCCCAGTATGGGAGCCGTGCAGATCACTTCTGCGGAAGGTAAAATCTGCGCTCTGCAAAGTCTGAGCCGCCATCAGCTCAGGCAAGCGCAGCGTAGTGCTTGGGGTTACGTTTACCAGAATCCTCGAGATGCCTTGCGCATGGAAATCAGTGCAGGCGGAAATGTTGTCGAGAGGCTGATGGCTATGGGTTGTCATCATTATGGTACGCTTCGGACCGAAGCCTTGCGGTGGCTGGAAAAAGTCGAAATTGATCCGGCCCGCATGGATGAACTGCCCGGACAATTTTCCGGGGGTATGCTGCAACGGTTGCAAATTGCTCGGGTCTTGATTAGCCGCCCGTCTTTATTGTATCTCGATGAGCCCACCAGTGGGCTGGACGTTTCCGTGCAGGCCGCATTGCTGGACTTACTCCGAAAGCTGGTGGTCGATGCCCAGATGGCGGTAGTGCTGGTGACCCACGATCTGGCGGTAGCCCGTCTGCTGGCAGGACGTATTGCCGTGATGCGTTATGGCGAGATTGTTGAAGAAGGACTCGCCGACCAGGTGCTGGATGATCCTCAGCATCCTTATACCCAGCTTCTGGTCAGTTCGGTGTTACCGGTATGAATCTTTTGGAAATCGAGGCGCTCCATAAAACATTCATTTTGCACTTGCGGGGTGGGCTGCGTCTGCATGCGCTGCGCAATGTGCACTTGACGCTGGAGGAGGGCGAGTGCGTGGTCATAACTGGGGCGTCAGGAGCGGGTAAGTCGACACTACTGCGCACCATTTACGGTAATTATCGCGGCGACGGTGGTGCCGTTCGGGTTCGAGCCGGTTCGGAAATGGTGGATATGCTGAACAGCACGCCACGGCGTATTACGGCGCTGCGTCGCGATCATATGGCCTATGCCAGCCAGTTTCTGCGAGTCATTCCTCGGGTTCCCACGCTGGATCTGGTGGCGCAGGTGCTGCTCGATCAGGGGATCGATCCGTCAGAAGCTGAAGATCGCGCGCGCAGCTTACTATGGCAGCTCAATCTGCCCGCTTCGCTACATGCCTTGCCCCCAGCTACGTTTTCTGGTGGTGAACGCCAGCGTGTCAACATCGCGCGTGCTTTTGTGGGTAATCATCCGTTGATTTTACTGGATGAACCCACGGCATCACTGGATCTGGAAAATACCATGGTGGTTCGCGAACTGATTCTGAGCGCTAAGGCCGCAGGTCGTGGCATACTGGCCATTTTCCATGACCCGGATTTTGTGGCTCAGGTTGCGGATCGTACTTATTCAATATCCTTTCAAGCGGAGATCTGCGGATGAAAACCCTCGCTTTCACAAATGTGCGGATGGTGCTCGACGATGGCATCGTTCATGGCAGCTTGCAGCTTGATGAACATGGCACTATTCGCCACTTGGACGATGATCCGACGCCCCGTCCCGGAACTGAAAATGGCGAAGGGGACTGGTTATTGCCCGGACTTGTAGACGTACATACCGATAATCTGGAGCGCCAAGTCCAGCCACGCACCAATGTACGCTGGCCTTCGCGCTCCGCCTTCCTAGCGCACGACATTCAGTGTGCGGGTGCGGGTATCACCACGGTCGCCGATGCCTTGTGTGTGGGCGATGCGGGGTTTGAAACTCAGCGCATCCAGACGCTACGGGATGCCGTGGTGGATCTGGGCGCACTTTCAGAGCAAGGTATGCTGCGCAGTGATCATGTGCTCCATTTGCGTTGCGAGCTTCCCACCCCGAATATGCGTGAGCTTTTTGAAGCGGTCCTAGAACAGGCACCGGTACACATGATCAGTCTTATGGACCACACGCCCGGAGTAGGGCAGCACGCCAATCTCCAAAAATTCCGCGAGGGACGCCGTGGGGACGGGTATGATGCGGCACAATTGGATCAGATGATTGTTGAATCTCAGCAACGGCGTGAAACCTACAGTGAAGGGAACCGCGCTTACATTCTCGATCGGTTGCGCGGAAGTGGTTTGCAGATCGCCAGTCACGATGATCGCAGTGCAGCGGAAATTCGCCGTAATGCCCGTGATGGATTGCGCATTGCGGAATTTCCGGTCACCCAAGAAGCGGCACAAGAAGCGCATGCTCATAATATGGCGACGGTACTGGGCGCACCCAATGTCGTTCGCGGTGAATCGCATTCGGGTAATGTGGTCGTGCGAGATCTGGTGGCCGCCGGTCTGGTTGATGTACTGGCTTCGGATTACGTGCCCAATGCCCTGTTAGAAGCGGCTTTTTTCTTGACGCGGAGCGGGCTTGTGGATTTGCCGACGGCCGTCGCGATGGTGAGTCTTACGCCCGCGCGAATGCTGGGCCTCATGGACCGAGGGGCATTGCGTGTCGGGTTGCGCGGAGATTTGCTGCGAGTACGCGAATTAGACGGTTTTCCCTTGCTCCGCGCCGTGTGGAAAGCTGGCGAACGGATCGCCTGAACTCATGCGCGTCGCTATTTACTATCTGCCCGAAGCGGACGACCCCCTATGGGCAGCAGGCTGTCATTGGCTGGGTTGGGATTCGGAGCGTCGTCAGCCCTGCCAGCGTCCACGCGTACCGGGTTTGGCCGATGCGACCCGTCGTGCCAGTCGCTATGGTTTTCACGCGACCATCAAGGCGCCCATGCCGCTGCAAGGCCCATTGGATGATTTTGTCGACGCGGTACGTCGCCGCCTTTCCACCGTGGCGTCGTTTATATTGCCGCCCCTGATTCTCACCCAGGACGAGGGATTTGTGGCTTTGCACCTGGGTCATGCCAGTTCCGAACTGACAGCGCTGGCGAATA
Source organism: Acidithiobacillus sp. (assembly GCA_041676785.1). GTDB lineage: Bacteria > Pseudomonadota > Gammaproteobacteria > Acidithiobacillales > Acidithiobacillaceae > Acidithiobacillus. The sequence goes on along the minus strand of JBAYRF010000001.1, from coordinate 29,629 downwards.
TGTGTGTGCGCGATTTTGATGCTTTTCGTCGACCTTATACCGCCACAGAAATGGCTTGTCGTGAGCAAAAACTAGCCAACCCTCGGCAACAAACTTACCTAGAGCAGTGGGGCTATCCTTATGTCTTCGAGGAATATGTTTTCCACATGACCCTCACCGATCAGCAGCCGGATACGCGTTTATTACGCGAAGCTGAAAACTATTTGGACGGTATACAAGAACAACCTCGACCCGTGCGCAGTCTGGCTCTATTGCTCGAAGAGAATTCCGCTGCTCCGTTTGAGCTTTGGTGTCGGATTCCTCTTGCCCCATCGAATTGGAAATAAGGCGCATGCTGGCGCTGGTAGCAGGTCCATCGGGAGCCGGAAAGGATTCCGTTATTAGTTCGGCAAGAAAGATGTTGGCAGGGGATAGTCGTTTTTATTTCGCGCAACGACTAGTCACCCGAATGGAAAAACAAACGGGAGAGAAGGGTGTTTCTCCGGCAGAATTTATCCGCCTGCAAGCGTGCGGATATTTTGCCTGCATCTGGAGTGCGCATGGACTCGAATATGGTCTACCCCGAACTGAGCTTCATCCTCCGGAGTCCCCGCGTGCCCAAGTGATTGTCGCCAATGTTTCTCGTATGGTGATTCCCAGTTTGCTCGCTGAATATGGTGGTCATGTTCTATATGTGACCGCTTCTGCATCGGAAATCTGGCGTCGCTTGGCAGGACGTCATCGTGACAGCCCCGAATCTATCCAAGAGCGTTTTCAAAGAAAAATAGGGCTTCCCGCGCAAATCCCTATGACGACAATCCAAAACGATGGGCCACTTGAACAGGCCAGCAGACATTTTGTAGAGGTACTGCTTACTTTGGCGGGTCAGTCGTGACCGTTGATTTGTTTTGAGCATGATGGTGCTTCTTGGGATGCGGTTTAACGACCACTGTACAGATCATTCCGGCGGCAATCTGAACATTTTGGGGAATATGGATGAGTTGAATCCGTACCGGAATACGGGCGGCAAGGCGTACCCAGTTGAATGTAGGGCGGACATTCGCAATGAGTCGATTATCGTCAGTACTTTCACGGTCGGCAATGGCGGCAGCAATACCCTGAACACGACCTTTAATAATGGGGCCTTGTCCGAGTAAGGTAATGTTTGCGGGATCACCAACGTGAATATGAGCAAGACGCGTCTGTTCAAAATAACCGTAGACCCAAAAAGAATGGCTGGCCACCAGCGCAATTCGCGGTATGCCGGTATTGGCATAATCGCCTTGGCGAAGCCGGAGATTGATAACGCTGCCGCCAACTGGTGCCAGCACTCGGGTACGCCGCAGATTCAGACGGGCCAGCGATACTGCGCTAAGATCCTGTTGGTATAGCGCTTGGGCCGTTTTTTCGGCGAGCACGAAGTCTTGCCGGTGTTCGCTAGCCACCACATCGGGACCAAGATCTGCGCGACGCTGGGCTTGTTCGCGACGTAACGCCAGAGTCACTTGTGCGGCTGCAAGTTGTGCCTCGGCGCGCCGTAGAGCGATTATGTAGCGTTTTGGATCAATGGTGAAAAGAAGTTGACCTTTCTTGACGGTTTCATTGTCGTGCACTGCGAGTTCTACAACGCGCCCCGGTACATCAGCAGCAATATCTACAATATGGGCGCGGACTACGCCATCACGCGTCCAGGGGGCGTTCAAATAGCGTTGCCAGAGGATATAGGCTAATCCGATGGCCAAAGCGGTAATCGCGAGCGTAAGAAAAAAACGACTGATACTACGCAGTGTCATTGATACCACCATATTCCTAGGGCGCAAAAAAAACAGACAAAAAGCGATAGGCGAAATAACGCGGGATGCCAAACATAACGATCCAGATCCCAGTCCACTAAAATTTGGTTCAGCAGCAGATATACAATAATGCTGAACACCAATATCAATAACAACGTGGGGACCATCGCATTAAAAATTGGTATTTCACGAGGCATGGTGGGTATCCTGAGTGGAGCTTGCAGGCATTTGTTGCGCACTGCTTGGTGTGGACTGAATGCTATGTAATAACTTACGAATCAGATGAATATATATTAGAACTAGCCTTTTAAAGTCCAGTAATTGCTGGGTAGAGGTGTCCCTATTGGTTTCTGGTAGATTGCCTGCTAGCTTAAAGCTCTGGTTAAAAGCGGTAATAGTATCGTTAACTTGTGTAATATTTGCAGTTTTATAGAGTTTTTCTAAAGCGTGGATGGCTTTGTCAACAGCAATATTCAGCTCTGCTTCCGGCGGACTGAAAGCGCTTCGATCATTTCCTATGCGAGTTAAGAGAATACGTAGCTGAATAACCGCTTCACCAAGATCCTGCATGCGCAGTGCAGCGCGAAGACGGGTTGCATCTTGCCCTGAAGTGGGGTTTGTGACCATCTGGCGTAATAGTTCTCGGGTATCCCGCTCAAAACTCGAACGTAACCCTTTCAGGGATCTGCGACAAGCCGCCACAATTTGTCTTTGTAAGGCACGAAAAAGACGGTGTTGCTCTAGCCAATTACCGACAGGCATGATTACCATAAAGGCAATGCCTACAGCGCCGACAGCGATTAATTCTCCGATTCCGTTATTAATCAGTCCGGAGTAACTGAAGGCGTGGAGATTGTCAGGAATGGTGAGCTGTGGAAAAAAAATACCATATCCTGCAGCGATACCGGGCCATTGGGGATAACTAAGAATATAGGGGGCGATGAGCAGGAAGGGAATTAAACTCAAAGCTAAGAGTGTAAAACCTTGAATTTGCGGCAAAACAAAAAAGCTGAAAAGGATTGCACCAGAAAACGCCAACATAAAACCGATCATCATTTGTTTTACAGAAGCTACTGGGTTGGGAAAAGTGGAAAACAGCGCGCTGATAACCACCGCGATAATTGTTGCAGAGATTCCCGATGGCCAAGCGGTGGTCAGCCAGAATGCGGACATCAGAGCCACGACAACAATACTGCGCAGCGCGGCAATAAGAGGCTGGATAATTTCTGTTTTAGGTTTGCCAAAAGAAGCTGCCTGATAATATTCGCGTTCCTGATGGAAAAAATATCTGCCAGACATTTTTAAAGTAACCAGTGAGCGATCGTTGTGTAAGGCATCATAGCGGTGGCTGAATAAGGTCAGTTCACTGAGAAAACGGGACAGCAATAGTACCGCCGTGTCAAAGCTCAGGAGTTGTTCGGCCGTCAGACTGTCTTGCATCTGCAAGCGCAGTGGCGGAATTTCGGTATGCATTTCCGCATACAATGTTTCCAAGCGCGCGTATAACGCGAGTGGCGTAGGTGATTGCGCGATGGTTGTTCTGGCTTCATCAATGAGTTCGGACCAGCGCGACAGCATAGGCTTGAAACAATCGCCGACAACGCAGAAGGGCTCGTGTTGCATGCGTCGTATATGCGTATTCAATAAATGGAGTGAACTGGCCGCCGCCATCATTTCGGCAATCATTTGTTGTACATGAAGGTGTTGCTGACGAGCTCGGGCGCTTTCAAAAAGCCCACTCGAACGATAACTATCGAGTTTGACCATTTCATTGATGGCGTTGAGGTGTAGTCGGGACCAGTCTTTTCGAGGTATACCGCCGTTCAGAACACGCTCGGTGGTTTCCAGAAAATGCTCAAAGCGCAGCTGAGACGTGCTGAGTAACAGCCCACGCATGGACTGAGGAAGAACGATGGCGCTGACCAATGAGGCGATAAGAATGCCCAATAATACGTCACTCACTCGCGTAATCGTAATATCGAAGGTGTGCAGCGGGTCTAACGCGGCTGGTAGGCCAACCAGAGCTGCCGTATATCCGGCGAGCACAAAAGCGTAAGCCTGAAAGTTGCGATAATAGCGAGCACCTGCTGTACACAAGCCAACCCAAAGCGCTAGTCCGATTAAAAAAAGAATGCGATCTTCAACAAAGCTAGCCACGAGGATCACCGCGACCGCACTGCCCACCAGGGTGCCCAGTGCCCGGTAGAACCCCTTGGCCAATACCATTCCATTGCGAGACTGCATGACAATGAAGACGGTTATGACTGCGGTACTCGGCGATTCTAGGTTAAAGCGATAGGCCAGCCAGAGCGTGAGTAAGGCTGCCAGAACGGTTTTGGCGACGAATATCCAAGTTTCCCTCTGTTCTTTGAGCCAAGGCCCCAAAAGGGGCCATCTGGGCAAGGATCGGACGGATTTGATGGGAGAGATCGGACTGTTCATACGATGATGGGTGTTTTAATGAGTTTTCGCAGCAGTTCGACGCCAACTTTGGTCAATATCAGCAGGTGCCGTAAATCCCGCGATTTCGCAGGCAGAGTCTAATTTACTTCGCTTTTTGATATTCATGATCATGGGACTGCGGGGACAGGTAGCGTGCCCGGTACAAAAGATCCACCTAAGGACGCATAGAGCGTGCCAAGAGCTGCCAGTGCGTTCGCATTGAGATCAATTTGGTGTTGGCGGAGCGCAATCATTTGCGTATCTATCGTGAGTAACGCCGTTTGATTGGTGAGTCCCGCCAGAAAGCGTTTTCTGACGATTTCTCGGTTTTCTTCAAGCGCTTTATGTTCATTACGCAGACTTTCACGACGCAGGCTCAGGGTGTGGATTTCGGTGATGGCTCCTGCGGTTTGTCGAAATGCGTTTATTAGTGTTTGGTTATAGTTTGCAACTGCTGCATTATATGCGGCTTTCTTGGCGCGAAGATTGCCGCGTAGCCGCCCACCCTCAAAAATAGGTAAGGTAATAGAAGGCCCGACGCCATATTGTCCGGAACTGACCTGCAGAAATTGAAAAAAACTACCCGCCGCCGCCAATCCGCCGACGAAAGCCACGATATTGATATTGGGATAAAATTCGGCTTTTGCCACATGTACTTCGGCTGCCGCAGCCTCTACCTGCCAGCGTCGCGCCATGACATCGGGGCGGTTGCCTATGAGGTTAGCAGGAACCGTTTGCGGTACTTGCCAGTGAATTTTGCGGGGCAGAGTGGGTGGTGTCAGCGTGCTTGGGAGTGTTGTCCCCTGACCAGCCAGTGCCGCGAGCTGTTCGCTGAGCACCTGGGATTTACCGATCAGTATCTGCTTTTCGTTGCGGAGCTGCTGGAGGCGTTGCTCAATTCGTCGTTCCGACTCGGCATTTTCTAAGCCATGCTGCAAGCGAGTTTGAGCGATATAGAGCAAACGTTCCTGAATTTTATGTTGTGCTTGGTTTTGTCGGAGTAAGGCTTTTGTCTGGGCGTAATCAATGTAGTTCTGAAAAAGACTATTTTCGAGCAGCAATGCGGCTGCCCGCTCTTCTTGCTGGCGTGCGGCAAAAATTTCCTTTTTAGCCATACCGGCAGCGCGGTATTTGCCCCAAAGATCCAACGAATACGAGAAGTCCAGATTTAATGCATTGTTCCAAGTAGTATTTCCCCCATAGGGCGGTGGATAAAACTGATGTTCCGTCCAGTGCGCAGCTTGAACGCGTCCGCTGGCACTGACGTTGGGTAGCAACTCCGCGCCCTGAATGCGCGCTATTCCTTGCGCTTCAGCCACGCGTGCGCGCGCAACTGCAAGATCAGGATTATGGGCCAATGCCAGCGCCATCAACTGATTTAGTGGCGGCTCATCAAGGGCATGCCACCAGGCTTGTTCAGTGTGTATGTGAAGGTCTTTGCTATCACTGATCCCTGGACGAAGCTTGAGCTGAGAAATTTTCAACGCCGTCTCCTTGCCCAGCACGTTGTGCTGGCTGGCACACCCAGCTAATGCTGCAAGGGATAATAGGACGGGCCAAAAGATAAAACGGTGCATGGAATGCGATCGCTACTTATTCTATTAATGAATAATTTAGCGGAAGCGCATCAGGTTGGCAATGACCGCAGAATTTCGGGATCAGTGGGGCAGGTATTATACTTTAGGTCGCTGCTGCTGGCAGGCTCAGGGAGTTGATAGAGATAATGGGTGGGATTGTATTGGTTAAAAGAGCCATCCAAGTGCTGCTTCTTTTCCTCTTGTCCGCATGTGGAGATCAGGCAGCGCACAAGACTTCAACGCCTAAGCCGCTCGCTTCTACCGGTGTCCATTCTACTGCGGTGACAGATTCCGTGGCGCCATTTAGCAAAGCCCCCGTCACGCTGGATCAGATCGCCATTATTGATGCGAGAAATGACATCACGCAGTCACCAGATCCTGATTATGCCTTTGCGGAGAATTCTGTTATTCGCTTTCCGTCAGGTAATCAAAAAATTGGAATCATTGTTTTGGGAGACAGCATTTTAACCGGTTGGTCCGGATATTTCGCCCATGTTTTCCCCAACGCTTTTATTGATGGTCGAGTGGGGCGACAGTTTTCGAGTGCTATTGAAATCTGGAAGATATTAAAAGAAGCGCAACTCACTTCTGGTGTGGGTGATGTGGTGGTGGAATTGGGAACCAATGGTCCGGTGAGTATCGCGGAGATGACCCAGTTTATGCGCGAGGTAGGACCACGTCAGGTTTTTCTGGTTGTTCCAGAAGTGCCGAGGCCGTGGGCTCAAGAAGTGCAAAGTCTCTATCAGGTTCTTCCAAACGTTTATCCCAATGTGCACTTGGTGCGCTGGGATTTGTTAAGTCGTCATCATTCGAGTTATTTCTGGCCGGATGGCGTGCATCCTAATTGGCTGGGTATTCAGGTGATGGTGGAGGCTATTGCTCGGAAAATGCGCCAGAAAATGCCTTCAAAACGCATTCAATGATTGCTTAGAGTCCCTTTTTTAGGCGTTGCTGATCCCACCAGCCATTTTCTCGAATACGGCACCAAGTAGCCATTTTTTGTTCCGGAGACATGGTGATCCACTGGCAGACCTCTTCAAAAGTACGACCGCAGGATTTACAAACGTCATCGCCGAGAGCCGTCGTACAAAAGCCAAGGCAAGGAGAATCGGGCAGGGGACGCTCCATGCTTAGGGCAAAAATCCCGGCGTGGCATTTTCTGTTGTGGGGGATTCCGTTTCTGGTGCGATTAAAGACAGGATTTGATCCCCAGGTTGTGCTTTGATCTCGTCCATGTCGCTATTGATAATTTCCAGCTTTTCTTCGTTTGTTAGCATAAACAGAGGAATATAGCCGTTGATAAATTGCTGACCATATTGTGCCCAGTCAAATTGTTCAGTCAGTTTGGTCGTCTTGAGTGTCCATCCGTTTTCCATCTTGCTCAGTAACGCGTCAGCCGTTGCTTGATCGTTAAACAGATGATGGCGTCGATGCTGGCGGGCAGTACGATTGCGAGGACTGCTTTTGTTACCGCTACCGTCGGATAACGTGAACACCGCACGATGTCCGAACTCCGGATTATAACGTAAAGAGGCAATGAGATTTCGTGCCGGATCGGTAGAGAGAGCCAGTAAATAACCAAATCCGATCAGGTTGAGTTGGCGATCGGCTGCTTCTGATACGGGGCTTCCCAGAAAGGTTTCTAATCCTGCCATACGGGCAGCCTGTATTTGTCGATATTCGTCATCAATCAGTAGGGGCCGATATCCCCAATCCTTCAGTTTTTTACTAACCGCAATGGCAAAATTATTAGCACCTATGATGAGAATACCGCGCGGGTCTTTCTCTGAGACGCCGAGTAATTGGGCCAGTGGCCGCGCCGTAAAACTGGCGAGTAAAACCGTGACAATAATGAGCGCGAAAGTTAAGGGTACAAACAAGGACGCATTTTTATAACCGAGATCTTGAAGTTGTGCCGCATAAACGGGAGCACCTGCGGCCGCCACGATGCCGCGTGGTGCGATCCAAGCGGTCATCAATCGCTCCCGCCAATTTAGTTCCTTGCTATCATAAGCGAGCAAGACTTTAATAGGCTGTGCAATGAACTGGATCACTAACATCAGTAATATTCCAGAGACGATCACATCGCCCAAGGCGGCAAGATTCAGGCGCGCTGCCAGCAGAATAAAAAGGATGGAAATTAAGAGAATTGAAAGACTCTCTTTAAAATTCAGAACATTCTCCAGGGGAACGGCGCGCATATTGGCAATCCAAACCCCCATCAATGTAACGGCTAAAAGTCCTGACTCAGGAGCAAGCTGATTGGCAGTAGCAAAAATGATGAAGACGCTCCCCAGCGCCACGACTCCATGCAGATAATCGGGAATAGCACGGTTTCGGAGTAGCCAACCAAAGCATTGTCCGCCTAAAATTCCTAGTAAAAGCCCTACGCCAATAATCCGCAAGAATACAAGGGCGGCTGAACTGAGACCACTTGAACCATGGTGAGCAACTACGGCTTCAAAAACCAGAACGGCTAATAAGGCACCTATGGGATCAATAAGAATGCTTTCCCACATGAGCACGTTGGTAATCCGCACGTTTGGCCGAGCCGCTCGTAAAATTGGACCAATCACGGTAGGACCTGAGACCACAACCACGGCACCAAAGAGTATGGCTACCGGCCACTCAAATCCAGTAATCCAATGGGTGGCGACGGCCAATATCAGCCAACTGCTAATCGTGCCCAGACTGACCATCCGACGAATCACTGGGCCTAATCCACCGAGTTCTCGCAGACGTAAATTGAGCGCACCTTCAAAAAGGATGACAGCTACCGCTAAGGAAATTCCAGGGAAAAGGAGCGGGCCAAAAAGTGTGTCAGGCTGGATCAGATCAGTTACGGGACCAGCAATGATGCCAATTCCGAGCAGGAAAATAATGGCTGGCAGTTTGATTCGCCAAGCCAGCCATTGACTGGCCGCGCCTAGAATGACTAGGCCGGCCAAAATGATCATCATATTCATTAATGATTTATTCCACTACGACTTCAATCGCGCCCACATCTAACAAGGCCGCTTCAGCCATGGCTGATTCTTTTTCGTCAAACCCATAAAATTCACAGTAGACAACATTTTTTTCGGCAAATACCGTGGGATGCGTGTTGAGCGGTTGATCCGTCATTTTGCGGAGAACGGCATAATAATCGGGATGATCCTGATGTTTTACCATGAGCGCATTTTTTATGCTGGCGATTGCTTCGTGCATGGTTTTATCATTATCAAATAAGGCTTTTAAAGCAAACATCAGGCTCTCCAATGTGTTTAGAAAAATTTAAGGTTAAAATCAGAAGTTCGGGTGGCGGGAGTTTAGGTTAACGTACCCTGACCGGGTGATGCATTACGCAACATTAACAAAATAATGCCATCAAAAATCAGGTTGACTCCCACAAATATCCCTACCAGTATTAATGAACCTTGGGGCCATGTCACGAAAAAGAGAATGGCGATAGCAATATCGACAATACCACTGAAAATAAACCAACCCCGTCCATGATGGGCATGCACGCCAGATTGGGTGAAATTGCGGTAGGCGTCAATGATAAAATAAAGGATGAACATTAGTCCGATGGCCGCGATGCCCGCATTGGGCATCGCAATCATAATGCCACCGGTAATTAGCAATAATAATGGCTTAAGCCAGTCGGCAAGTTGGTGCTGGTGCATCTGAACGCTATGCAGTATCCAGGTGAATCCTGCAATGATCAGTATGGCGGCAATAATACCGTCGGTAACTGCAGACAGTATCATGGGGCTGAGCAGGCCAAATATACCAATGACAATCAATAAAATGGCTATGGGCAACAAATACTTACCGAACATTTTCTTTTCCGTCTCAACAATGGTGTTCAGGTCCGGCAATTGTTGGTTCATGCAACCTCCTGTTAGCGGTACCAGAGTATTTCAGCGCTTTCCATCGGTACCAGGCCATTTTCGTGATAAGGGATAATGCGCGGCGTAAATTGTTCCGAATTCCGCTTTGCCGAAACCACCACCGTGTAATTATAGCTGTTAATAGCGCCGCTAAGTGCATCGCCGCGCTGCATAGGGATCACGGCCGGGGGGTGTGTTTCATCGCCATTGGCAAAAAGCTGAACCATTACGGCGTCGCAATTCAGATCATCCAGATAAACCTGCACCTCGAAATGATGCTGACCGTTTTCCGTATGACAACTGAGTTCACCAAAATGCAGGAGCGGCCAATGCTGATGGAGATCATGCTGCCACTGACAAATGGCCTCACTGCTGGCTTTGTCGTTCCGCGCAGACAGTAATTGTGCAGCCGGAATATATAATTTGGAAACATAATCCTGCAGCATGCGGTTACTGCTGAATTGTGGGGTGAGTCGACTCATGCTGATCCGCATTTTTTGGACCCATCCGCAAGGGCAGCCATTCACGTCGCGTCCACGATAAAAGAGCGGGACGATTTCATCTTCGAGTATTTGATAGAGTTTCTCTGCTTCCTGAATATCCCACTGCAGATCGCTGTCATGTTCTGCGCGATCACCGATAGCCCAGCCCGTGTCTGGGCAGTAGGCCTCTGCCCACCAGCCATCCAGTTCGGAGAGATTCAGGCCACCGTTGACCAATACTTTCATGCCGCTGGTGCCACTGGCTTCCCAGGGTCGGCGTGGGGTGTTGATCCAGACGTCCACACCCTGTACCAGTTGTTCGGCCACCAGCATGTCGTAGTCGGCAATAAACACGATGCGTCCGGCGAGATCGGGATGTTGGTGAATGAATTGGGTCCATTGCTGAATCATGGCTTTTCCGGCTTCATCTTTGGGGTGGGCCTTGCCTGCGATCAGCAGTTGAACTGGATAATGCGTATCACTCAGCAGACGATACAGTCGATCAGGATCTGTCAGAAGTAGATTAGGCCGTTTATAAGCGGTAAAGCGGCGGGCAAAGCCTAAGGTCAGGGTATTCGGGTCCAACGCGGTCTTGGCACGCTCCTGTTCTGCTGCTGGCGCATGCGCCTGAGCCAGTTGTTGTTGCAGTCGTTCTCGGGCGAAATGGATGACTTTCTGGCGACCGGCGCTGCGCATTTCCCAGAGTGCGGAGTCCGGTGTCTGGCGAAAGTCGGTTTCAATATTTTTCAGGTCGCCCAGCCAGCGCGATTTTCCACAACGGAGCGACCAGAGCGCATCCGCTTCGGCAGAATCCCAAGAGGGTATATGCACCCCATTGGTCACATGAGTCACCGGTACTTCGTCTTCTGCCCAGCGCGGAAAAAGCGGCTGAAATAAGCGACGACTGACCGCACCGTGCAGACGGCTCACGCCATTCACAAGGATGCTACCACGCACCGCCAGCCAGGCCATATTAAAGGCTTCGTTGGGATCTTCGGGGTGCTCGCGACCCAAGGCGAGGACGGTTTCTACTTCTACGCCGAAAGTATCTGGAGCCCCGGCAATGTAGCGCGTGAGCAGTTCGGGAGAAAATCGATCAAAACCGGCCGATACGGGGGTATGGGTGGTAAAAATATTGCCTGCGCGGGTAGCGGTCAAAGCACAATGAAAGCGTGTGCCGTGGTCACGCATGTGGCTGTAGGCGCGGGCGAGAATAGCGAAGGCGGCATGACCTTCATTGAGATGGCAAATTTCGGGTTGGATGCCGAGTCGACGCAATAACAACCAGCCGCCGATCCCTAAGCAGATTTCCTGTTGCAAACGGGTTTCTGGTCCGCCGCCGTAGAGCTCGGCCGTGATGCCACGATCCGCTGGTGTGTTCAATGGATCGTTACTATCCAGCAGATAAAGCGTGACCTGGCCGACTTGCGCCTGCCAGGCGCGAAGAAGGACTTTACGGCCGGGAAAAGGGAGCTCCAAGCGAAGCCATTCGCCTTCGGCATCGCGCACGGGGGTGACGGGCATTTGGGTAGGATCGTTATAAGGATAAAGTGCTTGCTGCTGACCATTGGCATCAAGGCTTTGCCGGAAATAGCCTTGTTGCCAGAGCAGCCCGATGCCTAGCAGGGGTATGCCCAGGTCGCATGCGGTTTTTAGGCAGTCACCAGCCAGAATTCCTAAGCCTCCGGAATAGATAGGTAGGGCTTCTGATAGGCCGAATTCCATGCTGAAGTAAGCCACCTGACTAAAAGGGGCTTGAGGGTAGTTTTCCTCGAACCAGTGGCGTTGGGTGAGATGTTCCTGATGCTGGACCACAAATTGTTTGAGCGTAGCCACAAAAGTTGCATCAGCAGCCAGGGATTGCAGGGTGTGACTACCTATATTCTGCAAAATTAACCAAGGGTTACGAGTTTGTGCCCAAAGCTCTGGAGCGATCTGTTCCCAGAGCGCATCGGCGGCATGACTCCAAGACCAGCGCAAGTCCAGGGCGAGCTCTGCCAGCCCCGATAAGGATTCCGGAAGCTGGGGCAGCAAATAACAGGGCGCAATGCTCATGGTGGGTGGCCCTTAGAAGCGGATGGGACGACAGAAAGCCTGTTTGCCCGCATAAGTTGCGGCGGTGCCCAGTTCTTCCTCAATGCGCAGTAACTGATTGTATTTGGCTACCCGTTCTCCGCGTGCAGGCGCACCAGATTTGAGATGCCCCGTATCCAGACCCACGGTGAGGTCGGCGATGAAATCGTCCGTGGTTTCGCCCGAGCGATGCGAGACGAATGCGCCCCAGCCGTGATATTGCGCCATGCGCGTGGCGGTGATGGTTTCCGTCACGGTGCCAATTTGGTTGAGCTTGATCAGCGTGGCGTTGGCAATATTATCTTTCATAGCCTGAGCGATGATTTCGGGATTGGTACAGAAAATGTCGTCACCCACCAGTTCAATGGTATCGCCCAGTTTTTCGTTGAGCAGCTTCCAGCTCTCCCAGTCGTTTTCGGCCAGCCCGTCTTCGAGTAAAACTACTGGATAATTACGGACGATTTCTTCGTAATATTGCACCATTTCCGCACTAGTGATAGCGCGGTTTTCAGTGCGTAATTGATATTTGCCCTCTTTGAAAAATTCCGAAGAAGCGGGGTCAATAGCGATGCCGCAGTCGCGTCCCGGTTCAAATCCGGCTTTACGAATGGCGTCGAGCAGCAGGTCATAAGATTCGTGATTCGATTTGACCATAGGCGCGAAGCCGCCCTCGTCTCCGACACCAACGGAAAGATGTTTTTCTATCAATACCGATTGCAGAGCGTGATAAATTTCTGCACCCCAGCGCACTGCCTCGCGAAAGGTATCTGCACCATAGGGTACCAACATGCATTCTTGAAAATCAGCGCCCTGCCAGTGCGCATGAACCCCGCCATTGAGGACGTTGAAGCAGGGCACTGGTAGCCGGGTTGCCCCAGGACCACCCAGATAAGCGTAGAGTGGAAGACCGCAATAATCGGCAGCGGCGCGGGCGCAGGCCATGGAAACACCGAGCAAGGCGTTAGCTCCTAGACGCCCTTTGTTGGCCGTACCGTCCAAACCGATCATGGTTTCATCAATGGCTTTCTGATCGCGCACGTCAAGATCCTGCAAGTCGGGTGCGAGGATTTCTTCAATGTTATGGATCACTTTCTGTACGCCCTTACCACCAAATCGTTGGGCATCCCCATCGCGCAGCTCGACGGCTTCCTTGCTGCCGGTAGAGGCCCCTGAGGGTACGGCAGCGCGGGCAAAATGACCATTTTGAAGATGCACTTCGACTTCGACGGTGGGATTACCGCGAGAATCTAGAATGTCACGAGCGATGATGTCTTCTATCAAACTGTCCATAACGACTCCTATTAAGGGTTTGTGGGTGCTTCCAGACGAATGATTTCTAAGCGGTTGGTACCACCAGGGTGATGACGACTCGGACCTTGAGTCAACAGGATCAGGCCTTTTTCATAACCGTGGGTGACGAGCCAACGACGTACCCCATGCTCCCAGCCTTGTTCAGGGCTGGGCATTTCCAAGGCATGCACGCCATAGTGAAAGCATAGACGCTGGCAGGTCTGGTGATGGGGGCTGAGCGCAAGAATCCAAGGCGCAAGGCGAAACCGGGCTATACGTGCTGCGGTAGTGCCCGTTTCCGTTGGGGTAACTACAAAAAGCGGATGGAGACTTTCTGCGCTGCTCTGCACGTTACGGGCGATCAACGATTCGACGGTTGGGGTATCCTGGAAATCTTCATCGTCGAGTGGGCTGAGTTCGCTGCGGCTGCTTTCGGTAATATGGGCAATTTTCGCCAGCATTTTGACGGCTTCCACGGGATATTCACCCATGGCGGATTCTTCTGAGAGCATGACACAGTCCGTACCGTCGAGAATGGCATTAGCGACATCGGTGACTTCGGCGCGGGTTGGACGCCGCTGGTGAACCATGGATTCCAGCATTTGCGTGGCGGTAATGACCGGTTTTCCGGCCGCTCGGGCTTTACGGATCAGTCGTTTTTGGATGAGCGCAATTTGCTCAATCGCTACTTCAACTCCAAGATCGCCACGAGCCACCATGATGCCGTCCGTTGCGGCAATAATGGCATCAATATCTTGCCAGGCTTGCGCCCGCTCGATTTTGGCGACCATAAAGGGCGCATAACCGAGGGCCTGCGCCTCACGACGGGCCGTGTGAATATCTTCGGCGGTTTCTACGAAAGAAACACTGAGAGCGTCGACGCCTGCTTCCAAGGCAAAAGCGAGCAATTCGCGATCAGCGGCTGTTACCGCACCCCCTTCCAGTGTCACACCGGGTAAATTGACGCCTTTGTGAGAAAGGAGCACCCCGCCCACGATCACCTGACAATGAATGCCCTGCGTATCGTGAGATTCGACTCGGAGTTCAATGAATCCATCATTCATAAAAACCGTATCGCCCTTGGTCAGGGGATGAGATAGGCGGGGAAGCTCTAATGGAATTTGTTCGGCGGTACCGGGCGCATTGGGAGCTAGCAGCACATGTCCGCCGTGCTTGAGGGTAACGGGGGTTGGGAGAATCCCGATGCGAATTTTGGGGCCGGGCAAATCAGCAAGAATGGCAACGCGCTGATCAACTCTGGCTGCGGCGCTGCGAATTCGCGTAATTCGCGCCCGGTGCTCATCCGGCGTGCCGTGGGCGAGATTGAGGCGGGCGATGTTCATCCCAGCCCGGATCATATGTTCCAAGGTTTGCGCATGATCCGAAGCTGGGCCAATGGTACAGACGATTTTGCTACGCTGTGCCGGTAAGTGGATCATGCAGGATCGCCCAGTAACTGAACGGCTTCATCAACCCCCTGATTTTTGACAACAATGGCGTGGATAGCAGCGCAGAAGCGCACCGCATCGGGTTGGCTGCGCTGATGGACATTGCGACCGGTAGCACAGCCTTGGGTACCGCCTATATGAATCTGATCATGAAGCCGCCGGAGAAAATCTACGGCGCTGGTTTCTGATCCCCCCGCACAGATCACCTGGGTGCGTCCAGCAGCCGCAACCGCTTCACCGAGCAGTTCGGCATCCATGGACCCCTGAGCGTCGAACGGCGGATTCACTTTAGCGAAGTCGGCACCCAAACAGGATACCAAGCCCGTCGCGCCAGCAATCAAATGCGGGTCTTGTTCTTTGGTGCCTACGGCTTTACCCCGAGGGTAGGCCCAGATGACGGCCAGTAGTCCCATGGCATGGGCATCGTGGATCATGCGTGCGGCTTCACTCAGCATAGTGGGTTCAAATTCGGAGCCCGGATAAATAGTATAGCCGACACCGACCACATTCAGCCCGGAATAGCGAACAAAATCGTGAACCTGCGCCATACTCTGCCACTGCAGACTGACGGGATCGCGTTGCGCCGTTTTGATGAGGTGCGTTTTGCTGTTCAGTTTGAGCAGATAAGGAATCTCACGATAATCACTGCCGTAACGGGCAATGAGCCCCATCTGGGCAGCAAAACAGCCAATTGGAGCGGCGCTGGCAATGCGGAATAAATGTTCTGGATCAGCGTCATCAGAGGCGACCGAACCTCCGACAAAATCATCGTTCAGATGTTCCACTTTCTGATCACCCGCCATGAGAAACAGGCGCCCGCTGTCTTGGGTGGCCAGATGATAATTTTCGATCCAGCGCCGCGCGCTGTCGCTAGGGATACCCAAGGGGGCGTGGGGAATTTTAGGCATGAGTGACTCCGTTTATGCAGGGATGAAGCGGCTGGAAGTGACGATGCAGGGCATCTCCGGTAGCCGCCACCAAGGGATGCAAAGAGGGGGTCAGGCGCGGCTGGCTACCAAATTGCATACTGGCGAGATCGGGTGCGGTGGCGTGCATCTGGATGGCGAGGCCAATGGTGTTGATCAATTCCCCGGTCGTCGCGCCGCCAAGCACCTGACCACCGAGGATCTGTAGGGAATCTGCGGAAAAAATGACGCGGCAATAAATTTCGCTCGTGTCGGGCATGGCCGCAGGGTGGTGGTCAGGAAGACGGGTTTCACCGATGAGGATCGGGAATCCCTCCTGTTCCGCCTGATGCTGGGTCAGCCCGGCGACACCAAAGGCCAAGCCATCAATCTCGCTGGCATAAACACTGACGGAGCCGGCGTTGTAACGCAGTTCCCGCAAACCGTAAAGATTCATACCCGCGATCCGGCCCTCGGCAGCCGCCTGAGAAGCGATCATGGCATGACTGGCCTTGCGGGTGAAAAAATCCTGCTTGTGGGCGCAGTCACCTACCGCGAATATGTTGGGATCTTCTCGCGAGCGCTGAAAAGCATCTACCCAGATGCCCCCAGAACGACTAAGCGTCAATCCCATGTCTTTGGCTAATGTCATCTGCGGACGAGTGCCAATGGCGATCAGTACGGCATCGACCTCCAGCGCCTCTTGTCCGGCAATGTGCACTTTGCCCACCTGCTGAGTCTTGCCGTCGGCGGAGAGGGCTTCTACCTTGCAGTGGGTGTGAACATGAACGCCCTGTGCTTTGAGCTGCTTTTCCACCGCCATACAGGCATCCAGATCAAAAGCCGCCTGCATGAGATGCGGCAGCATCTCGACAATATGCACTTCAATACCGCGTTTGCGAATTTCATCGGCGAACTCCACACCGATAAACCCCCCACCAATGATGGCCAGTTTTTTAATTTTAGGAATCAGTGTATTGAAGAGGGTATCTAAATATTCATAATCCTTGTGGATGCTGAAGACACCTTCAAGATCCGTTCCGGGAATCGGCGGAATAAAGTTCTCCGCGCCCGTCGCCAGTACGAGTTTCTCCCAATGAATGATATCTCCATTGGCCAGCGTAGCGGTGTGGCCAGCCCGATCGACACGCGTGACCTTGCCGATCTGTAACTGTCCACCGGCCGCCAAAAGCGGCGCGCGGCCAGCCATGTCTTCCTCCGTACCTCCCAGCGTGCCAAAAATATAGGGAATGCCGCAGGGAATGACAGCGTCGGTTTCGGGACGAATCACCAGCACTTTTTTATGGGGAGAAAACTGGGCGGCAGTAATACCCGTCATCATGCCCGCTGGTCCTCCGCCGATAATCAAAATATCCGTCTTGCTTTCAGTCACGGTGCTACTCCTATGGGTGACGACTGGAAAAAGGCTGTAAAGACTGATTGACGACCTTGCTCAGAAGTTGCTGATGACGGGCACGAAATTCCGTGGTTCGGTAAACCCTATTTTCTGAACTCGCTCATAAATAACTAACAGCCAGAGTATAGAACATCCTCATGTGATTATGCGGAAAATGCCCACACCCAAAAATTGGGCAAGAACGGGTTATCCGAAGAGCATCTTGCCGTGGGTGATCCTGTGGTGAGGGGTCTATCGGGTGGATGCCTAGCTTCTCAAAAACAGCCCATTACCAGCACAAGCACCACTGGTGTTTGCAGGGAAACCTTTACCCGCGAGGACGACCGCAAAGACTACGGAGAAGTCCGCCTGATCACGGCGGGCATGTTACGGGAACGGATGGTGGTCATGGGTAAGACCTCTAACGTTTGAGTTAAGGGGCGCGCCGCTTTTGACGCGTCCCGCTTGCACGAGAGGTTAGACTGGATGACGGCTCAACAAGACGCCCTGACACAAACTTGTGAAGCACGCTGGCTATTAGGGTTTGGTATGGCACACCTTCTTCAAGTGCGCGAGCCTGAATATCCATCAAGTCAGGCGTGGAAAGGCGGATGTTGATCCGCTTTTCCTTGAGGAAGGTAGCGGTGGAAGCAGCTTTGAATTTTGCCAAGTCAGCTTTTGAAGGTGAGGTGGACTTGAGATCGCCCTTTTCATAGGCGGCTAAAATATCTTCCTCAAACGCGTCAGGTTTTTTCATTTGGGTTGCTCCTCAGCAAGTAGTCTCTGGTGGCCTTTCTGCTCGGAATTACCGTCTTCTAAACCGCTCCATCCAAACACCAGGTTCACGGTGCTGATGAAAAAATGAAACTACCAGCAACTCATCCGGACTTGGTAGGTAGATTAGCGTGTAGGGATTACGAAGCGCAGACGCAACTGCCGCGTCAGCGGCGCGGGCGAACTCAAAACCAAGCCCCAGCGCTTTTGATTCATACCAAGTCTGCGCTTCCAGAAGCTCATGCTCTGCCTCTGGGCGGAGCACGACCAACATCAGGGTTTACTCGGAAATAATTTGGATCGAACCTGTTCCCACGGTATGGCGGTGGAAGGGTCAGCACGATGGGCAGCAACGCTATGATGCAACTCATCTTTTTGAGCTTGTGACAATTCAACGGTATCAGGTGCCTCTGCAGCAATGCTATCCCATATGTCCTCAACGAGCTGGATGCGCTCGGAAACGGACAACTTCATGTACTCAATAGTGGCAGTGGGAGTAGGCATGGACGTAGTATAAATCAAGGTAAACTTTAAGGTAAAGGTGGCAGGCCCAACGTGGAGGCATCTCGGTTTACGTAGGTGTGGAACTTAATCGCGATTGTCTCAGCAGAACTTTCTGGGGGAAGGGACCAGACTGCTAACGTAGGAATGCATTCTGGATGATCGGCTAACTATTCAATTCGGATCGGCATATTTTCGATAGCGTCGTGTTGTGAGCAAAGGGCCTAACGTAGAAGTAACCAGCGCTGCGCGGCTTTATCGCGCAGCGTCCGGTGCATTGCAGGGTTGGGCATCGCGGATTCATAAAGTCAGTGTCACGGCAGAGGAGAGAGTTCCATTCACGCGGGCGGCACAATGGAGTTGCCGCTTCCAAAGGACCACTCATCTGCTTGAGTCGTGTTAATGACCACCATGACGTCTTCCGGGCGGATGCCGGGAGAGTTCTGGAGCAGTTTTACCAAATGTTTGTAGAAACCCTGTTTGACTTGCGTGCTTCGCAGACGACCTGCGGTAATGCAGATGAGCACGTAATCGTCTGAACGTGGGCCGCCCATGTAGTGAGTGTCGAAGATGAGTTCGCCAGGCTCGTGCTGGTGAATTACTTGAAAGCAGTCATCGACTGGAACTTCAAAAGCCTCGACCAAGGCCTGATGGATACTGTCAGAGAGCGCTTTGACATACTCAGGGCTTTTGCCTTTTAGCAAAGAAATGCGGGAATATGGCATATTTAGGCCCTTAGGTTCTGTCGGGCGATTTTTCCAGCAGCTTCAAAGCTGAGGCTGCTGCGGGCCATCCGGCATAGAAAGCCAAGTGCGTGGCCGCTTCTGCGAGCTCTTCACGACTCAGTCCATTGTCCTGGGCGCGCTCCAAATGAAGAGGCAATTGCTCTAAACGATACAAGGCAGTTAAGGCTGCTACCGTGATCAAGCTGCGGTCTCGCTTTGATAGCTGCGGCCGCTCCCAAACGTCGGCAAACAGTATGTCATCACTGAGTTGAGCAAACTTGGGGGCGATAGCGCCGAAAGCTGATTGCGTAGAAGAAGGTTCGCTGGGTGAGTTGTTGTCGATCAATTTAGGCTCCTGATTGAAGTACATAGAAGAAGCGAAGTGCTGAGGCGTGTTGGTGTGATGCCCAACGTAAAATTAATGGGCGTGCTTTAGCGCGTCCCGTTTGAATGCTGGGTTAGGCGTGCTCTCAATCATTTGAAGCGCGGCCACAAAATTGTGCAAAAAAGATACAATTTGAGACTCGTGTTCTGGCTGACTCAGAAGTTCAGTGATTTCTTGCGGTGACTTGCCAATAAGAGGGATTCGGAAAAACAGACTTTCGAGAAAATTACTACTTACGGTAGAAAGCACCAGTCTTAGCGAAGCCAGCATATCGTCACCTCTATGTGAAGCGTGCACCAAAGAGATGGGTTTGTCGATAATTTCAAAGCGAGAAACCATCCAGTCGATTGCATTTTTGAGGCCACCAGGAATGGCACGAACGTATTCGGGGCTTGAGATGATGATGCCATCAGCAACAGACACAGTTTCCAAGAACTCACACACAACCATTGGTGTTTTGTTACCCTCCGTATCTGGAGAGAAAATTGGCAGGGTGTTTAAATTATGAATAACCAATAATTCAACGTCTACAGGTGCAAGCTTTCGCATGGCACGCAACAAGGCCGTATTTGTAGATGATTCACGCGCACTACCAGAGATAGCTAAAATTTTCACAGTATCCTCGTTGTAGCCTAACGTTCAGCGTAACTGGCACCCAACGGAGCGCAGCGCAGTTGGGCGTCCGAGTGGACGCTGTTGTTAGGCGCATTCTCACTTATGCCCAGGCTCCCATTCTGGATACGCAACCACGTCAGAGCCGTAATGAAGCCAAGGTACCTGATGCGAGGCCCATTTCTGAAATTCAGGTAATTGATGTGGATCATCATCAAGGGTTGCTATGCGCAAAGTGAACGTTTCTCGTCCTTCCGTTTTTTTGATCAAGTGCGTCCCGCAATTACTGCAAAAATATCGATGTTTGCCGGGAGATGACTCAAACGCCTTTAGCAGTTGCTCGCCACTTAGGCATTTGAAGTGCTCTGGCTCTACTGCTGCGGACGTGTTGAAAGCGGCCGCGTGGGCTTTACGACAAATTCGGCACGAACAGTGTTGAATTGCCGAGGCCAATTCTTTTACTTCATACTGGACCTGACCACAAAGGCAACTGCCTCTCATGCTTGTCTCCTTATTGCCTAACGCTTGAATGATTTGTTATGCACTATCGCTAGTTTTTTGCTGCCCCTTGTTTTTTAGGTAGCTCTGGGTTCATAAAATCCCAAGGTGCGGCACTACCTACATGGAAATCTAATTTTGGAACATAGCTTGATGGGTCATTTAAAGTTCCTGCCTTTATACCCAACATTCCAAGCATATTGCTGAACCGAGCGAATAATTGAGAACCACAGTTTGGGCAGAAGCCTCTTTTGTGCATATTTCCGCTGTCTGCCTGAGACTCGAAATATTTTACATCACCTGAAACAACAACATCCTGTTCAGGGAAAATCATTGCCGGGATGAATGCACTACCTGATGATTTTTGACAGTCTTTGCAATGACAATTCCCTGTAAACACCGGCTCAATATCAACTGAATAGCGAACTTCTCCACAAAGGCATTGCCCAGAATACTTTGCATTCATAAAAGGCTCCTAGCTGATAATTGGTGCATAACGTAGAAGTAAGCAGCGCTGCGCGGCTTTATGCGTAGCGTCCGTGTCGACTGCCGGGTTGGAGGCCAAGTTCACAAGGCATTGATGAATTCGTCTGGCGATATATTGGCTTGGTGCAGAACACCCGCAAGAGTACCGATCTTGATTCCCTGTGCATCGGAACGACACAGCTTTGGAGGCACGCCGCATGATGACATGGCTACCGGATTGGCGAATTTTCGTAAACCCCAATCGTTCAAGTGCCCGAACTGCCATAGCACCGGAGACATGCGGTAGCTTAGGCATATGCGGGAACGCTGAACATCGTGACTAGTGGTGGATGCCCAAGTGCAGGTAGAGGAAACTCGGATAAATAGAGTGCTGTTGCCTCGGTTAAGTTGGCAACAGCCTCCTCAACGGTTTCCCCTTGGGTCGTCGTGCCGGTTTCGGGATTGAGGGCAACATATCCGCCTTCTTCGGCAGGGGTAAGAACCGCAGTTAATTCCATGACTATGGCTCCGAGGGCAGGAAAAGCTAATAGTCGCGCATTCTGAGTGTGGGTGTCAAACGCCTGATTTAAGCCGCACCGCTTCGCGGCGGCGGCTTGAACGAATCGTTAGCCCGCTGCGTGACCTCTGATATGCGCTCTGCAATCTCTTTCCCAGGTTGAGTGCCAAGGATTATCAATTCACGTTGCCCATTAACGGTTGAAATTGTTATGCGGCCATCATGAGGATAAGGGCCCATGCCCCATTTTTTCTTTGGGTTGTAAGTGATTCCCGTAATTTCACTGTGACTCAGGCTGAAATCGGCGTTGTGCGGACGGGCGAGCTTTTGATCCGAAATGTACGAATACGGATCATTGAGGTCTCCATGCACGGCCAATTGGCCAGTGATGTAGCGAGTAAGGCCGCCGCCAGCTTCTACCGCCGTGAGTCCGCGGCAGACTTTTCCTTCGTTGCAGGATTCGTCAACCGCAACGAGATATGTACGATTGAGGATCAGCCCGTAATACTGCATTGCAACAAAGTGCCATGTGTTGTGCATAGAGCGGGCTAACGTGTTAGGTGAGCGGCCTCGCGCGGCTTTATGCACGAAGTCCGCTCGAACGCCGGGTTGGGCCGCACGATTTTACGCAGCAAGTTCTTGCAGAACTTCGGGGTGGCGTTCTGCGACGCGGAAGAGCGTTTTTGCCGCGCCTGACGGCTCTCGGCGACCCTGTTCCCAGTCTTGGAACGTGCGCACAGAAACCCCAAGCAGCGCAGCGAAGGCGGCTTGAGAAAGGCCAGGTGCCAAGCGGGCATGGGCGACTGCAGAAATCTCGGGACAATGAACACGGGCACGAATGCCCGACTTCATTTCGCGCGCCGACGCTAGCAGTTCAGCACCAATGTCAATTTTGGGCTGGCGGCCCACAGGCTTTTGTTTGGCTTTACGCATTTTCAATCTCCTCTTTTGTGCGTACTACTTCCGTTGCACCCAGTAGCCGGGACGACGCCTGTGATGCGCCACGGCGAGAATTCGAAGCTCCTCTGCGGTGATCTGATAGATGATGCTATATGGGAATCGACGGAGGATATATCGCCGGCGCTTGCTTCGGAACACAGCACCGAGCAGAGGGTTGTCCAGAACGAGATTGGCCGTTCGTTCAAACTCAGCCACAAGCGCGAGACCAAGCTCGACACCCGCCTTCAGCGTATAGAATGCTGCTGCGTCGTGCAGTTCGGCGAGCGCCGGTGGAGTAACGACGAGCTTCACTTCAGCGCTGCACGGACCTGTGCCAGAGCGTCAGCAATCGGAATGACTTGCAACACCCCACTTTCGATGTCAGCAATTCTGCGCTCGGTTTCGGCGGCCCACGCTTCCTCAATCTCGGAATCTTCGTCGAGACTAGCGAGCAATAGCTGCGCGAAAGCTGCGCGCTCCCCTGCAGTTAGTTTCAGGGCTTCGGCTTCGAGCAATTCGAGTTGATTTCCCATGGCTAAGGTCTCCGTAAAGATCATATTAAAGTTATACCGTGAGTTTGGTGCCGAGTGAAGGGGAAATGTCCAACGAGATGCCCAATCGGGATGGGGGAAGACCTCGCGATCTTGCCCCTCCCACACCACCGTGCATACGGGACCGTACACGGCGGTTCAATGAACAGATTCCGTCATCCCGCGAGGGATGGCAGGCCTAAACTGCCGAAGAGCCTCGCTGGCAGGGCCAGCGAGAGCGCCGGGTTTTCAACAGGCGCCACGGGCCGTGTGCGCTTTACTGGTGTTCCATGCTCCGCGCACAGATACGCCGCGTTTGCGCAGTTGCCGGTAACCGACCGATCCCCATTGTTTCCAGAGATAGCAACGTAACTTGCGTCGTACCCCCTTGTCGATATCGCGCAGAGGACTCAGCACTTCGGCACTGCCGAAGTACGCTTTCCAATCAAGCAGGGTTTTCCTCAGTTCCGCTACGATCATGCCCACCGCCGTGGAGACCTCCCGGGGTAAGACACGTCATTTTCGCTGCGCGAGCGCCGGATTTACAAAGTGCATCCCAACCTCCGCAGATGGAGCTGCGCGGCTTTTCGCGCAGGTCCGGTGCATTACAGGTTTAGCCATTTTTGCTATGGATATGAAAGAGCTTAGACAGTGAATTACAAAGGGTTTCGATATAGGCAGAATCCTCTTCTGGAGCGACAAGCACTGAGAGTTCTTGTCCGATAGGAGTCAGAGCGTAGTTCTGGAGTTTTATGCCGCCTCGCCTCGCTCGAAGTACTAATTGAGTTGGCGCAAAATAGAAGGACCATTCATCTTTCGCAATACATCTAGCGCTCTCGGCGAAAACGTTCCGGGCACTCCGACCTCCAGCGCCAAAACTCTCGACCACAGAGCTTGCATTTCCGTTCCCGAAACACTTTGCGCTTGCTCAAAGAAGTTGGTAAGCCAGTCTTGATCGACATCCTCGGTTGCTGGCGCTGGTTGAGGCTGGGCCAATGCTCCCTCAACGATTCGCTCGATATTTTGTTGTTGCTGAAGGGCCTTATGTTTTAACCGCGCTTCGAGTCGAGCCTCTAGTGCTTGCTTCCCCTCTGCGGTAACTATGTCAGCATCTGCCTTCGCCCGTGCGAATTCTACGGTGTGTCGAACCTTCGCGTCAGTTTTTGCGGCTTCGAGCGTCGTTAGGCGATAAGCCTCGGCATCTGCATCACGCCGTATTCCATAAGGGCGATAGACTGCCCCCAATGCACGCTCGACAGCACTAATCAACTTATCTGCACTTTTTCCAACACCTAGTAAATCGTCCATAGTAATTGCCCAAGAAATGTGACTGGGAATTGCCTAACGATTGAATTCAGCGGCGCGCTTTAGCGCGTCCGCTGGAATGATGGGTTGGGCGATCGTTATCCGTGACATACTCTCTGGGTTAAGTTTATGTAGCGATCGGCTTGAGGTTGGCATCCTATTTCCTTACCGGCTCTAAACCGTTGACCAACAAAGCTGCTGCGAACAGTGACACGCTGATTATGACCGTGGAAATTGTGAAAGCGTATGTGATTGTCGCTGGATCAGAGCGATTGCCAAGCACTGAGTAGAACAATCCGCCAATGACGGCTACGGACAATGCTGCACTGATCTGAAGGACGGAAGACACAAGCCCTGACACCAGCCCGGCGATCTTTCCTTCCACCCGATCAATCAAGGCACGAACCAACGTCGGCAGCGCTATGCCTTGCCCAAAACCAAGTACAAAAAGAGCTGACGATAGAAAATATGAAGTGTCGGTGTGGACAGAGAGAGCGACGCCTACGAGGCTGATTACTTCCAGCACCATGCCCACTACAGGTGTGCGCGCGCCAAGATGCCTGTGTAGTCGGGGACTGGTAAGCGGGCCAAGCATGAAGCCGATGGCAAGCGGCAGCAGGGCAAGCCCAGCATGCAGGGGGCTGCGGCCAAGTCCGGATTGTTCGTAAATCGAGAACGTAAGGAAAAAAGCAGCAATGGCGTAAAAGCAAAGGGTGGCGACCAGCCCGCGCAGCAAGCCGGGTGCGCGCAACATGGCTGGTATGACAAGCGGATCTCCGCCATCGCGCACGACCCGATGTTCGTGGCGCCAGAACAGGGTCAGAAGCGGAAGGAAGCCGAGCAACAGAGCGATTGACCAGTCAGGCCAGCCTTGTTCTCGCCCTGCGATTAGCGGTACGACCAGGGCAGACAGCGTTGCCGCGAGCAGAACTACACCGCGCACATCGAGACGAGGCGGTCGCCCGGCCCGGTTTTCCCGGATCAGCAGCAGTGCGGCTGGGATGGCGAATGCGGCCACGGGCAGGTTGACGAGAAATACGCTACGCCAGCCGAGTCCGAACGGGTTGGCTGCAATCAGGGCGCCTCCGAGCATTTGACCTACCACCGAAGCAAGGCCGAACGTTGTGCCGTAGTAGCCAAGCGCCTTGGCTTTTTCGTTCGCCGGAAACAGCGCATGAATGGAGGCAAGCGACTGCGGCGCCATGACGGCTGCCGTGACACCTTGAAGTACGCGCCCGGCGATCAATACGGCAGGCGACCAGGCAACGCCACAGATGACCGATGCCCCGGCAAAGCCGAGCAGACCGGCCGCGAATACGCGGCGGCGGCCGTAGAGATCACCAAGCCGGCCGCCAGCGATCAGGAATACCGCGTAGCTGGCCGCATACCCGGATATCACAAGTTGCACAGTAGCGGAAGAGGCGTGCAGGCTGGCGCGGATGGAGGGTAAGGTAGTATTCACGATGAAGAAATCAAGGGGCGGCAGAAAGCTGCCAGCGAGCAGGACGACCAGGGCGGCCCAGCGACGCGGGTCGGGGGTATCGGTCGGTTCAGGTGCCGAAGCTGTCGGGTTGTGCAAGTTACTCATTCGTGGCCTTTTAGAAACCGAAAAGTTCCAAATTAGACAAAAAAATGTCAGTCAAGTGTGTCCATAGCGATGGCGATAAGGACTTCCATCTCTGCTTCGCTCGGACCTGTTTTCCCGAGTACCCGCATGCCTTCAATTGTGCAGAGTAGAAAGCGGGCATGTGCGCGGGCATCGCAGCGGGTGCTGATCTCACCTGAGGATTGTCCTCTGCGAATGACCGTTGCCAGCAGGTTTTGCATGCGCTTGAACGTCGCGCTGATCCGCTCGCGAACTTCGTCGTCCGCCGGCAGCAGCTCCATCGCGGCTGCGGTGACCAAGCAGCCGCGATGACCTTCTCTTGCCGTGGACAGGCGAGCGTAATGCCGCAGCGTGGTGCGGATGGCCTCCCGCGGCGGCTCCTTGTCGAGGTCGTTGCTCAAGCGGCTCAGACCATTGGCGGCGTATCGATCCAAGGCGGCCAAAAAGAGCGAGTGCTTGTCGCTAAACGCCTTGTAAAGACTGCCACGCGACAAACCGGTGCCTTCTATGAGATGAACCATGGACGTCGCGGTGTAGCCATGCGCCTGGAACACCGCCGTGGCATCCCGCACAGCGTCGTCGAAGTCGAATTCGCGTGGACGGCCAGGGCCAATAGGTGAGGGGCTGTGCAAGGACATGCCCGAATATTAGATCGCTCAGTTCCTATTTGTCAAGTGCGACAAGAATTATTACGCCCAACGTAAAGCTAAGGGGCGGGCGCGATAGCGATCGTCCCGCTTGAGCGTTATGTTAGGCTGATGGTTCTACCCCTCGAGATGGCTGATGAATTTATCAACTGTAATATGCTCGCCGTAATGATGAATGACATCCTCCAAGACATGTTTCCGTTGATCCGGTGTAAAAGCAGCGCAAGCATCTTCGAGGACAACAACGTTGTAGCCTAGATCGTGGCCGTGACGTAGGGTTGATTCGACACACACATGCAGGGCGAAGCCCGCCAGATAGATGGTGTCTAAGTGTTGATTTCGGAGATAAGCGTCAAGATTCGAACCGGCGAAACCACTCCCACCCACCCGGCCCTGAACCACGAATTCATCATTTTTCGGGACGAATGGCTCGACAAATTGGCTCCCTTTTCCATCGGTTGGAAATGTCCCTACGCGCGGAATGACCGCCCGTAACCCATAAAAACATCGACCCAATTCTGGATAGCCATTTTGAAACCGAAGCCCACAATGCACTACTGGCATCGTGTGCTGGCGTACAGCCCCCAAAGCACGTTTTGCCCCTTCAATTGCAAGTTCGAATTGCTCTTTATCTTGCATAAGGTGACGAATCTTCCCATCATCACCCAGCCATTCATTTTGAAACTCAATAAGAACTAACGCACTGTTTTTGACCGCCATAGATAACTCCTCTGAGATTGCTGCTGCCTAACGTAAAGCTAAGGGGCGCGGCGGCTTTTTGCCGCGTCCCGCTTGAGCGATGGGTTGGGTGGTTGTAACACTTTCTCCATTACGATATTGCATCTGGCATAAACCGGATGCTGCCCTTCGGATAAAACTGTAAAACCATGCTTTCTGTATAGTGCAATCGCCGAAGCCAAAATCGTATTAGACAACAGGTAAACTCGGCTTGCCCCAATTTTATGCAGATGCTCGAAGGCGGCACTAATCAGAGCGTGGCCAAAGCCATTGCCTTGGAACTCAGGGCTGACCGCCATTCTGGCCAACTGAAACACATTGGCATCTTCTTTGAACAGCGCGCATACGCCGATGACTCGATCTTCTTCCAGCAGCGTGAAGATGTAACCGCCCTCAGATATGATCCTGGCGGGGTTGCGCGCCAGTTCACGATCCGCTTCTTCGATTCTGAAGTGATGTGCAATCCAATCCTCATTGAGGCGGATGAAATCCGGCAAATATTGTTTCTGGTTAATCAAGACAGGCATTGTTATTCGGCTGCGCCTCCATAATGGGCAGCCCCCCGCACTACATTGCGTTGCGCGTTAAAGAATAGCGCTTCGCAAACCATCTTGCGGTGGATGCTACGGTAATGGATCACAATGCTGTCCACGCCCGCATAAACGTCGTGTAGCTCGAATTTCAGCGGCGGCACCGCAGCAAGGCCTTTCTGCCAATACGGCCTGATCTGCTCCTTGCCCTTCAGTTTTCCGGTGGGTTCCTGCATGCGCTCGATGATGAGGGGCGAGGCCATTTCAAAGTCATCCGCATAATGCGACAGAATGAGTTCGAGGTCATGGGAATTCCATGCCGCTATCCATTCCCGTGCGAATTCATGCGCCCATATTGAATCGATCATTGTACTTACCTCTCCATGCTGCTTCGCCAATCTCTACGGGTTTCACGTCTCAAGCCACCCAACGTAAAGTTGAGGGGCGCGCCGCTTTTTGCGCGTCTCTCTCGAACGCCATGTTAGGTGCTGAGCCTTTCAAAGCGGAACTACAGGAATGCATATCTCGCACTCAAATTTCCCCGTCTCGCAATCAAAGGCCGTGCCCTTTGGGTAATACTCAAAACATGGACGGGCATCAAGTTGCAAACCACTGGAAGGCAACCAGCCCCGAAGTAACGCCGCCCAAGCCTCCCCAACCTGTTCGACTGTGCCTTTGAATTTTAGTACCGCATATTTGCCACCTGGAATGGTTGTCTTGAGCGCACCACCAGTTGCCATGAAATCAGGCGAGACCTCGGCACAAGCGTCATATCTGCATTGCTCGGGTGCAGTGATGCTCGGGTCGTCATAGCTGATGCCGTAGCGCGCGTGATCTGCGCCAAGCTTGTTCATGACAGCCCACGGCACATAAGTTTCCTGCCAGAACCTTGCGATGGGCTCGCCATAAGGGCCGAGGTGGCGAAGATAGGCGATAGTCGCAGGCTGGCGGTCAATGAGTGTCACTTTCATTATGTTCTCCTTGTTTGGGTTTTGGGAGATTTCATGTTCCGCGAAAGGCGCTTTTAATGCCTGACTGCGCTTGCTATTCACCTGACCAGAATTGCTATTTGCATTGCGTAGGGAGTACTGCTGTTCGCGCCAAGCCGTAGGCGAACAACCAAACCGGTTTTTGAACGCGCGTGAAAATGCTTCGGCAGAACCAAAACCCACCGACAAAGCAATGTTCAGAACCGCAAGCCGCATGGCACCCACCTCGACACGCCGACGGCGTAGATAATCGCCAAATGTTTCGCCCATCCATGCGGAAAAGAGTCGATGAAAGTGGAATGAGGAAAAATGCGCGACTTCAGCCAACGTGTTGAGGTCGAGCGACTGGTCAAGATGCTGGTCAATGTATCCGAGTACCCGATGCATTCGGCTTTCGTATTCCGGGCGACTATCGTGGGAAGCCATGCAGCGCCTAACGCTTGAGTTAAGGTGTGCGCCGCTTTTGGCGCGTCCCGCTTGAACGAGAGGTTAGACTGGGTGACGGCTCAACAAGGCGTCCGGTGACAAATTTGTGAAGTACGCTAGCCATGAGTGTTTGATAAGGAATGGCTTCCTCTGCGGCCTTGGCCTGAATGTCTTCAAGATCACGA